>PQXE01000031.1:21458-24806 GCA_003194495.1 Deltaproteobacteria bacterium
TCTTGAAAGTTACATCTGTCAAGAAATGCTGGAGGCAGCATAGAAAGTTAAATTGCCGGAAAGCACGTCAAAACTTTTGGGACGCAGTACTAGTGTCTGAACGAAAAGGCCGTTCAGACACAATTTTAAATTTTGAATTTTAAATTTTGAATTAAAAAAGGAAATAATCTTAACATGTTAATGGTCCCCGGCCTAAATTGAGAAAACAAAATTTGGGGTTTTCGTTCAGGCACTAACTATTTGATATTACTAAATGCAAATTTGTAATATTTGTGCATTTCGTGCATTTTTGCAGCCATATCTTTCCTGAGATACCTTTACAAATTATAGGTTCATGGGTTCGGAGTTTCAGTGTTCACCGAAAGCCTGTCTGCTGTGACTCCGGTTAGGCAGGTCTGGACCGTTGATTAATGAATTATGGAGGTAGCTCGCAAGAGCAATCAACAATCAACAATCCAAAGGTTGGGAGATAAAATTGGATAAGTCTTCATCATTGCGTGAACTCATTGATCTTGACGAACTTCAGGCTATTCAGGATAATTTTGCAAAAACCGCCGGTGTTTCTTCGATAATTTTTTCGCCGGATGGTAAACCTTTGACCAGGTTCAGCGATCCCACCAGTTTCTGTGCCTTAATCCAATCAACAGAAGAAGGAAAACGTCGTTGTTTTCAATCATTTTTGGAGATGGGCCGCAAGGCACTTGAGTTAAAAAAACCGAGGATTCAATATTGCTTTGCCTATGGTGGTCATTTTGTAGCGTCGATTATCATCAATGGTATTCATAAAGGAACCATGTTCGGCGGTCAATTTATAGCAAAGGCGTTCTCTCCTGAGCAGCTAAAAAAACTCGGAGAAATAGCCCAAGAGATCAACCTGGATCCAGATTTACTGATTGAAGAAGCAAAGAACATGCGCCTGGTTGATGAAGATGTAGTTTGGAATTATTCAAATCTATTATTTCATGTAGTGGAATTTATTGCAAAGTTTGGGAAGCAGGCGGTTGAGCTGCGTAAGGCCAAGAACACACTCCAAAAATCGCACGACAAACTGGAAATCCGTGTCAGGGAACGCACTGCCGAATTGGCAAAAAAGAACGAACAACTGAAACAAGAAATCGCCGAGCGCAGACGGGCTGAAAAACGCATCGAACACCTGAACAGCGTTCTCAAGGCCATCAAGAATCTTGATCAGTTAATTCTGGTGGTAAAGGAAAGGGATGATCTGCTTCAGGTAGCCTGTGACACCCTGATAGAGACACGTCGCTACAATGCTGCGTGGCTGGGATTTTTACAGGATGATGAAACCTTTGCCACGGTCAAGGGTTCCTGTTACGAGGAAAATGTCTCTCCTCTCTGCGAAAATATTATGCAAGGCGTTTATCCCCCTTGCATAAAAAACGCGCTAACTCTGAATGCCCCGGTTGTGGTCGTTGACAAATCCTCAGTATGTGGTGACTGCTTTTTCAAAAACACATGCGCAGGCAAAGAAACAGTAATCATCCGTGTCGAGCACGCCGGCAGGCTTTTCGGACTGCTGGCTATTTTACTTGCATCCGATGTCTCTGTCGACGAAGAGGAAAAGGAACTTCTATGTGAAGTAGCTGATGATGTTGCGTTTGCTATCTACAATATGGAGATAAAAAAGGCACATGAGCAGGCAGGGGAGACACTACGTCAAACAGAAAAACAGCTTCACGAGGCCCAAAAGATGGAGGCCATCGGGACCCTTGCCGGAGGCATTGCCCATGATTTCAACAACCTGCTCATGGGTATCCAGGGCCGCACGTCCTTGATGTTATTGGATAATAATTCTGACCATCCCCATTATAAACATCTCAAAGGAATAGAGAGTATAATAAAAAAGGGGGCGGACCTTACCAGACAACTCCTGGGTTTTGCCAGGGGAGGTAAATATGAAGTCAAGCCCACTGATATAAACGATCTTATCGGCAAGTGCTCAGAGATGTTTAGCCGTACCAAGAAAGAGATAAGAATTTGTGGAAAATACCAGAAAGACATCTGGACGGTTGAGGTGGACCAGAGCCAGATAGAACAGGTATTGTTAAATCTTTATGTCAATGCCTGGCAGGCCATGCCCGGGGGCGGAGAGTTATACCTTGAAACAGAAAACGTCACGCTTGATGCAAACTATGTCAAGGCATTTCACATAGAGCCCGGCTATTATGTAAAGATATCCGTGACTGATAACGGAATCGGTATGGATGAAGCAACCTGCCGGAGAATATTCGAGCCATTCTTTACTACTAAAGAAGTAGGCAAGGGGACGGGTTTAGGCCTTGCCTCCGCCTATGGCATTATTAAAAATCATAAAGGCATCATCCATATTGACAGTGAAAAAGAAAAGGGAACAACTTTTTCCATTTATCTGCCGGCCTCGGACAAAAAATTAACAGAAGAAAAGCTGTTGCCCTGCGAGCTATTGAAGGGTACGGAGACTATACTTTTTGTAGATGATGAGGACATGATCAGTGAGTTTGCAGAGACAATTTTAAAAGAATTGGGATACAAGGTATTATGGGCAGGAAACGGAAAAGAAGCCCTAGAAGTTTACAGCAACAACAAAGACAAAATTAACATAGTGCTCCTCGACATGATCATGCCGGAGATGGGCGGTGACAAAGCCTATGACAAATTGAAGGAGATCAACCCCGATATCAAGGTGCTCCTTTCAAGCGGATACAGTGTGGAGGGTGATGCGGCCAAAATATTGGAACGTGGTTGCGATGGTTTCATTCAAAAACCCTTTAATATGAAACAGCTTTCTAAAAGCATAAGGGAGATACTGGACAGACAATAGCCGTAACCGTTCAGGGGTTCAGGGTTTATTGGGTTTGTGGACCATTGATTCGTAAATTTTGAATAAAGAAGGCATGAGAGCCTCTTGCAAAACTCAGAGAATAGAATGTTTTTTTGGCTTTTGAGAAAGCAAAAAAAATAGAATAAATTTTTAAAATGATACCATCAAATTGTATTTTATGGAAGTGTCAATGAATAATTTTTTGACTTCAAATAAACTACGAAAAATGTTGTAATACTTCGTTATCTATATTATATAGATTCATTACTAATTAGTAAAGATCAAAAAAAGGAGGGGGTAGAAATGAGCCTGTTTGATAACCTGTCCGGCTATTGGTTCAGGATTCAAGACTCTCTTTTCCCCTGGATGGAAGAGAAAATTGGCGAGCTGACTAATAAGCAATTACAACTCGTAACTGCCCTGGAAATTATTCGTATAGAGGCCTTTATCCAAAATTGCGTCGGTTTTCCAGGACGGCCTCTTGAAGATCGTATTGCTATTGCTCGGGCGTTTGTGGCAAAAATGGTCTA
>PQXE01000031.1:25958-39959 GCA_003194495.1 Deltaproteobacteria bacterium
AGGCAAGGTCTGGCGCTGTTTATGTGTTCAATAGGGATATAAGGTAGAGTTTTGTCTAAAATTTGGCAATTTAGCGCATTTTAGGTAAAATAGTGCTCTATTTTCAATATGTGTCCATAATTATTAGATAACTGAAATTCATTCGCAATTTCAGTTCTCCTGCACTCCGAGTTTTGCAAAAGGCTCATGAGAATAGAACAATAGAGCAATGATCAATCCAATTGGGCATGGCAGTTGGCCCAATAGCTCGCAAGGTTAACGAAAGAAAGATAACCCTGAACCCTCAATTCCTAAATTATCATTTTACTCATAGAGCTGTCAGAAGTTTTTGAGCCTTTTCTCGTTCAGGGAACAGATTTTCATCTTCTAAGGCCTGCTGCAAAGCTATTCGCGCTTTTTCTTTTTCACCCAGTGCAATCAACACAACTCCTTTGTGATACAGTAAAGTAGGATTTTGCACATTGGCATCCACTGTATCTATGACCTCCAGGGCCTTCTCCGGTTCTCCGGATTTAAAGAGAATCCATGCCTGAGTATCCAAAACAGATACATCTCCGGGGCGTTTAGACAATGCGCGTTCTGCCAGGTCCTTGGCCTGAGCAAGATGCTCTTTGTCGTCATAGTGTTCTGTGTAAAGATATGCCAAATTATTATATACTAAAGGATGTTCCGGCATATTTTTAATAAGACCTTCGTATACGGAAATGGCAGACTTGGCCTGCCCGGTCTGCTCATAGAAGGTGGCCAGGAGGATTTTCAGATTCCATGCCTTGGGATGCTTTGCTACGGCATCTTTAAGGCCCTTTTCAGCCACGTCCAATTTGTTCGACTTTGCAAGTACACCGGCTAAATCACGGTAGGGAATCAGCCAATTGGGATTAAGCTCTATTGCCTTCCTGAAACTTTTCTCAGCAGATGAAGTATCTCCCTTGAGCCACTGAACTCTTCCCTGAAGCTCATAGATGACAGCAGAGTCAGGGACTGATTTGAGTGCGTCATTAATGGCGTTCTGTGCAAGGTTCATGTCTTTTTCCAATAAATATAATTTTACCAGTGCCTGCCAAGGTCTTTGGTCTTTTGGGGTTTTTTGCGTGGCCCTGCGAAGTTGATCCTCTGCGAGCTTAAACTCCTTATTAATCAAATGGGCCTGTGCCAGCAATATTCGGTATTGTACATTATCCGGTGCATCATCTAAAAGGGTTCGCAGGGCGGTCACTGCCAAGGCACCTTCTCTGCGAACCAGTGCAATGCGGGCCTGTATAAGAAGCGCCGGGGGATTTTTGGGATTTTCCTTAAGTATCTCAGATACCAATTCGTCAGATTCATCAAGTTTCCCGGTAAAATAAAGAATTCTTGCCTTTTCATTCAGCAATGCAATACGCTGCGGCTTGCTAATATCCTTCTCCCGAATCTGCTCAAGAACGTCAAGGGCATCAGAGCCCCTGCCGGTGATAGTCAACAGGCGGGCAAGGGCCAAGCGTAATTCCAGAGCCTCAGGTTTTTTTCCTAAGGCATCTCTCAGCGTAGTCTCGGCCTCAGAGGACTTCTGCTGCCCCAGCCAGAACTGGGAGAGGGCCAGAACAAGCTGAGAGTTATCCGGCTCCTTGTCTAATGCCTTTTGCCAGGCTTCTTTTGCCAAATCGATTTCTCCCCTCTGCTCATAGATCTGGGCAAGCATCTGGTGAGAACGAGCATCGTCCGGGGCAAGTGATTCCATCTCTTTGGCCACATCCAGGACACCATCCCAATCTCTTTGCTGGAAATAAATAGAGAGTAAGGCCTGTAAAAAAGGACGGGGTTCCTGAGAATTTTCAATGCCTTTTCTCAGCATTGACTCAGCCTTTGACATATAACCCTGGCCTGAAAGTATCTTGGCCGCGAGGATATAACCTTCAGGCCGCGCAGGGGCATCATTGCGAATATTTTTCAGTAGATCCAGGGCATCTTCTCTTTTGTCCATTTGAAGGGTAAGAGCCATGGCAAGCAGGATCTGAGCATTTTGATTGTCAGGCTCTTTAGAGATTATGAGACGGGCCTTTTCCTCCGCCTTATCAGCAGACCGTCCAAGAAGAAACAACCGGCCCAGAGCAAGCTGGAGATCCATTCGTTCGGGAGCCAACTCAACTGCCCTGGAATAGGCTGCATACGCCTCCCGGAAATTTTTCAGTGCAATCTCTACTCCTGCCAGACCGGCATAGCAATCAACACATTGAGGATCAACCTTAATTGCATTTTTAAACTCCAGTCTGGCTCTTACATAGTCCTTCCCAGCCTCCAGCTTTTCACCCTTAGTCATAAAGCTATCACGTTTTTCCTGCGGAGAAGAACAGGCGCTTATTGCCAGACATAGAATAAGCCCCAACAGCGTGAAACGATTTATTGCCGACATAGCTGCTACCTCTTGATTATAAATCTCAGTTTAGAATAAAATGATCCCGGAGGCCATAGCCTACGCCACGGTGAAATCATCTTGGTGACAGGAGTATTCTCCGCACTGACTACCTCGTGAGACGTATGTGAAAGCTCAGCTATTTGCTCAATATGTTTATGGCATTGCTTTTCAAGTAGCCGCACTTTTGCCCTCTCCTCTTCAAGAAATTGCAACAACTGTTTTTCTGCCCCGGTTTCTCCTCCCCGGGACGGGACCCCGTCAGAAAGGAGCCTTTCATGTACCAGCCGACTGAGAGCAAGGAGTCCTTTTCCTATCTGCCCGACTTGTTCTTCCAGGGTCCACAGCCTGTCCTCACTACCCGTTGATTCAGGCGTGTCTGCAGCATGCCGGCCCGCATCCTCCGGTTTGGAAGCAGTGGTTGAGGCAAGTGCCCAAAAACTTCCTGCACCATCATCTTTTATTACATCCTCAACAATACTTGCGGTCAGGGCCTGAACCTGATCCGCAAAGCCATGGACCAGACACGCATCACAAAGGAGATTTATCAATCGTGGAATGCCTTGTGTATACTTATATATGACTTCCATAGCCTCCCCGGAAAAGATATCTTCAGCATCTTTTCCACCGGAGACACTCAGACGATGGCGGATATAGGCCGAGGTTTCCACTTCATTTAATGGTTTAAGATGATAGTGGACAGATATACGTTGTGCCAGTTGTTGAAGACCTGAATGTAACAGTTTGCGTCGCAATTCAGGCTGCCCAACCAGAATAATCTGTATAAGGTAGTCCTTATCTGTCTGGAGATTAGATAAAAGTCTGATCTCTTCAAGTGTTTCAAGGCTTAGATTCTGTGCCTCATCAACGATAAGAACAACCCTTTGGCCCCGGGCATAGCAGGAAATCAGAAATGCATTGAGTTGCTCTATCTTTTCAGCCCGGTTATGGCCCGCAGTTTCCTGCTCCAGTTCCTGGAGGACAAGTGAGGAAAACTCGTCAGGGCCGACCGTAGTGTTAAAGATAGAGGCCACTAATGTGGTCTGATCTAAACGCTGTAGCAACGTTTTAATCAGAGTAGTCTTTCCGGTACCAATCTCCCCTGTTATGACAACGAAACCAGCGTTATTTAAAAGACCATATTCTAAATGCACTAAGGCGAGTCGATGCTGATGGCTCAAAAAGAGATAACCAGGATCAGGCAGGAGTTTAAATGGACGTTCTTGGAGGCCGAAAAAATCTTCATACATAATACTAAGTCATCACAAAACCCAACAAACCCAACAAACCCAACAAACCCAGAACCCGTTCAACATTTTCAGTAATAGCTATAAGCAGGACCTTGCCCTTTAGGCACCCTGTTGAGGACTGTTCCAAGCAGAGGTCGATCGCCAAGCGACTCCAATGCCTGTCTTAGATTATCTTCTTTTGTGCTTCCACTTCGGGCTACCATAAGCACTGTATCGGCATACCGGGCCAAATAAAGCCCATCGGCATAGGCCAAAATCGGAGGACTGTCGAAAATGATATAGCGGTCCGGATAACGTCCTTTTACATCGCGGACAAACTCCTGCATGGCCGGACCACTCAGGAGATCTGCCGGATAATCCGCCGGCATACCAGCCGGAAGCACGGTCAATCTGGGAAGTCCGGGGTTAATCAAGAGTTCAGACAGGGGCGTTCCCTTTGTGATGTATTCATAGAGTCCAGTGCCCCCGGGAAGGCCAAGGTAACGATGAACCGACGTCTGCCTCATGTCCGTATCTATGAGTAATACTGTCCGATTAGACTCTCTGGCTATGCTGATAGCCAAATTCACAGCAGTAAGCGTCTTTCCCTCTTCGGGCTCAGGACTGGTTACTAAAATAGAATTATATCCATTACTCGTCATGGCTTCCATGACTCTGGCCCGCAAAAGGTTGTACTGCTCCACAATGATGGGATTAAAGGCCGTGGTCAGGACGCCATGCTTCTCCAGCAAGGCCTTATCAAAGGGATAGACCCTGGTTTGTGTATATACTGGGTCTATAGGCTCCAATCTTCTTCCTTTATTAACAGGAGTCGGTATAGTAGCTGCACCGGCCGGGCTTGTCTCTATGCCACGGGCCTGCTTCGCTCTTTCCATCGCCTTTTCCAACTTGCTCATTTATTTCTGCCTCGCTTTTTCTGTACCTCACCAACATCCGGGATAGAAGCCAGGACCGGATGTCCGGTAATACGGCGAATATCTTTCGGAGACCGGATGGTCGAATCTGCGAATTCCATCACGGCACCTACACCAACCCCTGCCGCAATACCCAGGATAAAGCCTATCAGTGAAATGGCAATGCGTTTGGGCTTGACCGGTATCTCAGGCAACTGAGGCGGATCGATAATAGTAAATTTTTCTCCGGCCTGGAGCTGTTCCAGGCTTTGGCCCTGACGAGCTTCCATAAGTTTGGCCGTGGTTTCAGCATATTTTCTCTGTGCGCCATCGTGATCCCTGACCAGCTCCCTGTATTCAAGCTCCACCTGGGGCATATTTTCCAGACGCTTCACATAATCCTGCCATCTTTCCTCCAACTGTTGCCTTTTGTCCTTCAAGCCTTTAAGATCCATTTCAGCGACCTTGACCTGAGTCTGAAGGCTTATGTAAGCTGGATTTGTGGGCTGTGCCTGAGCGAGATCAAACCCTTTCTTCCCCATATCCTCATAATCTTTGACATTCTCTTTAAGCTTTTCTATCTCCTTCTTGAGCTTCAAAATATCCGGGTGTTTGTCGGTTGCTCCTGTCTTCAGCTCTTTAAGCTCCTGTTCTTTTAGGTGTAGGGCATCTTTCATTTCCAGCCTTTTGTCAAGTACGCCTATCTCCTTTTCCAGTTCAGCTATCTCTTTACGTACCTTGGTGACATCAGGGTGCTTTGGAGAAAGAGTCGCTGCAAGAGTTATGGCCTGACTCTTTAGTGCCCTCAGTCGTTCTTTAGGATCCATAATATACTGTCCGCTTACATTCAAAAGTGGGGGGTCCGGGGACACATTAGCCAACTGACCTTCCAGATATATCTTCCGGTCCTTCAGGCTGCGCTCCTGTTCGTCTACACCTTCGATTTGACGCCGCAATTGACGTTCTGTCTCCAGATTAAGGTTCAACAGCTCCGGAAGCTCGGTAATATGGGCCTCTTTAAAACGGGCTATACGTTTCTCCAGATCGTTGGTTAAACCACGGTATTGTTCAAGCTGCTGCTCCAGAAGCTCAGTCGTGGTTTCTGCAAGACCCTCCCTCATGCGGAGGTTATGCTCCAGGAAGAGTGATGCAAGCCTGTTGGTTACCTGCATTACTTTTTGGGGATCACGACCTTCATATGAAACAGTAAAGGCCACATTTACGGTAACGGGCCGTCCGCCCCGGCGATCAGGGACCTCTGCACTCACCATTTCAACAAATATATCATCTCTCATATCCTCTAGAATTTCTTCCATTGGATCCTTTCCGCGCTTTTCAGAATACAGATCAAAATCTTCAATGATATTTATAAGAATCTTACGGCTAAATATCTGCTGAGTAATTGATTTTATCCTCTCTTCTGCAAAGCCGGTCACTGTAGTACGAATCAAGTCCTGAGGAACCTGCTGTGACTCAATAAGAATAGTGGCGGTAGAGCGATACACAGAAGGTAAAAGAAAGGCAATGGCAGTTATCGCACCAAAAACGACCAGCCAGGGTATGAAGATCTGCCATTTGCGCCGGAGCAGGAGATCCGTATATTCCTTAAGGGACTGTGGACCGCGTTCTATATTTTGTGTCATATTTAATTACCGTAAAAATTATTGACCGAACCAAACGTCTATATAGTCAAGCCGTATAAAGAACCGGTTGCGGTTCCTGTCAGACTCCTCTTTCTCATCTATAAGGCTGTAGCGATAATATGCTCCCACATCTATTCGTTCTGACAACTGATAGACTATCGCAGGACTGACGTCATAAGTTATATAATTCTCATCACTATACGCTTTATCATCCTGTGACTTAACCTTGCCCGCGCTGAGCCTGCCTTTGAAGCGCATTCTTTCTGTTATTCTCCAGGAGACCCCTGTGGTCAGCCGGTCTTTAATCAATGTCTCACCATAACCACTTGCAGATACACGACGCACAAGATTCATATTCCACTGGCCTCGATCCCAATCCCATTTGAGTTCTCCTACCCCTACCCATCCGGTTTTACTGTAGTTCTCTTTATCATTATGGGAACGAGTGTAACTAAGCCCGGCCATTAATTTGGCAAACAGACGCTCAGTAAACTCATATCCCACGCCAAACATCATTTCGTAGACTTGGGTATCGCCATGTTCGAAATCTATGAAACCTACACTTGGTTGGGCAAGCAGGCTGGTCTTTTCATCATCCAGGAGGTAGCTGTAGTTCAATATCAAATATTCATAATTGTAATCAACATTTTTATCCCCTTCATAGTTTACATGATATATCGGGAATGACAGGGACCATGTGGATCGCTCGGTAGCCTGCCACCGGACTGCAGGCTCCACGGAGTAAACGGTTCTGTCCTCCCGGTCAAGGAGCAACCCCTCTTCTGTGAACTCGTCGTCCAGCGTAGTATCCAGGGTATGCCGGCCGCTCAAGGACACGATAGTACCCAAAAATACCTCCCTTGAAGCGTATAGGCGATAGTCCTGGTCCAGGGTATCCAGATCATGTTCTGTGTCATATTTCAGTCCACGCAGGCCAGCCATCACATCCAAAGTATCCCGTTCTGTACGATACCTCCAGGAAAGCGAAGGCCGGACCTCATAGATCCAGTCTCTCCGGCGCTCTTTGCTGGAAAAATTGATGTTGTCGTCATACGTAACATCAAGGGACAACTTTGGAATTAACTCCTGGATAGCCATTGAATGTCCGGGCCATAAAAAAACAGGAACTACAAGAAGCAGCACTGACAAACAGGCCGGGCAATATCTGATTCCGCTGTAAATACTCCACCTGCTGGGTTGCATAAGATTTGAAAACTTACTCATTTCAACCTCACTCGCTCATGGGACCACGACCACATCACCACTTTTAAGCTCAATGTTTTGCCCAAGATCCTTGCCCTTGGCCACGTCCTTGTAGTCGAAAGGAATCCTCTCTTGCCCGCCGGCGCCCTGGCGAAGGATGGAGATATTGTCGAGATCGGCAAAGGGGTTGGTGCCGGCTGCCATGCTCAGGGCCTGCATCACGTTCACGGCAGGAGGAACAATAAATACCCCCGGCTTGTTGACCTTGCCCAGCACATATACCTTGTAGCTCTCAATGCGAAAGGGCAGAAGGGTGACCGTAGGAGATGAGATATATTCCTCCAATCGGTTGGCTATTTCAGATTGTACATCATCTAAAGTGCGTCCCCCTGCCAAAACCTGCCCTATCAAAGGAAAACTCAGGTATCCATCAGGCTGAATAATCACCTGTTTGGTCAGTTCTTCGTCCTTCCAGACAGATACTTCAAGGACGTCCCCGGGGCCCAATACAAAGGACGGCGGTTCGAAGGCCACCGCACAGAATGAACTACAGACAAAAAATAAAATAATACCTACTAGGAGATGTTTCATTACATTATTCATCCCTATCCTCCTTCACTGAAAGATTTCTTAAAACAAGAGCCATATTGTAGCATCCTTCATATTATCCCAAAAGTAGTTTATACTTTGTTGATCTTGTATTTTGGCAGTGAAATTTGAAATTAGAAATTGGGAAAAACACAAGAATGTAGATGCGTTACCTAATTTCAAATTTCAAATTTCCAGTTTCGACATCGGCATTCAATTCAATTCGATTCGATAATACACACTTTTTTGAAAAAGTGTAAACTGGTGAATGAAGGATGCCAATATTGTTTTTAATATATTAAAAAAATATGTCGGCATCCTTCATATTATCCCAAAAGTAGTTTACACTTTGTTGATCTTGTATTTTGGCAGTGAAATTTGAAATTAGAAATTGGGAAAAACACAAGAATGTAGATGCGTTACCTAATTTCAAATTTCCAGTTTCGACATCGGCATTCAATTCAATTCGATTCGATAATACACACTTTTTTGAAAAAGTGTAAACTGGTGAATGAAGGATGCCAATATGTCGATAAATAAATATGGGGGGAAATTATATTTTTTCAGGAAACGCATTTCACGTAATTTATGCTGAAATAAACGTTTGTCCAGAAATCCTTTAAAAGCGAAAACGCAGAAGATAGAGGCTGGTTGGCATAATATTTACTGAAAGGTCGATCCTGAGCAACAAAAAAGGAGAACTGCGATGAAAAATGGAACTTTTTTTCTGATTTTCTTTTCTTTTCTGGGATTACTATGGGCAGGATCTGCGGTTGCCATGGACGATTTTGCTCCTCCAAGTGTAGACACAACTCCATTTTCTCCAATTGTAATGGGATTGGCTCTTTATGATGACGGAGTAACCGATAATGTGCAGGTAAACGACGTTTCCATAGGACGGCAGTATCAACCTGACATGGCTGTTACCTCAGATGGAATTATCTATGTGGTGTGGAGGGACCGTGACGACTCTGGTGGAGGACAAGACGATATCTATTTTGCCAAATCCACTGACGGAGGGCTGACCTTCAGTGCCGGTGTGTGTGTGAGCGATGATAGCGGCACTGCCCCCAATTGTGCGCCAAGGGTGGCTACTGATAACCAAGGCAATGTATATGTTGTATGGCATGACAACCGCAATGGAAATTGGGATATCTATTTTGCTAAATCCACTGACGGAGGAGCTAATTTCAGCCCTAATGTGCAGGTTGTAAATGATCCTGACACTCAGTATGAAGCAGCCCTGGCAATAGACAATGATGGTAATATTTATGTAACTTGGATTCATAATTATTATACAGGTTTTTATAACGATTACGATATTTACTTTGCCAAATCTACGGACAAAGGACAGACTTTCACCACCCCGGTCAGGATCGACGATAATGATGGTGATGCATGGCAATATACTGCGAACATTAGAGTCGATGAGAGCGGGATTATTTACCTGGCATGGACTGATCATAGAAACGGACGGTCAAACATCTATTTTGCCAAATCCACAGATGGAGGGGAAAGTTTCAGCGAGAACATACGTGTAAATAGCACTAACTACGGCCAAGGCTATCCTGATCTTGCACTGGATGATACTGAAAACATTTATATGGTCTGGAAAGACTTGAGGGATTACTATTCTTCAAATACTACACAGGTCTATTTAGCCAAGTCAACGGATAGCGGAGAAAGTTTTAAGCCTGGAGTCCAAGTGAATGACGCAAATATAACTATATCAATTATATACCTCTATCCCTCCCTGGCAGTTACAGGCGATGGAAAAATTTATGTCTCATGGTGGGATAATAGGAATGATAATCTCGATGTTTACCTCACACACTCTTATGACGGAGGAGTTAGTTTTTCTCCAAGCCGGCGCATGAATGATGATATCAATAATGCACCCCAAGACAAATCGAGAATTGTAGTGGACGAATCAGGAGATATTTATGGGGTTTGGAGTGATTACAGAAATATTTATAATTCCCCTGATATCTATTTTGCCCATTTTTCTCCCTGCGAAGGCGACTTTAATGATGATGGTGATGTAGATGGGGCGGATCTGGCCATTTTTGCCGCAGACTTTGGCCGGACAGACTGCAGTGGCGATTGCGAGGGCGACTTTAATGATGATGGTGATGTAGATGGGGCGGATCTGGCCATTTTTGCCGCAGACTTTGGCCGGACAAACTGCCCATAAGAACCTTGTCTTTTTCCGAGCACCTGAGATCCGGGCCCAATCCTATCTTATAATGACCCTGTATCAGGTGCTTTCTCCTTATTTCAGTATATGCTTTATTCCACCGGCCATGGTATTGAAGTCTTCTCTTGGAAATAAAGCATAAAACGTATGCGGCAATTACTAAAAAAACCCTGGCTTCCATATGTTTTTCCCTTTGTTCTGTTCTTGTTATTGACCGAGCTTGCCCGTTTATTACCTGATTGGAGCCACGTTCTCTATATTATCAAGACCATGATTGTCGGGGCCTTGCTCTGGTTCTGGCGACGGGAATATGCTACGGATATTTCTCCGAAACTTTCATCACATGAGTGTTTGCAGGCAGTCTTTTCCGGCCTCCTCGTCCTGATCATCTGGATTGTGCCCAAAGAATACCTGTTGCAGTTAAGTGGTCATTCCGGCTTTGATCCATTTGCCTTTGGTTGGTCTTCAGCAGGCACAAAAGGGTTAATTGCCGTGCGTTTGCTGGGTGCGGCGATTGTCGTGCCGGTCATGGAAGAACTGTTTTGGCGTTCTTTTCTTCTACGTTACTTGATCAACCCCAACTTTCGCACAGTGCCCCTGGGTAGCTTTTCCTGGTTTTCTTTCATTAGCGTATCCATCTTGTTTGGTCTTGAACACCATCGTATTATTGTAGGAATTATCGCAGGAGTTATTTATAATTTACTGCTGATCCGGCAGAAGAAGCTGAGTGGCTGCATTCTGGCTCACGGGGTTACCAACCTGGGGCTCGGGATATATGTTCTGATAACTGAAAGCTGGATGTTTTGGTAATATTGAAAATTGAAGAATTGAGGGATTGAGGAATCCCTCAATTTGGGTTTATTTTATGATTATCCATCTTTTTTACGCGCTGAATCTGTTACTCATACTTTCTTGTCTTCTGGTTTTCCGTCTAAAAACCGGCGAACGGCTGTTTTCCCTCTCGCTTGTGCAGGCCTTGCTTGGCCTGCTCCTGCTGGCCGGAGAATACATCTATCTGGCCTATCATCCGGAACCGTATGTGGTTCCGATTGTCCTTTTTTCAGAAAGTGTCTTTGCCTTTATATGGTTTAACATGGCCCATCGGTTGCGCAAGGCAACCATTGCAACAACTACGGAGTCCCGTTTTTCTTCTTATATTGAGATTTTTATTTGGATAGTGGTAGTTGGGTCGGCCTGTTATTGCCAGGCCTACCGCCCGGTAG
Source organism: Deltaproteobacteria bacterium (assembly GCA_003194495.1). Lineage (GTDB taxonomy): Bacteria > Desulfobacterota > Dissulfuribacteria > Dissulfuribacterales > UBA3076 > UBA3076. The sequence continues at coordinate 37,345 of PQXE01000031.1, forward strand.
CCCAAGTGGCAGATGATATCTTGACTTTTGCCCTTTATGGTCCTGTATATTTCTATTCCATTTTTATCCTGATAACCATGCTGCTTGGCGCTTGGCGTCTGGAGCAGTTCTGGCGTTCTCTGACTTCGGCATATCGCTGGGAGTATAAATTTCTGATAGTAGGAAGTTTTCTGGTCTGCGGAACACTGTGCTGGGCTATCTCCTATCGGCTCACATACATGCGTCTTATTCCCGATCATTTATTTTTGCTCGCTGCACTTTTGCTCCTTGCCTGGTCTTTAATGATTTACGCAGTAGCCCGTCATCGGCTGTTAAACCGCAAGATGTTTGTGTCCAGGAAGGTAGTTTATTCCTTTGTCGCCCCATTAATATTTGCTGTATATTTATTTGCCTTTGGAATCGTCTCCCTGGTCATGCGAATCTTCGGGCTACCGCTCCCCTTTGTCCTGCGCTGGCTGTTTCTGGCTCTGGGATTGGTTGCCATCGGCATCTTCACCTGCTCCGGCAAGCTGCGTCGACGAGTGCATTTCTTTATCAGCACCCATTTTTATGTCAATAAATATGAGTATCGGGATGAGTGGCTGGCCCTTTCTCATCAACTCCAGGGGGCATTGACCGAGGCCGATGTGGTGAAGGCCCTGCGCCAGGTCCTGGCTGAGAGTCTGTATACGACCAATCTCATTATATGGCTTGGGGATACGGAACACGGCTATAGACCGGTTTTCCCCCATGAGAACCCAAACAATAAAGCAAATAAAAATAATCTTGGTCCGGATGATTCTCTGGTCCGATTCCTCGAGAAACATCCTTACTTTCACCTTGATGATAGAGAACCGGATAAGGCATGGAAGGAAATAGTGGAAAATAAGAAGGCCTTTTTGGTCAATCTCAACCTGGTACTACTGACACCACTCTTCATCGGTGACCAACTCGTCGGGTTGATCGGCATCGGGCCGGAGTTCACCGGAGGACAATACGGCCAGGACGATTTTGACCTGTTGACAGCTATGGGAACCCAGGCGGCTTCGGCCCTGCTGGCAGTTCGCATGGCAGAGAAACTGGCACATACCCGTGAGCAAGAGGCATGGGATAGACTATCAGCCTTTGTCCTCCACGACGTCAAGAATGCGGCCACCATGCTTTCTCTGGTACGGGATAACGCCACGGATCATATCCATGACCCCGAGTTTCAGCAGGACATGCTGGAGGCCGTTGATGATGCACTTAAACGGATGGCCAAAGTACAGGATCGCCTGAGGACACTCAAAGGGAAGAGAACTCCAATATGGAAAGAGTTGGAGCTCTGTAGGTTTCTAAAGGACCGCTGCCGACAACTGGGGAAAAAGTTAGGCACATTGAAAATCAGTCCTGACTGTCCGTGCGAAATTCGGATACATACCGATCCGGAACTCCTATTCAGTATCCTGGAAAACCTGCTGCTTAACGTCCTGGAGGCAGGCGGTGATGGAATGGAGGTACGGATAAGGACAAGCAAAGATGATGATCACGGGCAGGCAATCATAGAGATCGTCGACAACGGTCCGGGGATCCCGGAGGAGTTATTACCCGATGCCCTTTTTGAGCCCTTCAAGACCAGCAAACCCAAGGGCAGTGGTATCGGCCTCTGGCAGGTGAAGCGACTCGCAGCAAGCCTCAAAGGAAGCATATCAGCAGAGAATGCGGCAGAGGGAGGAGCCCGGTTTGTGGTGAGATTGCCGTTATCGGAAAGTGTCGGAAAATTTGACAGGAAGCCCTAGGATTTATGATTGTTGATTTATGATTGTTGATTGCTCTTGTGAGCTACCTCTATAATTCACTAATCAACGATTCTGACCTGCCTGTGCCGGAGTCACGGCAGACAGGTTTTCGGTGAACTCTGAACATTTGAACCCTGAACATCTGAACCTTTTACCATGAACGGTTACTAAGGCACTTTGAAAAAAATAATCATCCCAAACTGCAGATCCTGTCACTACCTCGCCGGTGTATTTCGACATAGCTAACCAAGCCAAGAACTTCAATGACATTCAGACGATTGTGACAGTATCGCTTCATCCACAAGGAGATGAATGCCTTGCGCCTCGTGTTTGGACGACGCTGCTATTGGGTAGAATGAGTCAGCCTCTACGCGATGACCTTATGGGCGTTTATGTCGCGGTATAGGGCCGGAGTCCTCATTGCTTGAGAAAAATATCTGTTTTTTCAAGTACTTTGATTTGACATTCTCAATATTGTCATAGTATATGTGTGGACATATTTTATATACTACGACAATTGGAGGGTGCTACCGACATGGTAAAAAAAGAACTTCTCGATAGGGCGATGCGCAAATTTCTTTCTGCTCAGGTAATGACTCTCTCCCAATTGGAGACTCTTCTGTCCTGCTCGCAACGATCTGTTCAGAGGCACCTTTCCAAATGGGGTTGCCTTCGTAGTTATAATTATAACGGAATGTACTTCTCTCTCCCGGCTATCGCTCGTTTCGACTCCTTCGGAGTTTGGAAGTATCAGGATGTCGGCTTTTCACGATTCGGGAATCTCAGAGACACAGTAGCTCAGATAGTACGCAATTCCACGGCTGGATTGACCACCACTGAGGTGGGTCAAATATTGGG
>PQXE01000166.1 GCA_003194495.1 Deltaproteobacteria bacterium
GTATACCGTCCATAGAAGCTTTGAAGCTTGTCAATGCCACTGAGTTTGGCTTGCTCATCGGCCGTAGCCGTATTCCGGACAAAACAACTCTTCGGGATCATCTTGGTCAAATGGCCCAGCAATATCTTAGCGAAGAGCTTATTGATCAGTTCGCCCGCCATCTCCTGGAACAGGATCGGATTGACCGTGAGGTTTTCTTTATTGATGGCCACTTTTTGCCTTATTACGGGCTCAACGTTATTGCGAAGGGTTATTTTACCGTACGGCGGCTGGCCCTGAAGGGTAATGAGCTCTATGTTGTAACGGACCTGCAGGGCAGGCCTTTGTTTTTCATCACCGAGTCAAATGAAATTGATTTCCGGCCCATTATCACCCGTAGTGCAGCGATGCTCGAAGATTTGGGGATCGAGCGGCCTGTTATGGTTTTTGACCGTGGCGGCTATGGGATTCATTTTTTCAATGAACTGGACCAGACTGCCGATTTTGTCACTTGGGCCAAGTACGTGAGTAAAAAGTCCTTAAGCAGCCTGCTGGATGATTCTTTTACAGCTGGGGTATACGCCGGGGATAATCATTTTCTGGTAAGTGAAGGATGGCGCGAAGTAAGCGAATCTGCCCAAACCGCCAAAAAAGATGGCCGGGAGAACCCTACTTCCATGAAGTTGCGATTGGTGGTTCTCAAGGATGTCGATACTGGTAAGCGCCTTGGAATTTACACAAACAATGCAACCAAACCGGCCTCTGACATTGCCTACTATATGCTCCAACGCTGGGGCAAGTCGGAGAACGTTTACAAAGAACTGATGGCGACCTTCAACCTCAATTATCATCCCGGTTATGATATCAAGGAACTTGAGCAACAACCATTGGTGGACAATCCTGATATCGCCTTAATGAAAAAAGCAATCAAGGCGCTTAAAAATGAAGCTGAAGCAGTTGAGAAAGACATTCTTTTT
>PQXE01000032.1 GCA_003194495.1 Deltaproteobacteria bacterium
TAGTTGTTATATGCGAGCATTGATAGAATCCTACCACAAAATCAAGGTGTTCTCCAAAACAGGGAAGCCGGGTCGTCCTAAAGATCCAATCAAAGAACCTCACCCGGACTTGGTTTATGGACAGGTGATTAAGGAAAGGAAAGGGAGTAGGATAATCGGAGTAACCTACCGCATCAAATGTGGAGCAAAACGATTGGCCCAACTGGGGCTTAAAATCAGCACCACCCTGTTGGAAAGGCTGAACCTGACTCTCCGTCAATCCTTGGCTCCATTAGCGCGAAAAACTCTTGGCTTCAGCAAGGAAAGAAAAAATCTCAGGAAACAGATTGTTTTCTTTCAAGCCTTTTATAATTTTGCTCGACCTCATATGAGTCTCCGGGAAAAGGTCTCTGAAACCACTAAACCCTTTGAACAAAGATGGGCCTCCAAAACTCCGGGCATGGCCGCAGGGCTTACTGACCATGTCTGGACGTTTAGAGAGCTATTAACCGTCAAATTAGCTCAGGCACCATAATCAAAGTATTAGCGGAAGAGCATCTAACCGTACAGATCCAAACTATTCAAGCAGAGAAAAATCCGCAAGCCAGTTGTGGGCGGATCGTATTTCAGCCCCATCCGGATAGGTTTTCTCTCTGTCTAATCCTTTAACCAACTGAATTTTTCTTGTGTTTGGGAAAAATTTCGAAAATGCCTGAAAGTTACGACTTGGTTTGCTGTCGCTCCATTTCACCTCCAGCATCAGTAACGGCGAATCATCCCTGGTTACGAAAAAATCAATCTCTCGACCATCTTTAGTTCGGAGAAAATAAAGCTCGCATCGCTCTCCGAGGCAATCCTCAAGAAAATGTATTTCCTTTAACAAAGCCCCGGCAACAAGATTTTCCAGCCTGGCACCTTCATTGCCCAATACCTGTCCTGTGTCATAAAAATAAAACTTAGGTGCCTTGAGAATGGATCGGGCAACATTTCTGTGAAACGGAGGAACCCGGAAAACCACATACATATTTTCAAGTATGGTCAACCACCTTTTGACGGTTTTGTCAGAACACTGAAGATCTCCGGCCAAAGAGCTATATGATATGGGGCTCCCTACTCTTTTTCGCAGCAGTTGAATAAGAATTTCGATAGAGCTGATCTGCCGGACGTTCTCTAGGTCCAGGAGATCCTGCTTTAAGATTATATCAAGATGGGATTTTTTCCAGCGGTTGTAGAACCGCCTGGTGCCACGCAAAAATGGCTCTGGAAAGTTACTGGTCTCCAGTAGCTGATCTAATGCGGCAGAAAGGCTGTCCGGCAACAACTTTTTTTTAATTTCTTTCAAATCCAGGGGATGAAGCCTGAACTGGAAAAATCTGCCGGCCAGAGAATCGCCCACTTTTTTGTAGGTATCGAGTTTTGCACTCCCTGTGACCAATATGGAGGGAGGAAAATCTTCAGTATCATAGATACCTTTGAGCCAGGACTTCCAGTTTTTCAGTTTATGAAGTTCGTCAAAAATAACGAGCTTTTTTGACCGGTCCCACGATCTTTCAAACAGACTCAATCGATGTTCAGGATTATCAAAGTTGAGATAGTCATAATTGCTTATGAGCATTTTTGACAAGGTCGTCTTTCCGGTCTGTCGCGGCCCGGTCAACAAAATAATTTTTGAGGGCAGATCTTCCAGGATATACTTTTCAAGGTAACGATTCATGCCGACCATAATGCCCTATATTCCGGAAAAGTCAAGACTATTTCGGAATGCAGATCACTTCAGACGGGGGCAGGGATCATGAACCCACTCAAGCACTTGATGTTTCCCATAGCTCATTGCCCTCCGTACGATTATGCCTTCACTCTAGAGTTTCGTGAGATACGGCTCAGCATTCGGAAGGTCATACAATTTTACCAACAAATCAGTCACGAGTTTTTTATTGAGAAATATATTGTTGGGTTTCGTACCTCAACCCAAAAAACTCAACCCAATCTACCTGGCTGAGATAGGGCACTAGTATTCTGTGCGGATTCTCTGTTCTTCGCCCTTGTACTGAGTCCGGAAGATGTTTTCGGAAAAACGTTCGTACTGATAGGGAGGAAAGCCCGTTGTGATTACCTCTTCAAGGTCCTTTCCATTATGGTACACTTCCAGCGTCATTCCGTACATCGCACGATAGGCATGCACCATTTCATGTGCCAGTCCAATAGTCGGAGGGCGGTTTCTTACGGCGGCATTACCCGAGGTGGAAGCGTAATGATCAGGTTGGAAATAAACCGAGCATGAGCAACCGTTTCCGGGTCTCAACCATTGGCGCAAGATGCGCTGCAGGTCATTTTTCCAGCCTTGAGGCACATACGTGAGGTTGCGCGAACCTTTAATTAATTCCTCTAAAAATGACCTTGCCCGCATTGCCTGATGCTGGTGATAAGCCATTCTCGTCTTGCCGCTTTTTTTGTACGGGGCTGGCACACTCGCTCTGGAGCTGGGCGCTCCGATGTTATCTGCTGTTTTGTACGTTGCCGGCAATACACCCTCGGAAAGTTGTGTTGCTATGTAGTCCCGGCTGATCCCGCTACTTTCGGCTTTAGTTACGGCTTTGCTTAATTCCACCTTGAATTCATCGGCTTCGTTATATTTGATCGCCTTGGACAAACGCGTTAACCCGTTTTTATAATTACCGAATCCACAGGCATTGCCTGAATCGCCACCTCCCCATGGCTTAATTGTTAGGATATGGCCGCTACTGTTGATCGTCATCATGAACTCAGCCCCCCTGGCCATTGAATGGATACGGTTCAGACATCCTTTGATCTTACGGATGTATTCTTCCGTCAGACCCTCAATCTGGATGTTTGGATACGGATAGTAGGATGATCTCATGGTACACCTCTTTCATTGGATTTCAAACACAAACCCCTCTGCTCCCAAAGACACATCCACCTCTTTTATCTGCTCCCCTCTCGCCATCCTCGACAGCAGCTCTTTTGACATGTCGGGCAAAAGTGTATTGGTAAGAATGTGGTCCACGTTTCTGGCGCCGCTTTCGACTTCTGTGCAGCGGCTTGCGATGGACTCGATCAATGACTCGTCATACTTAAAGGTAACATTTCTGTTTTCCAGCATCCTCTTTGCGATACGATCCAGTTTGAGCTTCACAATGAGACGCATGTTCTTGTCGGTAATGGGGAAATAGGGAACGACCTTTAATCGACCCAGAAATGCGGGCTTGAATTGCTTCAGCAGCTCGGGGCGCAGCATTTCTGTGAGGCCCGGCGCATCCGGCATGGTCTCTTCGTCGGAGCATACCTTCATGATTAGATCAGTGCCAAGGTTGGATGTCAGGATAATCAGGGTGTTCTTAAAATCGATTCGCCTGCCCTCTCCATCCTCCAGGACACCTTTATCAAAGACCTGGTAAAAGAGCTCCATCACATCCGGATGGGCCTTTTCCACCTCATCCAGAAGGACTACGCTGTAGGGCTTTTTCCTGACGGCCTCTGTCAATACACCACCCTCACCATAGCCCACGTAGCCCGGAGGAGAACCCTTGAGGCCTGAGACCGTATGGGCCTCCTGATACTCTGACATGTTTATGCTGATCACGTTCTGTTCACCGCCGTAAAGAGAATCAGACAGGGCCAGGGCTGTTTCGGTCTTACCCACCCCGCTCGGTCCTACAAAAAGAAACACGCCGGTCGGTTTTGACGGGTCTTCAATACCGGCATGGGCGGTCTGGATCATCTGGGCTATGGCTGTCAGGGCATGGTCCTGTCCTATAATCCTTTGGCCAAGTGTCTCTTCCAACTTCAGGACAGTCTCTATTTCATCAGTCAGCATCCGACCTGTTGGAATACCGGTCCACCCGGAAATCACCTCGGATATGATCTCGGGATCCACTGCAATCTGGACCAGGGGCGAGTCTCCCTGAACATCGGCAAATTCCTTGTCCAGGGCTTTTAACTGCTTCTGTTTTTCAGATAAGGCATCCAGGTCCGAAGGATCGTTTTCATGGATTTCCTGAATTTCCTGGCGCATATCCCTTATATGACCGGCTATCTCCATTTCTTTTTCCCATTTCTGAGTCAGATCATCCAACCTTGATTGCGTTGATTCCCTTTCTGTTTCAAGGGCTTGAATGCGCTGCGAGTGATCACGGCCCATGAGGGATTCCCTTTCAAGAATATTCATCTCCCTGTCTATCTGGGCAATGCGCCGCGTGGTCTCCTCAAGGGAAGGTGGACTTGTGGTGAGACCGATGGCAACCCTGGCGCCGGCTGTATCCAGGACACTCACTGCCTTATCAGGGAGCTGTCTTGCCGTAATGTAGCGATGGGACAGGCGGACTGCATCCAGCAAGGCATCATCTGTAATCATGACATCGTGGTGTTTCTCAAGGAACGGGGCAATTGCACGCATCATGACCAGGGCCTTCATTTCGTCGGGTTCTTCAATCTTTACCACCTGGAACCGCCGGGCCAGGGCCGCATCCTTCTCAAAGTACTTCTTGTACTCAGACCAGGTGGTTGCTGCGATGGTGCGCAGTTCGCCGCGTGCCAATGCGGGTTTGAGCAGGTTGGCCGCATCGCCTGAGCCTGCTGAGCCACCGGTGCCTATGAGCGTGTGGGCTTCATCTATGAAAAGAATTATGGGTATTGGGGATGCCTTCACCTCATTGATCACTGATTTAAGCCGATTTTCAAATTCTCCCTTTATCCCCGCCCCTGCCTGCAAAAGACCCAGGTCTAGTGTATGGATCGCCACATCCTTTAAAGGAAGAGGTATGTCTCCCTCAACAATCCTGAGAGCAAACCCTTCCACCACCGCGGTCTTGCCTACACCGGCCTCTCCTGTGAGTATTGGGTTGTTTTGTCTCCGGCGTATCAGGATATCCACCATCTGCCTGATCTCAAAATCACGTCCAATTACCGGATCTATCTCTCCTTTCCTGGCCCTCTCCGTGAGATTTATCGTATACTGGTCCAGGGCCCCTCCGGCCGGAATCCCTGGTGCTGCCATCTCACCGGGCTTTGCGGCTTCGCCCTTCTCAATATCCTCAACAGATCCTGATGTCAGATCCGGCAGGTGTTCGCTCAAGGTCTCTACTGAAATCTTTTTGAATTCCGCAGAACCGGCCGTCAGCATCATGGCCATTTCGTCATTACTCATCAATCCGAGCAGGATGTGTCCCGAGCGGATACCGGGCGACTGAAAGTCAATCGACGCTATCAGCCAGGCATCCTGTATCATTTTTGGAATATGGGGAGACAATGCCGGAGTCCGCGCGTTGCCTGTCTTGAATCCTTCCATGGCACGTGTGAGGTCGGAAACCAGGCGGGCCTCGTTAATCTCAAAATGCCTGATAATCTTCTGGATATCAGTATCGGATATCTCCAGGAGCTTAATAAAAAAGTGTTCCAGATCCACTTCATAATGAGTTTGAGACAGGCAGAGACCAGCAGCCGACTCCAGAGCGCTTCGGCAAGTGTTGTTCAATTTTCCTATTAAAGATTTGAGATTTGTTTTTGGCATGGGTACTACTCCTTTGTCATCAGATGACTTCCTGAAAAGTCACATAAGGATCATCTCGTTGCGTCATATCCGGACTTTTCATCCATGTTGACCAGCCCAGCCGCGGAGAGGTCGGGGTTTCCGGACCTAATACACATATGGGGACCTCCTCACGTTTAAGAAATAGACCGATCTCGAACTCATATTCTATACCTACCATATATCTGACTAAGGAAAAAATGGGACGCAGCAGGTCACCTGTAGGCAGAAAACGAAGGAAGTCATCATAGCCCATCGGCCCCAGATTAACCTGAAACTTCGTCTGGCTTTCCCAAACATGGCTTCCACATACTGTATTGATGCCAAGTTGCCCGTTGGCAAAACCAACCTGAGTCTGATCTTCCCGGCTTAGGGGGAGCATCCTGTCAATAAATTGCCGGACGGCAACCTTAGTGCCGGAGAAGTATTCCACTGTGGCTTCGATATTGACAGATGAAGGAGTCATTCTGGATAAAAGCCCGGTGTAGAAAGTCAGGGATTCCTCCGGCAATCCGATCATGCCGGTGAGTCCCGGTGTTCCAAGACCTATCAGGCTTAGCAGATATTTGGAAAGCCTGTCTCCGGCTCCAGGTAGATAATTTACAGGAAACTGGTGTTTTTTCCAGGCAAGATAAAAAAGGGTGATGAGACGGTGATGAAAAATATCAAAAAAGGCGGTGATGCTGAGATCTTTCCGGCGGACCCTCTCCATTGCCAGCTCATTGTACCAATATGGCAGGACACCTGAGGGACCGGTCAGTCCCATAAAAGTACATTCCATGCAGGCAGGACTTTCATCGTCGCCGTGTTTCATGTTTGAGATATCGCTGGGAGGAAAGGCAAGGCCGGGCTTTACTGAAAATCGCACGGTTTCATCGCCGGGCACCAGCGCCTGGCCCAATGGCTTTTTGTCCGGAAAAAGAGACTCCAGCAATTCTACAGCCTTAAAAAAGGAAAAGCTGTAAAATTCCTTGAAAAGGCGGTCTTCTATAGAAGTATCTGATTGCCGCTTCTGGGTAGCCACTGTCTTAATGCCTCTTTTTTCTGTACGGTCCTGGCGACCAGTTGGGAAAAGGAGTTAACAGAGACATACTGCCCTAAAAACTTTTCCAATACACATGCAAAAAGAAAGAGGCCCGTTCCCACAAACTTATCCTCGTCAAATTCTATAGTAATCTGCACACCGCGGCAAAAGGATTGACCTATTCTCTTTGTAACATGTTTTGATTGGAGAGATATGATACCGTCTATCTGCTGTCTTGTAGCTGGTGAATTGTCAAAGTCATAAAGCCTGAGGATCTCCCTGAGGGCATTTTCTCCTCCTTGTACAATCGACATGTAGTTTAAGGACAGGTGCGATATAAGACGCCATTGCAATGCCCCGCCAAGGGACGGCCTGCGGGCCGGAGTCGGCTTTATGAGACTATTTATGCAAACAACAGGGGCTGCTGTCTCCATGTCGAAGTCACCAGACGGGTCCCCGAATGGGAGGCGGGCGGGCAGGTCCCGATTAGTGCTTGTGATATGTACGGTCAATATCTCCACTCCCGGGTCAGCAGGATTGAAGTCCAGGTCCGTAAAGGAGAGAAAGACCTCTGTCCCGTCATCCCCTTTTCTGCCCGAGGCGCGGCGCTGGATATGCCAGAAGGCCCTTCGGTCATGTCCATCATCCTCCCCGAGATGGTGTCTTAAGGAGTAAAATGGTTTAAAATCAACCCCCTTTCCGGAAGATGCGACTGAAGAGGATGTGACACTGTCTATGCTGAAGACCTCTGTTGCCTCCTGTCTTCTGATATCCGGGACAACTCGGTATTCGGTCTTGCGTTGCTCAACCCGTATCGGTTCGGCAATGCGTTTAAACAGATTTACCACAGGTGTGGTGTTGAGGCAAAAGGTATCTTTGTTGATCACAAGATTCGACTTGGCATTCCTGTCCAGGTATATCCAGATATCAAGGGTATTATTCAAATCCGGGTGTCTGAACTTATTCAGGCCGTTTAGATCAAAAAACAGGAATTTTTCCGGGAAGCAGAAGTACTCAAAGAGAAGAAGGTACCCAGGAAAAGACCTCAGAGGATAGGGGATAATGGCCTCATCAGGTTTGAATCCTACAGGCTCAATATTATCCGGAGTCAATGATATCCTTTCTGTTATCCCCTGCTTGTTGGTCGAGTCACATTCCACATAACACACATTGTTAAATAAGAGCTCATAAAGGTGATAGACGTGCTGACCCGGACCGTTGAGGAAAAAACGCAGACTTCCCCAATCAAGTTCGGAAATGCTCAGGTCATTAAATGTTTTCAACTGAATCAAAATGGCCTGCTGGGCGCCTTTCACCGATGTATTCGGATCCCGAAGACCTGCCGAGACCACCTCAACAGGCCGGAGGGTAACAGGGTGACATGTCCTGAACCGGCATGGAGTACCACTGATTGGCTTGGAATAGAGGGTAGTATTCCTGTCTATTCTATATCCAGCCGGGGAGATGCTCTGCTTCAGAGGTTCAAAACTTACAACCGACATGGAGGGTATGGGATTGATGTAATGAGGATAAATAATACTCAATAGTGACTCTGTTATTTCAGGAAATTCATCATCGATCTTTTTGTGTATGCGCCCGCTGATAAAGGCAAAGGCCTCAATCAACCGCTCGGTATGCGGATCTTCACACTTATCTGGTTCCAGTAGCAACCTGCCAGCAATCTTGGGATATTTTTTGGCAAACTCCGCCCCCATCTCGCGGATGAAGGTAAGTTCCCGCTCGTAATAATTTAGAAGTCTGTCATCCATGTTTTGTAGGGGCAAACCTGTGTGTCTGCCCTATCTTTATCAATATGATCTGCCCCTATCTTTATCAATATTATTTAACAACGATAGGTATATCATCATTATTTTGGGACAGACACATAGGTCTGCCCCTACTATTCTGAAATAATATATTCGCCCCTGTTAACATCAAAATAGGTATCAAAGGTTACGGGTTCGCTTATGGGTTCTATGACTAACAGTCCGATAATTCTGAACATAAGATTCCGTTCGTTCTGAGCCGCTGTTTCCAGGTATACAGTCACTTTTTTTAACCTGGGTTCAAACCTTGAGATAGTTTTTTCAACATCCTGGCGCAACTTCTGTTTCACAGATGGACTTCTGGGGTTTTGGGAGGTGAAGTCCTGCAGACCGTAGACAAAAAGAGAACTGTTGACCTCTTTGTACGCAACCGGAGGAATCAATATCTGACGTCTGGTGTTGAGAAGCTTCTCCAGATCCCTTTTTACAGAGGCCTTGATTGCCCCGATACTGACCAGACGGTATTGAACAGGCTCGTGAGAAACCCCTGGTTCGTGATCCACAAGCCTGTCCAGAATGGATGCCTGGATGTTATGGTTTTGTTTCAACCTGTCAGAAATACGCTAGACTTTTGCATTTTTCTCAAGGTCCCAACCAGCCGCAACATTACCGCCACCGCTGCCGTCTGCGCGTTTTTGCTGGGTGTATGTCCACTCAATCTTACCATAATTGAAGGAAACCTCCTCAAGGGGCAGTGTCTCACCGCCTTGAGAAGAACCACCCGGGCGGACTGAACTCACGATGCAGTCGCTCATCTTGTACTCCATGTATTGCACCTTGTCGCCACCTGCCCGGCACAACGCAAGAACGACCTCTGAAATGTGAGTTCCATCAGCGCATGCCACGGCCAGCTTTGGTGACGCTTTATCAAGCGTCTTCACAATAGAAAAATCCTGGAAATCAGCCCGTTCCGACGAGGCACCGCCACCACTGCTGGCCGATCCCGAGGCCGTTTGTGATATACCCGAGCTATAGGAGAGCACCTCTATCTGGTCTGCGTGGGCGTCATCCGTGCTTTCTCCGGGTATTCCGTCAACTAATAAAAATGCGTCAAATGCCATGTTCCATTTCCCCCTTATTGTCTTTTTTATACCTATACATATTCAAAATTCAAAATTGTGTCTGAACGGCCTTCTCGTTCAGACACTAGTTACCCCTTTGCAGGCGGCGGCAGCTCAGCAACCAGCCTCAACGAAACTGTCAGCTCATCCAGTTGGTAATGAGGCTTAAGAAAGGCCACTGCCCGATAAGCCCCTGTTTTACCAGGGATCTCGCTGACATCCACCCTTGCTTCCCGCAAAGGGAATTTGGCCTTCATTTCCTGTCCTGCATCGTCATCCAAAAGGACATAGTTGTTGATCCAGCGATTTAAGAAGTCTTCGGCATTTTTTCGGGTCATAAAGCTGCCGATCTTGTCTCTCATAATGGCCTTCAGGTAATGGGCAAACCTTGAGACAGCGAGGAGATACTGGAGTTGGGAAGACAACCTTGCGTTGGCATTGGCAAAATCCGTGTCATATACCTTGGGCTTATTGGCTGTCTGAGTGCTGAAAAAGGCCGCATAATCCGTACCCTTGCAATGGACCAGCGGTACGAAGCCGAGATCGGCAAACTCCTTTTCCCGTCTGTCCGTAATAGCTATCTCCGTAGGACACTTGAGTGCCACATCTCCTTCATCCGTTTTAAACGTATGGACCGGAAGACCTTCTACAAGGCCGCCGCCCTCCACCCCCCTGATGGCTGCGCACCAATGGTACTTGGCAAAGGCGTCCGTCAGGCGTGTCCCGAGTGCATATGCCGCATTGCCCCACAGGTACTTGCTGTGGTCTGTGCCGTCCACAGCCTCCTCATAACCAAAGGATTCGACAGGGACATTCGCCTGACCGTAAGGAAGACGCATGAGGATATGGGGAAGGGCCAATGCCACATATCTGGAATCTTCCGAATTACGGAAAGACTTCCATTTAGCATATTCCACGCTCTGGAAGGTTTTGGCCAGGTCACGAGGAACCCCAAGCTCGGTAAAACTGTCGAAATTAAACAACTGGGGAGATGCAGCGGAGATAAACGGGGCATGGGCCGCTGCCGCCACCTGGGATATCTTTTCCAGAAGGGCCATATCCTGAGGATGATTAGTGAATTCATAATCTCCTATCATGGCGCCATAGGCCGCTCCGCCGAACATGCCGAATTCCTCTTCATATACCTTCTTGAAAAGGGCCGACTGGTCGAATTCGGCGGCCTTCTCCATGTCCTTGAGGAGATCTTTCTTGGAGACGTTCATCACCCTGATCTTCATTCTCTCTCCTGTTTCACTCTGATGGACCAGGTAATGCAATCCTCTCCAGGAGGCTTCAAGCTTCTGAAACTCAGGACAGTGCATGACTTCATTGAGTTGCATGGAAATCAGTTTATCAATCTGGCTGATCCTGGAATTGATCATGGCCTCTGTGTCTTTCGACACCACCATGGTCCCTTCCATGATCTGACCGACAAACTCGCTGATGAGGTCCTTGGCCCGCTCTTTCTGACTCTCCTCGCGGGCCATGCGGCCATCTTCTATGATCTGATCTAAGAGACCCTTTTCTTCTTGAATCTCTTCGGCCTGAGCAGACTCTGGTTGCATCTTTTGTTCATTTTCAGCCATAGTATGTTTTCCTCTATTCTTCCGGCTTCTTTACTCCGGCCTCTTCCCCGAGCTTTTGCAGGGAGTCCGTGCTGGTAATAACGTCCTGCAACAGTTCATCCAGCCTATCATTGCCGTCTAATTTGTTAAGCAGATCAGAGAGCCTGTGTCTGGCCTCCACCAGCTTTCGCACAGGAGTTATCTGGTCCGCCACCTGTTCAGGATGAAAATCGTCAATGGACTTGAAGCGAAGCTCTACCGCTATCTTGGTATCCTCTTCCGTCAGCTTGTTATCTACCTTGAAGGCCAGCCTCGGATTCATGCCCTCAAGTACATTGTTAAAGTTGTCCCGATCTATTTCGATAAACTTTCTGTCCTTCAGCTTTGGAAGCGGTTCATCCGGTTTGCCTGACAGATCTCCCAGCACCCCTACAACAAAGGGGATCTCTTTCATCTCAATAGCATCGCCGATCTCAACGTCGTAAGTAATATGGACCCTGGGGGACCTCACCCTGTCAAGGGTATGTTGTAGACTTTCTTTGGCCATGGTCTGCCCTCCTCGGAGTTAAAAATTTAAGACTTGTAAACAATCGCTTTTGTGACATCAGTAGTGCAGAGCCGCTGGAAAAGTACCTTCGACCTGTTGATATCATCGCTTGACGGCTCTCCTTTTGTCAAGCACTGATAAAGGGCATCGAGTACCTCTGCAATCCACTTGGGGGATTCCCAACGTTCCAGATTGAGTTCTTCGATTAATGTATGCAATGACTCCATTATAGGTCTGGCCAAATCCGGCCTGTCGGCTTTCAGGCACAGCTTTGCCATTAGTAGCTGGTAGCGATTTCTCTGTCTTACAGAGGTCGCACAGCAGGAAGCTTCAAGGAGCTGCCCAAGAGCTTTTTTGATGCCTGATGTATTCAGTGTCTCAACTGCCTTTTCCCACATGGCTGTTTCCAGGGTACCTGAATCCGCAAACCGGCCTGTCAATAACGGCATGACAGTTACTGGCGATGTCCCTTCGGGCGATAGAAGCGGTTCCCCTTCTTGCTTTTTAGCTTTCTCCTGTTCTACAGTCGGTCTGTCTGCCTCAGGCTCTGATTCCGGGACAGGCTCATTCCCTATTTTCTCTTTAAGTATCTTTGACACAAGATGCTCACAGTCTTTAATGGACTTTTTGAATTCCGTCAGCCTGGGAGGGTTGGAGCCGAACCTCTCATCCAATATCCTGTCAAATGTCTCAAACGCTTTTATGCAAAATTCCAGGTCCTTTGCCAAGGACTCGTAATAGGTCCTTGACGACAGGGCAACGGCAGAATCAAAGTCCTCACCAGTCAATTTTCCTTCGGCGATCAGCTCATCGCGCGCCTTTTTTTTCTTGTCATCCACGTCGCCGTACTGGTTGCGGATGTCGGCTTCATGGCCTACCCTGCGCGACTCCTCCCATTTAAGCCAGGAGTACCCGGATGTTACGCCGATGTCTGTGAGTGAGACCTGCTTTATGCATGGCCAGAGCTTGTCATTCATAAACTCAATGGGCGAGGCCCTGAAATCAAGGTCTCCGTCCTCTATCTCAGGATAGACATGGTCCCAGTAATCTCTCAGCAGGCCATTGAGCACTGTGAGACCTGTAAAAAGTCCCCCGAATCCTTCGGTCATAGTTAATGCCTCAGTGAGCCAAACAGCTATCTGCAGGTCTTTGGACTTTTTGGTAAGTGCCTCAACAGCCAGTTTAATTACCTTATCCCAGTCCGACATCTTGATCTCACGCTGCCAGTCTCCGCGATCAAGCATGTCATCCGCTCTTCTTGCCTCTTTTATTTCATCATAGACCGGGCTGTAGCGGAGGTCCTCACCTGCCGGATTGTCGCCTGGGATAGGGGCCAATATGGCATCTATATCAATCACTCTTTTCATCATTAATTCAAAATTCAAAATTAAGAATTGTGTCTGAACGGCCTTTTCGTTCAGACACTAAATAAGACCTCCCGGATCTCAAGAATCGGTATTTCCTCCTCACCGACCTGAAAGACATGCTGACCAAAGCCTCTTGAATATGGTCCGCCAAGAGGGCTCCAGTCAGTTACTCTGCCTAACTTAACACGATCATCCCCATGGAGAAAAGTTTCAGGATAGAGCACAGGGAGATAACAGCCCATGCTAAGCCCCTCCCATGTAGTTATGCGGGCTGCAATCCAGAGCAGATCAAAAAGGGTCTTTGGGGAAGAGATAGAGAGTTCTCTGATTGATTCAAAGGGTATCCACACATAATGCTCATACTCAATCGCTTCAAGGAACAGAGATAAAAACGCGTCTGTGTCTTTAAAACCGGTAAAGTCCTTTCCATTCACGGTTCCGGATATAATGGGGCGCTGACTGTCAATTTGTGCAAAAAGTTCTATTGCCTGGTCTGTCTCTTTCTCAACCAGCTTATTCCATGCGGCATAATACAACTCTAAATAGGGTGGGGGCTTTGGCAGGCATGAAGGACGACTATTAAGTCTGAGGACTTCCACTCGTTTTTTTTCCGCAAGGATCAGATTTTTGTAAACCTGCATCCCTGTTTCAGCAGTTGGATCCTGGGCGGCAAGCACGTCAAGATGACGTTCTGCCTTTTCCCATTCTCCACAAAAGGCGAGGGTCTGAAACAAGAGCGTTCGTTTGCCCAAATCAGCGGGTGAAGATTTGACCTCTTCGATCAATTGACTGCGAGCCTCTGAAAGCCTGCCTGCCATTATAAGGTCTTTTGAACTCACAGAAAGGTCTCCTTCTTTGAATAATGGGATTGGCTCTGTGTTCTATGCGTCTCTGTGGTGAGTACTGCTTTTTAGAATAATTTATATCTTATCAGAAAAATTTCAACCGTGCGGTTAGCCATTAGCAGTTAGCTTTTGGATAAAAACTGTTCAACATCATCCTCACTTGCAAACCCGCTTTAATAGCTAACCGCACAGATCCAAAAACTTGAGTTATTGCAAATAAAAATGGAACTCTACTTTATTTTCCCATAGTCTTATCACCTGATTTCAGTACGTTGGTCCCTGAGTAAACATCTTCTGCAACAATCTTCTCAGGGACACTACGGAATGTCTTCCGGAGTGATCGTGTAAGCGGCTCATGTCCCTGGAATCGATAACGGACAGTGATACTGGAAATACCATAATCTTTCAACAATTTGGTCTTCGCAGGAAAATCCTCCGGCTTTAATTTTTTTGTACCCTTCCGAAAATCATTAAGGAATCGCGGAAAGGCATTTTTGCCTTTGTAACTGCGCTTTAATCTGATATCCCCCACATGGATCTCCAGAAGGACTTTCTGACACTCCTCATGATTCCACTTAAAGTTCGTGCTGACCCCTTGATTGAAGTTGAGCAGCTCCTGGGTCTTGCTGCCACAATGGAGAACCAATCGAGTAAGGTGGGGTTTGAACCTGGCCCCTCTGTTGGCATCAGTCGGCAGGGCTTCAATATGAACCCGGTAAACACCTTTTAGCACTTTCCAGTCTGCCTGGCTCTGATTCATAAAAGTAAAAAACCCTGGGGCAAAACGTATTTTTTCGTCCAGCAGGACCCTGGGATGATAACCCTGTCTTCCTTTCCTCTCGACAAAGGGACCAGCCGGTCCTTTGACAAACTGGTGGGCTTTGCCTTCCGGACGTAGAAGGGTCTCAATGGTTTCCTTTTTAGACGGATCTTGTATTTCTGTAAGGATTTCCTCTGCCCACATGGACTGAAGATTGAAACTTGCCTCAGCCAGACAGAAGCGCCACAGATAATTGTACGATCCCTGAACGATTCCCCATAAAGGGGCTTCAGCATCAGGATCGGTTTCAAGGGTCTGCTTCAATTTTGCTCCGTGCCAGAAAGCTTTAAGGCCTGGATGAGTAGGCATTACAAACTCGGTAAAGCCTTCGTTAAAGGCATTGCTTGCGGACTCAAAGGCCTTCAGGGGGGTAAGTATCTGGTGGGCAAAGGCATTATTGGCCTGATCACAGCTCTTCATATGTCGATATGCCAACTGGTCCTGACGAAAGATTCGAATTGGCGCTTCCCCTTTCCCGCTTTCCTTAAGCCTGGTAAAGAACTTGCCGCCCCCGGTCATAATGCGATTCAATACTCCTTGATCTTTAGTATCAAGAAGCTTCTGATACTCTTTGTTCTGTAATCTCAAGTAACGCATAAGTACGGTTGCCCATGCCGGCTGGTCTTTATTGTTATCCAAAACAGGGACGAGTTCCCTGGGTATCTCCCGGAGGAGTTGACGAAAGGGAGATTCCTCACCGGCCAAGCGAGCGGCAAGCTCTCTACGACCGGTACGGTCCGGCCAAAGCCTCTCACCCTTAGGGAATGCCGTCAGATAAGCCTCCCATGCCTCCCAGTATTCCTGCCTGTAGATTTTTTTAAAGGCATTTTGGTACATTGCCATGGTAGAAGGGTCCTCCATGGCCATGCTTATTTCCTTAATGAATGCCTGAATCTCAATCCAACCACGGGGAGTGTAAGCCCGGGGGACAAACGTTCCTACTTTGTTCTCCAGTTTTGTATCACCACCCCAGAAACGGCTGAATGTGACGGGCTGCAAGCTCTCTGTCTGCCGGTTGGCCCAGTCGGACAACCACAAGAGGCTTATCCCTTCAGTCCTTAACAGATTGCTGAGTCGTTCGTTTTCCTCATGATAGAGCCTCCTGAGCGGACGTTCCTCGTCCTGATAGTAAAGATAGGCCAACTCTGTCCTGGCAAGGGCCTCACTCAGACCGGCGGGAAGTGTCTGCCCCGTGGTGCCATAGGCAGCCTTCAGCAGGAATTCATAGTCAGGGGAAATATAACCGGAAAGCTCTCCCCTGTCATCTCCTGCAAGACGTCCCTGGAACAGATGAATCCGCCGTGTCAGGAGATCCACCCACCCAGCCACAGTGGGTCTTGCAGTAGAGGCGTCCACAGTGAGAATCTGCCTTCCCAGTTGATCCTGGAGAGGCCAAACAACCTTGTCCTGATAGAGCTTTACATACTGATCATTGAGCCTTTCGCCAAGGACCCGGCTCTGGACCAATCCCATTCGAGGAATCCACCAGTTCCGATTGCGTATATCAAGACGATCCAATGCCTCCCGGAACCGGTCGAGCTCGTCAATGTTCTGTAATACGTCTGCCCCGAGCTTGAGCTCAACCGGGACTTCGCGTCCCGCAGTCCTCATGGCCCCGACATTACGTATAAAAGACAGCGTCAGAAGACCGCACAGCACCAATCCCACAAGGATCCAGATACTAAGACCGAGGTTCTGACTAAGACGCTGCCAGGACAGGGTCCTGCTCGTAGGGGCCAATAGCGCCCTGTCACTGACAAGTACCTTTGCGAAGAAGTCATGCAGAAAGGCGCTTCGTTCTCCAGAGGACTGCTCTTTCCCTGCCTCGACACCCAAGGCTTCCAAAAAATGGGAGAAGGGACGGCCTTCCTGACGAGCACTGGTGAGATAGAGACCACGGAAGAGAGGTTGATCCTGATAGGGGGTTTGCTTAAAAAAATTTTCCAGAAAAAATCCCAGCGGCCTCTTAAGCCTTGCCAGCTCCTCCGGAAACAGGAGTGGAGAACATATCTTGCTCTCTGGAATCCTTACGATCAACTCACGCCTCAAGGTCTGGAGACGGTTTATAATGTTGTCAAAGGAGCGGGAAAAAAAAGCGGCTATGCCTTCCTCCCCTCTGACCGGATAGCTGAACCCAAGGACCTCCCTCCATCTCGATTCGGGCAGACCCTTAAAAAATGGGACCATGCCCTCTATGAGATCACACTTGGTGACCAGCACGTAAACCGGGAAGCGTACCCCCAGAAACTTCATAAGCTCATCAATACGATGCCGAAGGGTCAGTGCATTCTGGCGGAGCTCTGTCTCGGACCGGCTCTTGAGATTTTCCGCGGAGATAGAAACTATCAGACCATTGATGGGCTCACGACGGCGGTAACGGGCGATAAGGCGCACGAATGAGTTCCACTCAGTGCGATCTTCATCCGTGCCCATGGAATACCGCCCGGCCATATCCAAAATGATTGCCTGATCAAAAAACCACCAGTCACAATCCGCAGTACTCCCAGGTCCCGCAGTGGGAGACGGGCTGGCAAAGGGTGAGGAGAGCTGTGCATTACGAATGGCTGTAGTTTTTCCGGTTCCACTCTCGCCTATAACCATATACCAGGGAAGGACATAGAGAGGATTCCCATATTTTTTCAAATGGGAATGCCGGAGAACTTCCACCGCCTCCTGCCATTTGGTCCTTAGAGCACGCTGTCTGTCCTTCTCTGAAGGAGCAGCCTCAGATGCGCTGTCTTCATCCTGGCTAATGATCTCATTTACAAAATGTCCCTCTCGACGCCGTATCCACGCCTTATAACCCCAGAATCCGGCAAGACCTGCAGCTACAAATCCTGCCGCCACCAGGACCCACGACCAAATCGGCCAATCCAGCATATAGACAAGCCCCAATATTATGAGAGCAAAAAGGATTACAATACATAACCAGAAAGCTCCCTTGAGTAATTTCTTAAGGACTTTCATCCACATACTCGTGACCTATGATTCTCCTTATCATCGCAGCCCGAAAACAGGACCCAGTATATCGTCTGATACTCCGCTCAAGACAAAAAAGTACACCAGAAATAAAATCAGGAAAAAACCGGGGGGTATAACGGCCAGGAGGATATGGCTCTTCTCCGGACCTGAAAGGCCTTTTCGCAACAAAAGGGATTCCGCCTTATCTCCGGCAGGATAACCTTCAGGGAAAAGAGGGGCCGGATCAGCAATACCTGGTTGATCAAGCCCCTTTATAGCCGCAAACTCGGTTTCTCGAAGCATGGCTAGTACTGACTTGTCATCAGGTTTACAATGCAGTCCTTTGAACCCCATACACAGGCAGAGGTAGTAAATTTCCCTTACCCTGTTCTGCTCCGGACGAAGGGCATTGAGATTGGAAAAAAATTCTTCTCCTGCATTAGTGGTCTGAAAATATTGGGTCTGAAGCAGGCTCCGCTTCCAAAAATCCCGGCCCGGCCATGATTCATTCATGAGCCGTTCATCAATAAAAGCGCAAAGCGCAAAGCGTGCCTGCCTGATGTCTGCAGATTGAATTCCCATAGCCTGAGCTGCTTGATCTCCAGTTGCCAGGAGATTACTAATCCTTGACCGGACATCCTCCGGCATCGGCGGATTGTCGGCCAAGGTCCGGGTCAAGTGGCAGATATAGGCCAAGAGATTGCTGTATGCCTCTACTAAGGGGCTGGATGACATCTCAACCTCCCTGATGGACCAGCATCAACTGGGCATTGAGATCCTGAATCGGCTTTTCAAAGTAAAGAGCAAGATTCTGGTCCTCCTGTATATGGCGCCAGGATTCCTGGTCACTTGTGTCAAGCTCAAAATAAGTAACACCGGTCCTGCGTGGCAGGGCGGGCGGTGTTTCAGTCAGGGCATGGAAGCGCAGCCCGGGAAGCGCCCTGGCAATGAGAAAAGGCAGATACTCCCGTGTACCGATTTTGGCCGTAGTCGACAGGAAATTATTCAGCTCACCAGCGCCCACTGATGACTCCAAAACAAGATAGTAACGCTTGCGGCCCTCGAAATGAAGCGCCTGAAGATCTCCGCTGTAATACGTTCCATCGAAAAGCAGATCAATAATATATTCCGGACCGGCGGCAAGAGTATCCAGAAACATTGCCAGACGATGGAGACCGGCCTCAAAACACTCTCTAAGGCTGTTATGTTGATACGGAGGAAGTTCAGGTTGATCTCCGGTCCGGCCAAGAGCGCCTGCATCAGGCACAAAGGTGGCGAGCTCACCTACCAGTTGGCGCAGCAGACCGTAAATAATATATGGATGTATCTTTGGCGTATCTGTCAGATGGTGCCAGACAGGGATATGACGATTCAGACACTGCAGGGCCAGAATCAGGACAAAGTCCTGTCTTCCCGGTTGTGATGCCCCGCCCAGACGAGTTGCTTTGTATTCCATAAGGCCCTGCCCACGGCCGGTTATTCGATCCCGTATTTCCTGTATCAGGCTCCAGAGACGTTTAGAAGCTCCGGCCCATAACAATGGAGGAATAAAACTTTCTGAAAGCCTTGCCTCGTCGCCATCTAATTCCACCTCGGCTACTTTGACCAAGATGTAGTCCCCTGCATCTGATACCTCAGGACCTACAAAAAGCCTGAGATCATATTGCAGAAAAGACACCTGAGACTCTCTCTGGTGAGCATAAATATCCTGAACCTTTTCCGGCACATCAGTTACCTTAAAACGGGTAAGCCCGTTTATCGGCAAAACCCCGTTCATAGAGCCTGCCGCACTGGATGCCGACACATTGGGCCGGTCCTCTGTCAACTGCTTAATTCCCAGGTAAATTTCCAGAGGTTCAGCTTTTTCGTTCCATAATCCATGCAAAGAGCGCCCCTCAAGCTTGGCATTTCCTGGAATTTTGACCCATGTGCCGTCCGAGAATACCAACTCCAGCCGGACGATCTCAAATTTGTGATCCACCAAAGCCTCTCTTCGTATCTCCAGCTCAAGAAAGCCTTTGGGAAAGGGCAATACGCACATGAGACCTGTGGTCCAGAGCTCCTGATGAAAGAGGTCTTGAAGTTGCAAGTGGTGAGGTTGGAGAAAGAGCCCTTCGTGCCAGAAAATAGGACGTCTGCCTTTCATTGTACCTCCATGCCTTTGGCCTCCTGGGAAATGGTTGTATCCTTAATATCCAGGTACCGGGTCTTTTTTAACCAGAGAAAGCCTGTTCGCTTTTCTACCACAGGCACTGAAACAACTTTGCCTTTAGCCCCGAAAAAAATGGTTGCATCCTCAACTTCCAGGTACCGGGTCTTTTTTAACCAGAGAAAGCCTGTCCGCTTTTCTACCACAGGCACTGGAATAACCTTGGAACAGGGACCTTCCTGCCGATCATAGTACCCTGCTACGATCCCGATATATCTGGTTCCCTCCATCCTGTTTAATGTCAGTCGCTTATTTCCTCCAGGCCGATCCAGCACTATTCGTTTTCTGGATCTCACAGTAGGATCAAATGCTTCACAGACGAGAAGATTGTCTAATCCATCCGGGGTCTCCAGAGTATCTACAAATACACCGGGGTCTGATAGCTGGTATACACAGAGCACCAAGGCGTGGGCCTTGCCATCGTGAAGATTCAGTTTGGATGATGCCATAAAATTGAGCTGTATGGCCTGCTCGGCGTAATCTGCCTGTGCCGGCGGCAGAGGCTTTTTCCCGCACCCTGCCAGCAAGGAAAACAATACCAGAGTAAATGCAACATACCTGAGCACTCGTGTGCAAGCCGAACCTATCTTTAAAACATAAGATATCTCTTTCTTGTATTCAATACTCATCTGCATCAATCCCTTCCGAGTAAGCAGTTTGAACAGAATCGGACATTTTTTCTCCAAACTTCCTTTCAAAGGCCAACATGACTTCACGGGTAAAATGGCCTTGATCCACAAACAGTGAAATATGACTGTATCTTTTTTCAAAGCAATCAAATAAAGCCGCCTTATATAACGGACCCAGCATTAGTGTCCTTTTCCCCAAATCTTCTGCCAGTCGTTCAGGGGATATCTCATGGAGCATCTCTTTTATCTTGTCATGCAGTGCCTCTTCAAAGGCCT
The DNA here is from genome assembly GCA_003194495.1 of Deltaproteobacteria bacterium. Classification (GTDB taxonomy): domain Bacteria; phylum Desulfobacterota; class Dissulfuribacteria; order Dissulfuribacterales; family UBA3076; genus UBA3076. Next base: position 20,655 of record PQXE01000032.1, read on the forward strand.
TTTTTACAGATTCAAAGGCCTTTTTGATATGATCCAGGTAGGCTTGTATATGCAAATTACCAGTATCGGCTTCAGAACTCAGTCGATCACCGATAATCATTCGAATGGTTTTGCCGGCAGTGAGTTTGCCGGCAGGCCCCCCTGCCCCGTGAAGAGACTGCACGATCTGGTTAAGTGCATCAAACATTGTAGAAAAAGATTCTTTTAAACGTTCCAGTATCTCCGTATCATCCAGGTCCCCGGCATCCAGGACCTCTGAGCCAAGAATCATCCCCGCCACATCTCTCAAGGGAGTGGAAGTGGCCGGTAAGGGCAATGGCTTCCCAAAGTAGTCCCGAAGTCTTTCTACTGTCTGACGTCTGTTTCCAATGTCCGACTTGCCAAGCCTGTTATCCAAAAACTCTCGAATTCCCAGGACCCTCTCATGACGAGATGCCTTTGAGATGCCGGAATGGACTTCCTGAATTTCTTCGGCAAGATGTTGGATAGACCCGGATCCAATACCGGGAATCTCACAGGGATCATCTACCTGCTCTTGTCTGATAAATTCCTTTTTAACTGCCATTACGATTTGGGATCAAAATTACGGTTTTTTCCGGATCGCCCTGATCCAAATGCTGTATTTTACCGGAAGATTCAGACTTTTCAGGACTCACGATTACTGTTTCGTCCAGTTCCTGCCTGATCTCCTCCTCCTCATGACTGAGAGGTAATTCCTCCTTTCCCAGGACAATGGTCTCTTCCGAGACACTATGCTCAATAGTCCCCGGGAATTCTTCGTCTGCCTGTAACACTTCGGCTTTGTCTTCCTGTATCCCTTTATGTTTCAAGATGGGGGTTTTTACAGGCCATTCAGGATCTGAAAGAATTTCATCCAGTATAGAAGCCAGTTGTTCATCGCGAGGACCGGCAGGATAATTGCCTGATGCCGTCCATTGAATATCCGCCTGACCGATCAAGGCCTTCAGATCTTCTTCAACTGCTTTCAGAATCTCTGCTCCATCTGCTGATTGAAGATCATATCCAAATTCAGAAGACGCAGCAATCATGTTGAACATAAATTTTAAGACCCCGGGCCATAGATCATGGAGATGCTCTAACCTGTTAACACCCTGCCCTTTATAGAACAGATTCTCCGATGCAAAGACCGGCTCAGCCTTTATGACCTCATGGAACCATACTTCCATATCCTGACTTTCGGCAAAATCATCAGCTTCCATTATCCGTTTCCGGATATCAAGCACAGATCTCAATACACTATCCAGTCCCTGACGTTCATTTACTATGAGCAGGCGGGCGCCGATAAGCCCAAGACTGAACATATCAGCCGCCACTGATGCCACAGGCACCAACTGATAATCTACATCAAAAGCAGGCTGAGTAGCCAACAAATTCAGGAGGGAAGCCTCTTCTTCATTTAGTTGCAATGACTCTGACCGAATTATGAACTTCCGATCTTCCTGACCAACAGAGTGAAAGCAGACCTGAATGTCCCGGCCAAAACCCTGAGCATAACCAAGAGAGATCAATATGCGGGGGGCCTTCCAATGAATATGGCCGGTAGTCACTGCCGGATTCAGATAACCCGAGACAAGATACTGACCCGGCACTTGGGTGGACTCGCAGGAATCCATAAGAAATCGACCACGCTGTACCCCTCCTGAGCCGGCCAAATCCGGAAGCATATATTTTTGATTCAGAACACAGGCAGGCCTTGTCATCTCCACATCCTGACCAATAGTGGCGGAAATCGCCCTGGAATATATACATAGATAGGCCCTTAATTGGAATTCAGAACCAAATTTACGTAAGGGAACAGGACTGTCCACATAAAAGGCCTCCGGAGCCAGACTGAGAAGGGGACGATGACATAAACTCCAAACCTGCCTTACCTGCTCTATTGCCTGGAACCATAATTTCAGCTTGCCCTGAATACACCCCAGAGCGTCAGGATGTTCTCTACTCTTGTCCGAAGCAGGGTGTCCTCTGCGAATAAATTGGGACAATGCCTCCTCCTGTACATGATTTCGTGTAGACTTCGCCTGTTCAAGCAACTTTTCTGCCGGACATCCACCAATCAAATCCGAAGCGGCCGCAATATCCAGAGGGGAAAAATCCCTGATCAACATAAAAAAATCATAAAAAGATAGAGGGGTAACAAACCCCTCAGCCTGTAAATGTCCTTTCTCAACACTCTGATAACACGTAGTATACTCAGGGCAAGATATACATGGAAATCCGGCATGATCGGAGATACTGTCGGAAAAATCACCCCACTGCCGCACAAGGCCGGCTAAATCAGTGACCATTGGAGTAACATTCTCCTCCCGTGACAGGTCTTTTACAAAAAAAACAGGGGAATCCCCATGAGACACCCGGCAGTCCTCACACCAAAGATAACGTCTGAGGCCCTGTGTAAAGGGCATTAATCCTGCTTGTAGCAAGACATCATCACTTCTACATTCAGTCAGCGTCTGTCCACATCTCGGACATGGCGGCATGAAGAGTTGTCGTACCTGTTTGCAATAAAACAGCGGTTTGTGTTTTTGGAGACTGCCGTCAGGAGCTACATACGGAGCAAGAGGCAAAACGCCCGGTCCCTCTTCACCTAATCGAAGCATGAGTTCCCACTCCTGATTCCACATTTCCTCCACCTGACTATTGGTTATACCGGCCATTCCAGTAGTAATATCGTCCCGAAGCATAACCAGGGTCAACAATTTCAGGCCATTGCCGGTATCTGTGACAAGCCGGCCTGTAACCCAACGATTAAGGGGATCCGGACTTGGCAGTGTAAGAAACGGGTCATTCAAAGCAGACAGAGGTAACCCTTCAGGTACGTCTCTCAACAGAAGCTGAACGCCGATTTTCCCCTGGAGATTAACGCCTGCCGACACATTCATTTTTGACATACCCTCTTTGTAGTAACTCATCACAGGCATTTACCAAATATTTACCATCGCCGCATCATTATTAAGTCTATATTAAGTTTATCAAATGTCTTAAGATTATGCAAAAGACTTTTCATAGCGAAACAGGGAGGTTATATTACTAAAGTCGACACTCCTGGTCCCTTAATAGGAGAAATGGGTGGTTATGGGCATATCAATGGGAGAAGAAATGACCTTGAGCATTACCGCAGTTGCCAGAAGTGATCAGGGCAAGGTCCGGTCCAATAACGAAGACTCATTCCTGGTCAGAGACGACATGGCCCTTTATGTCGTAGCAGACGGCATGGGCGGAGCCGCGGCCGGAGAGGTGGCCAGCGGTCTGTTTGTTCAGGCGGCGGAAGAGGTATTTCTGTCTGGAATTAAACGCGGGGAGCATCGACGCGCCCTGATACCGGCCGCGTTTGAAGATGCACACTCACAGATCAAGGCCAACGCTCAACGCTTTCCCGGTCACGAGGGTATGGGTTGCACAGCGGAAATACTCACCTTTGAGAATAATCATTATTTTCTTGGGCACGTTGGGGACAGCAGAACTTATCTCTTTGATGGGAAGACGCTGCGGCAATTAACTACAGATCACACATATATCCAGGATCAATTAAACCTTGGGGTATTGACTCCTGAAGAGGCCAAACATCACCGGCTGCGTCATGTACTCTCCAGGGCTGTTGGCCATGGTAATAAAATCAAAGTGGATTATTATTCCGAACAGGTTACGCCAGGATCCGTATTTTTGCAGTGTAGCGACGGCCTATTCGGTGAATTGTCCGACGATCGAATCACAGAAATCCTCAGGGACCGGACCGACCTTGTCAATAAAACTGAACAACTGGTTGAGGCGGCGAATGAAGTAGGTGGACGAGACAATATCACCGTGGTCTTGTCTCATGTAGTCAGAAATACTAATGCCTCAGGTCTAATGGGAATTCTCAGGCTATGGCGCAGGCATTGACATAATATATGGCTCGACAGACGTTCATAATATGTTGCGTGATCTCGCCGCCCTGTTAATATTTGTGGTCTTTGTGACCATTTCAGTTCCCTGGATTCAAGGAGCGCAAGCTGCAGAGATAACCTATGGTCTGCCGCTTGAGGACATACGCCGGCACTTCCTGCAGGTCATCCGGGAAATCAGCGGAGGCGATCAAGCAGTCAAAGCCGATTCTGATAATATCGACTCGCAAATCCTGGACCTGAATTTCAGGATCAAGTTCATCCGGCTTGATAATACCAGCACAAAGGTGGAAATAAATGGCACGGCCTCTGACCCCGATGAGACGGCCACCATGGAGCGTCTGGTTATCAACTTGGTACAGGCAAGGCTTGCCAATGATCTAAAAAAAGGATTTTTCGGATCCGGACATAGTCTTAACGCCGTTTTCACTCAATATGGCCGTGCGGCAGTCTGCATATTCGGCGCTGAAAACAATCACGGCATACAGACCTCAGGTGTAATAATATCACCCGACGGACTCATCCTTACAACTACCCACGACATTATATCTGCTGACCGTATAATAGTTCAGCTTTCCAATGGCACAGTGGGGCAGGGACGCATACTCGCAAGCGATAAAGAACACGACTTGGCATTGGTGGCGTCCGGCCTCAGTACTCCGGAATACATGGACTTATGCTCAGTAAAGGAAACGGGCCTCCTGTCCAGTGGCATGAGAATATGGACAATAGGCTGTCCTCTTGGCCTGGCGGATACATCGGCCCATGGGACCATAACCGCCCCACCAAGACTCATTGGAGATACACTCATGTTCCAAAGCGACTTGCCTGTATATCCCGGCTCCAGCGGCAGTCCTGTCTTTGATGATCAGGGCCGCCTGGTAGCCCTGGTAAAAGGACGCATAATAGGACAAAACAGTATCAGTTTTCTTATCCCAAGCTTTTACGCAATGGCTCTCTTTACAAAGGGAAAGTTTGGGTCTGCCGGTAAAGACTCATATCTGAGCGAATATTCTCCAAAGGGCGCGAATAATTGGCTGATCAGGGCACTTGCATCAAGAGAGTTTGATACCAGAGAACATGCACTGCTCAACGCCCTTAAGGCTGACAGCGCTTCCACTACCGCTCTTTACTATCTGGGTGCGTTATACAGCACACGTCCTGATAAAATCCGACAAGAAGAAGACATATGGAACAGGCTGGCATCTCTTCATCCTGACTGGGGTGAAATACATTTTCGTATGGGTAATTGCCTGTTCCGATCAGGCAAACTGCAACAGGCTGAAAGAAGTTACAGAATTGCCCTTAAATACCTCACGGAAGACCCAAGGGTATATAATAACCTGGGAGAAATACTCAGGCGCGAAAAGCGTTTTAAATCGGCCAGAAAGGCATTCAGGCAGGCATTGGCAATAAATCCCGGCTATGCCCCTGCCCATTTTAATCTGGCCGTTCTTTATGACAGGGACATCAAACAGCCTGAACTGGCCATATATCATTACAGGCAGTATCTCAAACTCAAACCACAAGCCACTGATGTATTACAGGTTCGCCAATGGCTGCAAAAACTGGAGCAGGGGCTGTAATGTCACCTATTTCTCGTAACCGTTCACACTCCCTGGCAGCCGACAGGCTTTTGCAGGGTTTCAACCGCGGACAAGGTTGCACCAAAAGGCGTATTCTCAATGGATTGTGCTTTGAAACCCGAAAAAGGCTGATGGCTGCCAGGGGGGAAAGTGAATGATTACTGCTCCTCAGATAACACAGTATGGACGGTATCAAGTCCAATCAGAGATAGGCCGGGGCTCAATGGGAGTGGTCTACAGGGCACTTGATCCTAAAATCGACCGTGTTATAGCGTTAAAGGTGCTGAAGCAGCATCACGTAACAGACAGTGATATGGTCAAGCGCTTCTTGAGGGAGGCCAAAGCTGCCGGCCGGCTGTCACAATCCAATATAGTGATGGTATATGATGTAGGCCAAGACCATGGCACGGTGTACATTGCCATGGAACTGGTAGAGGGAGAGGGACTTGACAGTATTATCAAGAAAGGGCCTCTCCATCCGGACCAAGCCGTTGATATCATACGGCAAGTCGCAGTTGCCCTTGACTATGCTCATAAACAACAAATAGTACACAGGGACATAAAACCCAGCAACATCATTATGACCCCTGAAGGTGAAATAAAGATAACGGATTTTGGAATTGCCAGGATCGTGGATGCACCCGGCAGCGAACAAACCCAAGTAGGCTCCATACTTGGAACACCCTCTTATATGTCACCGGAGCAGGTTCGCGGGCAGAAAGTGGATGGTCGCTCAGACCTTTTTTCACTGGGGACCATTTTATATGAAATGATAACAGGAGAAAAGCCCTTCAAGGGCTCAAACTTTATGAGTATCTTTCATGCCATCGCCACGGTGGAATTACCACATCCGTCCTCTCATAATGCCAATGTACCAGTAGAACTTGAAAAGGTTATATCAAAGGCCCTGCACAAAGACCCTGACAATAGATTTCAGACCGGCGCAGAGTTTGCCAAGGCCCTGGAAAACTGTGCTACTGGTCTTGATTTGGAATCAACAGTCGTTGGTCAAGGGCCTGGAACTCAAAGTAAAAATGGCAGGAGATTATTAATCTCTTTGGTAGTGCTTTGTGCGTCACTGGCAATTATTGCTCTCATTGCCCTCTGGTGGTTCAGGACTGTTCCCGACAGGAGCCCTCTGGAACCACAACATAAACCAGCTATTGTAAATATGGGCAAACTCTTTGTTCAGACAACTCCTTCAGGAGCAGAGGTGGCAATAGACGGGGTAAAACAGGGTATTACTCCCTTGGCACTCAATCTCAAAACAGGACCCCACTATGTGGTACTGACCAAAGCAGGGTACTATCCCTGGGAGGCAGAGGTAAAAATAAAGCAAACAGAGACCGTGCCACTTGAGTTGGACCTGGTACAGAAGGACATGCCATAGCTGTTTTCTTGACGCATTGTCCGCGGTCCTGCATACTTATGTGACGGGATTAAAGGATTAAAAGATTAAAGGAGGTCTGGTAATGCAATTCCTGCAGGGAGACAAAACCAACAACATCTTTATATTTGTTACATTTTTAATATTAATGCTAAGCATGTTTGCCTCTCCTGGAGATATGTATGCCCTGGAGCCAGGGGAATCAGCCCATAATTTCCATCTCAAGGACCTCCGGGGCAAGGCATTTTCGCTCTCTGATATAAAAGGCGCTCCGCTCACTGTACTCTATTTCTTTTCACCTACTTCAGAGGCGTCACGACACGGAATGGATTTACTTACAGACCTTTATCAGACTCATGGAGTTCAAAACGTAGCGATCGTCGTTATTTCAGTAGGTCCTTTCAGCGAGACTAAGAGGTGGACCAAGGATATTAGCAAGGCTAAAGTAACGGTGTTGATTGATGATGGCAGTGTCAGCAGATTATATGATGCCGTCCAAATTCTTCCTATTGCCTATCTTCTCGGACCTGATTTTCAAATATTGGACAGGGTGACCGGAGGCGGGCCGGGAGGCCACAAACTCCTGGTACGCTTGGCAGAAAGAGAGATGAGCCGGAAAGACATTAATGTGGCCAAGGCCCTTGCAAAGGAAGCTGTCAAGCAGAACCCTTCTGATCCGGAGGCCAAGGCAGTCCTTGGGTATGCATCGCTAAAGCAAGGAAAAATAGACGAAGCGGAAAAAATTTTTACGGAAATGGCGACCGTATCCGGGCCGCAGAAAATACTTGGCCGGGAAGGACTGGCCTATGTCCGTCTCCATCAGGGAACTACCAATGAAGCACTGGCCCTGGCAAAACAGACCACGGGAAGGGCCGGAGCCGACACCATTCAAGGGGACATCCTCTATGCAAAAGGAGATAAAGCCGGCGCAAGGGCAGCTTACAGGCGGGCAATTGAAGACCCTGCCTTTTCCTTTCAGCAGGCAGTTCCCTATAATCGACTTGGTAAAATGGCTGTCACAGAAAAAAGATTTCCAGAAGCCAGGGATTTATATGACAAGGCACTTCGCATAGACCCTTACGCAGTTGAGGTGCTCTCCAATAAGGGTGTATCATATGCAAAACAAGGAAATTGGGACCAGGCAGTAGCTACTTACCGCAAGGTACTGGATATGAACTCCGGAGATCAGATCGCTTTAGGCCTGATGCGCCAGGCACAGGACATGCTCGCTCTGGCAAAGGATACCCAAAAGGCTGAACGTATTGACCGTCTAATCAAAGAGCTATCTCAACGTTATAGAGAGGGCGGAGGCAGGCACAGACGGAATGAAGACCAGTGGACTTCCCGCCCCTTGGTCTTGGCCTTCCTGCCTGCGGAAGAAACCGGCTTTCCTGGAGACAGGGACGGCCTCTACATGGCGTTTGTCCTGGAGACCGGACGTTTGCTCGAAGCAAACGGCAGGATAAGGATAGTGGAAAGAGTTGTCCTGGACAGGCTCCTTGCAGAGCTGAATCTCGGGTCCTCGGAGATAGCTGATCCTGACACTGAACTCCGGCTGGGACATGTGCTTGCGGCCCGTCTATTAGCCACAGGCATGCTGGGTTATAGTCCTGATGGTGCCCAATTAAATCTTCGTCTTATCGACAGCGAGACCACTGCTATTCCTGCCGTGCTTTCGACTCGTTTGAATCCTGACACCCTTGACCGATTCAGTGGAGAAATAGCATCAGGGATCATGGAACGTCTCCGGATACGTTACCCATTGCAGGGCTATATAGTCCAAGTGCAAGGACAGGAGGTTCTTCTCAATCTGGGATCAGATCACGGGATGCGTCCTGGTCTTCGCTTCCAAGTCCTGGAAGAGGGGAAATCTGTCAAATATAAAGGCAAGACTCTAAAGAGATCCCTGCAGTCAGTTGGGAATCTGGAGGTAAGCGATGTAGAACCCGGCCTTTCCCGGGCAAAGGTCATAAAGGCATCTAAAGAAATCAAGAAAGACATGAAGATACGAGAGGTCCGGCCCAGGGAGACACTGTGAAAATCATCGGTCTTATATCGGCCCTTCTACTGATGTCCTTTCTTGCCATAGGCTGCGTATCCAAGACAACCATTCCTTCAAGCCAGGCAACCATTGCCGTATGGCCCTTTGAGGATTTCAGCCTGAAGTCTGAACAAAACAGTCCTTTGCTTTCTTTTATGCTGACGAATTCCGTCATAGATATGATACAAACAAACCCTGCACTTGAAGCAGTGGAGCGAAGCCGCCTCGAATCGGCATTAAGAGAGCAGTCCTTAGGGTCCGAGGTACTGGCGGATGAATCCACACGCCTCCGTCTCGGCCGCATACTGGGAGCAAAATGGATGCTGTTTGGGGCATGGCAAGCTTTTGGTGAGCACGTCCGGATAGATATCCGTGTTGTGGACACTGAAAGCGGCAGGATTGTGGCTGCAAAAGATAAGACTTTTAACAAAACTACAGAGTCCCAAATGGAGGCATCTACACTAAACATAACCCATGAGTTGCTATTTGATATATTGAAAAAATAGGGCATCCTTCATCTAAATATATCTCATTACAGTGAGTTATAATGGCTCGTGGTATGGCATACATCTGTTGTTATATTTTCTCAAATGATGCCTCTCTTGACAGGTAACAAGTAATCATATAAGAAATTCCTTAGGGGGGAGATCATCCATGAGGCCATTCATCAGGTTAAATCTACTTCTTTTTTCCTTAAGTTTCTTTCTTATCATCGGGTCCTCTTTCGGCATAGCAGCTAATCTGGATGTATGCCGGAACGGTTGCCCATATCAAACAATACAAGCCGCCATAGAAGTAGCAGAAGACGGTGATCTCATACGTATTGCCGCTTCTCCGGATGCATACGATGGCTCTTTGAACCTGAACGGCGAGAAAAACCTGACGATTGAGGGAGGATGGGACGACCTGCAAACAGGGACCTCAACTTCAATTCCTGGGTCTACTGTGATCCAGGGAAATGGAGATACTCCGGTTATCGATATATCCACTTCTGGTAATTCCACGTTGACTTTCAGAAACCTAACCGTCAGTGGCGGTGGAAATGGCATCGAGGTATGGCCTGAATCCGGTAGTCTTGCTCTCGGATTGGAGCAAATCGTAGTAAAAGACAATGAATCAGCGGGGATTTGGGTATCTTCAAGTTATGACCATTCGCAGATAACTATCGATGCATCCAATCTGTGGATAACAAATAACCGCGGTGGGGTTTACCTTTTTATGGGCCAGGAGTCTCCGGCATACAGCCAAGAGGGTATGATGCCCATGCAAGAGGGTCCGGTTTACCGGACCGACTTCACCAATTGTACCATTACAAATAATAATGAAGGAGTTGGAGGAGTTGTTCTGGAAGGAGAAGCAAATGTCACCTTCACTAATTGCATAGTATGGGATAATAATGCCACGTACGGCGACTACAATGAGCCTAGCCCACGAGACATTTATTTACCATACAGTTATTACAGTATTCATCTCGTCCTGGATCATTGTGATCTAGGTGAATTAGTTAACTATAATGAAAATGCAACAGTAAACTCCACAACCATTTTGGATGTAGACCCCCTCTTACAGGAAGATGATTTTCATCTCTCACCAGATTCCCCATGTATAGATAGCGGAACAGCGGTAGACAGTCCTTTGACGGATATCGAGGGACAACCTCGTCCACGGGGCTATCAGTTTGATATTGGTGCGGATGAGGTGCCGGGTTGCGAATTCGATGAACAGGGACCTGGAACGGTGCAATACCTTACTGCCCTGTTTTCGTCCGGCTCCATTATTTTAAACTGGCATAATCCGCCAGATCCAGACTTGGACGGCCTGTTATTATACAGACTTGGTCCTGGTGACACTGAACCACAGATGGTTCAACAACTTGATAAAACAACTGAAACCGCCACTATAGACGATATTGTTTTGCCGGGGCTTTATACGTTCTCTTTGGTGCCCATAGACCTGTGTGACAACAAGGGTAACGAGACAAAAATTAAAATCACGGTACATGAGGAGGACTATTGCGAATTCGATGAACAGGGGCCTGGGATGGTGCAATACCTTACTGCCCTGTTTTCGTCCGGCTCCATTATTTTAAACTGGGAGAATCCGCCGGATCAGGACTTAAACGACCTGTTATTATTATACAGACTTGATTCTGATGACACAGAATCACAGATGGTTCAAGTTCTTGATAAAACAACTGAAACCGCCACTATAGACGATAATATTACGTGGGGGGATTATACGTTCACTTTAGTGCCCAGGGACCTGTGTGGAAACCTGGGCGAACAGGCAGAAGTCGAAATCACAGTAACTGTGGATCAATATTGCGAATTCGATGAACAGGGGCCTGGGATGGTGCAAGACCTTACAGCCCGGTTTTCGTCCGGCTCCATTATTTTAGACTGGCATAATCCGCCTGACCGGGACTTTGACGGCCTGTTATTATACAGATTCGGTCCTGGTGACTCAGAACCACTGATGGTTCAATCTCTTGATAAAACAACAGAAACCGCCACCATAGATGATGTTATTCCGTGGGGGCATTATACGCTGACTTTGGTGCCTATAGACATGTGTGGAAACCTGGGCGAACAGGCAGAAGTCCAAATCACAGTAACCGGAGTCCCAATTGCTTGTTTGCCTTTCCTGGCTACCTCGGAAGGCTGGACTACGGAAATTCTTATTGCAAATGCCTCTGAAAAGGTGGCAAATGTCCATTTAGATCTCTTTAGTGATGGTCTCGTATCTCATTTTGAAGATCACACCATACCTCAGAACGGAATCCTTCAGATACCCATTAATCAGGGAGATGCAGGTATTTTGCAGAGCACTGATTCCATAGTGGCATTAATCCATATCAGTGGAAACGAGGGGTCTGCCTGGTATCCGGCTTCCATAGTCCCTGAAGCGGAACTTTATATACCTTATATTGAAGCAGACCAGCATTGGCGGACAGGGCTGACCCTGTTCAATCCTCTGGAATTTACGAATCATATCACCCTGCGTTTGGACAATGATTTTGATATCCCGTTGACTCTGCCGCCACATGGACAAATTTCTCTGGATTTATGTAATTTTATAGAGAACTCGGGAATTGCTTGTAATAACATTCGAACTGGACACCTCATATCAACAGATGGCGCTGCATTTGTCGGGGTCTCCAGTATTTCCGCCCGTAATTGGCCAGGGGCTGATATGGCAATAATGCTGCTTAGTGGTGATTCAGCAAATGTGCTTGACGTACCGTATATCGGAGACAATAGGTATACGTGGACGGGAATTACCGTCTTGCAGACACAGAGAATGTTTCGGTCCATCCTGGTACAACCGTTTTCATCCACAGGACCTGCGGCCGGAGTGGAATTCATATCGAGTAACCCTGAAGGGCAAAATCAGGTGGCGTTAAATCTCTCTGCCTGGCTTGATGGTAGCAAGGTCAAATGGGCGGAAGTCTCATCACCTCAACTTGTTGATGAAAATTTTCTTACAGGAAGTATATTTTACGGGACCCGGAGTGGATTCGATCTGGTAAATGCATTAAAACTCCGTTTCCGAGACGCGGTTATCCCTGTCTTGGGAGATAATACCTCTCTCTGTCTGCTAAATCCGCATGAAACACCCACTGGTTTTGCCTATACGACGTTTGACGAACACGGAAACACCCTTGTTTCAGACACAATGGTCCTGAATCCTTACACCATGCAAATGATCAATCTTAACAGGGACTTTGGCCAGTATGTAACCCATTTGAAGATTTCAGCTTCTGATACGCTGGTTGGTGTCTTACAAGGATCGGAAGGAAATAGTGTAAACAGATCTCCGGTGCTGTCAGTACCTGGAGGATCAGGGGAAAATACTCAATAATGAAAAGATTATCGGTTTATCTTGTCCTCCTCGGAATCGTTGTTGTGTGGCTTACCGTCCCTATGCGTCTTATGGCGGGTCAAATTATTACTCCGGAAGTCAGGGAATGGGCAAAGGAAGTAATTTCCCAGGAGGGTGCGCTTGGAACTATAGAAGGGGAACGGACGATTGCCGTACTCCCGTTTGTCCAAAACTCCGGAGATATATTTTATTCGCCCCTGCAAACAGGCATGGCAGTGATGATCGCTACGGATTTGGCTAAAATCAAAGACCTGCGTGTGGTAGACCGGATACGAATTAAGGCCCTTATTCAGGAACTTGCTATCTCGGAATCCGGCTTAATCCAACCGGGTACAGGTCCACGACTGGGAAATTTTCTGAGCGCCGGATGGATAGTGGGAGGCATTTTTGGCCTTCTGGAGAAAAACATGCTGGAGATTGAGGCCAGACTACTTGACACTCCCAGTGCACACCTAATCGGCAAACCTGCCGTTCAAGGGGCCTTAATGGAGATATTCAGCATGGAAAAGACCTTGGTAAAGGCCATTGTCAGGCTGCTTGACATATCTCTCAGCCTTAAAGAAGAAGAGGCCATAAGCAAATATCTGACATTAAATCTGGATGCGCTTTTGGCCCTTTCCAGAGGGCTTGAAGCCAGTGACAGGGGGCAGTATCCACTTGCAGCCTCTGAATTCCGAAAGGCCCTGGAAAAAGACCCTGGGCTTTCCATGGCAAAAGAGGCTTTAGAGGAACTAGAGGCGTTGAAATTAGTATCTCCGGTTTCTCCCATAGGCCAACGGGGTTTGCTTGACATGGGAAGTGAGTGGAATCTGCTTGAAGATCTTCGCAATGAAACATCTCTTAACGATACCCTGCCTTCAACAAACGCAATCAAGCGGACCAGTGATCCGGAAGCTACAACAACCGGCTTCATCAATCTCCCTCCGGGTTTTATAGGCCCTTCTGAACGGTAAACAGGAAAAAAGATGCATATACATGCCAGAAAATCAATTAACACTATATTCTTAATTATATGTGCCGTATTGACAATATCAATCTTAAGTCCGGGTATCACATGGAGCCAAGACGTCAAGGCCAAGACAGGCCTCAGCTACCACTGGTGGGATTCTACAAACCATGAAAAAGGACAACAATTCTATATGCCGCTGGACTTAGCCGTCAAGGTCGAGAATTACGCATTGCGTATACTTACAGGGTACATGTATTCTTACTACGATGGGCACGGAGTTAACAGCGTTCATCTAGCTCGTCCACTGGACACCAAGATAAATCTTTCTGCAAAAGGAGAGGCGATCTGGGGGATTAAATGGCTGGTAGGTCTGGATATGAATTGCCCTACCGGCAAAACAGACCTGAACGACAAGGACCTGTTGCTTTTGATGGATACCGACCTGGTCCCTATATACCCACTGGGTGAGGGATTCAATCTAAATCCGATCGTCATCCTGACCCGGTCATGGGGCCGTGTTATGGCCGGTCTGGGAGCAGGCTATGATTGGCGTGACGAATATGACTTCTCCTCTGATTTTGAGGACTACGACCCTGGAGACATATGGCATGTTTTATCCCAGATCCGTTGGCAACCGGTTGATGCTTGGACGCTTCATCTCAAAGGTGGCTATACCTGGTACGGCACAGACCAATTAAGCGGTCATGACTATTATCAGCCTGGGGATATGTTTAAATTGGCGATGGGACTTACATACGAACACCCGAAGTGGAAAACCTTTGCAGAAGTCAGCCAATTCTGGCGTAACAAAGATCAGCTACCCAGTCAACAACAGTTTAATCCTAAAAATGAAGAACACAACGGCTATGGAGACGAAACTCTATTAAGAGCCGCTGCCACGTATCACTTGACTGATGCCACGGACCTGTGCCTAAACTCCGCCCTGCTATGGATACAGGAAAATGACTATCCCAAAAACGATCGGTGGTACTATCGCGGCGAGCGACGCAAGCTCACCATTGGCTTTGGGGTAATGCATTATCTGAACAAACGATGGACTGTCCATACACGCTTTTCCGGGTTTACCATGCATGATGACGAAACCCCTGAACACCCTGATGATGAACGTAGTTACAAAGGTTTTGGGATAGACTTTGGCCTAAGCGCACGGTTCTAAAAACAGATATCTCCAGTACAATCTCTGTTTCTCAAAATCTAAAAGGACCTGAAGAGATGTGCCAATCCACAATCTATCTTAAAAAGGGCGATACAGAAGAAGAGATATTGCGGGATGCCATCCTGGTAGAACCCTGTCCTGAAGGGGTCAGAATACAGGGATTATTTGATGCCCCTAAAATCATTTCCGCCCGCATTACCGGCATTGATCTATTAAAGAACAGGATCATATTGGAGCCTCAAGAATAGTTCTCTTTCAATTAATAATAGCTGATTCCGCTGCCTAATCCGTGTCCATCCGTGTCCGAAAATGGAAATTCCTATACTATTAAATTAGAAAACGTTATAATAACTCGACTTTGGCCATTTTTCGATTATTATAAAACCAGAAAAATCAAGGAGTTAGCTGCACGATTTGGGAATTACAAGCACTCATACCCCGATTTTTTATGGGTAGATTTGATCCAATTCAAGCTAGATATAATAATTTCAGTAAGTTAGCCCAACAACCAGTAACTTCTCAATAAGTCCGGGCAATTTAAAAAATACTATGAAATCAATAAGTTGCAGGACGTAAAAATGAAGTTTTTTTCTTTGCAAATCACTTTGCACTATGCTGTCAAATAACGATATCCTGTGATATCAATAAGTTACTCATATTCACTATTTTTAAGAGTAACATTTGGGGCCCAATTTTCTGTACATAACCTATTGAAATCATTGACTGCCCGGACTTATTGAGAAGTTACAACAACCATGAATTAAAAATGGCCAAAGTCGAGAATAACACCTCTTAATATTAAAATATCTATGCTGAAAGGAGCCTTAATTTAAATGACCGATTTGGAAAAACTGAGGGTACTCCTGCCCCATTGGATTACGCACAACCGTGAACACATAGCTGAAATAGACAGGTGGGCCAAATTATTTGAAGATTCAGACAATATCCAGGTAAAGGAAGCACTCAAAAAGGCAATCAGCGCCACTGAGCAGGTTACTGAAGAGTTGCAACACGCCCTGGACCTGGCCGGAGGTCCTATTGAGATCCATGAACCCCATGGCCATCACCACGGACATGAGCACACCCACCACGAACATGGAAAGGATTGATGAGATACATAAGCACCCGCGGTGGGATTGATCCCATATCCTTCACAGAAGCCGTAATGATGGGGCTTGCTGCAGACGGAGGGTTATTATTGCCGGACCCCTTCCCATCTGTGGGTTCTGCCACTCTTGATGAATGGAAAGACCTGAGTTATCCAAAGCTTGCCGTGAAAATTATGGGCCTCTTTGTTGATGATCTTTCAGACAAAGAGCTTGAGGCACTCATTCACGATGCCTATACCACATTCGACACGCCTGAAGTCACCCCTGTTGTTAAAGTTGGGAAACACTATGTCCTGGAACTCTTCCATGGGCCGACCCTGGCCTTTAAGGACATTGCCCTACAGGTCCTGGGAAATCTTTTTTCTCTTCTTCTCAGGGGATCAGGCGAGAACATGAACATCCTCGGCGCCACCTCCGGAGATACGGGCAGTGCCGCCATCTATGGAGTCAGAGGAAAGGATAATATTAACATCTTTATACTCCATCCCCATGGGCGGGTGAGTAAGGTGCAGGGCCTTCAAATGACCACTGTGCCGGAGAAGAACGTCTTTAATATTGCAGTGCAAGGCACCTTTGATGACTGCCAGGCCATAGTAAAGGCCATATTCAACCAGCTTGACTTCAAGGCCCGATATCATTTGGGTTCCATCAACTCCATCAATTGGGCCAGGGTCCTTGCCCAGGTCGTATATTATGTCTATGCCGCCCTGAGGGTAAAAGAGCAAACAGGACCTGAATCAGTCAACTTCTCCGTACCAACCGGGAATTTTGGAGACATTTTCGCAGGCTATGTAGCAAAGCAGCTTATTCAGCCCAATATAGGAAGACTGATCCTTGCTACAAATGAAAACAATATTCTGACTCGTTTTGTCCTGCAGGGCCGCTATGCAAAAAGCGAAGTGGTGCCCACCATAAGCCCCTCCATGGATATCCAGATCGCCAGCAATTTTGAGCGCTATCTTTATTACCTGTACAATCAGGAACCCGAACGGATAAAACAGGCATTTATCTTTCTTGATAAAAAAGACGAAATTATAATTAGCCAGGAGGAACGGGCCCAGGTGAGAAAGGATTTTGCCTCTGCCTCTATAGACCAGGCTTCAACGATCACAACCATCAGGGACATCTATAAGGAAACAGGTTATATTCTGGACCCCCACACTGCAGTGGGGGTAGCCGCGGCTGAGAGGCTGGGGCCTGATCTACCAAAGGGACCCACCATCTGTCTGGCCACTGCACATCCGGCAAAATTTCCCGAGGCTGTACGCAAAGCCATAGGCAGGGAACCAGAGCGACCGGAATCATTAAAAGGAATTGAAAGCAGGCCTAGCAGATGTAAAATCTTACCTGCTGAAGTAGACGCCGTGAAGAATTATATTGTTAAGCATGCATTATGAGCAATCAGGTTTTTGAAGAGGTTAAGCTATTTATTAATCTGAGACTCTCCCCTCTTTTTGGACAGCATACAGATCGTTACCTGAAAACGTTACGTTGGCTCATCACCAATGGACTCCTCCAGTATTTATTGAAAGGTACAAGTTATACTAAACATAAATCATTCTATGTGAAACTATGCAATTTGAAGAATCGGAAATTCTGGAGTTGAAAAGATCAACATCTGAGTTAAAAGAAGCCATTATCTCCATTGCAGCCATTCTAAACAAACATCAGAGAGGCGAGCTTTACTTCGGTATAAAAAATAACGGCGCTGTTATAGGACAAATGGTAAACGATAAGACCATCCGTGATATATCAAAGGCTATCAGTGACCATATAGAACCCAAAATCTTCCCTGTTATCAATAAAACAAGCCTTAGAGGAAAAGACTGTATACATGTTGAATTCAATGGTGATGAAACTCCGTATTACGCTTATGGCAGGGGCTATATTAGAGTTGGTGATTCAGATCGAAAGTTAAGTGCAAAGGAGATCAAAAAAATAATCCCGGAAAAGCATAAGGATACATTACGCTGGGATAACAAAATTTGTGATAAGGCACTTTGAAAAAAATAATCATCCCAAACTGCAGATCCTGTCACTACCTCGCCGGTGTATTTCGACATAGCTAACCAAGCCAAGAACTTCCATGACATTCAGACGATTGTGACAGTATCGCTTCATCCACAAGGAGATGAATGCCTTGCGCCTCGTGTTTGGACGACGCTGCTATTGGGTAGAATGAGTCAGCCTCTACGCGATGACCTTATGGGCGTTTATGTCGCGGTATAGGGCCGGAGTCCTCATTGCTTGAGAAAAATATCTGTTTTTTCAAGTACTTTGACTTGACATCCTCAATATTGTCATAGTATATGTGTGGACATATTTTATATACTACGACAATTGGAGGGTGCTACCGACATGGTAAAAAAAGAACTTCTCGATAGGGCGATGCGCAAATTTCTTTCTGCTCAGGTAATGACTCTCTCCCAATTGGAGACTCTTCTGTCCTGCTCGCAACGATCTGTTCAGAGGCACCTTTCCAAATGGGGTTGCCTTCGTAGTTATAATTATAACGGAATGTACTTCTCTCTCCCGGCTATCGCTCGTTTCGACTCCTTCGGAGTTTGGAAGTATCAGGATGTCGGCTTTTCACGATTCGGGAATCTCAGAGACACAGTAGCTCAGATAGTACGCAATTCCACGGCTGGATTGACCACCACTGAGGTGGGTCAAATATTGGG
>PQXE01000033.1 GCA_003194495.1 Deltaproteobacteria bacterium
AATGAGATAGTCAATGCAAGATTCCTCTGTCGAAAAGCGCTCTCTGAATTCGGTGAGGTTCTTTGGAAAATCCTCCATACCTCAATACTACATATTGGGGTGTCAGGAGTCAAGTGCATAGCCTCAATTAATATTTCTGAGGGGTGCCCCATTTATCTGCTTCCCATTTTCAGTGTATTTTAGAAATCCACTAATGTACTTTTAATCATCTTTTTCATTGTCTAATATCATTTTTACTCCATGTTTTTTTTCAGTGAGTCGGTATTGTATTTATTTCTTACGCATAACCTCGCTAATTAGCCTTATTCGGCAACGCCGCCGATTGATTTGAATATTGCCCATTTCGGGATTCAAAACGTTTTTTTACTGGGTTCAAATACCCCCACTTTGTCAGACATAACTAGCAATTTCAGGCCGTTGTGGTGACCATTCATCGAACCGTCAAGTAGTTGGCTTGGCTTGATCATGCCTCCTTACCGCGATCCTTTGCCGCTAAAATGTCTGTGGGGCTGTCGCCCCTGTTCAGGCGTCTTTTGGTTTAAGGATGGGCAAAGGTTCCCACGTGACGAAAGGGGTTATCCGGCGCTTAAACCGGCCCAGATCATCGTAGTACATGACGTCGTATACGTCTGCATCTTGGTCGAAATGCTGGTTGGCCCTATGCAAAGAGGCGTAAGACGAAATAATTCCGATGTTGTCCTGAGCCAGAAGCCGTTTGCGAACGCCCTCCGGATTTGCGATGGAAATGGGAAGCTTGGCCTCATGGATCGCCAGGAACATGCGCATCGTCTCCACCATTCTGCCGATTGATTCGCCTCGCAGCTCAACCTTGAAACCCTCTTGTCGATACAAAGACGGCCGCGAAACCGTAAGGTCTATGTGCGTTGTGTTGCCCCCTCGCTTAATTTCCCACGGGTGCCCACCGCCTCCTCTTTGAGGATGTGTGCCACCGATCCAATTGGCAAACTCCTGCTCGGAGGTTGGATCTATGTCCAGAAGCCCTTCGTGCCGACCGTCGGCATATCGGCTATACATCTCTCGCCCGGACAAAGATTCGTCTACTTTCTCCTCTTTGCGCTTCCCAGCAATATAGGCAATCCTGCAATACTGGAAGTAGTCAGCCGCTGTCATGGATGAGACTTCCGTGTTCTCCGCTTTGAAGAAAAAGCCATCTTCGACCAGACGCACAAGCTTCGTGGTCCTATCCTTGCCCAATTCCTCGTCCAGCCGGTAAACATCAGGGAGAGATGCACGTATGAGAGCATTGGGGGCGAAACCATATCTGTGACGCAACGGGTACTCGGCGTGAATTCGTTTGTTGGCTTTTATCCAGTCTCTCCAAACGATTTTCAGCCATTTGCGCGCGGATGTGATCAGTGGATCCCACTCCTGGGCCAGTTGACCATGGTTTTCAACGCAGCAAGAAGATGCTCCCATGGCCTCCATTGCTCGCACGCCCTTTTTCGGATCGACCTCCAGGCCTCTATCACCGCCAACATGAGTGATGTAGAAGGTGTGTTTGTACTTGTTGACATGCAGGTAATTCCACTTTTTTTCCTTGTCTGGAAACAAGATATTCCAAACGTGGTCCAAAACGGACAACTCGTAGGAGAAATCACTCAACTCTTTCACGAAAGCAACAATTGATGCTGTCAGTTCCATTGCTCTTCAGTCCCACATGTTGTGTGCCGGCTATACGGCACACGTTCTTAAGGGTGAGCTCATTATAACAAGCTCGGACTATAGCAAGTCCCAGACCCAGCCTGATGGAGGCGAAGGGTGTAGCGTTATGGCAAGGGACATCCGGTAACGGATATTCTGAAGGAGGCCGCTTTTTTCTACGGAAAGGTAACGCAAATGTACGGGGCAACGTACAGAAATCGAGTTAGGCGAATCTGGCTGGGACGAGTCCGCAACACAGGACGTCGTCCTCTATCCATCTATAAGGGCCAGGGGCGGCAGAGGGCATAGTAGCCAGTGAAACGAGCCCGGTGAATAGAAAAGCCGGGAGGTCTCACACTGGTGAAGGCCCGAACGGTGGTCCCAACCGAATGGTGGGGATAAATGAGAGAGTTAGTAGGAGGTATGTACTTATGATCATAACGCAGCAGTCGTCTGAAATGACCATAGCGTCATATCTTACCGACCCCTCGACAGGAGGAAACCGACTCATGGAAATAATCTGTGAGCGGGAGAATATCCGCCGGGCCTTGCAAGGAAACCTCGGACTTTTTCTCCCCGGACTTCATCTCCTGCCTGATCAGCCGAACCGCCTTAGTACGTGATCCGTATGCTTGGTGGTGGGAGCGGCGGTCAGCGATGGCCGTCCCTATCCCGATATGCCCGTTTACTGCGGTGTTGCTGTTGTTTGCTGTGCTGTCAGCCTTTATGAATGATGAAGTTTTCTGAATCTGTATCTTCCGGGTTCGACAACAACAAAAGCCCCGTTCAGTTCCTTCTCTGAATAAGCCCTTATGGCCATGATCATCGTTTCGGCCAGTGGGTGTCATAGAAAAATTATTATAGTATTGAAGTATCTGAATTTTTTGCCTTTTTTGAAACTCATGGGAATAAAAAAGGCTTGAGTGGCCGAAACGATGATCATGGCCGCCCTTATGATTCCGGCGAACTGATCATGCACCGCATTCACCGTTGAGGGCAGGATTCGGAGATAAACAACTCCTCTTCCCTGTTTCTCAACAAAGACAAGTGACCCGAAGTCCCTGTCACGGGTGACGAATATCCGTTTCTGTTTCCCGGCTTCTCTGAGCAGATCCCTGTCATCCGCGCGGGAAAGTCCCGCCTCATACGCGGTTATGACGTCATGTCCCGAATTTCTGAGAAAACGGACGGTGACGGCGTAAACATCCTGATCTGTGAAAAAATTCATGCCGCCTCGGCCGTTATATGAATATCTTCGGATATGATGATATCAATGGCATACTGAACACATGCCTGAATATCCGTGATTCCGAGTTCGGGGTAATAATCACGGATTATCTTATCAAAGGAAATTCCCTCGCTTATCAGTTCGAGGATATTCTGCACCGTGATTCTCGTGCCCCTGACACAGGGTTTTCCGAAATGGATATTCGGACTGACTGAAATTCTTTTGTTCATATTATCTCCATTAAGGGCATAACGGCATGGATCACTAGCGAGGAATGGCGCAGAGCGAAGCGGCGCGCTATTCCTCGTCGAGAATCCAATTGTGGTACGCCCGGCATGGGCGTGAACTTATGAGGTTAAAGTCCTCTATACGTGAATCCCGCTATCTGATTCTAGGATAGCGAAAGTATTAGCCGAAGGCAAGGGCGTCGCTGTGAGGCGGGGTCCGAAGGAAGCCGGAGTACAAAACTGTGAGCCGACGAATAGAAACGTCATATAAGGCCGAGTCTCTGGGCAAGGCAGCACAACATGTCTGAGCCCCAGGTTCAGGAGATACGGTAAATGGTGCGGCTGCGCAGTGGAAGTTTACGTCCTTATCCAGGGATGCCTGCCCCGAGTGTGTTCGACTATCGGAAGCGCGCTACGTGGCAACACGTGGTGTGGGGAGGGGGAGAAAAAAACTTCCACTTACCCGATTCGCTGTTTTTTGTATTATTACAAGAGGTTATGGCCTAAATCTCTTGATTTTCAGGTCTTTCAAGGCTTTGTAATGTTTTTCGTTCCCAGTAAGAACAGGATTACCATAAGCGATTGCCGTGGCTCCGATGAGCGCATCTGCCAATTGCATTGAATGACTTAGAAAATGTTGCTCGACGCAAAACATTGCTTTGGCAGATATCTCTGCGGAAATATAGAGAATTTTAGCATCCCAAATATGCAGAGCCTTGCGGAGATTGCTTAATTCTTTTTTGTTTCTCATTCCTTGGACAAGTTCCATATAGGTCACAACAGAAATAAAGAAATTGCTTGAATTCTCAATGACTTGATATGCATTCTCATTTCCTTTTAAATACCAAATGAGGACATCAGTATCGACAAGCATTTAGAATCTTCCTTTTCTTAAATTTCTAACGTACTCATTAACATTATCGGCAATGTCATTATCTTTCCACATTCCGAACAGTTCATTTTCTTCTGTTTTATTCTTAAGCTCCTGGTAGGGAACAAGCTTGGCGCAGGGCTTTCCACGGAAAGTGATAACGACCTCTTCACCTCTGCTGACAGAATCGATGAGTTCTTTTGAGTGAAACCTCAGATCTTTTGCTGTGGCTTTCATGATACCCCCTACAAGTTAAGTTTATATTTAAAAGTATAAACTCCCCACCAATCTGAGTCAATTAAATTTTTTGAGACGTTGTTATTTGCGACGGATGATTTTTACAGCGAATGCGGAGTTGAGCGAAGGTGAGGCAGGCTCAAGCTGCAAGCTTGAAGTCCGCGACGACTTTCGCTCCAGCGGATTTGTAAGGCTGTCGGCTGTCAGGGGAGAAGTGAATAATTACTACAAATTAGTTATATTATCCCTCTAAAACTACATATTTGTAATTATTAGTTTTCTAAACTGATCGACTAAAATCTATTACTACCTGAATTTTAAGAGAAAAATCCTGTTTGTAGCGGTTACGGAACGATCTTTGCTAATTGTCCTCTTTAAAGTGAAGGAGCATATGACTCAGATCGAGAACTGTGTAGACAGTATTCCGTTACTTTCAGCAAAGGTGTCAGAAGTAGAGGCCCTTGAATTGCGGGCTATCTACGAAATCTCGCAGGTTGTGGGCTCAGCCCTGCATCTCGACAAGGCCCTATCCCAGATCCTGTACGTCCTTCACACTACACTTTCAATGGAGCGCGCTACCTTGGTACTACTGGATGAGACGGATACAATTTTGAGCATCAGGGCATCCTACGGCCTGACACATAAAGAAGATAAATGGGACATCTTCGGCCTGAATGAGGCTGTTTGCATGAAAATCCTTCAAACATGTTCTCCGTTTGTGGTGCAAGACATTCACAGCGAACCAGTGTTCCTGAATATGATCCAGTACCAGTGTTTCCTGAGCAAGGACGAGCTCTCCTTTATCGGCGTGCCCATTATTCTGCGCAAGAAACCTGTGGGAGTAGTTGCCGTAGACCGTCTTTTCGGTCCGGAGGTGTCCTTTGAGGAAGACATTCGTTTTCTCACTAAGGTGGCCATATTGATCGCCCAGTTCCTAAAACTCCACCAGACCATCTGCTGCAAGGAAAAGAGCCTGATGGAGGAAAACCGGTCCCTTCGAGCAGAAGTCCGCAGACCTCACAGCAGACGCAATATCATTGGAGCAAGCAAGGCCATATATGAGGTCCTGGAAAAACGCACACGCTCTTTGAAGGATCTTGAACGTGAGGAAGTTGAAGCCGCTCTTCGTCGTCACGGATGGGTTCAGGTCAGAGCTGCACGAGACCTGGGCCTGACTCAACGGCAGATAGGTTACCGTATCAAGAAATATGGTCTGCGCCCGCCTGGATCGGGTTAATCCATAGGAACTTACGAATTTGTAAAAAAACAGATCTAATCTTACAAAAATGTAATAATAATCAAATAGCCTCTCCCTTTACTTCCCGTTATTTTTGTTCCTAACAAACTGTTTTGACAGAACAAAAATCTTGAAGACCCTTTGTGGCATCAATATTGAGTATAGGTCAGAGATAACACTAATATAGCGTGACGGCTGACTGGATCCCGGGACCACAAGGACGCCGTCAAGACTGAAAAAGAGGGGGTGGTATGAGTAAGCGCAAAATAGAATCTTAATCATGAGGTTACATGTTGGCCGGGGCAGCGACCCTCATCGGGGTGCCATAGATTTTCAGATATTAAATTTCATAAGGCCAGAGGGAGGAATCCGAGTAAGTCGTACATATTAGTACGTCGTCGAGGAGTCCGACCGATAACGCAGTGAAATTGGATATATGGAAATCTATACAACGTGGAAAGCGCTGTCCGTATCCGCAGCATGGAGAGAGGTAAGGCGGCAATTTAGCTGCCCAATCTGGATATTATTAATTAACAGTCGGAAAAGGAGAGAGTTTGATGAAAAGGAGAGGAATTTGGAATTGGCAAAAGACAGTTTTGCTTACGCTGGTCTATTGCATGGTCACTGCGGGTTTTGCCAGGGCTGAAGAGGAAAAGCCCACAGCCGACCTGACTGTGAGCGTGCTGAGTCAGTATATCTGGCGTGGATTTGCATTGAGTGAAGACAGTGTAGTAGTTCAGCCCTCGATGGCCGTTGGCTACAAGGGATTTGCCTTCAATCTTTGGGGCAACCTGGACACTGATCCTACGAATGACCTCGACAACTGGAACGAAACAGACATGACCCTGTCTTATGACTGGGCTGCGGGCCCTATGGGATTCTCGGCCGGCTATATCTTCTATGCCCTGGATGGTGCTCAGGACTCTCAGGAAGTCTATTTAAGTCTAGGCCTGGATGTCCTGTTGAGCCCTACTGTGACTGTCTATCGCGAGATCTATCACGCCCCTCACTGGTTTATAACCGCGGACATTTCCCATTCATTTGCCCTACCCGCAGAAATGAGCCTGGATCTTGGCGCACAGGTCAGCTATCTCTCATCTGATGATGAAGGTGCCTATCCTGAAGTCGACGATCATGGAGTCGTTAAGGGCGAATACGATAATTTTCATCATGGTGTACTGTCGGCGGCCTTAAATATTCCTGTAAGTGAATACATCACAGTCACACCAGAGATGTACTGGTCCTTCCCCTTGTGTGACGATTCTGAGTCATTGACCCGTGATGCGGGTCTCAGCGTAACGGATGACAACGATAACTTTGTCTATGGCGGCGTTTCGGTAAGCTTTGCCTTTTAAGTCCTCCTATCCTCAGTGACAACCAACTGGGGGAAGCACACCGGTTGGTTGTCACGCTTTATACTACAAAAATGTAGCATTTTAGAGAATGAATTACAAAAATGTAGCATTTTCAAATACGCTAAGGAGGTGTCAAAAAGTCAAAAGACCATAGGAAAACAGTAGGTTGGATAAAAATTCCGGTCGTGGCATCAGACTTGCTAAATATTCCATTTTTAGTTGGCAAGGTTACAAAAATGTAAATCCTAATGGAGAAGAAGGTATATGGCTCAGGATCAATCAGGAGATACTGCATTTATGCTGACCGCAGCAGCACCGGTATTGCTGATGAACCTATGGAGAAAGTTAGCCTGCAACACTTAATTTGATTGAAACGAAAGGAATAGGATAATGAATACAGGTGATACAGCCTTTATGTTAATAGCCAGTGCCCTTGTCATGCTCATGACACCGGGGCTGGCGCTATTTTATGGTGGACTTGTCCGTTCTAAGAACGTCCTTGGCACCATTATGCACAGTTTCATCTGCCTGGGAATAGTCTCTATTATTTGGGTTGTCTATGGTTATTCCCTGGCATTTGGCCCTGATATCGGTGGACTCACAGGAAACCTTGACTGGATGTGGCTAAAGGGCGTGGGCACAAATGTAGGCCCTTACTCCGATACTATCCCGGATTTGCTCTTCTGCGCATTTCAACTGATGTTTGCCATCTTGACCCCGGCCCTGATAACAGGAGGCTTTGCCGAAAGAATGAAATTTTCTGCCTTTTTGATATTCACCGTGCTGTGGAGCTCTCTGATCTACATGCCGATCTGTCACTGGGTCTGGGGAGGCGGATGGCTTGGAAGCCTGGGGGCCCTGGACTTTGCCGGGGGGACAGTAATCCATATCAATTGCGGCTTTGCAGCCTTGGCGGCTGCCATTATAATAGGCAAGAGAAAAGGATGGGGTCGAGGAGAGTCATTTCATCCGAACAATCTGCCGATGACCGTTCTGGGGGCCGGCATATTGTGGTTTGGCTGGTTTGGGTTTAACGCAGGCAGTGCCCTGGCAGCCGACGGAACCGCTGCATTGGCCTTCTTTACTACGCAGGTGGCAACTGGAGCGGCTGCTCTCTCATGGATCATTGCTGAATGGCTACTCCGGGGAAAGCCCACAACCCTTGGGGCCGCCTCCGGTGCAGTGGCGGGATTGGTTGCCATTACCCCTGCTGCAGGGTTTGTGGGTCCAATATCGGCTGTAATTATCGGTCTTGTTGCTGGTGTGCTCTGTTATCTGGCTGTGCTGGCCAAATCCAGGCTTGGCTACGATGACGCGCTGGACGTAGTAGGAATTCACGGTATCGGGGGAATATGGGGTGCATTAGCCACAGGACTCTTTGCCTCAATTGCCGTGAATCCCGGTGGTGCGAACGGTCTGTTCTTTGGAAATCCCCACCAGTTTGTGATCCAGGCAACAGGGGTTGGAGCAACCATGGCATATTCGTTTATTGGCAGTCTAATAATTCTCAAGATTATTGATGTGGCAGTAGGCCTTAGGGTAACCACGGAAGAAGAGGTCCAGGGTCTGGATATCACTCAGCACAGTGAAATCGGGTATTCCCTATAAATAATCCCCCAGGACGGACAAAAAAATGCATGGCGCATTCTGTTCGACCTTATATACCTGATTAAGGAGGAATCCATGAAGAAAATAGAAGCAATTGTAAAGCCCTTCAAGCTGGACGACGTAAAAGAGGCCCTGAACGAAATCGGCATCAAGGGAATGACAATTTCCGAAGTCAAGGGTTATGGCCGCCAGAAAGGACATAAAGAGGTCTATAGAGGTGCGGAGTACGTGGTAGATTTTATCCCCAAGGCTAAACTTGAGATAATCGTAGATGCAGCTCAGGTAGACCAGGTGGTGGCAAAAATCAAGGAATCTGCCTATACAGGGAAGATTGGAGACGGAAAGATCTTTGTACTACCTATAGAAGAGGTCATAAGGGTCAGGACCGGTGAACACGGCAAGGACGCTATTTAGTGTCTGAACGGAAAGGCCATTCAGACACAATTTTGAATTCTAAATTTTGAATTTAGAATTTAGAATAGGCACTTCAAACTCAATTAACTATACAAAAGGAGAAGTATCCTATGACACCAAAACAGGTATTGGACATGGCCAGTGAGAAGGGCCTCAAGGTAGTTGACCTTCGCTTCCTTGATTTCCTTGGATTGTGGCAGCACTTCACAGTGCCTTTAACCGAGCTGGATGAGACCAGTTTTGAAGACGGCTTCGGCTTTGACGGCTCAAGCATCCGCGGATGGCAGCCAATCCATGCCAGTGACATGCTCGTTGTCCCGGATTCAACCACGGCCCAGATAGATCCATTCTTCGCAGAACCAACACTGGTTTTGATCGGGGACATCGTAGACCCTATTACCAGGGAGCCATATTCCAGGGACCCCAGGAATATAGCAAAGAAGGCCGAAGCGTATCTCAAGAGCACAGGCATTGGTGATACTGCGTACTTCGGTCCTGAGGCTGAATTCTTTATCTTTGACGATGTTCGCTATGACAATGCCAGCAACGCCTGCTTCTATGAATTGGATTCAGTAGAGGGCACCTGGAACACGGGCAGGGACGAATGCCCCAATTTGGGATACAAGCCCCGCCACAAAGAGGGTTACTTCCCTGTTCCGCCCACGGACAAATTCCAGGACCTAAGGACTGAGATGCTGCTTACACTGGAGCAGGTCGGCATTGAAGTCGAGTGCCAGCACCATGAGGTAGCCACTGCAGGACAGGCGGAAATCGATATGCGTTTCAAGCCTCTTGTTCAGATGGGCGACCAACTCATGTGGTTCAAGTACGTGCTGAAAAATGTTGCCTACCGCCACGGCCGCACTGTCACCTTCATGCCCAAGCCGCTCTATGGTGACAACGGCACAGGTATGCATACCCATATCAGTATATGGCAGGATGGCCGGCCTACCTTTGCAGGCGACAAGTATGCAGGGCTTTCTGAGAATGGCATGTATGCCATGGGCGGCATCCTCAAGCACTGCCGTGCCCTGTGTGCTTTCTCTAATCCATCTACCAATTCCTACAAGCGTCTCGTACCTGGTTTTGAGGCCCCGGTAAACCTGGCCTACTCAAGCCGCAACAGGAGCGCTGCAGTCCGTATCCCCATGTATTCCGATTCCCCCAAGGCCAAGAGGGTCGAGTTCAGGACCCCGGACCCCTCCTGCAACGGGTACCTGGCCTTTTCTGCAATGCTGATGGCAGTCATTGACGGCATTGAAAACAAGATCGATCCTGGTGAGCCCCTGGACAAGAACATCTATAATCTACCTCCTGAGGAACTGGCCATCATCCCCTCAGCCCCGGGTTCTCTGGACGAGGCCCTGGCAGCACTTAAGGAAGACCAGGAATTCCTGTTAAAGGGCGGAGTCTTCACCCAGGATGTCATTGATATGTGGATCGACTACAAGACAGAAAACGAGGTCAACACGGTCAAACTGCGTCCTCATCCGTATGAGTTCTTCTTGTACTTTGATGTTTAGTAACCGTTCACGGGATTACAATGCCCGTTTTACCGCAACCCACCGGACCGTAAGCGTTTACACTCCCCGGCAGCCGACAGGCTTTTGCAGGGTTTCAACCGCGGACAAGGTTGCACCAAAAGGCGTATTCTCAACGGATTGTGCTTTGAAACCCGAAAAAGGCTGTTGGCTGTCGGGGGGGGGAAGTGAATGATTACCACCGGACTGTAAGCGTTTACAGGGTACTGCAGATGCGAGGCGTACGGATACGACGTACTCCCTGTACTTCAAGTGCCCGACAACAAAGCAGATGCGGTGCCCTGTGAACGCTTACCTTATTTCTTTCTTTTGTCTTTTAAGTAAAGTAAATCCATTGCGTCAATTATCAATGCACTGTCGGTTGCATTTTTACCTGAAGTATACCCAAATTGCTGTATGGGCTGTATTGAATACTGTAAAAGAACTTCCTTCCACCCTTTAAGGCCTGACAGGGTCCAGTCACCGTAAATCCTTTTTACATTAGCTTGTCCCATACTTTGCGATTTCCGATAGTAGCCCGTCAACAATAGAAGGTTGGGCGTTGTCCGCATCTATTAATACGGCCATTTTTTCAATTTTTTCGTCTGACATCTTTTCCCTTTTATGATTTTAACGCAGAATTCACTTGCCGCCAACACTTACTAAGGCTGCATTTGATTTGCTAAAAATTTTGTCAAAACTACATAGTCCAAAAAACGGCATTGCGTTGGGGTCAAGTGAAATGACTTGTTCGGCCTTCCTGTTCTTCGTGCAGTTGCAAAGCAATTTTTAGAGCCTTCCCAAGAAGGTGGAGTTTTCCGGGAGAGAGTTTTCCGACGTAGTTTGTCAACATGGATTTCGGCAGACTGATGAGTTCGTCACAGTGAATGCCGCTATCATGCTTCAGTCCTTCGTCGATTCCGACGGCAACTTGGGTTGAAAGGCCACCATAAGCCGTGTAAACAGGGGCACAAATAGCTGTCGAGAATCGGGAATCAATCAGAATCTGGCGGCTGACAATGACGAACACACGAAACTTTTTGGGATCACGCGATGAAGGTCGCCTGACTCTGTACAACTCGCCGCGTCTCACAGCGGAACCTGATAAGTAAGCACATCCTCTGCCTCAGCGTTGAGCGAATCCGCATGGCGATTGATGATCTCCAAATCACGCTGTTCAGTTTCTTTTCGTTCCAATTGGACAATGAATTGGCGTGCCGCAGTTTCTAAGAACGCAGATCGGCTTTTGTACTCCCCGATGTACAGATCAATAGCCTTTAGTACCTCGACTGATAGTGTGATGGATGTCTTGGCTTTCATATTACCAACATACTACTCTAAATGGATTATGTTAATCATTATTTTATGGGCCGAACAAAAAGGTCAGGGATCCGAACAATGAATGGGGGTAAATCGTTCGTAATCGGCTTGTTGATTTCGAGAAATACAAGGATCAATGGGAATTAGCTCATAGCATTTTAGAGAATACACAATAAATAGGCGGTGCGAGGTGTGCACTTAGAATAGTTCAACACCTCACAGAAATTTACTACCATGATCGATAGTCGTTAATTGTCACGTGATATACGCTTGATATACTTTTAATTATATGATAATTTACTTTCACAAAATAAGGAGATACTAAAAGATTATTAAAACTAATATCCTTGGTTGCTCTCATTGTGGTAGCAAAAGTCTTGTTAAGAATGGATTTGACTCTCATAAGGTTTTATATATGCATCATGTTGTCTTTAAAGTGTTCTTTGTGGCCTATAATCGTTATGTATCCGTTGAGACTTAACGACTACCCTTTAATTTTATGAGCTGGGCCCTGATTCTTTCACCGAGGATAAGAATGTGAGCGCTGTTTTCCACAAGGGCCCATCGCAGTTGATTGGTTGGGTCCTCAAGAGACCAGAATGAATTCTTTCGCTCTTGGGCCAGGCGGAAAGCCTCATGAGGACTGCCATCCAAAAGGCACCTGTCGGCACACAGAAGAAGGGCCTTTTCCAAGAAAGGAAAAGTTTCCAGGTCAGCCAGCTTGTCCGTTGGCAAATCAAGATCGGAAAGCCCGAATTCGCTTTCTGTAGCCCTGGCCGCTTCAATGTATGCCTTACGGTAGTCGACTCGATTGCGCCAGACGTTACAAAGATGCAGCACTTTATCCACATGCTCAGGCCGATCGGGGAGAGCCATGGATGAGAATTCGGCCGGCCGGGCATCTTTGGACAGCCCGGACAGAAGCTCTGTCATCAATATGGCCCGCCAAAGCTTTTTTCTTGCTGTCACGGGATCAGCTTCCGGCTCTAATTCGATACTTAACTCGGAATGAAACAACCCAGCCAGTTCCGTGATTGCCTGCTTGGCCAGGATGGCCTCGTCATGCTCCGTAGAGGCGGCAAAATCGAGCGCCACATCCACAGCCGAGGCAGTGCCGAAGATAATCTTGACCGTGCCGGTTGCAATGCCTTCCGCCTCTATCGATAGCTTATCCAACTCCTCCAGGGTTAAAATGCCCTCTTCTACCTGGCGGGCTATATCGACCGCACTATCCGGCGCGATCTTCTTGAAAACCTGCTCGGCAATGACCCGAAGGCGCGTATTGCGCTGCCAGGGATGAGCGCCGGGCTCAAGGACAATACCTGCCATTTCTACTTCTATCAGAGCATAGCGGGTATCGTTCCTGTTCCCCGGTATGTAGACGATCAACCTGGGCGGCACGGTGCAATCATGCTTTGGCTTTCCTGTATCATCAACAAATTCCAGGAAGGGCTCGATCTGCTCTCGAAGTCGGAAAAAGCTGTCTTCAAAAGACAAAACCATTGTTTCCGGGACGGACAACTTCTCAATGATCTTAGTGTAGGCCTTTTCCGGGTCGTACCAGACCACAATACCTTTATCGTTCACCTGTTTAGAAATCTGACTTAGAAGGTGATCGGTGACTTTGCCCATTTAGGATTATCCTGTAACTACTTTTGTCATACTTTATTCCTGCTCAAGAAGCCTAAGCAAATCTTCCAGGAATGGCTTGAAATTCTGAGGGCATTTGTTCTTCAATTCATTATAATCGGATCGTTCAAGTATCCAGGGAGCATCGGCCGTATCTTTATATTTTATTCCAACGTCTGAAAATAGGGCTTCCACAATACGCTTGGGCGGTTGATGGTGATCTTGATCCTCAACGGGGTTTGTCCATGTCCGCGAAAATCTTCTTACGCCCAACCTTTTCATGAGAAGACTGTCTGATGCCAATAGAAGAACTTCCAGATCGTACTTGAAGCAATGAACCACAAATCTGTCCCTTAGCCTCTCATTACATTGTTTTGTTTGTAACTCGAGGACAAATCTCTTTTCCAATTCACTTTTTAATTCTTCATAGCTTGAGTGCGCAAAAGGTTTGTTCGGCGGATAAAGGTCCGGGACCAGAAAAACCCAACTGTTGGGTTTGTTGCGCAGTATATTAATGGCCTTCTTAGGACCGTTGTTCAGGAGCGGTTCCTTACCACCCAGAAAATAAAACTCTACCCTGTTTCCCTTAATAAGAGCATGCTCAACAGGACGTGACAAAAGCCTCCTCATGCCGATCTGGTCACTTGGTCCTTCCAAATAAACAAATATTTCTTTCACGCCAGACCCTCCAGTTCGTCAGTCCGATGCATCTTCTCCAATTCTTCTTTTCCAAAATCTTCCAAATTATCGAGAAGGATTTGAGAATCCTTGACCTTTACAAACACACTTTGTCCTGACACCTTTTTCATGACAGCAATATTGTCCAGGTCAAATTGCATAAGAAAATAGGATGCATGGGTGGCAAGAATTACCTGGGTTCTGGCCGATGCCTTTTCAAATAACCCGGCCATAATCGGTAGAGTTCTCGGATGTACACCCTGATCCGGCTCGTCAATACAGATCAATGTCGGAGGAGAAGGCATAATGCATAATGTCGCCCAGGCGATAAAGCGAAGTGTGCCATCAGACAAATCGGCAAGACTCAGCTCTGTGTCAA
Organism: Deltaproteobacteria bacterium; assembly: GCA_003194495.1. GTDB lineage: Bacteria > Desulfobacterota > Dissulfuribacteria > Dissulfuribacterales > UBA3076 > UBA3076. The sequence goes on from PQXE01000033.1 coordinate 14,366, forward strand.
TATTGTCTTCCTCCCAAAAGGCAATGACTTCTCCTGGGCCGCCCCTGGCTTTTACATTAAGATTTCTGAATCCGGGGATTGCAAATTTTATAACCGACTTCAATTCTTCAAAAGACTCTGCATGTTCTGTCATCAGATTGAACAGCACTGCGCTGAGATTGCCTGCATCTTCATGCAAAACCGGATCCTGACTGGTTGGTACCGACTTTCTGATTTTTTCATTGTTGATGTTGAAAGCGTTATAAAAACGCCAACCACGGACATATTCACGAAGGTTGAAAAGCGTGACCAGAGTGGAATCGGCAATTGCTCCTAACCCTAACTGATTCGGTTTTTTCAGATTCCATTCTTTGCGTTTGAATTCCTCGTCCTCAGGGTCCATAACAAACCCTCTACCGTCTTTAAAATCGAGGAATGTAAACCCAAATCCGCCATTGGGCGGTTCCATAAAGGCACGTTCAAAATTGATCTTTATTGATCCGACGGGACCCATGAGTTCTCCCTGATAAAGCAGGGGAACAATCTGTTTCAGATCGACTTCAGCGCTCCACCAAAGTTTGTCAGGGCCGGGTTTATGAAATATTTTCTGCCCTATAGTACCCGGTACAATTTCGGGTGGAATTTCCTGATGACACGCATCACGCAGGAATTTCAGGAATTCGAACAAACTTGACTTCCCGGTTCCATTTGCACCAACGATCACTTGAAGAGGTTTGAAACGGAATAATATGTCTCTAAAGGGACGATATCCCCTAATCTTTATTGAAGGTAACCAAAAAAAGTCGTTCATTTGTTTCTCTCCTTCATAAACCACTCCCTACTCCAACCCATGCGCAATGGCATAGGACCTGTTCGTTTTGCATTTTTCCCGCACACGTTCGGGCCAGTGGTCCATGGCCTGGTAAGACCAGTCGTAGTCGCCCCGCTCTAATGCCTTCCAAGCCTTCTTTGGTTCCTTCTGCCAGGATGGAATCAACTCCCAGAGAGGCGCCATATTCAGAAGTACTCCGTCATCGATATGCGGAACATAGCCTCGCTCTTCGATGATATATTCCAGGCGTCTGGAAAATTCACGGATATCGTCCAGGACATCACTTAGAGCCCCAATCTCCTTTTCCAGCTTTCGTCTTTCCCGGCCTTCCGCCGCATCCCGTTTTTCTCGCAATTCGGCAATGTGGCCCTCAAGCAAATTGACCTTGTAATCCACGTATTCCGTGCGGATGCGGAACAGGGTATCCTTGTTCATCCGTTCATGAAAGAGCCACACGCCGTACTTTTTCTTCGGGGACTGAAGCAACCAGTAAACAGGCCGCTTGCGGTACTGCTGGATGTGCACTTTGAAAAATGTGCGCTCTAGGTATTGGCCAAGGAGTTCTTCTGCAGGGCCTTGTTTGCCTGTGGCTGCCTTGACCACCTCTGCAGCCGCCTCGTCTCCAAGTATAATGGCCAAGGATTGGAGGACCTTGGCTGGGAGATCATCGCTGTGCCCTTCGTCCATAACGAGAATCGCGTCAGGATCGGCCAGAGTATGCAAACGATTCGATATTTCATTAGGGAAGCGACCCCGGCCGATAGCGTTTTCTACTCCAGGTTCAAACCGGCCCATGACAATCCCGACAGCGTAGCTGATCCAACTCACGGCATTATCCTGTGCGTCTAAAATTGGTGAATCGCTAGCCTCTTGACGATCAGATCCGTCCACGTCCTCGGTTGTAGTTGCTTCTGCTGTGTCAGCTTCCAACGGCGTTTGAAGGAATTCGTTTATGAATTCCTTCATTGATTCTATTTCTAGAAATGTGAATAAATAGGCGTCAATACGATTGCTCAATTGTACGTAGTCAGGTCCTCTTGTCTCTTCCATCAGAAGACTAGAAAACGAAGGGGACGTCTCGTCCATTTCGACAATAGATGAAACTAGCAAGACCACTTGATTACCTAGTTCCCGCAGGTGTCGGTCGATCAGTATTCGGTCTGGTATAGGAAGCAGCTCAATGTCTCCTTTGTTATGGTTGATTGTAGGGCAGAGAATTCTCGCGATGTAACAACCTACGCTCGAGTTCATGTATGCTAGGAGATTGGGCACATAGTCCTCACGAACAAAGATGCCGTAGCTAGCATTAGATGTGATTACACCGGTAAGAATTTTTCTGCATTGAAGGCCGCGAGAGGACACAGTTGACCAAACCACACCTGGCTGAAAGTAGAGGTCTTGGTTGTGTGTACACCATTCAGTCTTCCCGCCCAGGTAAGGGTATTGCTCAACCAGGAAAGCCTTCACCTCTGCCCCATCATTTGTCCAATTTACAACATGGCTAACCTCACTTGAAAAAGGTGTATCTCTCCCACCCTTCGCATACAGAAACCACTTGCCACCACTATCCCTCGCCTCGTCGCGAGTACTTGCACGCGCAATCTTTGACGCTCCCACCTCCCACCACCATCGGACGAATCTGAAGTTGGCTGACGTCTTTAACCCCATATCAATGTCAAACAACGATGAAAGACTTGCGTTTTCCCCAAACATTCTATATTCGAACAAGGTGGTCCAATAGCACCACGGACTTCTCGGCAATCGGTCAAAATTTCCTTGGGAGTATTGATAAACGATCGGGTCCTTCTCTCCAGATTTCAGCCGGGCCAGCGCCTCCTCGAAACGCCTCTGCTTGCTCTCGCTGTTCGGTTCCTTCACTAGTCGGAAATATGTACCGTTTGCCTCTTCACGCGTGATGGCATCCGGTTCCCTGCGTAGGACATGGGCTGCTGTTTGCAGGGTTCCAGGATTCCCTACGGAAAATAACCCGGGACCGCAATGAGCGATTGTTTCCACAACTGCTCTACTTCGTATCCAGTCCCGCAGCTTTTCATATGAACTAATGAACATGAAGGAGTGCATGGTGAGCATGCCGACCCATCCATGTTTTGCAGCCAGCTCCATACATCGCCTGATGAATGCGGCGTAGAGGTCGCCTTTGCCCTCCGGGTAATCATTCGAAACGAGTGTTTTTAATCGGGAATTCATCTTCCGATTTGACATGTAAGGGGGATTGGTCACAACGATATCGTAGCGATTCGAAAGAAGCTCCAAAAGACGCAGTCCTTTCGTGGTCTCACCGGCAAAGAAATTCTGGTCTCGGCCCTGCTCCGCCTGGGACTTGGCAAAAAGGTTCAATGCCTGCACGATCTGAACTTCGAGTATTTCCCAGAATTCACGTTGGCCCGCCTCGGATTCAAACTGTTCCTTTGACCAGCCGAATATGTCGGGTTGTTGGCCTTCTTTTTCGAAACGCTTACGTTCCTTTTCTACCAATGAATGGATTTCTTCTTCCAGCCGAAGAAGTGATCCAAGTTGTTCAGCATCCTCAAGACGACCCTGCAAAGCAGCAAGAATTCGCCTGTATATGGGCCGCTCTATTCCGACATTTTCCAAGAATTGGTGCAATCGCTCACCATCCAGCATGTGGATGTCCGCGCTGGCAAGTTTGCTCTCTGTGAGTTTTGCCCTGGGATTCATCGACTTGGCTTTGAGATAGAGTGTGAGGGCTGAAAGCTGAACAGCGCGCAAGTCGATGTCGATGCCGTGAAGATTGTTTACGAGAACTGCTGCTGGGATATCGTCTACGCTTTCAACAGAGGGCATTTCGGGCCAGCCAGGCTTTCCGGCACGCTCCATTTCTTCCTGATACATTCGCACGAACAGATCAAAGGCCACCAAGCCAAAGTGCATAGTACCGCAGGCAGGATCAAGCAGCCGGATTTCCCGTGCCGGCTTCAAGGGGGCTTCATGATTTTTTCCGAGAGGAACAAGGTATTCCAATTCTTGACTGAGTTGAGAATCAGAGTGCATGTCTATCCAAAGGCGGCCCAGAGTATTTTCAACCAGGTACCTGACGATCCAACGGGGCGTAAAAAGCTGTGTCACAGAAGGTATATCTTTTGCTTCGAATTTCTTGCCAGAGAGACGAACCTCCCTGAACGCTCTTTCAAGCTCTTCAGAGTTAAAGCTTTGATACATCCACCCAATCGTCTCCTCATTCCCTGGCGCCCAAGCTTGCTCCAAATCCGGGACGTTCATCTTTTTGATCAATTTGCCTAGAACGAGAGGACGAGGAAAGAGACGGCTGGACAGACTGTCAGGATCGAAAAGAACACGGATCTCCTGAGACAATTGTCCGCACTGCCAGAGGAGAAAACGGCGGTAGGCTTCCTGGCGTGGGCCCTCCCCAAGGAGATTTAGAGGAAAATCACCACGTTCGTATTTTCCATAGTCCTTTTCACTTCCGGGTTCCGTAAGCCAGAGCAAGAAAGCCCGTGACTGTGGTCCTTTTGAGACGGTTTGGCGCAAGAGCCCGCGGGATTCCATCATTTTGAATGCTACGATTCGATTCAGCCAGGTGAAGGCCGCTTCTTTGGCAAGCTTATCCCTGGCCTGTTTCGTGTTTACCCCGGCTGCTTTCTCGTCTTCCAGAAACTGCTCAATGCGTGTTCGTGTCTCACTTGCATCAGGGAGTTCTTTTAGGGCAGGATACTTTTCGGAAGGCTCCAGTCTGCCATTGGGCAAGAGACCATAGATTCCCTCCAACTGCTCACCGACTTCTTTCTCCAGAAGCTCGCGCGCTTCGAGGGTAAAATTGTGGAGTGCGGATATTGTTTCAGGGTTCATGCCTTGTCCTATTTGTTCACGCGTAGGGCGGACTACCGCGCCTGCCTGGCCGGATTTACGAAAAATTCTCTTCTAAAGTAAATGCCTTAGGGTAAGACAACAGTTCGAGTCCTTCAATAAATCGGTAGTCACGCCGGTTTTTCGTTACAAATGGAACCCTGGTTGTCAGCGCAGTTGCCGCAATCAGTGCGTCGGCTATAAGCAGACCATGGCTAAGCCGATAATGGCGGATCAGATCAACACTCGTATTTCCTATGTTTTCGTTAAGGCCCAGGATTTGAAACCGGCACAAAAACTTCTCTAAGGCCCTAAACTCCGACTTGTTGCGACATCCGACCATCAACTCCATTTGCGTAATGATACTAACTCCGAGAGTAGCCTTCTGTTCCGCACGCTGAAGGCAGGAAATCGCATCATCAATCCTTCGCCCTGCGTCGATCAAGACATCCGTATCAAAGATTACCAGTTGGGGCATTTCCACTCTCCCACTCTTTTTGCCTTGTATGACGGACCCATAAGGAACTATCTTCCAAATCTTTTCGATGTTCCCAAAGTCCGATAAAAGGCTCTTCCGCCAGTTTTTTCTTACTGGCGGTCTTCCGAGGACGAAGATATTTGTAACGTGCCTGCAGAAAAGCGACGAAATCAGCTACCTGCCTTTGCCCTTCTGGGGGTAAGGCATCTAATTCACGAATGATTTCTTCGACGTTCATAATATCACCTCATACTTGTCTTTCGTTACCAGGAATCGTAGAGCGGACCACAGTGTCCGCCTTGTGGGTCGGCGTAGTCCATTGGACTGCGCGATGGCCAACCTTACTCCAAAATAACTTTCGCGCCGCTTGCCACCAGCTTGAGTAAATGCTCCTTGAGTTGATTAATCGCAATTTCTACATCCTCGGGACTCTCCAGTCTGCCCGTGAACAAAGTGGATATCCGAACGCGTTCAATCTTTTCCCCAGTTGCCGCCAGTTCCTGAACATCCCTGATTACCTGGTCCCTGATGGCATCCACCACGGTGATGTCCGTTTCCATCTGTGCTTTTGTAGCCTTGCACATATTGCAAACGGCTGAGCCCTCGGGGAGATCAAGATTATTGGCTGCCCGGTCGCTAAGGGGACTGATAACAGCGTTTTGTTCCGCATCACTGACTGAGGGATCTTCACAAATTGCTGCCCACTCTGGAAGCCCTTTAACAGTTTCAAGAGCTTTGGCGTAAAGCTCTGCTCGCCTTGCATGGGTTTCTCCGTAAAGGTCCGAATAGCTCTTGGAAAGAGATTTGTCCGCCTGCTTCAAGGCTTCCAGCGACTCGAAAAATATTTCGGACTCAAGCAAAAAAGAAAGCTCTGTCGCCTTCTCCTTGGTTTTGTCGTCTGGATCATGGTCCTTAAGGACAGGCCAGAGAGTCTCATACACATTTCTTGCGCTGCGGATGATGCTGATATTTTCCTCTGTTGTCGCTTCATCCAAGCGTCCAGCACGAGTCCGTGCTTCCTTGTAACTTGTTCCTTCTCCGGCCAATGTCTTCACGCAGTCGTCCGGGGGCATCTCCAGAATCCCTTCCACAGCTTGAAGATGATCTTCCATGAATTGTACACCAGGCAGATTCAGCGCTTTCATGCGGGCCACTAGTGGTAGCAACAGCTCTCTGTCCTCAGAAGCCAGCTTCTTTACGGCTACCGCAATGGCCCCCTCTTCGATGTCTACCTCTTTGCCCGTGATTTCCTCGTAGTGACGGGCTGCATCGGCAAGGGTGCGCAAATCAATTAGTTCACGAGGTGCAAAAGAGGCTGCCCGGAAGGCAGGAACCTTGGTAAACGGTACCCGGCAGGCAGGATCGTTGTGGTTTCGATATTTTCGACCCTGGTGCGTTACTTCCACAGCGCCTCCTCGCAAGAGCACGGCCAGAACGAGTTGGATCACATCCCGGTCCCAGCCGTAGCCAGGTCCCTGAAAGAGTGTTTCGATCATCTTTCCAGTGACCTTGTTGCCATACTTGTGTTCTCGGACCAGATATGCGAGCACCTCTTTACATATGTCAGACGAAAGGTTGGGAACAAACTTTCCAGCCTGTTTTGTCACAAGAGAAAGGCCGCCTTCTCCATCATAAAAAACGGGAGAGAGCCCATTCAGATTGGCAGCAGTGAGGAACTTTTCCGATTCGTTTCCTTTAAGGGGCCGAATGCCCATTTCAAGTTTTTGGTAGAGATCCGGAATAACAAGGTCAAGGAGTTTGTGGAACACCTCAGGCAGAGCCTGGCCGAGCGAGGATCCGTCCCGCTCGACCCCGCGGAAAAATCCTGAGCCGGACTGAAGGACTTCTCCCAGCTTGCAGCGCAAAAGACGCTGATTACGGTCCCTCCTTACTTTCTCCTCTGCCAGACAAGATGTCTCTTCCGGAGTCAGCTTGCCCTGTGCGGCAAGACGCTCGTGCGTGGAAACCATCTCACGCGACCTGAACAGTTCGTGAAAGAGTTGATGAATTTCCTCGTTAAACGTAACTACCCAGAAGATTTCGTCCTGTTTGGAAACGCTGTTTCCGCGGGCTTCCTCAGAGCTGGAGGTCTTATCTTCCGGATCGTCGGCCACAAAGATGTTTAGCGGTACCTGACCGTCGGTATCTACTGTCTCTCCTTCGACGGAAAGAGACATTTTAAATGCTCTAAGGTTTTTGAAGCGATAGCTTTTCACCCTTGGGTCAGTGAATATTTCTCGGAACACCTCTCTCATGATACGGTTGCGATCGGCCGGTTTAGGTTCCAACCCATTTCTCGTGGTATCCCATTTCTTCTCCTGAACCGTGAGGAGCTTATAACCCTCTTCCGAATCCCGAATCACTTGTGCCTGTTCGAGAGCCTTCAGAGCTTCTTCCACATCCTTTTTGATTGACCCGGACTCCACAGAGGAATGAAGGACAACGGAGATATTGTGGGCTGTTCGGGGAAGGTCCTTGACCGATTCGAGCAGGGCAATGGCCTTGGCCACCTTAAAGGCTATTTCATTTGCGGGAAGCAGTTTCGGCACTCCGTCTACCTCGCGGGTCGTTTCGCTTGGAAGGAGGTTGCCCAGGTAAAGAAGTTCATACACCTTGTCAAAAGTGACCAGTGTTCCCACCGGAGAGTCGGCAAGCATGGTACTCGGATTGATCATCATCTCCTGTGCCTGCTTGATGATTGTCCTGTTACTTCCGCCGATGTGACGGTGGGCACCCCTTTTAAGCCTCAGGCCGGCCACTATGTCGATGGAGAGATCAATCTGGTAGGGGAGATATGGATAAAGGTTAACAAAACCCTTCTGGTTAATGGAAACATCCCTGCTAGTCCGCTCAAGTGTACAGAAGGTCTTGAGCCTCCCTTCGTTGGCGTCGTAGAGTGCTTCGAGCAGGCCTTGGCCCTTATCATTCTTTTCCAGTACGCGCTTTCCCGTAATTTCTGGAATGTCGGCCTGCTTCAGATCGATGGGAATTCTGAACCGGTCCTGTAGTCTGGCGAGTTCGATCTTCTTTGAGTCCAGAGCGTCTACAATTTCATTGAGTTTCTCCTGAGAGGTCACCACGATCCAGAAGGGGGCAATAGCCTTTTTCTGCTGAACACGGTTCTTTCCTTCCTTGCCAAATGCCTGGAGAACCGCCTGGAGATCCAGCATCTTTTCGACGCTCCGGGAGACATACTGGCCTACTTCATCGATGATAAAAATGAGCGCCTTTCCGGCCGGCCTTCTTTCTGCCAATTCAAAAGCCGTTTCGGCTAATTTATTAGGTGATATGTCTGCGCGTCCGGAACCAACGGACTTGGCGTAAGAATCGCCCTCAGGATAAGTATTTGAGTCCATGGCATGGAGGACTGCGCTGGCTTCATTGACGGCCAGTCCCAGCTTGCGGCGTGTCTTCCAGGGCTTCCCGTGCATTTTTTCAAAGCGTGCACCAAACTCGGCAAGACGGCCATCACCCTCCAGCGTGATTTCCAATTCAGCAAGATCAAAGTCTTCCGCATAATCCAGCTCACGTAAAAGTGCCTTGTACATGATCTCGGTAATTCGCTCACTTGCTGTGCGCACGCCCCGATCCATTGACACATCAAAGATCACCGCATGTGTGGGAAGCGTCCTGTTAATGACATCCAGAAGACCACTGATCCTAGCGTCCTTGACGTTTTCCTTAAAAATTTCACTGGCTGATCTCCCGCAGACTGATCTGGCAGCCACGGTGTAGCCCAGGATCTTTGCAAAAGAAGACTTCCCGGACCCAAAGAAACCGGACACCCAGACGCCAATCCCTTCACGAGGGCTCTTGGATACCTGGATGATTTCGTCGTATACGATACGGAAGTGATCTTGAATGGAATCCGTGACAATGTATTCTTCCAATTCCGAGACCACGGTTTGTTCGTCCGCCTGGTCTACCTTGATTATTTCTTCGATCTTGCGATCAATGGGCTTGGCGAATAGTGTTCTGATGGCTTCCATTAATCCCCTCCGTAAATCTTGACTCGATAATTATATGCACCGAGATTCGCTCTTTCCGGCATGTTCATAAAGCGAAGGTCTGTTTTCCCTTCGGCAGTGCCAGGATAAAAAAGGATGATAGGGACCATTGTTCGACCATGCATCTTATCCAATAGCGCCGAACACCTGAAAATACTTGGGGCCAAGGCCCCTGCGCGTACGAGAAAAACAAGGTTTTTGACCGGGTTGAGATGTTCCATGCGCTTTTCAAGAACATCAGGAAGTGGCATGAAATCGCTATCAGATAATAAATTGTAAATGGTCTGTTGGACATGGTCAAAGCCAAGTTGTCGCTCTTCGGCAATGATCGCCTCCAACCCCTCTGTTTCCCGGATGACCTTCCAGAGGATTTTCCCAAGGGAAACAAAAGTGACCCTTTTATGATGATTCTGCTCAAGAGAAATGGCCAGTAAGCGGATTCGATTACGGCAAGAAAACTCATCCCAGGGATCGTAGCGGAAAATAGCAAAAGGCAAATCATGGTAAGCGCTGATCCGCAATGGGGTGCTGGTAAGGTCCTTTTCGAGAGTGCTAAACTCTTTTTCCAGCAATGACATCTGCCATTTCCTCCAGATTGCGAGCATAAAACTCGATCCGGTAGATTTTTCCCGCTGCCTCGTAATTGAGCAACCGGTTTTGATGAGCATTCAGGAAAAGCCTCTCCACGGCCGGGGAATCAATCAAAAAAAGCCGCCAATCAGGATGCGAGGCCAGGCGTTCTCCTGACCTTCCCAGATTTTGCATGACAAAGCAAAGATAGGCAAAGGATTCTACCGGCAGATAGACTGGAGCAATTTTTTTTCTAAGCGTCCCTTCAAGAATTCCAAAATCCCGCAAGGCAGCCAGGAGACCTCGGGCGACTCTAATTGTTACGGATTGCGACCACGATTGCCGGCATCCAGAGAGTTTGCTCGCTATCCAGACTGTAGTTTCATCCACCCTGACAGATAGATCCATGCTATTACTTTTGGTTAGGATCTCGTCCACGACAAAATCATAAAGCAATGGCTCACCACGCGCCGTAAGCCAGTAGTAAATGGGCCTTAAGATATCTATCGACATGTCGCGGTCTTCCAGTGAGCGTAGAATCTTCCAAGCCTCCGGCGGATCACCCCTGAGAAAACGTGGAACAAATGCCTCCTTGTAAACATCAATAGCCCGAGATCTGGTTTTTTTACCGAGGATATTCTCCTGGATAATCCGGTCACGTTGGCTATTCCAAGTCCCTTCATCTGACCAGTTTCGTATGAGAACACGCATGTCCTCAAGCAAAGCCCCTCCCTTTTGCAGGCGAGAGGTATAACGCTTCTTTTTGCTACGGAATTTCCCGGTCACCGTCATGGGCATAATTTACACTCCCTTAATCCAGGAAACCACCATCGTCATAATACATTCATGCTCAGGATGATCCGTGGAAGGAAATGGGATCTGCCATGGAGAGCTGAAATTTTCCCTCGCTTCCGGAAGTCATAGAGCAGGCCATCGTGCCTGCCTTGTGCGTTGGCGCGGCAGCCGAACCTACAAATGCCAATCTTCAAAACCCTGTTCAGCAAAATGCTTGTCAAATCCAAAGACCTTTTCAACCTTGTAATGCCTCATCGCTACAAAACTGACGCAATCAACAAAGCTCAGTTTCCTCCGCCCAAAACCGAGCCAGAGTTCATAGGCCAGATTATGCATTGATCCGTCAATCCACAGAACTTCCGCAAGGCTTAGCACATCCCTGTACCAAAGGTTGGCAGCCTCAAAGCCCAATCGGCTCTGCAACAGAGCCAATGTTTCTACAATGACATAGTTGCTGGTCCGGAGATAGAAGTCTTTTTCCAAAAAGGATTTCCATAAATCGGCGGCCTTTTCAAAATTATTATCAGAATGGTCCATCAAGGCATAGAAAGCCGAGGTATCTACAAATACCGTTTCACTTTCCATGATGGCCCCCTTTGCTGAAAGCCTCTGCTAAATAGTCGTCATGCCGCTCGGAAACGTCAGAAGCACCTGACGAAAATCGGCCAACAGCAGCAAGAGCCCTTTTCTTTTTCTCTTCAGGAAAGCGTTCTTCGCGGGCACGGAAAAGGGTGATTCCTTCACGAATCAGTTGAGAAACAGATACGCCTCTGGCCCCGGCCTCGGCCCTCAGCCATTCAATCTGGTCCTCTTCCATTTGAATCTGTGTCCGTATCATGACAATAATACCTCCATGATGGTATAGTGTAGCATAATATACATCATGTTATCTTTATTGCCCGGATGTTGTCAAGGAATAAAGGAACTTGTCCTTCGGCACAATGGCCGACCTCACTCGAGTATGACTTTTGCGCCTGTCATAATACATTTAGGGCGTCGGGCCTTTTTTCTTCTATGATTTCCGTAATGGTCTGGAGGTTCAAAGGCTCAATATAGGTAACGTCTGCCATGCCGGGGTCGGTTTTAATTACTGATAATAACCCTCCTATATTGAAAATGTCCACGAGCTAAAGTAAGAATATAAGAAACTGGAAAACGATTGCCCGGTAATCTCTGCTGCAGGCATTAAGCTTTCCGGCCATAAATTATATCACAATCAGAAGGAGGGGGAGGCATGTGTCGACTTAGCGCCATTGCATCCAGTTCATATTTTTCTCCCATGGAAAATATCCTGGCGCTGGAGACCATGAAAGAAGGCCATGACGGCTCCGGTCTGGGTCTGGTCTTAAAGGATCTGGGGGGACCATTTGAAGACCTCAAGAGTTATCCTGTTCTTTCCGGCACCTGTACAAAAAAAGGCCTTGAAATGCTGGATGACTACATGCAGGAAGCAGGCTTTCGTGTCAAGTACAACTGGGAACCAAAGGTCAAGCGAGTTGCAGGCATGGAGATAGAGCCCCGTGACCACTATTTTGCCAAGGCCTATCATTATCCCGCGCCCTATGAGCCAAAGGCCCAGGCTGAGTGGGAACGGCTTCTGCTTAGGACCAGGCTGGACCTGAGACGAATGGGAGAAAAAGATCACTCTCTCTTTGTATTCTCTTTTTACCCTGATTGCCTCACATTGAAGGAAGTGGGAGATCCATTGCAGCTAGCAGAATTTTTTGGCCTGGATAATTTGTCCCTGCAGGCCAAGGTGATCCTGGCCCAAGGCCGGCAAAACACAAACTACACTATCTACCTCTATGCCTGTCATCCCTTTTTTATACAGGGTTACTGTACCATGACTAATGGCGAAAATACTGCATTTGTACCTATCCTGGAGTACTTGACCAGCCGGGGATTCTCCGGTTACACAGGATATAACAGCGACAGTGAGGTATTTGCTCACATCCTGCATTTCATCCATAGGCAACTCAAATACCCCCTGACCTATTATAAAGATATCATCACCCCATTAAAGGACGAAGAGATCCGTGAACGACCAGACGGCAAAGCCGTCAGCCTGCTGAAAAAGAGTCTTCGACCCCTGTGCATAGACGGTCCTAACATGGTCATCGGTTTTATACCCGACGGAACAATCTTCATGGTACAGGACTCCAAAAAGCTCAGGCCCGGGGTTGTTGGCGGGGCTGAGGGAAAATACGCTCTTATGAGCGAGATGTGCGGTCTGGACAGGGCAATCCCCCAACGTGATCGCTCTACTGACATTTTTCCTTCGAAATATGACGTGGCAATGGTGACACCCAATGCCAGGGAGGTCCATGTATGGAACCAGCTTCACGGCTAGACCACAATGGACAACCGGCGCTGCAAGAATTTCCCTATGTCATTCAATGGAGGGAGAACCGTTGTACCCGCTGTGGCCGTTGTACCGCAGTGTGTCCGCAACAGGCTATAGAGCCTGCTGTTTTTGTCCAGCGACTCGTGCATTCTGAATCCGGCACCCCGATGCCCAGCACTGTACGAAAGGTGTCCCATGGAATCCGCCAGGTTAATGACATTGATCGCTACTGTACCGGTTGCGGAATGTGCAGCCTGGTATGTCCGAATATGGCAATTGTCCCGCATTACAATCCACATCATAAGTTTCTGTTTCACAAGAACCTTGGAGGAACGCCGTATAAGCGCGGTGGAAGGCGCAATGATCCCAGCCCTGGTACGCTGGACAAGCTCAAATTTACCCGCATCTCAATGTTGACTGACCCAGCCCTTGATGCAGGCAGGCACGAGTTCCACATCAGGACCCTGTTAGGTCGCATCCCGCCCCCTGAAAAATTACCTATCAAGTTGACTGACAACCGATTGATTGTGGAAGACGACCACTTTATACCTCCTGTAAGGGAGATATTCCCCATCCGAATTGGAAGCATGTCCATAGGCGCCATTTCTCCGCCCATGTGGGAAGGCCTGGCCATGGCCATCACCTATCTCAATGAGGTGGAAGGAATTCCGGTGGTTATGTGCTCCGGGGAAGGTGGTATGCCGCCCAGGCTCCTGCGTTCTCGCTTTCTCAAATACTTTGTACCTCAGATCGCATCCGGCTATTTCGGATGGGATGAAATCATCCACGCCCTGCCGGATATGATCGAGGACCCGTGTGCCATTGAGATCAAGTACGGGCAGGGTGCAAAGCCGGGGGACGGCGGCCTGTTGATGTCCTACAAGGTACTGAAACTCATTGCCGGGATACGCGGTGTGCCGATGCACATCGACCTAGCCTCTCCCCCCACACACCAGACCAAATACTCCATCGAGGAGGCTGTGGCCAAAATGATCCAGTCCATGTCCATGGCCTGGGGTTTCCGTGTCCCTGTCTATCCCAAGATCTCCGGCACCAAGACCGCCCAGGCGGTCCTGAATAACCTGGCCAGAAACCCTTATGCCGCTGCCCTGTGCATTGACGGTGAGGACGGCGGGACCGGGGCGGCCTATAACGTCTCTATGGACAAAATGGGGCATCCCATCGCTTCCAATATCCGGGACTGCTATCTGGATCTGGTCAAACAGGGAAAACAGAACGAACTTCCTCTCATCGCTGCCGGCGGAATGGGTAAGACAGGGAACCTTGCAGCAAATGCCGCTGCCATGATCATGCTGGGGGCCAGCGCTGTGGATATAGGGAAATATATCATGCAGACAGCAGCCGGATGCCTGGGAGATGAATACAACCGGTGTAACCTATGCAACACCGGCAAATGCCCCAGGGGCATAACCACGCAAAATCCCAAGCTTTACCGCCGGCTGGACCCTGATAAAGTGGCTGAGCGAGTAGTGGAGGTCTTCAAGAGCGCTGAGATAGAACTGAAAAAGATCTTTGCCCCTATGGGCCGGAGTACGCAGTTGCCAATCGGTATGTCGGACGGCCTCAGTGTTGGAGACAAGGCCATAGCTGAGAGGTTGGAGATTGATTATGCCTGCTGAGCAAAAAGCAATACTGACAATTAACAGCAATCCCAGCGGCCGGCGTGTCTCCTCCAAGGCCCTGGAAGAGCAGATACAGCAGGCTGTCACTGATGGGGTCCGGCAACTGGTTATCCTGGCCCAGGGACAACACGGTATTGGCGGCCGGATCTGGCCCAGGAATGAGATGGTCTCCATAACTGTTCGCGGGCCGGTGGGCCAGCGTCTGGGCAGCATGGGCATGTCCGGGACGGAGATTGTGGTTGAAGGCAGTGGCTCGGACGATGTGGGCTGGCTCAACTGCGGTGCCAAAATCACAGTGCTGGGAGATGTGACCAACGGGACCCACAATGCCGGTGCCCAAGGGATTCTGTATGTGCAGGGCGGCGGCGGTGCCCGTTGTGATACAATGACTAAACGGAATCCCCGCTTTGAACCGCTCCAGTCCTGGTATTTCAGGGATGTAGGGGATTCCTTTGCCGAGTTCAAGGCCGGAGGCATTGCAGTGGTCTGCGGCGTTAATCCCCGAAACCCTGAGAACGTCCTGGGCTACCGGCCATGCGTGGGCATGGTGGGTGGCACCATCTACTTCCGGGGTCCCATTGAGGAATACAGCGCCAAGGATGTCAGGCTGGTGGATCTGACACCCAAAGACTGGGAGTGGCTTACTGAAAACATAAAGCCATATCTGGAGGCAATAGACCGTACTGATTACCACGATCTTTTGACCCAGGACCCATTGCATTGGAAAAAATTAATCGCCCATACCCCTGCAGAGCGCATGGCGCGACTGGGGCTGAAGGAGCCCCTTAGTAAATTTCGCACCCAGGTCTGGGAAAAAGATGTGGGCCGGGGAGGTATCTTTGGGGAATATCTGGAGCACCCACAGACGATCCTTCCCTATATCATCACCGGCGCAGACCGACGTCTCAAACCGGTCTGGAACAACGAGAAATATCTGCCACCCTGCGTGGCCGCATGTCCTTCGGGGATCCCCTCAAATAAACGCGCGGCCCTTATCAGGGAAGGTCGTCTGAAAGAGGCCCTTGCACTCGTCCTTAACTACAGCCCGTTTCCTGCAACAGTCTGCGGTCAGGTCTGCCCTAATCTCTGCATGCAGGCCTGCACACGCGCACAATTTGACAGGCCCCTTGATATTGCCGCTATGGGCCGCCTGAGCATGGATGTTCCCGCGCCCGAACCTGCTTCTCCGACCGGGCGCAAAGTGGGGATCATAGGCGGCGGGCCTGGAGGCATGTCAGCGGCCTGGCAACTGGCCCTTAAGGGGCATGAAGTAGATCTATACGAGGCGGCGGATCGTCTCGGGGGCAAAATGGAACTCTGTATCCCCAGAGAGCGTCTGCCCCGTGAGGTGCTGGAAAAAGAGATATCCCGCTTCAATGAGATCGGAATCCATGTGCATCCCGGACAGCGGATTGACCTTGAGGCATTTCGGAAGATCTACGAGGAACATGAACTCGTCATCATTGCCTGCGGTGCGCACCAGCCCCGCATTATCCCATTTCCCGGAAACGAGGATGTCATTGCGGGTATTGAATTCTTAAAGGCTGTTAACCAAGGGAAAAGGCCGGATCTCACGGACCAGAATGTGGTCATCATCGGTGCTGGAAATGTAGGTATGGATATCGCCTGTGAGGCATACGGATGCGGAGCAGCCTCGGTTACGGCAGTGGACATCCAGCCCCCTGCCGGCTTTGGTAAGGAACAGGAGGTGGCAGAGGCAAAGGGGACCCGGATCATCTATCCCAAAATAACAGAGCGCTACGACAAGGCAAAGCGGACGATCTATTTCAAGGACGGCACATCCATGGAGGCCGATACGGCCATCATCTCCATTGGAGAGGTCCCCATTCTGGATTTCCTCCCTCGAGAGATCCATACCGAGCGAGGCTTCATCCTGGTGAACGAGCTGGGTCAGACCTCGGATGTAAAGGTCTTTGCCGTTGGTGATGTCACGCGGCCCGGGCTTATCACTCATGCCATTGGTGCAGGACGCCGGGCAGCAGAGACAATCCATGCCATAATGATGCACACGGACTATGAGCCTGAAAAACGGCCCGCTATTCCCTATGACCGGATTAATCTAGTTTATTATGAGGTCTCCCGCGGCGAGGAATTTGTCCCGGAACAAGAGGCCGACCGCTGTGCTTCCTGCGGGGCCTGCAGGGATTGCCACATGTGCAAAAATACATGTTATCAGGGGGCAATCAAGAGGACAGAGGGGCCAAAGGGAGAATTTGAATATACGGTTATCGAAGATAAGTGCATAGGATGCGGCTTCTGCGCAGCCGTTTGCCCCTGTGGGGTGTGGGAGATGGAGGAAAATATTTGATTGCAATCATTGATTACAGAGCTGGAAATCTGAAGAGTGTAGAATGTGCCCTTAAGAAGTTGGGATTTTCCTGTTGCATAACTCATAATAATAAAGAAATACTCGGCTCTGAAAGGATCATCTTCCCCGGAGTGGGGGCAGCCGGGCAGGCAATTGCTGACCTGAGACATCTTGGTCTGGATAAAGTCTTAAAGCAGGCCCTTGAGACCGGCAAACCTATCCTGGGAATATGTCTGGGTGCGCAGATCATACTGGATAAAAGCGAAGAGAACAGTGCGCAGTGTTTAGGACTGATCAGCGGAGATGTTAAGCTGTTTCCCTCTCCTCTTTTTTCCGAGGAAAATGAGCGCCTTAAAATACCACATATGGGATGGAACAGCGTTCATTTAATCAAGCGGCATCCGGTGTTGGAAGGGATTAAGCCTGCTGATGAATTCTATTTTGTCCATTCCTATTATCCAATGCCTGCTTCAGATAAATACATCATCGGGACTACTGATTACGGAATAGAGTTTCCGTCAATTATTGGCTATAAGAATCTGATCGCCATGCAGTTTCATCCTGAAAAGAGCGGGACCCCCGGCCTGAAAATCCTAAAGAACTTCTGCACATGGAACGGTCATTATGCTGAGTAAAAGGATCATACCCTGTCTTGATGTGAGAGACGGGAAGACAACAAAAGGTATCAAGTTTAAAGAGAATGTGGATATCGGCGACCCTGTGGAAATGGCCAGGTTCTATTATGAAGAGGGTGCGGATGAGATTGTTTTTTATGATATAACCGCTTCCAGTGAGCGGCGGGATATTATGATAGATGTTGTTCGCCGTGTGGCTGAGGAGATTTTCATACCCTTTTCTGTGGGCGGTGGACTCAGGACCATTGAGGATATGCGCGCCGTGCTCCTGGCCGGGGCGGAAAAGGTGAGTGTAAACACAGCAGCAGTAAAGGACCCTGAGATCATTTCCGAGGGGGCAGGGGCCTTTGGGAGCCAATGCATTGTGCTTGGCATGGACGTTAAAAATGTCGAGCCTTCTGAAAAAACTCCATCGGGTTATGAGATTGTCGTCCACGGCGGCAGGACGTATACAGGCATTGACGCCCTTGCCTGGGCAAAGAAGGCAGAGAACCTAGGGGCAGGTGAGATATGCCTGAATTCCATTGATGCGGACGGCACAAAGCAGGGTTATGAAATCGCGTTGACCTCGCTTATTTCCGGAAATGTGAACATTCCGGTAATTGCCTCTGGTGGCGCTGGAAACATAAATCATATGCATGATGTGCTGAAGTATGCCAAGGCAGATGCCGCACTCATAGCATCTATTGTCCACTATGGGACCTATACCATCAAACAAATCAAGGATGAACTGCATTCCCGCGGCATAAAGGTCCGTAACACCTGGTAACTAGCTGTTTTTTCACTGCGTCCTCTGTGTTCTTGAACAAGCGTAGCAAGTGGGCGGTGAATAAATGAAAGCCTTATTTGCCGGTTCCAATGTCACTCCTTTTTTTGGCATATTACCTCCTCTATCAACAATGCCAACTTTTTCGAGTCGTGTCGTACAATACCGTCAGCAGTGTTTAGCATATCGGATGCATAGATTCTGCGATTTCCCCACCATTTATCACTGTCAGCAGTTTTAACAAATTTCGCTTTTTGTTTCCTGTATTGTTCCAAGAGTTTGTCGTCCGGTTCAGCAGTATTACATATTATTCCATCAACCTGTCGCTCAATATATACCTCAAGCACTCTAACGAAATCATGTCCGGTAAAATCATCCGTTTCGCCAAACTTGGTCATGATATTGACAACGTACAAAAGTGTTGCGCTTGTCTCCTGGAGCGCCTCTTTAACGTCTGGAACGATGAGGTTCGGAATAATGCTGGTAAACAGGTCTCCTGGCCCGATAACAATGTAGTCCGCGTATTTGATCGCCTCAACTACTGGTAAGTAGACAGAAATGGAATCACTATAGTGCGGAACCAGGAAAACATCCCGGATTTTTTCACGTTGTGTGCCTCGCGGCACATCAATAGCTGTTTGACCATAAATACGTTTCCCGTCCCTCAATTCAGCAACGAGCGTTGCCCTATCGATGGTAACCGGCAAGATCGTGCCCTTGACATCAAGGATTTCAGCGAGCGCCTGTATACCTGTCGGAAAGCTGCCTGTATATCGTGAAAGCATTGTAAGGAGCATATTCCCTGCATTGTGTCCCTGTAGACGTTATCGCTGGCAAACCTTTTCAGCAAAATCTTTCGCGCGATATCGCAATAGGGTGAAAGTGCCAGGATGCATTTAAGCACATCTCCAGGCGGCAGAATCCCGAGTTCATCGCGCAACCTGCCGGTACTCCCACCGCTGTCAACCATTGAGACCACCGAGGTAATCTCAATTCCCTCTAAGTCTCTCAAGCCGGAAAGGAGTGCAAACTGCCCGCTTCCTCCACCAATTGTTACGACTTTTTGATTTTCACTTCTCATGCTTAGCGCCTCTTTGTATCTGCGCAGGATTCTGTGGAAAAAATTGTCTCGGCAATTTTTTCAGCAGACATCCCGAAAAGCTGCTCAATCTCAAGCAGGTCAAGATATTCATCCTTCCAGGCCAGGCTTGTCTCCTCAACTAGGTATTTGATGTGATGATATTTCCCGCCCAGGGCATCCTTTTTCTTTTGAAGCTCCACCTCTTTTTTGAAAACCACGTTAAACAGCACCAGGTAGTCAATATTTGTGCCTGCTGACATGACTGGTATCACAAGAATGCTTCTGTTGTCTCTTTTCCCTTTGCCGATAAAGACATTTGCTTTTTTTACGATAATGCGCTTGGTACCCCGCAACCTGTTGTCCGTCTCTACCCGAGAAACAAGCGCTGCAGCACTCCCCTCCTTCTTTATGAGATGGATGGTAGAATCATCAACAGGTTCTCCCAGAAAATTTAGACCAGCTACCCTGTAAAGGGTGACCCCTCTTATCCCGGCGAGAACTTCCTGTAAACGCCTTAGGACGAGGACGTTGCTGTTTGTAAGCTGGTTTTTGCTAAACCCGTGGTCTTGTAAGGCTTTAAAAAGAAGGCCCTCCATCTTTTCAATGATCCTGCTTGTGCCAACGGTCACTGTCTTGGCCTGGTGTTTGATGGCGTCAATGGGCCGGGCCATTGTATTGATGACGTTTCCTATGCACTCGGAAAACGCGCCCAGCATGTTGGGTGCGGTCCCCCTCATCCCAAAATCAGACTCAAAATCTGACATGGGAAGCCTTCCTGACAGGTACTTTAGCAAAAGTGTAAGGTCTGAGGCCATGTTGAGTTCCATGGCCGTTGCGTACCGGTTTTGTCGTATCCTCTCTTTGAAGGCGGAATAAAACCGGGCAACTTTTTCTCGAAATCCCGCATCGAGCACGATCTCATACACGTCCATCCCCTGGTCAGTGGACACGGCAATATGTTCATTCATTTCCTGCCGGAAGTCAACAACCACCGCCAGAGGCGGTGGCTTGAAATGAATGCACCTGGAAGGTGCGCTATTACTATTCGTGTTTAGTCGAAAAGCTTTTGTTGTGCCAATTCCTCAGCTTGACTTTCTTGTTGCTCTT
>PQXE01000034.1 GCA_003194495.1 Deltaproteobacteria bacterium
TTTTTCTTTGTGTACTTTGCGTCTTGAGCATAGCGGGCGGTTGGGCTACAGATATTCTTGAACCGCGAAGGCGCCCCAGTACTTCAACGCTCATCATAACTGACCCATTTGTGCTCATTTAAATTAACCCATCCCATGCGCACCTGTTTCTTTGCACTGGTGTAATAGGAGGGAGGATTTCCAGTGACAGAGGAGGTGGGGCGCTTGGTGGAATTCGGGGAATTGAGAAAGGCTGATGAAGATCAGGAAGAGTACCAGGAAGGCTCAGCCTTTGGAGTTGGTCTTGAACGGGGGTTCAGAGACTCGCAGTGAGGGTCCATCAATACGGATGGTAATGCAGTGATGTCTGAGGCGATCCAGGAGGGCGTCCAGCAGGGATTTGCGTTGAAAGAGATCGTACCATTCAGGATAGTCTAAATTTGTGGTGATGATTGTAGATTTTCGACCGTATCGTCTATCCATGAGCTTGAAAAAGGCGTTTGCCTGTTCCGGCTTCAAGGTTAAATATCCCAGCTCGTCAATAAGTAATAGATCATATCGGGCAAGCAAGCCGAGCAGCTTCGGTGTTGTACGGTCTGCCATAGAGGCATAGATCTCATCCAGGAGGTCTTGGGCATTATAGAAACGACTCCTATATCCTGAGACAAGGGCCTTGCGAAGCAGACCTATGGCCAATCCGGTCTTTCCTGCCCCTGGCGGACCTATAAAGATAACATTGTCTGTCCTGTCCATGAACGACAATCCGGCCAGTTCATGAATCTGCGCCCTGTTAATGCTTGGCTGCCTGTCAAAGGGAAAGGTCTCCATGGTCCAACTCCACGGGATTTTGGCCTGCCTCAGCCGATATTCCTGACTCCTTTCTTTCCTGTATTGGATCTCCTTCAGCAACATCCGATAAAGTACCTCAGATACTGCTGTTCCTTCTCTTTCCGTACGATCCAATTCCTGATCAAGGATCTGAGCCATTCCCTTAAACCGCAAGGAATCAAGGAGTTCCCGGATCTTCTCTCTCATGATCCCTCATCTATGCCAAAAAAATCTCCGGCCAGATGAAAAAGGATCATCTGCTCCAGCCGGTTAAGATCATAGAGCCCATAGCGCAAGGCCCGGCTGATGACCGGCAGAAATGACTCCTGTGGATATGAGCGTTTCATCTCAATGAGTCTGCGGAATTGCCTTATCCCCCTGCCTTTGGAGCGTTTCTTCAGCTCAGCTATGTATAGATCAAGATCCTTGTGAATTCCTTTTAGCTGCTCCTCTTCTTTTGAAGGTCCTCTATGAGCCAATCGCCTGACTATTTGTTGAAGGTGTCCTGTATCTGTTACTCTTCTGTTTTTCTGTCCTATGGGCCTTTTATGCTCTGCAACCTTTTTATGCCCAAAGTAGACTACTACAAAATCCCAGTGCTTCTGGACCTCCACTTCCTTGCCTATAAGCCTTTCCGGCACCGAGTACTTGTTGGCGTCCAGGGACACATAGCTTTCCACATCAACAATCCTGGTACCAGCCTGATACACAGGAGGAACATAGACAGGCAAAGGAGTAAGATAGGGCTTCTCCATCAGATACGCCTCATCAGGACTCATACCAAGAGAGCGTTTGGGTTTGTGGTTGGCTACATCCCCGCACCATTTCATGGCCTGTCTGTTAAAATCATGCCAATCGGAAAAGGTCCGGCCGGCAAGAAAGTTCCCCTCTATAAAAGAAAAATTCCTTTCCACTTTAGCCTTTCTATCAGGATCTTTGATGTAATGAGGGATAAAATCCATTCCAAACATATCGCCGAATACCTTCATGTCAGGAACTATGTCAGCATCAGGACCGCTGCCACACGCCACTATCACACTTGTGTTATCTATAATGCACCGGGTACAGGCCCCTCCCATAAACCCAAAGGCCTTATTCAAAAAGACTCTGGCCTCAAACCGGGTGAATCCCGGATAGTATTGAATGAAAAGACGACGACTATAGGAAAGGACTAAAGAGGCGCACTGGGCTGTAACTTTGCGTCCTCCCACAACAACCACGTGGGGCGATGTGTCGTGCTGCATCTCCACACCCGGGTCAAAGTTGTAGGTGCCGGCCCTGCGCTTCCTCTTGTTTTCTCTGATGTCCATTTCCCTGACCAGCCTGGTCAGTGTGCTATAAGATATGTCAATATCATTACGTTCCTTAAGGACCTCCCGGACCCGGACTACATTGCCCCGGCAAAGCTGGAAGACTTCTTTGATATGAGCAGTGGCCTCCTGGTACCTGGAGGTTGTCAAGGGCTTCTGATTGGCTTGTCCCCGCAATACACGACGGACAGTGTTCCTGGAAATCTTGAGAACCCGAGAAATCTCTCTGATCTTGATCTTCTTTTGATGCAATGTCAGAATTGCCTGTTTCATGTCGTGAGAGATCATGAAGTCTCCTGATGTCCTGTTCTAAACTCATAAAGCCCTTTTGGGTTTCTTCAAAGGCGGTCAACAGCACACGGCGGTCCAGATTGCTCTGGCCTGGATAAATAACAGTAGGTACCTGTCTATGCAGGCGGGAAAGAATGTGCCTGACGATTTGTAAATCCTTGAGGCATTTGCCCTCTGGTCCCCCTTTGAGTATCTTTGCCTGATCTTTTTCCCGAGCAGCACGTAATGCCTTGATAAAAAGACCCGGATCCTGGATCATCCTCTCTCGCTTTTTACGATTGGACTCCTGATAGTGACGATAGAATTCGGTCAAATCCCGGGTAGAGATGGGATCTTTAGCCAATCGCTCTGCTAAGATGTGTGCATGGTCGGGTATGGCGCGCGCCATAGGTGCCAAGACCCTGGCAGCCGCCCAGGTGGAAATATGCCCCTTGCGGACCAAGTCCAGAATTTCATCCGAGAGGACATCAATAAGGGCCAGACGCCTGGCTACCCAGCTTTGATTACATCCCAGCAGATGGGCTATCCTTGCTTGAGATAGATCGTATTTCTCTCGAAGCTCACGCATCAGCATGGCCTCTTCTATGGCTTGCCATTTCCGGCCACGGATCCTGGCCAAGATCTGAATAAGGGCTTTGTTTTCCTCACACGACCATATCTCAGCTAGGACCATATCCTGACCACATCGTTTAATGGCAACCACCCTCATATAACCATCAATAAGGACAAAACGCGGGCCTTCAGAGATAGTAATTACCGGAATGATCTGCCCGTGACATTCTATAGAATGGACAAGTGAGGAAATACCCTCCTTTTTATATATCCTGCTATTGGCATAACGAAGATTGAGCTGAGCGATCTCAATTTCTCGTATGTCTATAGTATGGCCTGGTTTCATGTTGAGGAAATTAACGATACTTATTCCACAATGCTATCTAGTCCTATATTTGCAATCACTCGTCTGTCATGGACTCATAGCACAACCCCCTGTAATAACATCAATTTTCACAATTAACTCGTCCATTTTTGCAACCCCGCTCAGATCAATAGGGACGAGTTTGTAATGACCGGATAGGCAATTATTTCGCATAGTTAACTCGTCCATCTTTGCAATCATGGATTTATCTCCTGCTGATTGTCGCTTCCGGCAATTGCGCTGTCGCTGCAGCTGCCTGTTCCGTTCAGTGTATGCCGGGTGGGTCTTGCGATAATGTCGCCAGTAGTCAGGATGTCTTTGCCTCCAGGCCCTCTGACAATCAGCCTGATTGGCTCTATATGCCTCATCTGTAGCAAGTTTCTCCTTCTGCCACTTCCGACGACGTGCCTTCTGATATTTTGGACGAGAGCAATACTGTTGATCAGGTACTGTTGGGTATGGATCAAATGACCTTCCACAAAAAACACAAATCCGGTTCATGATGCCCCCCAGAAATGAAATTACTGGAGGTCCACAGACCGGACTGTGTCGGAAAAGTCAAAATTAAAAAATCAGAGATGGGTCAAAACCTGAGCATAATTCCGGAGGGTCAATTTTCATGAGCAGATGTGGGTCAATTCCTGTGAGCGCTGAAGGCGGTGATTGTTGCTAGGCCTACAGGTGTCCCCTAACTTCGTAAAAGTTGGTGTCCCTTGACACATGAATTGACCGTTATGCCCTTTTTTTTATCAGGGAATAAATGTGCTTGGTTTATTGTATTACAAACTCAAATCCTTCTTCTTTTGAGCCCGTGACTTCCACCTCAAACATAATATAAGGAATTGAATCTCCAGAAGAGTAAAACCATTGAGTAAATGTTCGTTGACGTGAGCGAATTTGATCACCAACCTGAATGGATAGTGTTCCTGTTTCTGCCGAGTACCCATAATAATAGTTCACACCAAACCGATAAGTTCCTGGCTCAATGGTATCGCATGAGACGAAATAATGTTCAGGTCCATAACTGGTTACGTCATCACGATCAAGAAATCCAGAAATTCCGTTTAGATTCATATAATAAACATGTGAACCATTTGGTTCAAAAACGTGCAAATCCAAATCTGGATTACTTCCCCAAGTTAACGTAGCTGTAATAATTCCGTTTCCTAATGTGGTATCGGGGAAGTTAAGTTCATTTATTGTGTTCATGATATCACCCAGGATTTTCGTCTCGGCTTGATGTCCAATTGCCATATACGATTTCTCAAACGTATGCCCACTCAAATCTTGCAAATTGATACCAAAGAAGTTGTCAAGATTTGCAGGTAATGATCCAGGCACACTTCCTATAATAATATCTTCATCAAGTGTCGTATATGGCCCACTGCCAGCAACATAGTTGTCCGGATTGCCGACTGAGACTATTCCAAAACCATCGGAATATTGAGAGTCTAAACCGAGGTAAGCAATGTTGGCAAACAGATTACCCTGTGAATGGGCAACAACTACAACCTTATTCCCTTCACTTAAAAACTTATTATACTTCTCAACATTATCTTGAACCGCAGGGTTGCCTTGTAAAATACTTTCATCAACAGTGTTAGCTATTTCTATCAATTTATTTTGAAGAAAATCCGGCATTGGATCCAATCCGGCAAGGTAACGCCAAAATTGGCTCCAGTCTGTTTGTAGGTTTTGTTCAAAAGTCTCCACCAGGTCCAGCAATGTGCCATCGGAGGGATTATGAGCTGTAATGTAAGTTATTATTCCTTCCAAATCCGTACCCGCAACATGTGATTCTAGCCGCCAAGCCAATAAATCTCGACTTGAATCAGCGTCTTCTTTGTCATTCCATACTCCATTGCCAAAAACTACAAATACCCCTTGTTGACAAAGCCTCCCGTCAGCAGAGCAAACAAGGTTTGGAAAAAATAATGCAAAAATTAGTACAAAGGTAAGTGACAATTTAGTTTTCATTGAGCACCTCCTATAGCGTCAACATCAAAATTACAGCTATTTTTCCAGTCTCGGACAGGAGCGCCGAAAATCATTTCGCCACCTAATGAGTTACTGTAGTTGATATAAGCAAGGCTACGCTCTCTGGTATTTAGAAATTCGGCTTTTAATGCAGCACGAGTATCTGAAGATGTTTCGCCCTGAATGTAAAAAAGGCATTCACCGTGACGCGCCATTCTTGTCGCATGGTTGAAAGCGGCATCAGGATCGCTTGCTTGAGAAAGCAGCCCTTGATACTCTATAGCGACCTGAGTTAAGGCAACACGAACTTTTTCATTATCTGGATAAGCAAAGTAAATATACCTTTGTATATCATCACGGACTCCATCTGAATCACTATCAATTCCCAAAAGCGTTTGTTTACCAGCCTCCCCTGGATCTGGAGGAAGAACCTTATTGTCTTCTATTTCAGTTATAATAAGCTCTATTGGAAGAGGCTTAGCTATTACTCTTTGATTTTCCCCAACAGTGGCTTGTTTTAACTGAATTACACCGTCATATTCACCGATCATTGCATCGGGTGGCACATTAATCGTTATAGTAAGTTCTAAATCATTTTCTTTTTGGATAACTCCAACAGAGGCAGGGGAAACAGACACCCAAGGCTGAAGTTCGGGAACCACACGAGCTATTATATCTTGTAAATCTTTAGTAGATTTAACGACCATTGTGTGGATTGATTGCGTTCTCTGCATTTGCTCTATTTTAATTTTGTTTGGAACCCAACTGATAACAGGACGAGCGACTGCGGTATTGCCAATAGACAACATAAAAACTGTAGTTATCAACAATAGCATAAGTTTAGTTTGCATTGTGTTACTCCTTTCAATCTTGAATTTTATGAATTAAAACAACGATAACTATTTAGTATTATGGCATATATCATTGTTCATACATAAGGCCCTCTATTCATTTTCAAAGCATCAATAACACCCCCTCGTTATTTATTTAAACAATTTAATTTGACACCCAACGACCGCGATAACCTACCGCAAAAATGCGTGGCACAGCCTTTCTTGCATCCATGAACTTGGTGCGGAGCAACAGACTTCAAAAAACCGGCAAGTTTTTGCGGTCAGAGTTAATTGCATTGTTATCTTTGATTACGCTGAAAAAAGTCTATTTTGAGCCACCATCCTGAAATAGCTATATAAGTTTCGTATGCGTAACTTATATATTACGAATGTGTTTATGTTATAGCTTTAGATTGACGTCGACTTTTTGCAGGGTAAGCTTATATCGTTTTTAATACAACATAAGGCTTATGTTTATTATATGCGCACAAAGGATATTTCGGAACAACCTCTTTTTACGGGTTGGATTACGTTAGTTTGAGGATGAATAAGCTCAATTCCTCTATCCTTTGTTATGCAGATATTTAGAGCATGGTTGTCGCTGGTTGGTCCTTTGCACCATATTTGTCCAAATGCCCAGGGCAAACATTCTTCTTTTGATAACTTTTGCCCTACCATCTGGTTGTATCGTTCTTTGACAACAAAAGAATGAAGAAGAAGGGCAAAGTCATCACAATCAAACATCTGACTAGAATCGTCCAGGATATGGTATGTAGGCACAAAAGAATTCACTCCTGAATCCATAACTAATGTCCATAATTCATTATCTGACGGCATCATATACCATGTGTCAGAAATCTTGATATTATTGGAACTAATTCCCGGCTAGGCCTCTTTCAACATCGACTTAATTTCAGCTCCACCAATCTTTTGAACACCATCCTTATTATGATTGCAGCAATGATAAGTGACAGCGCATCCCTGTACAGACACTAATAGAAAAATTACGAAAATTGGAATTTTTAAGCATTTAGCTTTTCCCTTCATGTTTTGCCTCATTTACATAAGAGGCAACCCGGCTGTCTTTTAAATCAAGATCCGTGGCTTTCCGTCTCTACCTCACGATAAATTTGGCATTTTCTGCTTATGGTTTTTTCATATTTTAATTCCGTAGTTTTTTAAGTTCATGTTTTGATGTCTTTAATAGCAACTCGCGTGCCGGTTTTTATAACATACTGATTTAATATACTATTTTTCAACAAACAGCTTATACTGCTTACACGGAATGATGGAATATTGGGAAACCAGAGTGAAAAATGTGTCGTAGCGGAGAAAGCTATAAAAAATTGTTCCAGAATAGAATCGCGGCGCTGACCCGCGAGCATCGCAGGAGCCTCAGGGTGCTTGCACCCTGAGGCTCCGAGAAGCGCAGTCGGGTCCAGTGCCTTGTTCTGGCGCAAGGCGACAGAACAAGGTGCTGGACGGAGTCAGCGCCGCGATTCTCGGCGGCGTAGCCGCCGAGAACAACATACTGTACCGAAATAGAACGATTTGCTGTCTATGTCAGGTTGCTCATGAGACCGAGACGGTTATATATGCCTGGGCATTGATGACCAACCATTTTTTATGTTGAGCTCAACATAAAAAGTGATTGCTCATTAATACGTAAGCAAGTAGATAGAAGTCATATTTCCCCTTTGCTGTCAATATATATTCGAGGAATTTCTCAAAGTCGGTATCGTTCAAGAATACTTTCTTCCTGTCGTTACCGCGGCTGGTTATATGGTAAAAGCAATCTTCTGATTGCAGTCGGTAAGGTCGTGCCATAATGCAAGGATTATAGTATCTTAGAAGATAATGTCAAAGATTAAATTCTATTTTCCAGGGCTGACCCCTTTATTTTTTAATCCTTTACCTTGGGGCTTTCCCCAGATGATATTGATCGGGTAATACATGAATTCGTGACTCCAAGATACCGAGCAACATCTGCCCCTGAGTACCCCAACTCACGGATTGCAATCCAAGACACTATCCATCTGGCCTCCACAATCTCACTCCTTCGACTGCCAGAGCACAACTCACCGAGACTTATGCCGTGCCTTTTGCAGACCCTTCCTGCTAATATGACAATATCGACCTGACGTCCTGAAAACCGCAGGTTCTTTTTAACCAGATCGTCAAGGTCGGATGTAACTTCCTGCACAAATTCACTGTCCCCCAGTATCCGTGTATCTGACGCCTGCTTTTCTCCCTGCCTTCTGAGCGCAAGAACCGCCGACCAACCTCCTAAACTCCTGATCAAACCACCACCAACCAATTCCGGCCTTCGGCCTTGAGATATTCCCTCTTCAACATACCGCAGATAGTTCTTTTGTGCCTGACGGCCATTGCCAAAACAAGACAATACATATTCACAATCTTGCCACTTTCTGTCAACCTTGCCTACAAGCGCTGAATGGCCTGACCAACGACAGCGATTCAACTCCTTCATATCTTTGATAATTCCCGATCTTAGTAAGTTTAGATGAATATATCGTAACTATTCAGGTGAATAGACTGAAGGTAGAAGGCTAATAGGGACAAATCATGCGTGATCACACAAAACTGCGGGCATTTGAGTTGGCTGAAGAGATTGCAGTATTAGTTTAGAGGATTCATCTCTGTTCGATCGTTGCGAAATGCTTGAAATCCTTCAGCCTTCAACCTTCAACCTGAATAGTTACAATATTCTAACCAATTCCTTTAAATACTTATCCTCCTGGCACAGTATTGATTTGCTTGCCCCGTTAAATCTAAATGGCATAATCTGACAATATGGAAGGACCGGGAATTAAGGCAAGGTTCGGCATGGTATTTTGAAACATGATGATTATTTAACTGGGGTACCGGTTCTGAAATAGCTGCCCGCGCCTCTTTCAACAACCCCAGCCAAACGATCGATAAAGTCGCTTCGATCCTTGTCGTTCCAAAAGATATTCTTCCTCTCTATGCCCCGACCCATCACATGATGCAAAACTCAGTGGGCGTCTAATCTTGCTAACCGCGGCATAACTCATCCACTATCACACCCCACCCCAGCTAACCAGTCATGCACGTTCTGCACGATGTCCCCCTTTTCAAGAGCCTTTCGATTGTTCACCGCCACTTTGCATATGTTCTGTAATAACATCCAAAGCTGAAACGTCCCTGAAATCCTTGGCATTGTGCGTCACCAGCGGTACGCCATGCCGGACGGCACAGGCGGCGATCCATGCATCATGCAACGACATGGGTTTTCCAGCTCTCGTTCTCTCTGCTGCAAGCCGGCCATAGCAGCGGGCGATCTCATGGTCATAAGGGATCACAACGAAATTGCGCAGGGTCGTTTCCAGTGCCTTCCGCTTCTTCTCGCCCCAGTGTGCTTTTTCTGCCCCATAGTACATTTCGCCGACGGTAATAAACGATATGGCGAGCAAGCACCCCTTTACACGATGAGCATACGCTTTGGCCAGCGATCCGCCCCTCATAAGGTAGGAAACAATATTTGTATCAAGGATAAGCTTCGCGTCACTCATACCCCCACCGCAATGTTCTGATGACGCAATTCGTCAACCGCTACCTCGAAGCCGTCATTCTCCTCGCCCGGCCACGTGCCGAACAACGCCTGAACATCCACTATAGGCTGCACGTTTTGAGAATTAACCAATTCATCCAATGTTGGTGACT
This sequence comes from Deltaproteobacteria bacterium, assembly GCA_003194495.1. GTDB lineage: Bacteria > Desulfobacterota > Dissulfuribacteria > Dissulfuribacterales > UBA3076 > UBA3076. The sequence continues at coordinate 9,840 of PQXE01000034.1, forward strand.
CCCAGAAATTACGTAGAATCGGAGTCCCTTTCGGCAACAGATCGGCGGCTTCATTCTCGCGATTCTCCAACCTATCGATGTCATGAATTTTAATGCTCGTAATTTTACTGGTGGCAGGGTCTTCCTTTGCCTCCCCCACGATCCTGACATACTGAAGCATGTTTTCGAGGACTTCGTCCTTTTGCTCCTCGTCAAATAGGCAGAGTACCGGTTCGCCGACAGATGGATGCACCCGGCAGCGCGTGCCGTGCTCCTTAAAGTCAGCCATCAAAAGCCGCCCTTCGATTGTTCGAATGTTGGTTAGCGGTCCCTTTATTCGCTCTTGAATACGTTCAAAACCTTTAGGTGCAAACGATGTGACTATAGGCGTTTTGCGATGGTTGAGAGTGAACTGTATGGAGCTTACACCCTTTCGGAACAAAACTCCTACGTCGCGCCAAGCCAGCAAAACGCCAGCGTCGAATCCTTCGGGCATCACTTCACCAGGCTCTTGGATTTGCCCTAGACCGGAAAGGGCCTTTTCGATGATCTCAGGTCCCAATTCCATACCAGGCAACGCCATTTGGCCCTGCGGACGTTCGAAACCGAGTATGGTCGCCGGGCTGCCGTGTGTTAGCAAAACCAGCTCCAGAGCCACTTCTTCAGAGACGTTGCGCGGCTGCCGTCCCCTGTGAACGCTCTCAGCATCGCCAAGCAATACCCTTCCTGTGCGCTGGAGCGCCTTGCTCATGTTGGACAAAAAATTAATAAGGTGCGCCACTGGAATCTTGCCCGGTCTAATCGATACTCCGTCGAATCTAATCTTTAATAGTGGTTCATGTTCGTTCATATCATTAAACCTCCTTATCAAGGCTTTCCTCAAAGGCATCTATAAAGTAGCAGGATAGCGAGCGCCTGAAGCGGACGGGAGAAGTAGCCATTTCCTCTGGAGTGTTCCTTGCGAATCAGCTTTGTTCATCAGTATAAAACCTCATGTAGCGGACACATAATGTATGTTTCGCGCAGTTAGATTATAACTACCTTAACTGACTTGTTTTTTCCTTTTACGGCACATTATTTCAAAATAGGAAGAAAAAGCAAGAGGGAGGTTCTAATATGCATGAAAATCCCCTGTATATGAACCCCGTTCCATCATTTTATGATGGTAACGAAAGTACTAGCCGAAGGCAAGCGCCTTCGCCTAGCTATGGCGTCTCAAGAGGGCGTCATCGTGAGGTGGTGTCTGAAGGAAGCCGAAGTGCAAAGCTATGAGTCAAGCCTGCCCCGGATTTGATCCGGGGGACAGAAATAGCATATAAGGCCCAGTCTCCGGGTAAGTTAGCACAACATAACAAAGCCCAGGGTTCTGGAGATAGGGTAAATGCTGCGGTTGTGTAGCGAAAGTTCACCCTGTTGAATAGGGTTCCCTTCGGGAAATTCAACAGGGTGAACGTCCTTATCCAGGGAGGCCTGTCTCTCTAAAGTGAGGGCGTATCTTTATTCGTCCCCCACTTCCACACCTTTAACTGGTATGACAGGCCAGAAATTATAGGCGAATATCTGGCATAACTTCATAATGTAACCACGTCCCCCATTATATAATTTCGGTAGTTTTTCTATATTAATATCTGGCTCAGTAGCAATTGTCCCTCGTTTCCATATCGGAAAATGTGCTCCTCCGCTCATACCTTTTGGAAAGCCAAGAACGTAAACATCCAGGCTTGGATAAAGTCTTATATTGTCAAGATCCAAAGCTGGATCTTTTGAATGCATTAAAGCGGTTTCATCGATTCCGGGCATCGGTATTGTAACAACATCTACGTTTTCATTATGAACAGGATGTTGGAACCAAATAGGTATAGTTCTGCCTTCATCTTCATAGAGATTTAGTATCTTCCACTTCCATTGCAGCATCTTAGGTTGTTCATTAGAATTTTGAACTATCGGAATACATATAGCTATGTTGTCAGGTACATTTCCAAAATCTGATAATGTATCTTTAGTTTTGGGATTTCTCCCAGCCACATTATGCCAATTGGTGACTAAGTGTGTGCCCTCCCTATGGTGGTAAATAAATGCTGTACCGACAGCAAGATTCGTTTCTCCATATCTCATGCGGATCTTGAATGGAACGTAGTTAAGATTTTCTTGGATTTTTGGGATATGCATTGCTCTTTTACCAGCAACATTTACGTATAAGGCAATTTTGCCTGCTTTCAATATTTAATATAGTGTAAGCGTTCACGGAACGTTGAAATTAGAAAATAGAAATTGGAAATTTGGCCTTCATGCTTTTGTACTGTTGATAAACGTATTCAATTGAGGGCCGAGTTTTTCAACTATTGCTTTGTATCCTGTCGCGTTTGACTCTGATAACTCTTCTGCCAGTCTGTAAACATCCAACTCATAGACTCGTTTCATCTCTCCCAAATTTCTACTTTCCAATTTCAAGTTTCAAGCCGTAACCGGCTACAATATAGTACATTCTCTCTGATCATGAAAAAAACGATAGAATAGGAAGAAAACTATGTCAAATAAGATTCTTGATGATATGCGTGATGTGATGCTGCGGCGACACTATTCGATTCGCACGGAGCGAAGCTAGTGCGGATGGGTGAAGCGCTTTATCTGATGGCAGTATGTCTTCCCTGCTCAAAGCCTGTCAAACGACCCGCGCACAGGCATTGTCCGCCGTCACCATCTGGATCCCAGTCCCATCAACAAGGCAATTGCCAACGCCGTGCGGACCGCTGGTGTCCAGAAGCGGGTCAGTGCACACACGTTTCGCCATTCATTTGCAACGGATTTGCTCCGGCGAGGCAAGGTTAAGAGGGAACATATCCCTCTGCATAAGAATAATAATATTTTCCCACAACCATATGATTTTTTCTGATGACTATCTCATGCACCTTTCCTGTTTTGTGAAAGTGAGAAAGGAAAAACGGGTTCGTTAAGTCATCCGGATTTCGGCTTACTAGAATCACATCTCTGTTTTTCTGTTCTTTTTCCGGGAACCAGTAATTGTACATAAGGCTATTTTCCCCGAACAGGTGCCTTCCTCCTGTGTGCAAAACACCTTCTTTGTCGATACAAAGACTTGAATGCTCTTCATCAGCCTTGGTTCTATAGAAAGCAAGCCCGCTGGCTATCTTGTACTTATCCATGCCTATAACCAGTGGTTCCTTCCCTGTGCGATACTCGAACTGGTTTTCGACTTCCTCGATCTGCCGGCCGAAGTCACGCCATCCAAGCAACAGAAAATTCTCAGGATATACCAGACCGGGAAGTCCGAGGACTAAATAATGCAAGCCCATGCCATATAACAGCAAGGTTGTTAAAATCGTCTTTGGCCATGCGGACTGTATGATGCGAAGAAGACCTTTGACTTGGAATCCGGCACCTGACTTCATTTGATAAGCTAGCAAAGGGATCATCGCAAGCCATACCGGACCGGTCCAGTTGAGCTTGACTGTTTTGAATAAACTAAAAACCAAGAAGACAGCCAGAGGAAACAGGGAAAAAACAATGGAAAAACTGTGAATGCGCTCCCATGGTATCTGGAGATCATAATAATGGCCTAGCTTGTTGCTCCATCTTGACATTATTACTGAAAGTACTGCCGCCACTCCTGTCGGAGTGAGAAAGACCATAGTATAGAGCATCAGGTAGTGAAGAGAAAAGTGAAAATCCCCTTGTATTCTGCGTGGCCCCTGAAACCAAAATGAGGCCCAGTCGTGATTAGCGTTCCAGAAAATTACAGGAGAAAAGAGAACCAATGCAATCAATACGGCCAGGTACGGTTGCGGCCTCAACAACCATCGCCTTGAACGACGATCAATCAATATAAACAAAAGTGTAGCCGGTCCTATAAGAGCGATTGAATACTTTGCAAGCATGCCCAAGCCGACACATACACCAGCACCGGCCCAGGCAAGGGGCTTCTCATCCAAGAGGGCCTGTTGCAGGAAATAGATGGCCCCGGCCCAACATGCAACCATTGGCGCGTCTGGTGTCATGATTAAACCGATTCCAAAATAGAATGGGAGTGTGGAAACGAGCAGAACAGCCAACAAGGCAGTGGATTTATCAAACAGTCTACGTGCCAGTCCATAAGAAAAAAGCGCGGTTAAGAGCCAACAACCAAATGCGCCAATGCGAATGGCAAATTCATTGTTTCCCAAAACACTTGTACTGAGCCATATTATCCAAGCCACCATGGGTGGATGATCCAGATAACCGATATCCAGATGTTGTGCATAATTCCAGTAATATGCCTCCTCTTGCAGGAGTTCCGGCATGCCCAGATAAATAAGGCGTAAAAATATAGTATAGCCGATTATTCCGAGTGCCAGTAATCTCCACCTCGCATTGGACAAGGTGTTGGATTCAACCCGTGAAAAAACAAAGAATGCACTGCCGCAATAATTGACCAGGGCCGCTGCGCCTATAGCCGCCACCATAGCCACACGAGCTGGAAATCCGCACATCTGCGTAAGTACTGCCAGGATACCGCCACGAATAAAGAGCGCCAATAAAGCAACTATAAGAAAGGCTGTGTATCTGCCTGGAGCGACAGGAAAACATTTCCCATTGCTTCTCAAAAAGGACCACCGGGTATTCAGTAAAAAATTGGAGATGGTCGCAATCAGAAAGCTCAGGATATGAGCTGTCCCCAAAGCCATACCTTTTGATAATAGGATTTGAAATAGCGACAGATCGATGAAGAATCCCAGGAGTCCTACCAGGGTAAAGCTTATGGTGCTGCCTGTGGAGAAATTACCTCCGGTTAACATGAGTAACTGATGTAAATAATCCCATATCGCCTTCAGGCCCCATTTCGATTTACCCTTTTGCCGGTCACGAAACCTGATGGGAATTTCAGCTACCCTCATGGAATCGCCGCCCCTGGCCAGCAATTCCAGGGCGATTTTGAAGCCAGGGACATCGTTTTTTATCTCTTCGAGCCGTTTCCGATTTACAGCAAAAAAACCGGACATGGGATCACTTATATCGGTCAGCGGCCATGCAAGAAGATTGGCAATTCTGGAAGTCATAGTCCTGGTGAAACACCATTCTTCAGTGGAGCCCCCTTGTACATAGCGGCTCCCGATCGCCATGTCGTGCGTACCATCTTTTATGGGCTGTATAAGTTCGGGAATTTTCTCAGGCGGATGGCTGAAATCAGCATCCATCACTACTACTATGTCACCGCTTGCCTCTTTTGCTCCATCAATGACTGCACTAGCCAGACCTTGTTTTCCATCACGTGCTAGCAATTTAACAGGATATTTTTCCTGCCACCGCTGCACCCGTTGCCGGGTATCATCTATAGAGCCATCATCTACAACTATAATTTCCTTATCCAGTTGAAGACAGGATTCATGAAACAGAATCCTTTTAAGCAGAGAATCGATATTCTCTGACTCATTCAACGTTGGAATAATGATTGATACTGTTTTCATTTTGGGTATTACCTAATCTACTAACCCTTGCGTTTGAATCTGCCCAACTCGAACAATATTTTTCGCAATTCATCCCTGTGGGACCCAAAAAAGATGGCTGGTTCCTCAACCCGCTGATCATCTTTCGTTGTAATTCTGTCTTTGGGAATCCCTGGCCCAATAGGGAAAACAGCCTTGTAATCCATGCCGACATAACCGATACTGGACCAATCACTGATAATGGTGTAGTCACGCGTCTCATGGCCCAGGAGATCATGGCCCAATGAGTAGGTTTCAGCAGGATTCTGCACGCCAATTAGCGGCAAAAGGGTGGCTGGTATATCAAGATGGCTGGTCATCCTGTCAACTTCCCCGCTCCCCATTCCAGGGACCCAGAGCACCATGGGAACCCGGATCTGTTCCTGGTGAAATTCGGAATTGTGGCCCCAGCGCCCCTTCTCCATGAATTCTTCACCATGGTCCCCGGTGATGATTACTACGGTATTTTTCAGCAGGTTTTCCTGTTCCAGAAAATCCAGCACCCGTTTGAACTGGCTGTCCAGATGGTGACATGAATTGATATAGCGGTTCCGAATAAGCTCGATATCATCCTCTAACGACATGGTCGCATAGTTGAGGTCTTGAAGGTATGGCTCCCGGATGACGCTTTCTTCAGGAAAATAGTAGCGGGCATGAGGAGATTCAAAAAACATAAAGGCCATGAACGGTCTTGATAAATCACGATTTTTGATAAATTGCACCAGATCAGTTACATTCCTGCGGTCTGCTTTCCATCCTTGATCTTCACTGTGTTCATGGAGAGATTCCTTCGGGACTTTGGCAAAGATGGTCTTGTCAAATTCAGGGTAAGAGAACTTTGCGCTGGTGTACATGCCCAATTGATAAGCCTGGTCCTGCAATATATCCATGATAATAGGACTTCGCTGCTCTGCCAGGAAAGAGAACCAATAAGGGCCGTATAATCCATAGAACATGGTAAACAAACCCATGCGCGTGCCGTTACCTCCGCTGTAGTGATGCATGAAACGAAATCCCTTCTGCGAAAACGTCCAGGTTCCCGGCATGATTTCAGGATCCAACATGTCCCAACGCCATGATTCCGCTACCATCCAGACAATATTGAGTGGCTGTTCAGGCGCCACTACTTGAATTGATTCCAGTGGATATACCAATCGTGTTGCATCTGTATCCAGGCTGAGCCTTGCTTCATGCTTAACATCAAAACCCAGCTTTTTTGAAATGCCACGGAAAGTAAACGGCAGATAGAGAGGAAAGGCATTCGCAGCTATCATTACAGGTCTGTATCCCTCGACTTTGGCCATTTTTAATTCATGGTTGTTGGGCTAACTTACTGAAATTATTATATCTAGCTTGAATTGGATCAAATCTACCCATAAAAAATCGGGGTATGAGTGCTTGTAATTCCCAAATCGTGCAGCTAACTCCTTGATTTTTCTGGTTTTATAATAATCGAAAAATGGCCAAAGTCGAGTATCCCTGAATATTACTTATTCCGTAAGCAATCCGCTCACTGAAACCAAGCAGGAGGACCAGAATCAATGCGTAACGATAAGACCTGCGAGGCATGAGGGCTGTCTGTCGTAAACGACCGCATAAGAATCTATGCAATACCCACAACAGAGCTGCCTGTATGCCTATCAGAGCGACAGCGATAAAACAGAAGGTAATGATCGCAGAGTTACCGGTTCCCATGGACTCCATGCCACCAGGCGTGGTTACCAGATTCAAAATAAAGCCGTTGATATGAAAACCAAAAAGTCTATATATGGTGCGGTCAGCAAACAACAGAATGTCCACAGCAGAAGTCGACGCCACCGCCACTCCATATTCCAGCGCAGGGGAAAACCGGTGCAGGCTGAAGGTATTACCTGTTTTTCGATATGACAGATAATGCAGGGATTTTGTAAGAATCATTGCGGGCAGCAGATAAATAAATCCGTAACTCAGATAAACTGCTATTAAAAACAGTGGGGTGCGCAGGTCACCATACGGAATCGTCCTGACATAGCCATAGGAAAGTATGAGCACAACGATATAAGATGCGAAAAAGTAATGATTTAAAAGACGGGAAGTCAAGCAGGCCTTTGTCATTAAGAGTTTCCTCACCACATCCTGGCGGTTCATAATTCGTATTTAGTGTGCGTGCCAAATAGACATGAGGGCCTCTTGCAAAAGGCTCATGATATAGAAAACTTTTTCCTTACATGTTAAAATAACACAGAAAGCTCACCGGAAGATTGCTGCCAGATTACCATTTTGTAATCCAGGAAATCGTAAGCGTTCACAGGGCACCGCATCTGCTTTGTTGTCGGGCACTTGAAGTACAGGAAGTATGTCTGCGTACCCGTACGCCTCGCATCTGCAGCACCCTGTAAACGCTTACAGTTCGGTGGGTTGCGGTAAAACAGGCGTTGTAATCCCGTGAACGGTTACGAAAGAAGACTACAATTGTGGAAGGGTTATTGAAAAAATGGTGCCAGTCTTCGGGTTGCTCATTGCTGTAATATTGCCACCATGTGATTTGGCAATTGCCAAGGCCAGGCTGAGTCCCAGACCGCTTCCTGTCTGCGACCTGCTCTGGTCACATCGATAGAACCGATCAAATATGTGAGGGAGATCATTTTCGGATATGCCGACACCGTTATCACGAAAGCTGACGACAACCTGCTTTTCATCTCCGCTCAACGAGACAGTAACGGTCCCGCCGGACTGAGTATACTTCAGTGCATTATCAAGCAGATTGGCAACCATGCGCTGGATCCTCTGGAAATCTCCACTAATTTGATACCCGGCAGGTATTTCATGCTCGAGGCTAATATCTTTGTCTTCAGCTATTGGAAGAAACAGCTCACATGCTTCCTGAACAATCCTGGAAATATCAACAGGCCTTTTTTGAAGCTTTGCTGTTCCGGCCTCTGCTTCCGAGATCATCAGCATGGTGTTGATCATTTCAAGAAGGCGATCGCATTCCTCAATGATGTCGGCAGCCATGGCCTCAAAATTATCTGCGGATTTGCCGGTGGTCAGGGTCATTTCAGCAATTCCGCGCATTCTTGTAATGGGACTTTTGAGGTCATGGGCGATGTTGTCCGTAATTTCTCCCATACTGGTGATCAGCAAGTTAATGCGGTCCAGCATGCTGTTAAATGTAGTCGCAAGTTCCTCAATCTCAACACCTCCACCCTGCACGGAAACTCGCCTTTCAAGGGTATTGCTTGAGATTTCCTGCGCAGCTTGTGTAACTTCTTTCACGCCTGACAGGGCACGTCTTGCCATAAATAATCCAATGACTGCGGCTAAAAATGTGAAAATAACTACTATTGTTGCTATCAGCTCTCTTAATAATCCCAGAAACCGCTCATTTTCCGACAGAGAAACGCCCATCTGTAAAATAATATCACTACCCATTACTCCATAAAGCATACGGACTTTATGAGGATGCCCTGGAATGGCAAGCGTTTTGAATGAATAGTCTTTATCAGATGTCAAGCGTTTCAATATTGTCCTGTCTGCATCTGAATATTTCCAGGATGACATATCAGAGGAGACCAGCACATCCCCGTTTGGGGTCAAAAGACGCAGGAAAAACCTGTTAACTCCTTCAGACTCTGCCTCTATTTTGATTTCCGGCCTTACAGCATCCAGTCCCTTTAATTCCAGGAGAGAAGAAAATTCAGCAAACTCAGCCAAAAGCTCCCTGTCTACATATGAGCGGCTGATCGAGCTGATCATAAGAAAAAAGACCCAAAAAGCCGCTACTAACGAAACGGCAAAAATCCCTGCATACCAGAGCGTCAATCGGAATGCCAGGGTATGTCGAAGGCTAAAAAGCTCTCTTAAGGACATATCCGACTCCACGGACAGTATGAATCAATTTAGTCTCAAAAGGCTTATCCACCTTATCACGTAATCTGCACATTCTTGTCTCCACAACATTTGTCTGTGGATCAAAATTATAGCCCCACACGTGTTCCATGATCATTGTCTTGGAAACAACTCTTTCGGCATTGCGCAACAAATATTCCAAGAGGTTAAATTCCCTGGGTTGAAGGTCTATGTTTACCCCTCCACGAGCAACCTCGCGGGTAAGCAGATTCAGAAAAAGATCGTCAAAATTCAGTCTGACAGGTTCCGATTCTCCTTTACCTCTCCGGATTAGCGCCTGAACACGGGCCAGAAGCTCAGAAAAGGCAAAGGGTTTGGTAAGGTAATCATCTCCCCCTGTCTGAAGACCTCTGACACGATCATCCACGGAACGTTTGGCGCTCAGGACAATAACAGGTGTATTGATCTTTTGCTGACGTATTTCCTGGATCAGAGAAAGGCCATCAAGTACCGGCAGCATGATGTCAATAACAGCTACATCATAATCTCCGGTTAAGGCCTTGCTGAGACCTTTCCCGCCATCTGCCGCATAGTCTACGGCAAGACCGGCCTGTTTCAACCCCTTGATGATAAAAGAGGCAATTTTGTGATCATCTTCAACGAGCAGAATTCGCATACCAATTCACTCCTTTTGCTATCAGGAATTCGCATCTGTCATTTTCCCAGACAGATAGTTTATCCATTATACCAGGCCATCCAATATGCCCTTCCGGATATTCCTTCATCATGAGTTCCTCAGAGCCATCATCCGCAGTGTCATGGCGGATATGGCCGTTAGCACCGCCGCCGTGAGGAATGCGCTGCTCATACTCACCCATTGCCACAAAACGCCGAACAATAGGGCTCCCGGCAGGGCCATCAGTCCGCTCAGCAGATGATAGATGCCGAACACAGTGGCTTTTTGCTCGGGTGGCGCGAAGTCGCCGATCAGGGCCCGTTCCGCTCCTTCGGTAAAGGCCATTGCCGCAGCATAGCCCAGAAAAAATGCCCACACGGTTATGCCGTCATCCGGCAACCAGGCAAAAGCCAACAGCAGCAATACACGGGCTGTCCAACCAATGGAGACCACACGAAGACGGCCAAGACGGTCGGACAAGGCCCCGGCAGGACCGGAGACCAGCGCCTTGACCCCGTGAGCTGCGGCCCACAACAGGGGGACCCAGGTCACGATGATCCCACCCTGATTGGCCCAAAGCACCAGAAAGGCCTCGGGTGTCGTTGCCAGCGCCAGACCGCCCGATGCCAGCACCAGACCTTTAACCCTGGCGTCGAGACCTCTCCAGCGAATACGCCCTGGTGGCTCTGCAGGCTTCGCATCCGTCGGCACCTTCAGCCCCAGTACCACCAAAAAAACGAGCGCTATGCCGGGGATGACTGAAGCCATGAACACATGCTCCATGGTCATACCCCACCGAAGCAGGATGAAGGCCAGCAGCGGGCCCAACATCGCCCCGGTATGATCCAGGGCGCGCTGGAACCCAAAGGCGCGCCCCCGGCCATGCTCATCAGTACTGGCGGCGATCAAGGCATCACGTGGCGCGGTGCGCAGCCCCTTGCCAACCCGATCCAGGAAGCGCAGCATCAGCACCCATCCCCAGCCCAGCGCAAAGCCGATCAGGGGACGGGCCGTATTGGATACCGTGTAGCCGCCTACGACCAGCCTCTTGCGGTTCCAGCCGCGATCGGCCAGCCAGCCGGAAACCAGCTTGAGGATACTGGCTGTGGCCTCGGCCACCCCTTCCACCAGGCCAACGATCGCCGGCCCGGCGCCCAGTGTGGCAGTCAGAAACAAGGGAAGCAGCGGGGTGATCATCTCGCTGGCTGTGTCGTTCAGCATTGAGACCAGCCCAAGGACCACAACCGTGCGCGGCAGAAAGCAATTCATAACTAAATTTAGCAGTTAGCCTTGTATGTTTCTTTTACCACTACGAGGTATTTTCACGGTAAATTGAACCGCGAAGACGCTAAGGACGCTAAGAAATACTTTTTATCCAGCCGGTAACGGTCCGGCTGGATAAGTATCTTCTTTGTGTTTAACTTTGCGTTCTTGGCGTCTTAGCGGTTAGCTATTAGTTTAATGATTATCAGGCTGCCCGCCCTGACAAAGCAGATGCGGTGCCCTGTGAACGCTTACAAAATCCTGCCAGGTTCGGCAAGCCAGGCAACAAGGTTGCGGGCAACATTTGTCGCAGCCTTGTTGAGTGCGGACGCGGCGCCTTGAGCATTCCGCGAGGATGCCTGCACCTTGGACACAAATTCTTTCGTTGCAATTACCGTTTTTGTCGTATTATCTATGACATAAAAACGTACTCTGACGACTCCTTCAGAAGTTCCGTCATCTTTGATATGGTGGCTGAAATCAAACAGAGTGCTTTCCAAAAGCAAATCGGCTTCTGAAACGGAGGCGGGAGGAACCACAGCCCCAAACCGGCCACTTTCTTCCAAGGCAACCTGGAAGAGTATTTGCAGCAATCTGACCGGCGCATCACTCCAGCGGCTGTAGGCATAGCTGTTCTGGCCATACCGTGCATCAGTATAAAGGATTTCGGTGCCGGTAAGGGCTCGGGTCCCACGAACCGGAGCCATTTTAATAATATGAGAATTCTTTTTTCCTGTTTCCTCTTGGGCTTTACTGCTGTCCCATTCAGGTGATATCGTATAGATGGAGGCAGGAGGAACGGTTTTGGTCACGCATCCTGCGAGCAGTATACAGGACAATACGAAGACCATATATAGCCTATTTTTCACTGTATCCCTCCTCTCCGGGTCCTGGCCGCGGCTGGGAGCGTTTGAATATCAGATCTCCAGGGCTGGCTTCAATGGCGCGGGTTGTTCTTTGCAGATCTCCCACCAGAATACCCAATTCGTAAAGAAGTTGATTAAACGATTCAAGGCTCTGTCGCGCATCTTGGCTTATGTTGCGACCGATGTCAGCATAGTTTTCCTCCAGGCAGTCGGCCATTTTCTCAACACTTACAGAGGCGGCTTCAACCTTTTCAGAAGCCCCGGTAACGCGTTTTTCCATGACAACACCATTATCAACGAGGTCCTGGAATCCTTGCAGTTGCACTCTGATATCTTTGGCGAGCATCCTTGTTTCAGAAAGTATATCTTCAATGTTTTGCAGATTCTTCTCACTGAGCAGCCGGTCAAACTTGTCCAGAGCCATTGCCGATTTTGCAGCGAGTATGGTAAGGGATTCATTGATCCGTGCGTAGGTTGAAGGACTTGCAGGAATGACAGGAATCTCATCTTCTGTTTTTCTGAGCAGCAGAGCGTCTTTGCTGCCCCCTTTGAGCTCAACAAAGGCCAGCCCCGTCATCCCGAAAAACTCAAGCGTGGCCGTGGTGTCCACCTTAATTTGGGTGCCATGTTTGATTTTTAAAAGGAGCTCCACCTCTTCGGAATTTTTCGGATTTATACCTATATGCTCCACAGTACCTACGTCAACGCCCATATATTTAACGGAGACATCAGGGCTCAATCCGGAAACCGATTCCGACATATAGACATAGTAAAGGTCATATGCCTGTTTGCCGCCATATTTGCCTAGCCAGTAGGTGAAAGCTATCAGACCTGCCAACAACAGGACAACAAAAAGTCCGACAATCGTATAATTGATTCTACCCTCCATTCCGACTCCTTATCAGCCCCCGCTTTCCTCCGAAGAACTTTTTAATAACGGTATGAGGATTTTGTATGACTTCATTAAGAGTGCCTTCCGCAATCACTTTCTTTTCACCCAGTACGGCAAAACGGTCAACCACAGTCCAGATGGAATCAAGATCATGGGTTACCATTATAACGGTTAATCCAAGGACTTCCCGCAGTTTAAGAATCAAATTGTCGAAAGCTTCCGCGCCCACTGGATCCAGCCCTGAGGTCGGTTCATCAAGAAACAGCAGCTTCGGGTCCATGGCCAACGCCCGTGCCAATGACGCCCGTTTGACCATGCCGCCGCTCAGTTCCGCCGGATAGAGATCCGCTGCATGTTCAGGAAGACCAACCATATTTATTTTCAGGCGCACGATATCCTGGATCAGTTTCAAGGGGAGATCAGTATACTCCTTGAGCTTTATCCCAACATTTTCCCTGACCGTGAGAGAAGAATAGAGGGCGCCGGCCTGAAAAAGCACACCCCATTGCCGCCGCAGCATGGTTGCACCGGCACGGGTAATCGTCAAAAGGTCTTGACTAAGAACTCTGATCTCTCCTGACTGGGGACGCCGCAGCATGATCATCTCTTTCATTAAAGTTGATTTCCCTGATCCGCTGCCACCAAGAAGCCCATAGATTTCACCCTGGCGCACATTCAGGCTGATGCCGTCATGGACCACGTTTTTGCCGAACCGGGTCACAACATTTAAAACTGTGATAACGGTGTCACTCAAATGCCAAGCTCCGTTAATATTACTGAAAAGAGTGCGTCACATGCAATCACCAGGAAAATAGCGTTAACAACACTGATGGTGGTGTAACGTCCTATGCTTTCCGTACTTTTAGAGACCTGAAAGCCTCGAAAGCAGCCGACGGCGGCGATAAGCCAGGCGAAAAACGGACCCTTACCAATACCAATCCATACATGTTTCATTTCAAGAGCAGTCTGCAACCGGTGGAGAAACTCGGCATAAGAGAGGTGCAGATGGACATGAGAGATAAACATGCCGCCGAGAATACCGACTATATCGGCAAAAAAAATCATAAGCGGCAGGGCAATCATCAGGGCCATGATGCGCGGCAGCACGAGAAAGCGGTGGGGATCAAACCCCATGGTGCGCATGGCATCGATCTCTTCGGTTATCTTCATTACGCCGAGTTGTGCGGTATAAGAGGAACCGGTACGACCGGCCACAACTATGGCGGTGATAAGTGGGGCAAGTTCCCTGGTGACCGAGATGCCGATCATGTCCACAATGAAGATATGGGCACCGAATTTCTCAAGCTGCACAGCACCCTGGTAGGCGATCACAATCCCGATTAAAAAACTGGTCAGGGCAACGATGGGAATTGCGCGCACGCCGGCATCTTCAATATTTTTCACAATTGCGCCAAACCGAATGGAAAGCGGATTGAGTAAAGAGGTCAGAAAAATCACAAAATTTTCGCCCACAAAAGAGAGAAATGCGCCTATGTCCAGCACAAACGCCACTGTGATTTTCCCTGTTTTGTTAAAGATTCTCAGGAAACGGGAGGAAAAAGCAGGCCCGACCACAGGATGTCCGGGTGCATACTCTCGCAGCAGCCGGTACATCTTTTCATGTTCATCCTTGGTGCCGATGACTTCAATGGAGCAGTTGTTGGACTTCAGCAAATCGTAATAACGGATAAAAAGCATCATACCTGCCGAATCAATACGTCCGACATCAGAGACATCCCACTGGATGGATACATTGCGGCCTGCCATGGAAAAGTGTTCCAGCATCCCGGCGGCATCCCGAAGAGCATCAATCGTCCAGTCGCCGGAACTCTTGAGCAGTATTACTCCATCCGTACTTTTAAGCTGTTGTATCTGTGCCTTTTGTGATCGGGTTGATTGCATCAGCTTACTATCCGTTTGTGAATGATAATCAAAGATGCTTACGCAGAGTTCATTCTCCATCCACCGCCGAGGGCCTTGTAGAGACGCACCAGATTGGAGGTTACGGCACCGTCACTTTGGGCAAGTTCATCCTGAAAGGACTGCAGCGAACGTTGGGCGTCCAGGACATTGCTGAAATCCACCAAGCCGGCCTTATATTGGTCCTGGGCCAGCTCATATGCCCGTTGGGCTGCGGCAGTGGCCGCGGTCAGCGAATCCCGCCGCAACTGTTCTTTCGCATAGGCTGTCAGGATGTTTTCCACCTCCTCCTGGGCCTTGAGGACCGCAGCTTCGTATTGGATCAGGGCCTGTTCCTGAAGAGCGGACTGCACTTTGATGTTTCGGCGGATTGCACCCGCATCAAAGATGTTCCATGAGACGCCGGGACCAAAGCTCCAGGTCCGGCTGGCGGATGTAAATAGATTTGCAGAGGAGATGGATTCAAGCCCGATGGAACCGCTCAACCGGAACTTGGGATACAGGTCTGCCGTAGCCATGCCTATCCGGGCCGTCTGGGCCGCCAGGTTACGTTCTGCACGACGTATGTCGGGCCGGTGACGCATGGTCTCTGCCGGTACTCCAACGGCCACTGTCACGGGTGGCACCGGTATGGGCTTCCGCTCGGCCAATTCTTGATGGACCGAGCCCGGCTTTTCCCCCAGCAGCACTGCCAGACGGTTTTTGGCTGCCTCCAGTCCGGTTTGTAAAGACGGTATCAGGGAACGGGTACGTTCAAGGTTGTAAATGGATTGCTGTACAGGCAGATCATCAATGGTCCCGGCCTGGTATCGTGAACGGTTCAGTTCGCAAGTTTCTTCCTGTGCCTTGATATTCGCCTCGGTCACTGACAATCGGGTCTGGTAGGTACGTACCTCAATATAGTTCAGGGCCACCTCGGCTAAGAGGCTCACCAGTACGTCGTGTAAGTCTTCATGAACGGCTTCGAGATTCGCCTGGGCAGCCTCTACCGAGCGACGCACACCGCCGAACACATCCAGCTCCCAGCCGGCGTCAAAACCGGCTGCATAGAGTTTGTTTTTATCTCCGTTTTGGCTGTTTTCGCTTCTGCGATATTTCGTGGCGGAAGCACCGGCATCCAGGGTGGGGAAAAGTTTCGCCTTGCTGATGCCCCGCAATGCCCGGGCTTCACGTACACGGGCCATGGCCTCTTTCAGATCAAGGTTCCCCTTGACGGCGCGTTCCTCAAGACTGGATAGTTCTTGGTCATTGAGAGTGGTCCACCAGTCGGCCATGGTTTCAGGATTCAGAGGACCGGCGGTCAGGTCGCCATGGAGTTGGGTGTGCCATTCTTCCGGCGCTTTGGGCTCCACCTGGACATAGTCCGGACCAACCGCACATCCGGTCAAGATCAGGATGATGATCACGGCAGCCATAATGGTCAAAGAGCAGCGCGCCCCTCGGCCAACCTGTATATAATGATGTTGTTTGAACATTATGGATCTCATGGTTATTTCCATTTACAACACATTTTTTTGACAGGATCAACAGGATCAACAGGATAAAAGTAAATCCTGTTCATCCTGTCAGAGAAGTTCCGCCGTACGTAGTTAATTTATCCGGACTCAGGATTCCTTGTTGTCCCGCCGACGCGTGCGCCAGGCAGTGCCCCTTTCACGGAACGTCTGAAAGGCATAATAAAGCGCCGGGACCAGAAAGATACCAAACAGCGTTGACGCCAGCATGCCGCTGAAGACAGTGGTCCCGATAGCCCGGCGGCTGGCCGCGCCCGCGCCGGTGGCTATCACCAGAGGGGTCACACCCAGGATAAAGGAAAAGGCCGTCATCAACACGGGACGGAAGCGGATTCGCGCCCCCTCCACCGCGGCCTCGGCCACTGAGAGCCCCTGTTCTCGCCGGCCCTTGGCAAATTCCACGATAAGGATGGCGTTTTTGCTGGCCAGGCCCACCAGCAGCACCAGGCCGATCTGGGCATAGATGCTGAGGTTGAGCCCCACGATCCACAGACCGGTCAGTGCCCCCAGACTGGCGACAGGGATCGAGATGATAATGGACAACGGGATATTCCAGCTCTCATACTGACCCACCAGAAAAAGATAAGAAAAGACCAGGGCCAGGGCGAACAGGATCAGGACCTGGCCCCCGGCTTTCCGTTCCTGAAAGGACATTGCCGACCAGTCATAGGAATATCCCTTTGGCAGTGTCTTGGCCGCCACCCGCTTCATCGCCGCCATGGCTTCCCCTGAGCTGAAACCAGGAGCGGCCCCACCGTTAATCTGTACACTGGTAAACTGATTATAACGGTTCACGAGCTGTGGGGCCAGGACCGTTGACAGGGTTGCCAGACTGTCCATGGGCACCATCTTGCCCTCGTTGCTGCGTACGTAAAGTTTGCTTATATCTTTGACTGCATCGCGGTATGGTGCATCGGCCTGGACCTTGACCTGGTAGACCCGTCCGTAGAGGTTAAAATCGTTTGCATACCTTGACCCAAGCTGGGTTTGCAGGGTTGAGAATACTCTGCTGACCGGCACCTTAAGCGTTTCAGCCTTGGTGCGATCAAGGTCTACAAAGATCTGAGGCGTATTGGCCGTATAGGTGCTGAAAACCCTCATCAGGGCCTGGTCCTGGTTGGCGGCTATGACCATGGCCCTGGTCGCAGCGGCAATTTCCCGGGGGCTCTGGTCCCCCAAGGCCTGCAGTTGGAAGTCAAACCCGCCGGTCATGCCAAGGCCCTGGATGGGCGGGGGGACAAAAGCAAAACTGTTGGCCGAGGAGATGGCAGCCAGTTTCCCCTGGGCCTGCCCTACTATGGCATTCAACTGCAAGTCCGGACTGGTGCGCTTATCCCAAGTATCCATGATCACAATACCAAATCCGACATTTTCAGCATTCCCGCTGAGCAGGCTGAACCCGCTCACTCCGATGACATCCTGGACACCGTTGATGTCTTTGAGTTCTTTGGTGGTCTGCTGCATAACCTCAGCGGTGCGGTCCAGCGCAGAGGCCTCGGGGAGCTGAACATCAAAGAAAAAGGCGCCCAGGTCCTCCTCGGGCAAAAAGCTGGTGGGACGGGTCTCAAACAGGAAGTAGGAAGCACCGAATACACCCACGAAAATCAGCAGGACCACGACCAGCCGCCGGATCAGCCATGCAGACCCGGCCACGTAGCCGTTACGTGATGCATCCAGTGTCCGGTTGAACCAGGCCAGGGGCCCTCGCCGGATGGGCCTTGTCCGCCTGAGCAGGACAGCGCAGAGCGCGGGGCTCAGGGTCAGAGCGATGATTGAGGAAATAACCACCGACGTACACAATGTTACTGCAAACTGTTTGTAGAGCTGCCCGGTGATGCCGGGCACAAATCCGACAGGGACAAACACGGCCAGCAGCACCAGGGTGGTGGCGATGATCGGCCCGGTGACTTGGCCCATGGCCCTGATGGTAGCGTCTTTTGGGCTGAGGTTTGTTTTATGTATGACCCGATGCGCATTTTCCACCACCACAATGGCGTCGTCGACCACCAGGCCGATGGCCATGATCAGGGCGAACAGGGAAATAGTGTTGGCGTTAAAGCCCAGGGCCAGCAGCACTGCGAATGTCCCAATCAGCGAGACCGGAATAGCCACGGTGGGGACCAGGGTGGCCCGCCAATCCTGCAAAAAGAGGAAGGTTACTCCAACAACAAGGAGAAAGGTGATAAACAGCGTAAGCTGAATGTCATGGATGGCCGCGGAGACATACTTGGTGGTGTCGTAAATAATCTGGTATTGCACATCGATCGGCTGACGCTGAGCAAGATGTTTAAGCTCGGCCCTGACCTCTTTCATGGTATCCAGGGCATTGGCGCCAGGGGACCTGTAAACCGCCACCCCAATGGTCGGGGCGCCGTTGAGGATCGACTTGTTACCGTAAGACCTGGCGCCAAGCTCTACACGGGCAATGTCGCGGATGCGCACCAGGCCCCCTTTGGCATTGGTGCGGACAATGATATTTTTGAAATCTTCAACGTCCTTGAGACGACCCTTGGCTCGCAGGGTATACTGGATCTGCTGGTTATCGCCGGCAGGCGTTGATCCGATCGAACCGACTGCCGCCTGGATATTCTGTTCACTGATGGCGGTGATCACGTCATCCGCGGTCATGCCCATGGAAGTGAGACGCTCCGGGTCCATCCAGATACGCATGCTGTATTCGAATTCTCCGTAAATAAAGACATCACTCACGCCTTTAAGACGTACCAGGGCATCCTTTATCTCCCTGCTGACATAGTTGCTCAAAAAAAGCTTGTCCCTGGTGCCATCCGGAGAAAAATAACAGATCACAGCCAGCATATCCGAAGAGCGTTTACGCACATCTATCCCCTGCTCGGTTACGTCTCTCGGAAGTTTGGGGGTGGCTAGTTGCACCCGGTTTTGAAGGTTGACCTGGTCGATGTCCGGATCAGTGCCTACGGCAAAGGTGACGGCCAGTTCATAACGTCCGTCATTGGAACAGGTTGATGACATGTAGAGCATGTTGTCAACGCCGTTTACCTCCTTCTCAATCGGCGCAGCCACGTTGTCGGCCACGACCTGGGCGTTGGCGCCCGGATAGACCGCGGTCACCCGGATCTCCGGAGGGGTGATCCGGGGATACTGGGCTACAGGGATATTCAGCATGGCAATCAGCCCGGCCAGGGTGATAATAATCGACACCACCGCAGCCAGGCGCGGGCGTTCAATAAAAATCCTGGAAAACATGCATCACCTCCTGTTCTGTTCGTCCCCGGTGATGGTTTTCACAATTTGCCCGGCCCGGACTTTCTGCACTCCCTGTACAATGACCATCTCTCCGGCCGCCAGCCCTGATTCAACAGCCCACTGAGTGTGGACAACCGGCCCGGTAGTGATGCGACGCTGAATGACCCTGTTCTCGCTATCCACAACCAGCACATATCGCCCATCATTGTCTTCCTGGACGGCTGCCTGCGGCACCATCGGGAGTTGTTTGCCCTGACTCCGGCTTATCAGAGCGGTGACATACTGTCCGGGCAGCAGCAAACCGTCATGGTTGTCAAATACAGCCCAAATTGCAATAGTGCCGGTCTTGGCATCTACTGTATTATCCACAAAATCCACATGCCCGGCGGTTTTAAGGATTTCGCCCCCGGGCAGTTTGATACGGGGAATCAGGGCGTACTTCTTTTTGTCCGGCGAGGAGTCGCCAAGCGCGGACCTGACCGCCGCCAGGTCATTTTCACTAATGGAATACACCACCCGGATCGGGTCCATTTGGACAATTCGCGCCAGGGGGCCTGAATCAGGTTCAACCAGATTTCCCCTGGTGAAAGCGGTTTGCCCGATGCGTCCCTTGATTGGTGCCCTGACCATAGTGTATCCCAAGTCAAGTTCGGATAGCTCGAGGTCGGCCTTGGCTTCTTGGAGCTGTGCTTTGGCCTGGAGTTCGTCGGCCACGGCATTGTCGATGTCTGTTGCAGACACCCCTCCGGAACGAACAGTCCTGACCCGTTGCAGATACTGACGGGCCCTGGTAAGGGTCGCTGTTGCCTGGGCCACACTGGCTCTATCCGCGTCAACCTTGGCCTGATAGGGTGCCTGCTCGATGACGTAGAGTATGTCCCCGGCATTGACATCACTTCCTTCCTTGAACTTGACCTGTTCAAGAAAACCCTCGACACGGGCCCGCAGGTCCACGCTCTGGATGGCCTCCACATGGCCCACGTATTCCGCCGGCGGATTGACGTCGTACTCAATGGCTGCCGCAACCGTCACCAGCGGAGGCGGCCCGCCGCCCGGACCTGGAGGGTCGGCCGTGACGTTCCAGGGGAAAACCGATGTCAGTAGAAGGGCAAACAGTACAGAGTATTTTGTTTTTATCATTTGGCCAGTACTCCCTTGAGAAACATGTCTCTGATTACCTGAATGTTCGCTTCGTATGGATACTGCTCCGGGTCTTCCAGCCGGCAGAAGAGAAATGCATTGGTGAGACCCTCCAGGGCCACGGCCATGTGATAGGGATCCATCTTGCGAAGGACCTTTTTGCGGACACCGGTTTCCAGTACGGAGGCCAGTCGCAGGATGAATTTGTCATACAGCTTGCGGATATCTTGGTCAAGCCCGGCCTTGATGTTGAAACTCGCGCCGCGCGTTTCTGCAAAATAAAGGCGCAATGCTGCAAGATTGTCGGCGAAAAGCCGCGCCTTGGCCGCAATGTAGCAGTCGATTACGGTAAGGACATCGTTTTCCTCGGACAGGACCCCCATAAGTACCCGGTGGTGTTCCTCTGCCTTTTCCATCATGAGGGACTTATAGAGATCCTCCTTGTTTCTGAAGAACTTGTAGAGAGTGCCGATGGCAAACTCGGCTCTTTTTGCAATCTCGTGCATTGAGACGTTGTGAAATCCCTTCTCCGAAAAAAGCTCGAGTGCAGCAGCAAGCATCTGGCGACGATGCCTGAGTTTCTCTCTTTCCCTACGTGAGAGTTTCTCTTCTTGCATTATTCAGCCTCTACATAATTAGGTGCCGTCAAATACCATGAATCTGACGTCATATTAAATAAAGTGACTCACAGTTCACATTGTATGGGGAAACGTTTTGTTGTCAAGCGGAAAATTTTCGATCTGTGCGGCTACACGTCAGATTGTGCAACACACGAAAAGGAAAAGAATTATCACGAAAACACGAAAGGGAAGCCTCTGGATGGACATCCTTCAGCCTTTACCTTCGGCTTTCATTCGATGTTGGACGTTCGTCTTTTTTTTGTGTCTTTTTTCGTGTCTTCGTACCTTCGTGTTTTTGTGATGGGTTTTGAATAGTTTTTTAACTGCACGGGTTGAAATTATTAAAGTCATTGAGCGAATAAGCCGATAACAATTGAAAATTGACGATTTGTGGAGGTCGCTACGCTCCGGCGTTTTTATGTCTTTTCTTCAACAATTTTCAATAGTCACTATTCAATTAAAAAGGGGGGTTATTATGTGTAATGTGAAATGTATTGTATTGAGTGTACTGTTTTCATTAGTGGCTATCTATGGTTTGGGGCTCTATGGACCTGGAACTATGACGGCTTTGGCAGGGAGCCTGAATGACCCGGGGACGCCTACAAGTGGGGATAGCGCCATGTTCACACTGGATGACATCTACAATCGTCTGAACGACAATACTCAGGCTGCCAAACGGAGCGGCGCGTTCACAGAGCCATCGGCAGCGCCGGGTTCAACGGGTCACACGCTTGATCAGGTCTATGAAAAGGCGATCCCCACTCAGGTCCCGAAGACCGGGCAGACCAAATGCTATAATGCTGCTGGAATCGAAATAGATTGTGCCGAAACGGGCGATTGGCCTGGGCAGAATGCGTATTGGGCTGGCCAGGGCGTCGGCGTAGCCTGGCCCAGCACGCGGTTTACGGATAACACCGGCGACGAAGCAGGAACTGTCACCGACAACCTGACCGGGTTAATGTGGACGGAGAATGCAAACCCAGTGGGAGCAAAGACCTGGGCAGAGGCTTTGACATATTGCAATAGCCTATCGTTGGGCGGATACGGCGACTGGCGCCTGCCCAATGTAAAAGAACTGCAAAGCCTGATCGATTGGGGTCAACAAGGCCCTGCACTTCCTTCCGGGTACCCCTTTTCCGACGTGCAGACGGGCTACTATTGGTCGTCTGTTACGTATATGTACAGTACGAGCAACGCTTGGGTCGTGAGCATATGCGATGGCTTCGTGTACTACTTCGATAAGACGAATAACCGCTACGTATGGCCCGTTCGCGGAGGACAATAGAATATTTGACTCTTTCCTGAAGCTTCAAATGGCCGGGGATGTTGGCGCGCCTGTAGTGCTGGTATCACAAATACAATCTTGGCACGGATCTTAGAAACAAGAGCCGCGATATATTGGAAAAAACGGATAGACGCGTGTGCAACATTGCCGAACGCGCGCTTGTGTGCCGTTGGGCATTTGCTGGATGAAAAAGACTAATGTCAGGAGCAAATAATTGAATATTGAAGATTGTTGAAGAAAGGATATCACAATGCCGGAGCGTAGCGACCTCCACAAATATTCAATTTTCAATAGTAAATATTCAATCAAAAAAAAGGGGGGGTAAAATGAAAACAATTGCAAAGACAACAACACAATTTGGCGTAATTTGGCTGATATGCTTTGGTCTTTTGGGCCTGCAACCGGCATGGGCGGCAACCAATATCTCCAGCACCTACAAGTATGCCTGGTCCGAAAACGTGGGTTGGCAAAACTGGCGGTCAACCAATGCCCAAGCCACGGTGGGTACGACCTATCTTGTGGGCTATGTTTGGGCCGAGAACATCGGGTGGATAAAGCTGGGATCGACTCCGGTTGGTGGGACGTATCCCAACACCACCAGCACCAACTGGGGTGTGAACCGGAACAGCAGCACGGGTGCCCTATCAGGCTATGCCTGGAGCGAGAACGTGGGTTGGATCAACTTCGATTCGACTAACAGCCAAGTGGTTATAGCTACGGACGACGGCAAATTTGACGGCTATGCCTGGGGTGAAAACGTGGGGTACATCCATTTCCAGAACGCCTCTCCCGCTGAATATTATGTTCAGCAGGACGGCGCCCTGGTTGTAGAACTGGTTTCTTTTTCGGCCACTGCCTTTGAAGACCATATTATCCTTAAATGGGAAACCGCTTCTGAAATTGACAATGCGGGGTTTCACCTCTGGCGGACTGAGACAGAGGATGCCGAATACAGCAGGATCACAGATTACCTTATCCCGGCCGAAGGCGGCCCGGCCCAGGGGACTGAATATTCCTACGAAGACTTCGACGTGGTGTCCGGCCTGACGTATTATTACCAATTGGAAGATATTGATTATGCCGGTGTCAGCACCTTTCACGGGCCTGTTTCAGCCACACTAAGTGATGAGGCTATTGCCCTTATTTTCCCGGAAGACGGCGCTCTGATCCCGGCCTATCCTCCCACTGCCTTTGAGTGGGATGGCGCGGGACTTGAGCGGTTCAAGTTGAACTTTTCAACAGACCCGGATTTTGAGAGTAAGGTTGTTGTGCTGCAGCGAGGCTATAAAAGACACGGCAGGTGGATAACCGGGGAATCCTATACCCCTAACAGGAAGGAATGGCGCAGCATACGGCGCCTGGGCCGCAAGGGCCGGACGGTTTACTGGGCCGTGTACGGAGAAGATAAAGCAGGGAAAGGTTTTGTTTCCAAAACCTTTCAATTGAAAATTGAAGATTATTGAATGGAAAAAACAGTCAATTTTCGATCTGTGCGGCTACACGTCAGATTGTGCAACACACGAAAAGGAAAAGAATTAGTAACTTCTCAATAAGTCCGGGCAAATCATATTTTGCGGAGTCATGGTATCTCTATTTTTACCGCTTCCCTATGAAATTTCCATAAGTTTTTTAACTGACACCTCCATTCATTGAAAAAAAAGCAGGACACAATGGCTTGGATAGGGAGCCTTTTGCAAAACTCGGAGTGCAGGAGAACTGAAATTGCGAATGAATTTCAGTTACCTAATAATTATGGACACATATTGAAAATAGAGCACTATTTTACCTAAAATGCGCTAAATTGCCAAATT
>PQXE01000035.1 GCA_003194495.1 Deltaproteobacteria bacterium
TGGCTGAGGTATATATATTGAGCAAGGAGGAGGGTGGTCGTCACACCCCGTTTTTTGCCGGATATCGTCCGCAGTTTTATTTTCGGACCACGGATGTTACAGGAGTAGTGACGTTGCCTGAGGGTGTGGAGATGGTGATGCCTGGCGACAATGTAACTTTTGAGGTTTCGATGATTCAGCCCATAGCCATGGAAGAGGGAGTTCGATTTGCGATCCGCGAAGGTGGTCGAACAGTCGGGGCCGGCGTGGTAACCAAAATTACAGAATAGTTATATTCACCAATTAGCGTAGAATTGAGGAATGAGGGATGATGATCCCAACCCAAAGAATAAGGATTCGTCTCAAGGCATACGATCACAAGCAGCTTGATCAGTCTGTAGGTGAAATCGTAGATACGGCAAAACGGACCGGAGCGCGTCTTGGCGGGCCAATCCCGTTACCTACTTCGATTAGACGCTATACTGTTTTGCGTTCTCCTCATGTAGACAAGAAGTCAAGAGAGCAGTTTGAGGTCCGTACCCACAGAAGACTTGTAGATATCCTGGAGCCCACACAACAGACAATAGATGCCTTGATGAAGTTAGAGTTGTCTGCCGGGGTGGATGTTGAAATTAAACTATAGGAATACGGCAATGTCGAATTTAACAGGCATGATGGGCCGCAAGGTAGGAATGACCCAGGTTTTTTCCGAGGACGGTCAGGTCGTCCCGGTTACGGTGCTGGAGGTTGGTCCCTGCACTGTGCTTCAAAAGAAGACAGTGAAGAGAGAGGGCTATAATGCCTTGCAATTCGGGTTTTCTCCAAAGCCTTTAAGCAGACTGAAGCTTCCGGAACAGGGCCATGTGAAAAAAGCCGGGCTGTCCCATGGTTTTCGCTATATCAGGGAGATATCAGTAGAGGATCCTGATGTCTTTGATGTGGGTCAGGTCCTCACATTGAAGGATCTGGAGATCAGCCAGCTAGTGAATATAGCAGGAGTGAGTAAGGGCCGCGGTTTTACCGGCACGATAAAACGTTACGGATTTTCTAGAGGTCCTATGGGCCATGGATCCAAACATCATAGAGCAGTAGGCTCTGTGGGACAAAGCGCTACTCCATCCAGGGTCGTTAAGGGCAAAAAGATGCCTGGCCGCATGGGAGGCAATCGTGTTACCATGAAAAACTCGATGGTTGTTGATGTGCGACATGATGAGAACCTGTTGCTGGTTAAGGGAGGTGTCCCGGGTGCTATCAATCAACTTGTATTTGTGCGATTAAAATAGAGGAGACCTGGCAATCCATGACAACTCTGGCAGTTTATAACGCACAGAAAGAGAAAGTTGGTGAGGTTACTGTGAGCGACACCGTTTTTGGCGTGACACCGAAGGAAGGCGTACTTCACGAAGTGGTGAAGTGGCAGTTGGCCGGAAAACGGGCAGGCACTGCTTGCGTCAAGACACGAAGTGAAGTCAGTGGAAGTGGCAAGAAACCCTACCGTCAGAAAGGGACCGGCCGGGCCCGTGCAGGCAGTAATAAGTCGCCTTTGTGGAAACGAGGGGGTTCGGTATTTGGTCCGAAACCTAGGGATTACAGCTACAGCTTGCCTAAAAAGGTCCGGCGTCTGGCGCTGAGAATGGCGTTGAGCACAAAGTTCGAGGGCGATCGTCTTTTAGTTCTGAGGGATTTTGGCCTGGAGCAAATAAAAACCAAGGATATGAAAGGACTGCTTGACCGCTTTGATATAAAGAAGGCCATAATAGTGACCGACACTCCGGATCAGACTTTGGAGTTATCTTCCAGGAATATTCCCAATGTTAAGATTCTGCCTTTGAAAGGCATTAATGTGTATGATTTATTGAAATACGAATATGTGATAATCAAGGAACCTGCAGTTGGAGTGATCGAGGAGAGACTGAAGCCATGAAGGAACTGTATTCGGTGATAAAGGCTCCTCTGATTACCGAGAAGGCCACTTTACAGAAAGAGATGGCAAATCAGTTAGTCTTCAAGGTTGATCAAAAGGCGAATAAAATCGAAATAAAAACTGCGGTGGAAAAAATCTTTAAAGTGAAAGTGCTGTCTGTTCAGACCATCAAGGTCAAAGGGAAACCCAAAAGGGTCGGCCGGTTTACAGGTAAGCGCTCGGGTATTAAAAAAGCCGTTGTAAGGTTATATCCCGGGGAAAGTATTGAGTTTTTTGAGGGTGTATAATGCCAATTAAAAAATACAAGCCAACATCTCCGGCCAGACGCGGCATGACTGTATTGGTAGACCGTGAAATTAGTGATAAGGCCCCGGAAAAATCATTGCTTGAGCCCCTTAAGCGCAGTGGCGGGAGAAACGTCTACGGGAGGATTACTGCCAGGCATAGAGGCGGCGGGCACCGACGTAAATACAGGACAATAGATTTTCGGAGACATAAACTCGGTGTGCCCGCAAAAGTGGCTGCTATTGAGTATGATCCTAACAGGTCTTCCCGAATCGCTCTGTTGAATTATCTTGACGGAGAAAAGAGATATATTCTGGCCCCTTTGGGAATCAAGGTCGGTGGATTCGTTATTTCCGACGACGTAGCGGATATACACCCTGGGAATTGCATGCCGTTAAAGAATATTCCATTGGGTACTCAGGTCCATAATGTAGAGTTACGCCCTGGTAAGGGAGGACAGATAGTAAGGAGTGCCGGTGGTTCAGCTCAGGTAATGGCCAAGGAAGGCAAATACGTACAATTGCGCCTTCCAAGTGGAGAAGTAAGAATGTTTCTTAATACCTGCAGGGCTACTGTTGGTCAGGTAGGAAATCTTGATCATGAAAATGTTAAACTGGGTAAGGCCGGCAGAAGCCGGTGGCTTGGGAGACGTCCGAGAGTACGTGGAGTAGCCATGAATCCCGTTGATCATCCCATGGGTGGTGGCGAGGGGAAATCTTCCGGAGGCAGACATCCTTGCAGTCCATGGGGAATGCCCGCAAAGGGATATCGCACAAGAAAAAAGAACAAACCCAGTAATGCGTTCATAGTACGAAACAGGCATAAAAAGAAGTAACTTTATGAAAATTTAGGGATTACGAATTGAAAAATTGAATAGTATAGGAATTTCTATTTTTGGGCCAATTTTATTAAAGCTGATAAGCTTAACAGCTCAACAGCTAAACAGCTCGCCCGAAGGGCGCTAATTTACAGAAAATAGGAGAAAACAGGTGCCAAGGTCGGTAAAAAAAGGTCCTTTTGTTGATGATCACTTGATGAAAAAGGTGATTAAGGCCATTGAGACTAAAGACAGGCGTGTCATTAAGACCTGGTCCAGACGATCCATGGTTGTGCCTGACATGGTAGGGCTTACCTTTGCAGTGCACAATGGCAGAAAATTTATCCCTGTATTTATTACTGAAAATATGGTCGGGCACAAACTTGGTGAATTTTCACCGACCCGTACATATTATGGTCACGTTGCTGATAAAAAATCCAGGATTCGGAAAACGTAAGAGAGGGCAGTGCACTAATGGAAGCCAGGGCAGTTGCCAAATACTTAAGAATTTCTCCGCAAAAGACTCGGCTGGTTGCTGATGTGGTTCGTGGCAAGTCTGCGGGAGAGGCATTGCAGATTCTCAGTTACATGCCCAAAAAAGGCGCAAGGATGATTAAAAAAGTGCTTGAATCAGCTTTGGCCAATGCGGATCAAAATCCAAATAT
This sequence comes from Deltaproteobacteria bacterium, assembly GCA_003194495.1. Classification (GTDB taxonomy): domain Bacteria; phylum Desulfobacterota; class Dissulfuribacteria; order Dissulfuribacterales; family UBA3076; genus UBA3076. The sequence goes on from PQXE01000035.1 coordinate 3,671, forward strand.
CGATGTGGATATTCTGTACATTAAAAAAATTATGGTGGATCAAGGCCCTCAACTGAAAAGATTTCATCCCAGGGCAATGGGCAGGGCATATAGAATACAGCATCGTTTCTCGCATATAACGATAGTGTTGGACGAAGGATAAATTAATATGAATGGGAAAATCAGGAGGATACCTTGGGTCAGAAAGTAAACCCGATCGGCCTCAGGCTACAAATTACGCGTACATGGGACTCCCGTTGGTTTTCGGAAAAGGAGTATGCCGCCCTGATCCTTGAGGACTACAAGATCAGAAAATATATTAAGAAAAGGGTCTATCATGCGGGAATATCCAAAATTGAGATAGAAAGGGCTGCACAGAGATTGCGCATCCGTATATTCACAGCGCGTCCTGGAATAATTATCGGTAAAAAAGGTGTGGAAATTGAGAGCCTCAAGCGGTCTTTGGAAAAGATAATCAAGCGGCGTGTGATGGTTGACATCACAGAGGTCCGAAGACCGGAAATAGATGCACAACTGGTAGCTGAAAATGTTGCGAGTCAGCTTATGCGGCGCATTTCCTTCCGGCGAGCCATGAAGAGGGCTATCAGTATAGCACGCAAGTTTGGCGCGCAAGGCATAAGAATTGCCAGTGCCGGCCGTTTGGGGGGCGCTGAAATGTGCCGTACCGAGTGGTATCTGGACGGCAGAGTCCCGCTACACACCCTTCGGGCCGATATTGATTACGGCGTGGCTGAGGCAATGACCACATATGGGGTAATTGGTATCAAAGTATGGGTGTTCAAGGGAGAGGTTTTGCCTGACAAAGAGTCTGAAGTTACGGCAATGGAAATATAGTTGACAGTATTCGCCTGTTCCTGCTGGAGAGGAATAAATGCTTAGCCCAAAGAAAGTCAAATATCGGAAACAACAAAAAGGCCGCATAAAAGGCATGGCACAACGCGGAAATAGCCTGTCATTTGGCGATTACGGCCTTAAGGCTATTGGCCGTGGCAGGATCACAGCCGAGCAGATAGAGGCTGCTCGGATTGCTATTACAAGGCGCGTCAAGCGTCGTGGAAAAATATGGATACGAATATTCCCGGACAAGCCTGTCACCAGCAAGCCTGCCGAGACCAGAATGGGTAAGGGTAAGGGCGCAGTGGATTCATGGGTGGCACTCATAAAGCCAGGCAGGATGCTCTATGAGATGGAGGGTGTAGATGAGGTTTCCGCCAGGGAGGCTCTTAGGCTGGCACAATATAAACTACCCATTCCTACTAAGATTATCGCTAGGAGTGAAATGCCATGAGCGTAGCTGATAAACTTAGGGAACTGAGCATAGAAGAAATTCAACAGAAAGAAAAGGACCTTCGACAGGAGCTTTTTAATCTTCGGTTTCAGCAAGCCACGCACCAATTGGAAAACATAATGAGGATTCGTACTGTGAGGCGTTCAATAGCAAGAGCTAAAACAGTACTTGCAGAAAAAGTTGTTGGTTCAGAGGTCTAGTAATGGAGCAGGGCATGAATGCCGACAAAAAATCTCGCAGAACACTTATTGGTACTGTTGCTGGCGACAAAATGGAAAAAACAGTGGTTGTTAAGGTCGTTCGGCGGGTACAGCATCCAATATATGGGAAGTATATACAGCGGCAAAAGAAGTATATGGCTCATGATGTAGAAAATAGCTGCAGAATAGGCGACAAAATTTTAATAGAAGAGTATCGTCCTCTGAGTCGACGCAAACGTTGGGTCGTTAAAGGAATTCTTGAAAAGGCTCTCTAGAACAGGAAAAGAAAGGGAAGGATCATATCATGATCCAGCAGGAAACATTATTAAATGTCGCCGATAATTCCGGTGCAAAACGCGTGTGTTGTATTCGGGTTTTAGGCGGAACCCGTAGGCGTGTTGCAAGTATAGGGGATACGGTAATCGTTTCGGTCAAGGAGGCCATACCAAATTCCAAAGTGAAAAAAGGTGAAGTGGTTAAAGCCGTTGTAGTACGGACCAAAAAGGAGATATCCCGGGTTGATGGTTCTTGGATACGGTTCGACGAGAATGCAGCGGTTTTGATAAACCAATATGGAGAACCGGTAGGTACTCGGATTTTCGGACCGGTGGCCAGGGAATTAAGGGCAAAGCGTTATATGAAGATAATATCGCTTGCACCCGAGGTGCTTTAGTCCAAGGAGACCGGATCAATGCAAACCGTAAAGACATATCTGAGAAAAAATGACCGGGTAATGGTAAAGAGCGGCCGGGACAAGGGAAAGGTCGGCAAGATCCTTTCCATTTTGCCTGCAAAGGAAAGAGCACTTGTTGAGGGCGCACAGATGGTCAAGCGCCATACAAAACCAGGTCCTGGTACAGGAGGCGGCATTTTAGAAAAGGAAGCATCCATCCACTTATCTAATCTCATGCTAATTTGCCCCAAATGTACTGAGTCAGCGCGAATATCCAGGAAGATTCTGGGGGATGGCAATAAAGTCCGCGTCTGCAAGAAATGCGGAGAGGTTATTCCGACAGAAAAAAAGTAGGCCTTGTGGAGGCAATTAGGCATGGTTCTCTTAGAAGAGAGATATCAGAAAGAATGTGTTCCGGAATTAATGGAACATTTTAGATATAAGAATTCCCACCAGGTGCCCAAAATCGAAAAGGTGATTCTGAATATGGGGCTTGGTGAGGCAATTGAAAATCCAAAAATTCTAGACTCTGCGGTTAAGGAATTAACCCTTATATCCGGGCAAAAACCGGTAGTCACAAAGGCCAAGAGATCAATTGCAGCCTTTAAGGTGAGAGAAGGAATGCCCATAGGGTGTCGTGTGACCCTTAGAAGGCAACGAATGTATGATTTTCTTACAAAGTTTATTAACATTGCTATTCCCCGGATCAGGGACTTCAGGGGCGTGTCACCAAAGGCTTTTGATGGAAAGGGTAATTACACCTTGGGCGTTAAGGAACAGATTATCTTTCCAGAGATCGACTATGACAAAATAGACAAGATCAAGGGAATGAATGTGACGATAGTTACGAGTGCAAAAACCGATGATGAATCTCGGTACTTGTTGGACGTTTTAGGTATGCCGTTTCGTAAGTAGAGTTCATTGAGGAGAGATCTTTGGCTAAAAAGGCATTGATAAATAAGGCACAGAGGAAACCCAAGTTTGGTGTCAGAAAGTATAATAGATGTCCGGTTTGTGGCCGTCCACGTGCCTTTATCAGAAAATTTGGCTTATGCAGAATATGTTTCAGAAAAATGGCATCCCAGGGGATAATTCCCGGGGTAACCAAAGCCAGTTGGTAGCTGTAAAACTCCATACATTTGGGAGAGCTTGAATATGTCTATGACTGATCCTGTAGCGGACATGCTTACACGGCTCAGAAATGCCAATAAAGCAAGGCATGATAGAGTTGATATTCCTTCCTCTAATTTGAAGGTAGGAATTGCAAAACTTCTTAAAAAAGAGGGCTATATAAGCAACTTTCGTATTTTCAAGGACAGACGGCAGAAAATTCTTCGTTTGTTTCTCAGATACTCTGATGGGCAGCCTATTATTCTCGGATTAAAGCGAATAAGCACTCCCGGATGCCGGGTATATTGTAAAAAAGGCACAATTCCAAAGATAAGATCCGGGCTTGGCACTGCACTGGTTTCTACATCAAGAGGCATTATGACTGATGTTGAGGCCAGGCAAAATAACGTAGGCGGAGAAGTTATCTGCGCCATTTGGTAATCTGGAGTTTTCTTCATGTCTCGAATCGGTAAAAGACCCATAAATGTCCCTTCAGGGGCCAATGTCACCATAGATGGACAGATTATTACCGTTCAGGGTCCCAAAGGTGTCTTGAGCAGGGAAATTCATCCGTTGGCAAGTGTTGAAAAAGATGGTGAACACCTGATAGTCAAAAGAGCTGATGATACAAAGCAGGGTCGCTCAATACATGGGTTGTTCCGAACACTTATAAACAATATGATAATCGGGGTTACAAAAGGATTCACGCGTGAGCTTCTGGTAATAGGAGTCGGCTATAAAATTGAGGAGAAGGAGACGGAGTTGATTTTTCACGTTGGCTATTCTCATCCAATAGAGTTTCCTCTTCCTGAAGGAATCAAGGCTCGGGTAGAGCGGCAAAAGGAAATTCGGGTAATCCTGGAAGGATATGATAAGGAGCTTTTGGGACTTACAGCGTCGAGAATCAGGTCTCTTAGGCCACCAGAACCTTATAAAGGCAAGGGAATCAGGTATGTGGATGAACGGATAATCCGCAAAGCTGGAAAGACTGCTGCACAGTAGTTATGGATTTTAGAATTAGGAGCGGGAGATAAATAAGTTGAACAAAAATTAATAGGATTTTTTGTTGTATTCAAGGCGCGAGGAGCGAGCATAACGGGTTATGTGATCGACGAGCAACGAAGAAGTCGGCAAAAAAGACATTAATTTGTTCAAGTTATTTATTGTACGTTCCTTATCAGCAATATTGCATATGGAAGTAATTATGGCAAAGACCAGCCCTAGGCTGAAGGCGCGTTTAAGGCGTAAACAGCACATACGAAAGCATATATCAGGGACAGCAGAGCGTCCGCGGATGGTAGTGTTTCGAAGCAGCAAACACATATACGCTCAGATTATCAATGATGAACAAGGTGTCACAATTGCGGCTGTTTCTTCGTTAACGCCTGAGATCAAAAGCAAGGCAGGCGATCTTGAAAACAAAAAAGCTATGGCTAAAGAGGTCGGCCGGATTATTGCCCAAAAGGCTAAGGAAAACGGTATAAATACCATAGCATTTGATCGTGGTGGATATCTTTATCATGGCCGAATCAAGGCTCTTGCTGATGCGGCCAGAGAAGTCGGCCTTGATTTCTGAATTCTAATAGTTAGGAGCGGGAGATAAATAAGTTGAACAAAAATTAATAGGGTTTTTTGTTGTATTCAAGGCGCGAGGAGCGAGCATAACTGGTTATGTGATCGACGAGCAACGAAGAAGACGGCAAAAAAGACATTAATTTGTTCAAGTTATTTCTTGTACGTTCCTCAGCTGCTGTAAGGGGGTGGCGTTGCAGGAAAAACATATAGATAATGACCTGGAACTGATAGAAAAAGTAGTCTATATTAACCGGGTGGCTAAGGTAGTCAAAGGTGGAAGACGCTTTAGCTTCAGTGCTCTTTCAGTGGTAGGTGACGGGGCCGGCAAAGTTGGTTTTGCCATGGGAAAGGCCAGAGAAGTTCCTGAGGCCCTCAGAAAAGCCCGTGAGAAAGCCACTAAGTCTATGATCAAAATACCGATGGTAAGCAAAACAATACCCCATGAGGTGATTGGACATTTTGGGGCAGGCAGGGTTTTGTTGAAACCTGCGTCACCTGGTACCGGAGTTATAGCCGGAGCTGTAGTAAGGGCGATTATGGAGGCAGCGGGAATTCAGGATATATTGACAAAGTGCCTTGGCACCAAAAATCCGCACAATGTAATGCATGCCACATTTAATGGTCTGGACGTCTTACGTATTTCCGTATCCAGGGCAAAGTGCCGTGGCAAAACCGTAGAATAGTGAAAAATTTAGGAATTTAGGAATTAGATGTAAATATAATTCCTAAATTCCTGAATTTGTTTATTTATCAGGAGCCCATATGATTACACTGGATTCATTAAGACCTCATCCCGGATCCAAACGCGCGAAAAAACGCGTTGGAAGAGGACAGGGGTCTGGACATGGGAAAACGGCCTGCCGGGGTGAGAATGGCCAAAAATCCCGATCCGGCGGCAGTATTCGTCCAGGATTCGAAGGCGGTCAGATGCCGTTGTATAGAAAACTCCCTAAGAGAGGTTTCAAGAACCGTTTCAGAAAAGTCTACGGTGTATTGAACATTGGTGATCTGTCAGAGATCAGGCATGAAGGAGTGGTGGATATCGCCGTTTTGAAAGCATTGGGACTAGTACGTAAGCGCCATCATCTCTTAAAAATATTAGGTGACGGGGAGATACAGCAGCCGGTAACGGTTCGGGCCCACGCGGTCAGTGAAACTGCTAAAAATAAAATAGAGACTGCTGGTGGACGGATAGAGATCATTACGGACCGGAGCCAGGAGGCAAATATTGTTTAAAGGATTAGGGGGTATAGGCCAAGTACCGGAGCTGCGTAAACGCATTGGTTTTACGTTGCTTATGCTGGCTGTATATCGGGTTGGAGTACAAATCCCTACTCCTGGTATTGATGTTGCGGCCATGGCGTCCTTTTTCGATCGTGCTCAGGGGACGCTGTTTGGTATGTTTAATATGTTTTCAGGTGGGGCGCTTGAGAATATGTCCATTTTATCTTTGGGCATAATGCCTTACATCAGCGCCTCCATCATTATTCAGCTCCTCACAGTAGCCATTCCGCACCTTGAGGCATTAAAAAAGGAAGGTGAGGCAGGAAGAAAAAAGATCAGCCAGTACACCAGGTATGGTACAGTGGGCCTGAGCGTTATTCAGGGGCTTGGGATAGCCATTACTCTTGAGAGTCTGACAGCCCCTGGTGGTGCTCCGGTCGTGGCAGAGCCCGGCTGGCCTTTTCGGCTCTTAAGCGCCTTGACCTTTATGTCAGGGACGGTATTTCTGATGTGGCTCGGAGAGCAGATTACGGAAAGAGGTGTTGGTAATGGTATTTCTCTGATTATCTTCGCCGGCATTGTAGCCAGGATGCCTTCAGCCATGATAGACACGTTCAGTCTGATGCGTACAGGTGATATACATCTGGCTCTAGTTATATTTCTTTTAGTGATGATGGTGGCGGTAATTGGATTTATCTGCTTTATGGAGCGGTCTCACAGGCGCATTCCAGTCCAATACGCCAGGAGAGTAGTGGGACGAAAGGTATATGGAGGGCAGAGTACCCATCTGCCTTTAAAAGTGAATACTGCAGGAGTAATACCACCGATTTTTGCGTCATCTATTATGATGTTTCCTGCAACCATAGCAAATTTTATCCAGGTACCCTGGATGCAGAGTGTAGCTCAGGGTCTGAGACCCGGAAGTTTGTTTTATGAGACGATCTTTGTAATGGCCATTATCTTTTTCTGTTATTTTTATACGGCCATGATCTTCAATCCGGTTGATATAGCAGATAACATGAAGAAACATGGGGGTTATGTCCCAGGTCTCAGACCGGGAAGGCGTACGTCTGAATATATTGACAGGGTCCTGACCAGGATTACTCTGATAGGTGCTATTTATGTTTCTGCGATTTGCGTATTACCAAGTATATTGATTTCAAAGTTAAATGTGCCTTTTTATTTTGGTGGAACGGCCCTTCTGATTGTAGTAGGTGTGGGAATGGATACCATGGCTCAAATTGAATCCCATCTTATCACCAGGAGCTACGAAGGGTTTATGAAGGGGGCCAAGCTGAAGGGAAGAAGGTAGAGTGAATGCAAAAGGAACAAAGGTAAATTAGATGTCCAAAGAAGATGCAATACAGGTTGAGGGAAAGGTTCTTGAAACTTTACCTAATGCCATGTTTCGCGTTGAGCTTGAAAATGGTCACAAAGTACTTGCACATATTTCAGGTAAGATGCGTATGCACTATATTAAAATATTGCCTGGTGATACAGTGACTGTAGAGCTGTCGCCCTATGACCTGTCCAGGGGCCGTGTTGTATATAGGGCCAGGTAAATCTTAAGCGAAGAGGAATATGCCATGAAGGTTAAAGCATCAATCAGACGTCGTTGTAAGGACTGCAAAATAATCCGACGCAGAGGCATATTGCGAGTGCTTTGCAAAAATCCAAGGCACAAACAGCGACAAGGATAGCTAGGGGGTTGATCTGTGGCAAGAATTGCAGGCGTTGAACTGCCAAAGAATAAGAGGCTGGAGATTGCGCTCACGTATGTTTATGGGATTGGACGTACGACTTCCCAACAAATTTTGGATAAGGCAGAAATTGACAGAAACAAAAAATCCGATGATTTGACGGATCAAGATATCACGTCGCTACGGAAGATTATCGATGCCGATTATAAAGTTGAGGGAGATCTTCGCAGAGAGGTATCATTGAACATCAAGCGATTGATGGATTTCGGCAGTTATCGGGGACTTAGACATCGTAGAGGACTTCCGGTTAATGGACAGCGTACCAAAACAAATGCTCGTACACGAAAGGGTCCCAGGCGCTCAGTAGTCAAAAAGAAGAGAAGAATTTAGGTAACCGTTCACGGGATTACAATGCCCGTTTTACCACAACCTGCCGAGCTGTAGGCGTTTACAGGGTGCTGCAGATGCGAGGCGGAGGGTACGCAGACGTACTCTCTGTACTTAAAGTGCCCGACAACAAAGCAGATGCGGTGGTCTGTGAACGCTTACGAATTTAGTAACGGAGGTCGGAGTATATGGCATCACCGAGAAGAGGTGGCCGAAAAGAAAAGAAGAATGTGCCGGAAGGTATTGTGCACATACGATCTACTTTTAATAATACTATAATAAATATAACTGATAAACAGGGGAATACAATTTCCTGGTCAAGTGCAGGGACTCAGGGTTTTAAGGGTTCGAGGAAAGGCACTCCGTTTGCCGCCCAGGTAGCGGCTGAAAATGCTGTAAGAAAAGCAGCAGACCATGGCATGAGAAGTGTTGAAGTACATCTCAAGGGACCAGGTTCCGGAAGAGAGGCAGCAGTGCGGGCTCTCCAGATAGCAGGATTTAAAATCTCAGTTATTCGAGACGTAACATCAATACCTCATAACGGTTGCAGATCTCCAAAGAGACGGAGAGTATAGGATTGCATGAGTAGGCTTATTTATATGTGTTCAAGTTACCGGAGGAAATATTTTGGCTAGATATACAGGACCACGATGTCGCTTGTGTCGCAGAGAGGGTTGCAAACTTTTTCTTAAGGGAGACAGGTGTTATTCAGATAAGTGTGCCTTTGAAAAACGCAGTTATGTCCCTGGAGAACATGGACAGGGCCGGATAAAAGTTTCTGACTATGGGATTCGTTTAAGAGAGAAACAGCGGGTTCGGCGTATGTATGGATTACAGGAGGCACAATTCAGGAGTTATTTTGATAAGGCTGATCGTCAAAAAGGGGTCACCGGTACTAATCTTTTAGTACTCCTGGAAAGACGTCTTGACGGCGTAGTTTATCGCCTTGGCTTTGCTGAGTCCAGATCACAGGCCCGTCAGTTAGTCCGTCATGGACATTTCATTATAAATGGGAAAAAAGTGGACATACCGTCTTTTTTGGTAAAGCAGGGAGACGAGATCAAGGTAACAGAGAAGAGCAAATCTATAGCTCCCTTGAAACAGGCGATGGGGGCAATTGCCCGCAGGGGTGTGCCTGAGTGGTTGGAACTGGATGAGGATAAGTTGCAGGGAACAGTGAAGGCAATGCCTGAACGAGGGCACATAACTATGCCCATTCAGGAACAGCTAATAGTTGAATTTTACTCCAAGTAATAACCTGTGATTCTGCTGACCTTAGAGATACTCCATAGTAAAATAGGTATCCTCAGTAAAAAGTCAAAAGTAGTTTACACTTTATTGATGTTGTGTTTTGGCACTCGACTTTGGCCATTTTTAATTCATGGTTGTTGGGCTAACTTACTGAAATTATTATATCTAGCTTGAATTGGATCAAATCTACCCATAAAAAATCGGGGTATGAGTGCTTGTAATTCCCAAATCGTGCAGCTAACTCCTTGATTTTTCTGGTTTTATAATAATCGAAAAATGGCCAAAGTCGAGTTGGCAGTGAAATTAGAAATTAGAAATTGGAAATTGGAAAAATACAGAGATTATAGATGTGTTACCTAATTTCAAATTTCCAGTTTCGACATCGGCATTCAAATCGATAATATACGCTTTTTCGAAAGCCGTAAAAGAATTTAATTATATTCGGAGTTCAAGAGGCTTAGATAGACAATATGACTGCTGAACAAACTTCATACTATCGCAACTGGCGGGAATTAATTCGTCCCAAGAGGCTGGAAATTAATAGCGCAACACACACAAGCTTTTATGGCAAATTCAGTTGTGAGCCTCTGGAGAGAGGCTATGGCACCACATTGGGTAACGCCTTGAGACGTGTGCTCCTGTCTTCTCTACAAGGGGCTGCGATTATTTCCGTAAAAGCAGAAGGTGTATTGCATGAACTGGGAACTATACCGGGAGTAATTGAAGACGTAACAGATATTATTCTTAATCTGAAGGGTGTGCGTCTGAAGATTTTCAAGGATGAAGAAAAGATCCTGATATTGGAAAAACAAGGGCCGGGAGAAATACGTGCCGAGGATTTGATTGCGCCTCATGGTGGAGTTGAGGTACTGAATCCTGATCATCATATTGCCACATTGACGGAAGATGGTGAACTACGTATGGAAATGATGGCTAAATGGGGCAAGGGATACGTCTCTGCTGAAAGCAATAAGGACCCGGATCAGCCAATAGGTACTATAGCTATAGATGCCCTGTTTTCTCCGGTCCACAAGGTCAATTTTGTTGTCACGAAAGCCCGTGTCGGCCAGATGACCGACTATGACAAGTTGACGATGGAAGTTTTGACCGATGGTACAGTCCTTCCTGAGGACGCCATGGCTTATGCCGCAAAGATTTTAAAAGATCAATTTTCGGTGTTTATTAACTTTGACGAGAAAGAAGAGTCCGAAGAGGAAAAGCTCTCTTCTGATTTTGAAGGCAAGATCGAATATCTGAACCGGAAAATTGATGAACTGGAATTTTCTGTACGCTCGGCCAATTGTCTCAAAAACGCAAATATCTACTACATTGGTGAGCTGGTACAAAAAACAGAGCAAGAGATGCTCAAGACAAAAAATTTTGGCCGAAAATCTTTGCAAGAGATCCAGGAAAACCTCGATGGTATGGGATTGCATCTAGGAATGAAGCTCCAGGGATGGAGCCAGCCCGAGAAAACAAACGAGGAAGAAAATACTGAAGAAAAAGAAGGTGATGAGTAATGAGGCACCGAAGAAGAACACGTAGACTGGGGTGTAAGACAGCTCATCGTAAGGCGATGCTCGGGAATATGGTAACATCGCTGTTAGAGCATGGTCGAATTGTCACAACAGTACCGAGGGCCAAAGAGGTCAGGCGTGTAGCTGACAAAATGGTTACTTTGGCAAAAAGATCGAGTCTCCACGCAAGACGTCAGGCATTTTCAGTCATACATGATCGAAAAGTTGTTTCAAAGCTCTTTGATAAATGGGGCCAGGAATTTGCCGATCGAAATGGTGGTTATACCAGGATAGTAAGGATAGGCCCACGAAGGGGAGATGCTGCCATGATGTCTATTGTGGAACTGGTCACCGACTCCCTTGAGAAGCCCAAGCCTCAACATAAGCCTCAAAAGATAGTATCTGCTGAATCCGTGATACCGCAGGTTGCTCCTCCGAAACCGTCCGTTGATAAGCTGGAAAGCATGAAAGAGGAGGATGGCCCTGCTGAGGAAACCCAAATCAGTGAGGAGGCATCTGTCGCTGAGGCGGAAATCGCTGAGGAAAAATCCGTCACAGGGGTTGAAGCCATAGGAGCAGAGGCAAGCGAGGAGCCCGAAGTCACCGGCAACAAGACTTCCGAGGTAGATGTTGATTCAAAAGAGGGTGAAGTGCAAGAGGAGGAAAAGGGCGTAGAGACTGCTAAAGCTTGATTCTTAGTAACAACACTTAGTGTTGTATAATACGCCGTAAATAAGGTTGATTGCCCTCAGAGCTGCAAGTTCTGAGGGCATTATTTGTTGATAAAACTGACTAAAAAAGTTTAACTTTATTGACAACGTAAAAACAGGGGAATAAGCTTGAAAAACTATCTTGAGCTCCTAACCTAATTCTATTGCTGACAGGGGTAAAGTACATGGCAAAGATGACCGGAAAACAAATGGTCGTAGAGGCCCTCAAGCGGGAAGGCGTCGATGTTATCTTCGGTTTTCCCGGCGGGGCTATTATTGATCTCTACGATACCTTGGAAAAAGACGGCACCATAAAGCACGTTTTGGTCCGACATGAGCAAGGAGCGGCCCATGCTGCCGATGGTTATGCCAGGGCTTCAGGAAAGGTGGGAGTGTGTGTGGCGACGTCAGGTCCGGGGGCCACCAACACCGTTACAGGTATAGCAACAGCAAGTTTGGATTCGATTCCCATGGTAGTATTTACCGGTCAGGTACCCACTGCCCTGATTGGTAATGACGCCTTCCAGGAAGTGGATATCGTAGGCATTACACGTCCTTGCACAAAGCACAATTACCTTGTTAAAGACGTAAAGGATCTTCCTCAGGTCCTTAAGGAGGCCTTTTATATAGCGAGATCAGGCCGGCCGGGTCCTGTCCTTATAGATCTTCCCAAGGATGTTCAGAACGGCAAGGCCGAGTTTAACTATCCAGAGAAAATAAAGCTCCGTTCATATAATCCTGTAATCGAGCCTCACGGCAAACAGATTGAGCGGGCTTACAGGTTAATAGAAAAGGCCAAGCGGCCTGTTATTTACGCAGGCGGCGGAATAATTATCGCCAATGCGAATAAGGAACTTAGGGCACTTGCTAAAGCGACGTATATTCCGGTAACCATGACTTTGATGGGGCTTGGGGGATTTCCCGGCACCCACGAGTTGAGCCTGGGTATGTTGGGCATGCACGGTACATACTGTGCTAACATGGCCATGGCAAACAGTGATCTTATCATAGCCGCGGGCGCCCGCTTTGATGACAGGGTTACTGGAAAAATCGAGGCATTTGCCCCGCTGGCCAAGATAATTCATCTGGACATAGACCCCACTTCTATTCAGAAAAACGTGAAGGTGGATGTGCCGATAGTGGGTGATTGCAAGAGGGTGCTGAAGAAGCTGTTGGGCGCCGCAAAAGATGGTGGCCGCCCTGCTGAAGCCTGGATGGACCAACACCAGGCCTGGTTGCAGCAGCTTGACGCATGGAAAAAACGCCATCCCCTCACATATAAAAAGGAGCCTGGCGTTATCAAGCCTCAGTATGTCATTGAAAAGCTGTATGAGATGACAAAGGGTCGGGCTATCATTACTACAGAGGTCGGTCAGAACCAGATGTGGACCGCTCAGTTCTACAAATTCGACGAGGCACGGACTCTCCTGACTTCCGGCGGCCTAGGAACCATGGGTTATGGATTTCCTGCAGCTATTGGGGCACAGATGGCCTTCCCTGACAAGCTGGTGGTGGATGTAGCCGGTGACGGCAGCATACAGATGAATATCCAGGAGATGGCGACCGCCATGGAGCAACGCCTGCCTGTGAAAATAGTCATTCTGAACAACCAGTTTCTCGGTATGGTTAGACAATGGCAGGAGCTGTTCTATGATCGTCGGTATGCAGCTACTGAGTTTGAGATGACCCCGGATTTTGTGAAACTGGCTGAGGCTTATGGGGCCAAGGGGTTTAGGGCAACCAAGCCGGAAGAGGTCGATGATGTGCTCAGCAAGGGTCTTGAAGCGGAAGGTCTGGCGATTATGGAATTTGCTATAGCCCGCGAAGAAGGGGTATTCCCAATGGTCCCGGCCGGAAAGGCTACAACTGAGATGTTGCTCGTTTGATATTTAGGATAAGGAGCTTGGCCCTATGAAGCATACTCTATCTGTATTAGTTGAAAATACTCCTGGTGCCCTTTCCCGCATAACCGGGCTTTTCAGCGGGCGCGCGTTTAATATTGAGAGCCTTAATGTGGCTGCAACCCTTGACCCTACCTTGTCACACATCACACTGGTGACAAGAGGCGATGAATTTATAATTGAGCAAATAATCAAACAGCTCAGGCGCTTGGTGGATGTCTTTAAAGTCGTGGATGTGAGTGAAGGTGAGTTTGTTGAGCGCGAGATGTCCTTGATCAAGGTCCGGGCCGAGGAAGAGTCCAGGGCCGAGATATTGCGCATTTGCGATATATTCCGTTGCAAGGTCGTTGACGTAAGCCCTAAATCTTACACCTTAGAGGTTACCGGACCGGAGTCAAAACTAAAGGCAGTAATAGAGTTACTCCGTCCAATCGGAATCAAAGAAATTACAAGAACCGGTAACATAGCCATGATGAGAGAGAAAAAGACAATGTAACCGTTCACGGGTTCAGAGGTTCAGGGTTTACCGAAAAACGGATGCCAGCCATTAGCTATTAGGTAAAAATTTTGTACAAAAACGGACTGTTAAGCTAAAACCTAACGGCTAATAGCTAATCGCACAGTTCATATCTTTTAGGGATGTGAACGGTTACCGAAAAGGAGCTACAGAGAATGAGGATTTATTACGAACAAGATGCCCCCATGGACATACTTCAAGGAAAGACCATAGCCATAATCGGCTATGGTAGCCAAGGGCATGCCCATGCCCAGAACTTGAGAGATAGTGGGTTGTCTGTTGTCGTGGGGGAGCTTCCCGGAACATCAAATTACGATCTTGCAGTAAAACACGGGTTTGAGCCGGTAAGTGCCGGAGAAGCTGCAGCCAAGGGAGATCTCATCATGGTCCTGGTGCCTGATCATGTCCAGGGCCGGCTATACGAAAATGCTATTAAGCCAAATCTGCAGACCGGGAACATGCTCCTTTTTGCCCATGGCTTCAATATTCACTTTGGCCAGATAATTCCTCCGGCCGACGTGGATGTTACAATGGTGGCACCCAAAGGCCCTGGACATCTAGTGCGCAGGGAATACGAAAAGGGCGCCGGTGTACCCAGCCTGGTGGCCATACATCAGGATCACACGGGAGAAGCCCTTAAAAAAGTACTTGCCTATGCAAACGGCATAGGCGCCACCCGTGCAGGGGTTATTGAAACCACATATAAAGAAGAGACAGAGACTGATCTTTTCGGCGAACAGTGTGTCCTCTGTGGCGGGGTCACCGAGCTCATAAAAGCGGGTTTTGAGACCCTGGTTGAAGCAGGTTATCAGCCGGAAATAGCATACTTCGAGTGCTGCCACGAGCTCAAGCTCATAGTTGACCTGATTTACGAAGGCGGTCTGTCGCAGATGCGTTACTCAATCAGCGATACAGCGGAATACGGCGATCTTACCAGGGGAAAGCGCATAATAACAGAAGAAACAAGAAAGGAGATGCGCAAGATCCTTGATGAGGTTCAGAGTGGCAGATTTGCCGGGGAGTGGATGCTGGAAAACCAAGTCAAACGCCCTGTATTCAACGCCCTCAGACAGCGGGAAAAGGAACATCCTATAGAAGAGGTCGGCTCCCGCCTGAGGGATATGATGAGCTGGCTCAACAAGTAGCCCCTGCTCTAAGCCCTTAATGCATTCTCATCGCATTCCAGTTGCCAAGGAAGGGGTCCCTTTCATAGGTATTGCCGTCCTGGCCGCTGTGATATGTTCTTTACTCAACTGGCCTGTTCCGGCCGTGGTCTTTTTTGTGATTGCGGTCTTTGTTCTCTTTTTCTTTCGAGACCCTGAGCGTATAATTCCATCAGGATCGGGTCTGGTGGTATCACCTGCTGACGGTCGAGTCATAGATATAGCTGAAGACAACAGGGACTCCATTAACGGAAAAGACGTAAAACGAATCAGTATATTCATGAATATTTTTAATGTGCATGTAAACAGGGCACCAATTACGGGCAAGGTTCAACAAATTTCGTACCAGCCGGGGTCCTTCTGGCCTGCCGACCGAAAAAGGGCTTTGCTTGAAAACGAACGAAATGCAGTCTTGATCCACAGCGAGGATGGAATAGCGCTGACCGTTGTACAGGTGGCAGGTATAATAGCCAGGCGAATTGTTTGTTGGGCTGAGGTCGGTGATAAGGTCAAAATCGGTGAACGCTTTGGACTTATTCGTTTTGGATCTCGCCTTGACGTGTATGTCCCGAAGGATGTTTCAGTGTTGGTTAAAAAGGGCGATCGGACAACGGCCGGGCAAACGGTCCTTGCCCGAAATGGTAGCAAGTAGCGATTTCTAATTTCAAATTTCTAATGGGGGGATCTCCCATGAAACAAAAGCAAAGCAGTGATTCAGCAGACAAGACCTCAAGACGTAGCATATATCTCCTCCCAAACCTGTTGACCTCGGCAAGCCTGTTCAGCGGATTCTATGCCATTATTGCAGCGATTAAAGGGAATTATCAAGCCGCTGCCGTAGCCATCCTGATATCCGGTATTTTGGATGGTCTGGACGGCAGGGTGGCTCGTTGGACCCGTACGACGAGCAGATTCGGCATGGAGTATGATTCCCTTTCCGACCTGGTGGCCTTTGGAGTGGCCCCCGGCATACTGGCCTTTATGTGGGGGCTGCAGGATTTCGGCCGGCTCGGATGGCTTGCTGCCTTCCTGTATGTGGCAACCACTGCCCTCAGGCTGGCCAGATTCAACACCCTGAGCCAGAGCAGCAATAGCAGCAGCACAAGGGATTACTTCCTTGGTCTCCCATGTCCTTCTGCAGGGGCTGTATTGGCCACATCTGTGCTTTTATGCCAACATTTCGGCATATTTGGGCAGGTGCGTCATGTGGCAGTGCTGATCATGGTCTATGGCCTTTCTTTTCTGATGGTCAGCAATGTGCGTTACAATAGTTTCAAGGAAGTCCGCTGGCTTCAGCAGCACCCTTTTTCCGGTATGGTAGTGTTGATTCTGGCCATAATGGTAGTTGCTATGGAGCCCAAGGTGACGCTATTTGTCCTTATAGCTACTTATGCGATATCCGGGCCTGTCTTGATGTCCCTTAGGGCCTTGAGACCCAAGTCGTTGAGGTCTGGTGCGGAACATCACAGTAAAGATATTTCCCCTGGCAGAGATGAGGGGATATAAAAAAGTGGGTTGCGGTAAAACGGGCGTTATAATCCCGTGAACGGTTACAAAAAATGAATAGCAGTGAAAGAATAATAATATTTGATACTACATTAAGGGACGGTGAGCAGTCTCCGGGTGTATCTTTAAATGTTGAGGAAAAACTCCAGATCGGGAGGCAGTTGAAAAAGCTGAATGTCGATGTGATCGAGGCCGGATTTCCTGTTGCTTCCCCAGGTGACTTTGAGAGTGTTAAGCGCATTGCACAGGAACTCAGGGGGTTACAAGTTGCTGCTTTGGCCCGTGCCAATGAGAAAGACATCGATACTGCCTGGGAGGCTATAAAGGAGGGGGAAAATTCTCGAATACATATCTTTCTTGCCACCTCTGATATCCACCTCCAGTACAAACTGAGAAAGACAAGGGAACAGGTACTGGATATGGCCCGGACAGCAGTAGGATATGCTGCAAAATACACCGGCAATGTGGAGTTTTCCGCTGAAGACGCAAGCCGGAGCGATCTGGATTTCCTTTGCAAGGTCTTTGAGGCAGTGATAGATGCCGGTGCCACAACGGTCAATTTTCCGGACACAGTAGGGTATGCCGTACCACATGACTTTGGCAGGATGATCCGATATGTGGTCGAGCACACTTCCAACATCCACAAAGCGATCTTGAGTATACACTGTCACAACGATCTGGGACTGGCTACGGCGAATGTGCTGACAGCTTTGGAACAAGGTGCAAGACAAGTGGAGTGTACTGTAAACGGCATAGGTGAGAGGGCGGGAAATGCCGCTATGGAAGAGGTGGTCATGGCCATCCGTACCAGGCGAGATGTCCTTCCCTATGACACTGCGATATTTTCTCAACACATCATGGCTGCCAGCCGGCTGGTAAGCATGCTTACCGGAATGGTAGTTCAGGCGAACAAGGCCATAGTAGGGGACAACGCCTTTGCACACGAGGCAGGGATCCACCAGGATGGAGTCTTAAAGGAACGTACTACGTATGAGATTATCGATCCCAATGATATAGGCCTCGGCAAAGGGACCCTGGTCCTTGGGAAACATTCCGGGAGGCATGCCCTTAAGGCAAAACTTGAGGAAGTAGGCTACAAGCTCAGCGATGAAAAAATCGATAGAGTATTTAAAAGGTTCAAGTCCCTTGCAGACAAGAAGAAGGAAGTTTATCCAGAGGATGTTGAGGCCCTTGTTGCAGAAGAGGTGCTCAGGATTCCTGATCGTTATCGTCTTGTTTACCTCCATGTTGCCGGTGGCAGCGGCATCAGACCGACTGCAACCGTAGCAGTGGAAATAGACGGCAAGGAGGTTGATAGAGTGAGCATGGGGGCCGGTCCGATAGATGCGGCCTATAAGGCAGTGGCTGAGCTCGTAAAGACTAAAAGCCATCTGCTTCGTTTTGCTGTAAACTCCATTACAGGAGGCACGGATGCCCAGGGAGAAGTCACTGTGCGTCTTGAAGAAGGCAGCTATGTGGTCACAGGCCATGGGACCGATCCTGATATAATTACTGCTAGTGTCAGGGCATACTTGAATGCCCTGAATCGTCTTGAACACATGAAGGAAAATGTGCTGCAAAAGAAATGTTGAATGCTAAATGTTGAATGTTGAATTGCAGTAGAACGATTGGAATATAAAAAGATTATTCCTTAATTCAACATTTAGCATTCAAAATTCCCACAGTATTGTGGTGTTTAGAGAGTATATTATGAGTCGATCGATGACGATAGCTGAAAAGATCCTGGCGGCCCATGCCGGTCTGGACAGTGTGGAGCCGGGTCAACTGGTAGAAGTTGATGTGGACTTTGCACTGGGCAACGACATAACAGCCCCAATTGCCATAAAGATCTTCAGACAGGCAGGTGTAAATACTGTTTTTGATAGAGAAAAGATCGCCTTGGTGTCAGACCACTTTGTTCCTAACAAGGATATTATGAGTGCTGAACAGGCCCGGCTTCTCCGGGAGTTTGCCGCTGAACAGGGTATTGTTCATCACTATGACGGCGGAGAATCAGGAGTAGAACACGTGCTGCTCCCGGAAAAAGGTCTGGTGCTTCCGGGTGACGTGGTTATAGGGGCTGACAGTCACACGTGTACGTATGGTGCCTTGGGGACCTTTGCTACAGGGGTGGGGAGCACTGATCTGGCTGCCACCATGATGACAGGGAAGATCTGGTTCAAGGTGCCGGAGTCCATAAAGTTTGTGTACAAAGGAAAACTCAGGCCCTGGGTCGGCGGCAAGGATTTGATACTCTATACCATAGGCGATATCGGTGTAGACGGTGCCTTGTATATGGCCATGGAATTCACTGGTCCGGTGATTGATTCCATGTCCATGGCCGGCCGCTTTACCATGTCCAATATGGCCATTGAGGCCGGCGGCAAAGTAGGACTTGTTAATCCCGATGATACGACCTCAGACTATGTGACTGATCGGGCGGTCAGGGATTTTACTCTATATCGCAGTGATGAGGACGCCCGATACGCCAAGGTTATTGAGTATGACTGCACCGAGATAGAACCTCAGGTAGCCTGCCCCCATCTGCCTGAAAATACCAAGGGTATTTCAGAAGTGGAAAACGTGCCTCTGGATCAGGTGGTGATCGGCTCCTGTACGAATGGTCGTCTGGAGGACTTGGCCCTGGCCGCTGATGTCATATCAGGACGGCGGGTGTCAAAAGGTCTGAGACTCATTGTCCTTCCTACTACGCCTACGGTGTATATCCAGGCACTTGAGAAAGGATTTCTCACGACTTTTCTGAATGCCGGCGCGGTGATAGGGCCACCCACCTGCGGCCCCTGTCTTGGAGGGCATATGGGAGTTCTTGCCAAGGGGGAACGGGCCCTTGCCACGACAAACAGGAATTTTGTCGGCCGGATGGGACACCCTGAGAGCGAGGTATATCTGGCGAATCCGGCCATTGCCGCTGCAAGTGCGGTGTTGGGCAGGATCGGAAGTCCTGAAGAACTGTAAGGGAATTATAAATCATGAAAATCAAGGGAAAAGTCTGGAAATTTGGAAAAAATATAGATACGGATGTGATTATTCCGGCACGCTATCTCAACACCTCGGACCCGGCAGAGCTGGCCAAACACTGTATGGAGGATGCTGATCCTGATTTTTCCAAAAAAATAAAACCAGGAGACATAATAGTTGCGGGAAAAAATTTTGGTTGTGGTTCTTCCAGAGAACATGCTCCTATAGCCCTTAAGGCAGCGGGCATTGGTTGTGTAATAGCCCCGAGCTTTGCCAGGATCTTTTATCGCAACGCCTTTAATATGGGCCTTCCCATATTCGAGTGTGATGAGACAGTCGATGCCCTCGGAGAGGGCGACGAGGTGGCGGTGGATGCAGATACAGGAGAAATCCGGGACCTGACTACAGGAGATGTCTTCATGGCCCAGCCCATACCTCCGTTCATGCAGGAATTGATTTCAGATGGAGGATTGATCCCCCATGTGCTTAAAAGCTTGTAAATGTTGAATTTTGAATGCTGAATTGCGGTAGAACCAAGAAAAACTCACGCAAAGGCGCAAAGAGAATAACAAATCCTGTAAATACCGATAGTTAAATTAATTTATGCTGAAAATTGCTGTAAAAACTTTGCGTCTTTGCGTGAAACTTTTTTTCTTAAAGGGTTTAGATAATGAATATACACAAAATTGCAGTAATTCCGGGGGATGGTACAGGTCCTGAAGTGATAACCGAGGGTATAAAGGTCCTTAATGCTGCGTCTGATCGTTTCGGATTTGAGCTTGACTTTACATGGTATGATTATGGCGGAGAGCGGTATCTGCAAACAGGAGAGGTCCTCCCGGAGGGAGCAGTGGAAGACCTCAAGCAATATAAGGCCATTTATCTCGGGGCCATTGGTCATCCGGATGTAAAGCCGGGTATTCTGGAAAAAGGGATACTCCTTGCCCTGCGATTTGCGCTGGATCAGTATATAAATCTTCGACCGGTTATCCTCTATCCCGGCGTGGATACACCCCTCAAGGACAAGGGACCCGAGGATATAGATTTTGTAGTTGTCCGGGAAAATACCGAAGGCCTTTATGCCGGGGCGGGTGGCGCGCTCAAGAAAGGTACTCCAGATGAGGTCGCTGTCCAGGAATCCATTAATACCAGAAAGGGTGTGGAGCGATGCATCCGTTTTGCCTTTGAGTACTGCAAGCGTCGCAATCAGAAAAAGAAACTGACCCTCTGTGGAAAGACCAACGTGCTTACATATGCCTTTGACCTGTGGGAACGTACGTTCTATGATGTGGCCGGGGAGTACCCTGATATTGCTACGGACTATGCCCATGTGGACGCCACCTGCATGTGGATGGTCAAGAACCCTGAATGGTTTGATGTAATAGTCACTGACAACATGTTCGGGGACATCATTACTGACCTTGGGGCCATGATACAGGGAGGCATGGGGATTGCCGCAGGAGGTAATCTCAATCCGGAGGGTGTCTCCATGTTTGAACCTATAGGTGGCTCGGCCCCCAAGTATATAGGGAAAAATGTCATTAATCCCCTGGCTGCCATATGTGCCGGCCAGATGATGCTGGATTACCTGGGCGAGATCGAGGCCACAAAGGCTATTGAAGAAGCAGTTAAGAAGGTGGTCAGTCAGGACATGAAGAGCCTCTCTGCCGGCAGGATGGGCTACAGCACGACCGAGGTAGGGGATCTGGTGGCTGAAAAATTGGGTAATTAGAACGAAAAGCAAGGTTATGTTGGGTTTCGTACCTCAACCCAACCTACTGTAAGCGTTTACAGGGTGCTGCAGATGCGAGGCGTACGGGTACGCAGACGTACTCCCTGTACTTCAAGTGCCCGACAACAAAGCAGATGCGGTGCCCTGTGAACGCTTACGTGATTTGGTGATTGGGGAGGAGATATGGCAAAGACTTTTAATGTTGCAGTAGCGGGTGCCACCGGTGCGGTCGGTCAGACCATGATAAAGGTCCTGGAGGAACGGGATTTTCCTGTGGGAGAGATCCGTTTTTTGGCCTCTGAACGTTCCGAAGGAAAGGAGCTCTCATTCAAGACAGAGAAGGTCCGGGTCCGGAAGCTTGATCACGACTCCTTTGATGGTATTGATATCGCAATTTTTTCTGCCGGTGGAGACAGGAGCCTCACCTTTGCTCCTTCGGCTGCCAAGGCCGGCGCGGTAGTTGTGGACAACTCGAATGCATGGCGCATGGACCCTGAGATTCCCCTGGTAGTGCCGGAGGTGAACCCCCATGCTGTTTCAGGATACAAGGCAAAAGGCATTATAGCCAATCCTAATTGCTCCACCATCCAGATGGTTGTGGCCCTTAAGCCATTGTATGACTATGCCCGGATAAAACGCGTTGTCGTATCTACTTATCAGGCCGTATCGGGTTCCGGGAAAAAAGCCATAGTTGAGCTTGAGGATCAGGTGAAGTCCTGGGCCGATGGCAGGACTCTTGAGTCCAGGGTCTATCCGCACCAGATCGCCTTTAATTGCCTCCCCCACATAGATGTCTTCCTGGACAATGGCTACACCAGGGAAGAGATGAAGATGGTGAATGAGACCAGGAAGATCATGGAAGATCCTGAAATCCAGGTCTCTGCAACTGCTGTAAGGGTACCTGTGTTCTATAGTCACTCCGAGGCCGTCAATGTGGAGTTCGAACAGAAGATCAGCGCATCCAAGGCAAGAGAACTCCTTTCCAATGGACCGGGGATTAGGGTCGTTGATGACCTGTCACAGAATGTCTATCCGCTTGCCCTGGATGCCGCAGGACAGGACCTGACCCTTGTCGGGAGAATACGGGAGGATATCTCCCAGGCCAACGGACTTGATTTCTGGGTGGTGGCTGACAATATCAGAAAAGGAGCAGCCACAAATGCCGTCCAGATAGCAGAATTGCTGGCGGAGAAATATCTTTAGATTGTTAGGCATCCTTCAGACGGATGCCAGCCATTAGCTGTTAGCCATTAGGTAAAAACTTTATATAAAAACGGGCTGTTAAGCTAAAATCTAATAGCTAATCGCTCAATTTAGGTACCTAAAAGGAGGTATGTCATGATTGAGAAAGCAGGTCACTATTCCGCGGATTTTGAGAAGGCATTGCAAATAGGGCGTCCGCCCAATGTAGTTAAGCTTTTCCCCAACTCAAAAGCTCTGCTGGTGAGCGGCAAGGTCATTGACAGGGCGATGCGGGCCAAAAGAAAGGCCATGACCATTGCGGCTAATGGCAGAAACTATCTTGTCATTCGTGGCGTTTTGGCTGCCGCGCAGAGGGCCGACGCGGCCATACTAATAGAGATAGCCAGGTCGGAAGGCGGTGCGAATGCCTATTGTGCGATCAATTACTGGAACATAGCCAGGCAGGTGGATCAGGTCTGCAATGAGCTGGGAATCACAATACCCGTAGCAATTCATGCCGACCACTATGGCATCAAGAAAGAAGAAGATGTCGGACCGGCAAAGGTAGAGATCCCCACCCTGTTTGAAGCCGGCATGACCTCCATAGCAATTGATGCATCACACCTCCCGGATGACAAAAACCTCCTTGCAAATCTGCAACTTGCCCCTTATGTCCCCAAATGGGCCGGGCTGGAGACAGAGGTGGGTGAAATTAAGGGGAAAGAAGGACTTTCAACAGTTGATGAGGCATTATTCCTGATACAGGGTCTTAACGCCCACGATATATTCCCGGACTGGATAGCCCTTAATAATGGCTCCACCCATGGTATTGAGGCAAGTGATTTGGGAATACAGGTGAAATTGACCGGAGAGATCCACGAGGCATTGGCCAAATACAAGGTCTCAGGAGCACAGCACGGCACGTCCGGTAATAACTCCGACAGGCTGCGGGAAATTGTTTCAAAGACCAATACTACCAAGGCCAATGTAGCTACTGCCCTTCAGATGATCTCCTGGGGTCTTGAAGTAAACGATTACGGAAATGCTGCAACAGACGAAGACGGAAATTTCATCAAAGTCACAGGAGAAGGGGTAACAGAGGAACTGTGGGCCGAGATGACAGCCTATGCCCAATCCAAGGGCCTGAAGGGAGGAAATTATAAAAAATTAAACCTGCCTTTTGAGAACAAGCTGCTTGGGCTATCCGGGGATATAAGGGAGAGGATGGCCAAACGGATAGAAGATTTTGTTTATAATATGCTGGTCAATGTGTTTAATGCTCAGGGTACCGCACCCCTGGCCATAGATGCCATGCTGACCGCAGGGTCCTATGACCTTGGTCCCAAGACTGATCGGCAGGAGGATCCAGCAAAGTGGACTGAGAGCAAGATCGTTGAGCAGGCGGCTACGATCAATCAATAATGAGCCACTTGCAAAATCCATCTTTTGTCCGATGGCTGCGTTGCTCGTCGGCGAAAAATGCTCATGTACGCCCAGTACACTGCGCTTTTTCACCTCCTCGCGCCTTGTCCTCGAACAAAATCTTGAATTTTGCAAGTGGCTCTAGCAATGATGGAAAATAGGCGGCTTCAAAGATTAACGTCTAATGCGAATTACCGGAGGACAGGCCCGGGGACGGCGTTTGATAGGACCCAAAGGCCGCTGTCTGCGTCCCACATCAGATCTTGTGCGGGAGGCTCTTTTTCAGATCCTGCATGCCCGCTTGGAATTCCCCTGGGAATCGTGCAATGTTCTCGATCTCTTTGCCGGTACCGGGGCACTTGGGATTGAAGCCCTTTCCAGGGCTGTAAGTGAGGTTGTTTTTGTGGATCATCACAAATCGTCCCTTGATCTTATCAGGCGAAACCTCAGTTTATGTGGCTTTAGTAAGCGCGCGAAAGTGGTCCGGGCCGATATCAGGACCAGCCCGAAATCACTTGATCGTGTTCTAAAATACAGACCCTTTAATTTGATATTTGCCGATCCTCCATATTCCCGGGGCCTTGGTAAAAAGGCCATGGAGTGGGTGGCTGAGACCGATGTTTTGGTTTCCGGGGGATGGATGGTTATTGAAGAGTTTAAGGGAGAAGGACTTCCTTACACGGTTATATCCGGTTCTGAATCATCCCTTCAGTTTGTGGACAGCCGCAGATATGGTCAGACTGAACTTTGGTTTTACAGGTCAATATAATGCAATCACCAAATCACCAAATCACCAAATCACCAAATCACTCACCTCGCATAGCAGTATATCCAGGCACCTTTGATCCGGTAACTAATGGTCATTTGGATCTTGTTGATCGGGCACTAAAGCTATTTGACAAGGTAGTGATCGCCATTGGTATCAATCCTGTCAAAGAAAGCCTGTTTACCCTTGAAGAACGTCTGGAAATGGTCCGTGAGACCATAGGAACGAATGGAAGAGTAGAGATAACCAGCTTTGACGGGCTTTTGGTGGATCTTGCCGCCAAGCACGGAGCCTGCGCCATACTGCGCGGATTGAGAGCTGTTTCGGACTTTGATTACGAGCTCCAGCGGGCCTTAATGAACCGCAAGCTATCCCGCGACATAGAGACCGTCTTCTTAATGACCGGGTTTCGCTGGATTTATATAAGCTCTACTATAGTCAAGGAGGCGGCCCGTTTTGGCGGCAGTCTTGAGGGACTTGTTCCGCCGTTAGTGGAAGAACGTTTAAGAAAAGCGTTTAGGAACGTACAATAAATAACTTGAACAAATTAATGTCTTTTTTGCCGTCTTTTTCGTTGCTCGTCGATCACATAACCCGTTATGCTCGCTCCTCGTGCCTTGAATACAACGAAAAAACGACATCATCTACATCATGGATTCGGAACATGAAATCGACCGGGGCCATGCGGACCTGACCATGATCATCCGGCCGGACAAGCGTCATGGGAAGGTGTTTGATGTGCTGATCGAGTTCAAGTTTGTGACCTTAAAGGAGGCGGGGTTGGATGGCGAAAAGGCCCGTAAGCTGTCGGAAACGGAGCTGCGGGAATTGCCTCAGATGCAGAAGGCCCTCGAAACAGGCCGGGACCAAGTGCTTTCCTATGGGGACCAGTTGGAGAAAAAACACGGCAATTTGCGTCTCAAGCGGTTCATCGTGGCATCGCTTGGGTTTGAGCGGATCTGTTTTGAGGCTTTTGAATTGAATATTGAATATTGAAGAATTAACCAATCACGAACCACCAACTACGAACTGTGGAAGAGGGTCAAGGGAAGGGTCGAAGATCAGAGGTCAGAAGTCGGGCCATTCGGCGGAGAAAAGTTACAGGTGAATTAGAAAGTTACCAGAGATAACGAATTGGATACTGTGTAATAAGTGGGTCAGGGGTAAGAATCGTCAGCGAATGTTCAATGGCCTGACATACAAGCATACGGTCAAAAGGATCTTTGTGGGGAGTAGGTAGTTTACAAAGATGCAGAGTGTCTTGTTCCGATAAATCTAAAGGGGTGATTAAGTGTCTTTTACGTTCTTTGGGAATAAACTTATCAGGTGAAAGAGGAAGACGCAATTTGCCTATGCGATACTTGACATTAATTTCCCATGCAGAAACAGCACTTAAGTAAACTTCATTTTTCGGATCGGCAAAAGTTTCAATTGCAACAGGAGAAAGCTCATCACTCCCGATAGTCAACCAAAGAAAAGAGCAGGTGTCGAGTAGAAGTTTCACGAGTCTTCGCCATTAAAAGCAGCAGCGATATCATCCGGGAGAGGTTCAAAAAAAGAATCACTAATTTGAAAATTGGGGTATTCCTTGCCTGCGAGACCAATTGGACGTTGTTTTTTGGAGAGTGCCACAATCGGTTTAATTTCTGCAATCGGTACATTCCGCTTACAAACTATTACAGTTTCTCCGCTGCTGACTTTGGCAAGCCAGCTGGAAAAATGAGCTTTTATTTCATTTATATTTAAGTTTTTCATGATGTTATTATAAGTCATCAAGTTGGTCATGTCAATGACCTGTTTGGAACCTGCAACAATTGGAAAAGGACGCTAATTAATAATGGGAATAGACAGAATAAAGGGATCCTGGAAAATAGAATTTAATCTTTGGCATTGCCTTCGGCACTGGTTCAGTCTATATCAAACTGAACCAGTGCCGCTTTCTCAAGAGCCAGAAAAATATTTTCTGGTTATAACGGATTTGGGGGAGGACATAATCCATGTTATTTCAAGATGTTATGTTTTTGTTGAGTGTACCCAAAAGTGGAATATAAATCCCAATATATGATAAGGATGCATTGGCAAAAAGGTGGGAACTTTTTGATTCGATTATGTAACATGCTGATTTTATTATGGTCGGCATGGATGGAGCCAAAATTAACCCATCAATATTACCTACTCATTTTACAATTGCGCCTATAGAGATAATTGTCCAGCAAGCTTTTTCGCATAAGGACAACATATTGAAATCATTAGAATACATGCCTCCCCCAAATCCGTTATAATCAGAATATTTTATTCTCTGAGTTTTGCAAGAGGCTCTCTGGAAAACATTCAGATCACAGACGACGACCTGCGGTCCCTGACGAATCAGCGAGCACAGGCAGTTAAAAACTATATCTTGGGCCAGGGAAAAATCGAACCTCAAGCGCTGACGCCGGAAAAGGTTGAGAATTTAAAAGACAGCCGTGTGGACCTGAGCTTCAAGTAGATGCCATACAAATGGCAAACAAAAGATCATGTACTCTGCTTTATGTCCGTAAAGCCTTATCTTGATCCGCCCCCCGATTGTCTCAATAAGGGACAGATACAGAGAGGAACAAAGGCCTATCAAAAACAGGGCTACAAGGATTTTTGCCAGATTACTCTGGTACAGGGCTTTTCTTATTATATAACCGATTCCATTAGTTGCAGCCAGAAATTCAGCTATTATAGTGCCGACCAGGGCCATTGTCCCGCTTCCTACTATCACGGTTGTGATCTTGTCCAGGTTTTCAAAGGTCCTTATGGAAAGCTCCAACCTCCAGTTGATTCTGCCTGTTATCCTGAAAAAGTGCTCGACCTCTTCCACAGGTTTTGCGAATATACCTATGAAACTCAGAAGCAAAGGGAAGTAACATATCATTGCCGCTATGAGGAGCCTGGATGCCAATCCATCACCAAGGAACAGGAATATTATGGGTGCAACCGCCACTATTGGATATGCCTGGAGGTTATAGGCCGCTGTGCGCGTGAGGTTGCCGGGCCAAGTACTCAATCGGCCCACGAGCCCGACTGCCGTTGCAAGTACAATGGCAACCATGTGTCCTGCTATTGCAACAGCCAGAGTATCCAATACTGCTTTTACGTATAGCAGGCCATTCTGACCAGCTACATGTAACACTTCCAAGGGCGGCGGTATCAGGTAGTCAGAAAAACCGTATACTATTTTTACGCCCCATAGCAGGCCTAAAGCCGTTGCATAAATCGATATGAATTGAAACAGACGCTTCAGGGTTCTCACGGCCGGGGCTCACTGGTGCTTGCTGCGGATCTGAGGATTGCGTAGACTCGTTCTTGCACAAGTTCTTCCGGGGTGGTTTTCATGCCCTCTTGCCGGTCGAGGCCGGTTATTTTATGGATTTTATTAGTGCCGGCTGTGGAGCCGTGGGGAAGGACATGGATAGTCTGTGAAAAACGGGCTACTTCAAGGGCATTATGGGATATATAGATAAATGTCTTTTGCGGAAACAGGATTTTTAATCTTTCAAGGATGTGGTTCCGGGTGGGCTCATCCACATTGGCGAGCACTTCATCTGCTATCAGCAGATCAAATTCCTGGACCAGATACCTGGCAAGATTTATTCTGTTTTTCTGTCCCATGGACAGCCCTGAAAAGCGGCTTTCCAGATGGACCTCCATTCCATAATCCTTTAATATAGTAGTAAGGAGTGAGGTCTTGGAGGCCGGGGTCACAGACCTGAGATGTGCGCCGACCGTATTCCATCCCGGTATGCGCTCTGCATTGTGGGTGTATAGGACACGCCTGGCATTCGGGATATCAATGTCACCTTGCATTGGGGAAAGTTCCCCACTGATAAGCCTTGCCAGTGTGCTCTTTCCCGTTCCTGAAAGCCCGAACAGGGCAAAAAAACCAGGTCCTTCTATTGACCAGTCAAGATTACTGAAGACAGGGGAATCCGCCCCAGGGTAAGTGTAGTGGAGATTCCTGCAGGCAATGTGCATTTATTTAAAGTGCCTAAAGTGAGCTAAAGTTTAAAGTGCCTAAAGTTGTAACCATTCACAAGTTCAAAGGTTCAGGATTCAAAGGTTTATTTGGTTTTGACCTCAGTCTCTTTGGCGGTATTTTGCG
Organism: Deltaproteobacteria bacterium; assembly: GCA_003194495.1. GTDB lineage: Bacteria > Desulfobacterota > Dissulfuribacteria > Dissulfuribacterales > UBA3076 > UBA3076. The sequence continues at coordinate 32,603 of PQXE01000035.1, forward strand.
AACACATCGGCGCATCGGACGACATAAAATTAATATCCGGAAACTTGATGCTCTTCCGCTATTACTTTGATTTAGAAATATTTTTATTTTCAGATAGTTACAAACCGGTCCCTCAAGCGCCTATTTGCGTAATCACGTAGCTTAGTTTGAGGGATATGGTCGCAAAATTCAACAAAAACTTCTTTGACAATGAAAAAATACAAGACTTTTGCGAGGTTCTAGATTTTATTTTCATGGGGAGGTGTCCCCATGAAAAAAGCTCGATTTTGGAATCAACCGTGCCCTAATAAAAACTGTAAATGCCATGGACAAATAAATGCGGGCAATATCAGTTCTATAAGCACATAT
>PQXE01000036.1 GCA_003194495.1 Deltaproteobacteria bacterium
GTTACAAGGCCGCCAATTGGATCTGCCTTGGCAAAACAAAGGGCCGGGGAAAGCTGGAAAAACAACACAAAACCCTGCTTCCTAAGAAAACCATCTGGATTTATCCACTTACCAGAAACTACCGTAGGCTGCTATGTAGATAATCTCCCTCAGGCACGGTCAGCAACACTTGATATACCTGAGCATCCTCTGTATACAAAAAATAGCTGATAGAATCGGCGGAATCGCCATGACTTATTGAGAAGTTACAAGAATTATCACGAAAGGACGAAAGGGAAGTCTTCAGATGGACATCCTTCAGCCTTTAACCTAAATGGCTAACATACAGAAATAGCCGTTGAATGTTCGTTATTGGATATTTGTTTTTCATTCGATGTTGGATGTTCGATATTCGACGTTCATCTTTTCATGCCTATCCGGTTGCCTCCCAAAACACCATCCCTACCCCATGATGCTGCCTGTATCGCGCGATAGGGTGAGAAACGTCGATAAAGCCCGAATGTGGTCGGAATCGTCCCGACACGACCATGTCTGAAGTTCTGACTGTGCTTCTCTATAAGGGTGTGGCGCGAATATCGTGATCTCCAATCTATCGTTTTGGGAAGGAACCGGATAGGCATACATCTTTTTTGTGTCTTGTTTCGTGTTTTCGTACCTTCGTGTTTTCGTGATGGGTTTTGAATAATTTTTTATCCGCACAGTCGGAGATCAGAAGTCAGAAGTCAGAAATCGGAGGTCGGAGAAAAAACAGAGCAAAGCGATTCCAGCAATCAACTATCATAAATCATCAATCCCAAAAGGGATGGTTGCATGCCCCGGTTGTCCCGTCAATTGTCATTGATGTATTAAATATTACACATATAGGTAATGTCAAGTTCTAATGATCTCGAAAGCACAAAATACCGTCAAGTTGGAATTTCTCACGTTTTTTGGAAAACCTGATTAAACCTGAGAAGGATCAGGGACTGATCTCAAATATGGTTTCCAGTTGGAATATCAGATGGGGGCAGGTCATGAGGGTCAGTATAGTTGGAGTCTTCACGCGAGGTTCAACCTCCTTCTTGCTTTTATTCACATTCAGATATAATGTGATATATGTAGATTAAAAAAACAAATCAATTAAGTTAGTTAACCTAATCTGGACAAACCGGAACCAAACAGGTTTGAAGATAAGATTACACTGTAAAAAGTCGGAGTTGATCTAAAGCTATAACATAAACATATTCGTAATATATAAGTTACGCATACGAAACTTATATAGCTATTTCGAGCCAGTGGCTAAAAAGGGACTTTTTTCAGCGTAATCAGATAAAAAATGGTTGTGTTTTAGAATTTTTTGCCATTAGCTCCCAACAGTAAATGAATTCATGGTTTATAAAGGGCTAAAAATGATCGAAAAAAAACAGCTAAAAAGAAAAATTGATCGCTTAGATGATCGCTATCTTGAGTTGGTATACAAGATCATTTGCCAATTTCCCCATGTTCCTGATACTCGACTTTGGCCATTTTTCGATTATTATAAAACCAGAAAAATCAAGGAGTTAGCTGCACGATTTGGAAATTACAAGCACTCATACCCCGATTTTTTATGGGTAGATTTGATCCAATTCAAGCTAGATATAATAATTTCAGTAAGTTAGCCCAACAACCATGAATTAAAAATGGCCAAAGTCGAGTATATCGAATATCCAGGTCAATTAATGTTGCTTGACAGCAATATAATAATTTACGCGGCAGAACCAGGTTACGATTCGGTGCGGCGTTTTATCGCTCAACAAAAGCCCATTGTCTCTGTCTAAAGTTGAAGTTTTGAGTTATCATCGGTTAACGCCTGGAAACAAGGAAAAGCTGGAAAAACTTTTTAAAATTTTGCCGGTATTACCTGTGTTCAACACCATAATTGAGCAAGCTATTACCTTGCGCCAACAGCGTAAAATGTCTTTGGGTGATGCTCTGATTGCTGCTACTGCATTGGCACATGATCTAACATTGGCAACTGTTAACGGTGGTCACAAAGCGCGCATATTTGGTGAAAAGCGCGTTTGGCCACCGTTTGGAGGCTCGGAAAGCGGATATTGTTGTAACTCATTGAATTGACGATGGAAATTACTCATTTTGCTGTTAAAATCAGGATGTTGGTTAACCGAGACAGAACCGAGACAGAACCAAGGCAAAAAATATTCAGTCACTATAATGTAAAAATTGGCTTAAAAGGGGGCTTATTCTGTGCGTCATGTCTGAAAAGAAAAGCCCATGGCCAGATTGGTGCTCGGGTGCACTTTTCACCAAATAAGTGCGGATTTTAGGCACCATTCACAACGATCAGGCGAATCAAAAAGCTTCAGGCGTGAGCATGACCAGCAGATCTTCCCGGTTAAATGTCTTTATAAATTCCGCACTGTCCTCTTTTATCACATCATCCATAAGATTGCGTTTTTTATCAATAATTGCGCTGATTTTTTCTTCCAGTGTCCCCTGGGTTACCAGTTTGAAGACCTGTACCACCCGTTTCTGGCCTATCCTGTGTACCCGGTCAGTGGCCTGGTCTTCTTTGGCGGCGTTCCACCACCGGTCATAGTGAATCACTACCGATCCTGATATCAGGTCTATACCTGTCCCACCGGCCTTGAGGCTTGCAAGGATAACGCGACAGTCAGAGTCCTCATTGAAACTGTTTATGATTTCCCCCCTGTTTTGGCTGGCCCCGGTCAGGGTGACAAAGACAACCCCCTGTTTTTTCAGATGACGTTCCATAATATCTATCATTCCAAGATACTGGCTGAATACCACTACCTTTTGCCCACTGTCCAGACCCTGCTCCAGAAGTTCCTTAAAAAGGTCCCACTTGCCGGATATGTAATCTTCGTATTTTTCAGTCTTCTTTAGCACCAGGGCTGGGTGGTTACAGATCTGTTTCAAGAAATTAAGAATGGCGAATATGTGCATATAGGGCACGGGTTCACGGTTATTGGCCAGAACTTCCACAAGATTCCCGCCTTTTGATGAAACAGCGTCCTTGTAAAGCTTGACCTGCTGTTCACTTAACCGGCAGGTCATTATATCTTCAATTTTTTCAGGCAGTTCGTCAAGAACGCTGTCTTTTTTGCGTCGCAAGGTAATCGGGGCTATCAACCTGCTCAGTTCCTCCTGGCGAGATGCCCGCACTTTGTTGGAACAGTCTACGTATCGTTCCTGGAACATCTTGTCTGTTTCAAAATAGCCGGGCAGTGTCAGGTCAATAAGGGCCTTGAGTTCGAAAAGGGAATTTTCAATAGGCGTCCCGGTAAGCCCCAGTTTCATGTGTGCTCCAAGGACTTTTGCCGCAGAATAGGCCTTGGTAGAGGGATTTTTTATGTGCTGGATTTCATCAAAGACAGCCAGTGTAAAATGGAGCTTATTAAAAATGGCGATATCCCGCCATAAAATTCCATAAGATGTGAGCACCACGCTATTTTCTTCCAACTCTTTTTCGAGATTACGTTCCAGACCATGGTAAACCATGGTTTGAAGGGAGGGTGCGTGAATCCGTATCTTTTTTTCCCAGTGGCTCAGGACCGTTGTGGGACAGACTACCAGAAACGGGGCCTTGATCCGTTCCTTTTCCAAAAAAAGCAGTATCAGCCCCATGACCTGATGGGTCTTCCCAAGCCCCATATCGTCACAAAGAAGTCCTCCCAGGCCGTTTTTATAGAGGTAAAAGCACCATTCCATTCCCCTAAGCTGGTATTCTCGCAGATGGGAGGTCAGACCCCCGGGAGGAGAGACCTTTTCCAAAGGAATCAGGTCAAGAAGTTTTTTTAGAAGGGATTCCCGCTGGTTATTTTCTTGTGCCTGGATATGGCCTTGTTCAAGGGCACAGAGTTTAAGGAGTTCCAGGCGAGAAAGCTTGATCTGCCCTTTGGAGTCATTAATCCTTTTTGTGATATCACCGCTGAAAATTTTATCAAGGTGATCAAAGCGTGGAGAATGGCAATCAACCCAGCCTTTTTTTGTGTTTATAAACCGTGTGCCCTCTCTCCTGGCCTCAAGAATATCAACCAGAGAGACAGAGGTATCATCAAAACAGTATTGAGCTGAAAGCCAGCACCAGTCACGGTCAATAGCATCCGGCGTAATTTCAAGCTCGTGCGCGCCTTTCAAGATCTTGATGCTCCGGGCCGATTTATCCAACACGTATCTGTTTTGTCCGTCTTTTGCCAACTCCTCCATGAATGCGGGCACTTGATGTTTCTTTAAAACGGTTCGAACCGGGACGCTGAAGCGTCTTTTGCTGTCCGGCGGTTCAAGCTGGGCCAGGATACCCAGCTCCTTGATATATATCAGATCTCCATAACGGAATCGTTCCAGGTCCTGTCGCTCAAAAAATCTGCTTTCGCCCCCTTGCTGGATCATCCGGATCTGAGGACGGATATCCAGATCAAGCTCAGTGTTCATGGAAATCTTGAATATGGTTTTTAGGGGTACGGGATGGATAGGCATCCGGTGCTGGTTGGAAAGATGATCTCCAAAGTTGTTGAGCAGCTCTTTTACACTTGTTCCGGGTACAAACAGATGAAACAGATTCAGCCCTGAGTCATCAAGGCATGACAGCATAAAATCTCCGGTCTGCCGGTTGATCGAAGGTCGCAGTTCAATGCCGTCCTTCCCGAATTCCCGATAGCAGTGGTAGGCGAACATAAACCAGAAGGTACCCTCCAAGGCATAGCGCCGGGACTCGTGTCCACGTTCAAGAAGCATCCTTTCCATATCCGTGCGAGTCAGGTGCCTGAGCCTGCGGAGAACCGCCCCCCTGTGTGGTACTTCATCCTTGTGTAATGTCAGTCGGCAACGTTCATATAGCCGTTGGGCATCCAATCCATGTCCCTTGTAAGACACCAGGTCGTTTCCGTCATTGCCGGTCACCATCAGCCTGCTGCTGTTGTCTTGGCCTATATGGCTCAAGGTAATGGTCCTTAATGTTTCATTAGAGTTTTCTCCCAGGCAGACTGCAAGTTTGTGCCAGACGCTCTTTTTGAAATCCTCTTCAAGATTAAGGCAGGATAATTTTTTGCAATAATTATCCCTTGTTGCGGCAAGTCTTTTGACATGAAGGCAGTTTGATTCAGACAGTCCCGAACAGGTACAGCTTCGTTTCTCTGTACCAGGTCTTTTGCCTGGCGTAATGATGGCAAGGCCGGGACGGGGGTCACCAGTATCCGGCAGCAGGGCTACGGCCTGTCTATGGAATTCCAAAAGCTGGTAATCGTTAAGGGCTACTTTGATAGTTTTTTTGGCAGAGAACCGTTTTTTATTCATGGAATTGTGATTAAAGGAACGAACAAAAACAGATGCGGATGTCTTTCTTCAGGCTCTATTTTAACGGTTCCAAGCCCTAACCCGGATAAACCGGAATAGTGCCTAAAGTGAACTAAAGTCTATTCGGGCCCCAGTTGGCTATCTCCACACCATTTGAATAACGCAGCAACATGCGCTGTCCTCTTCCATTAGCATACATTACAAACAGGGCCTTTTTAGGACCCATTCTGGTTGAACTAAATAAAATCTGTCTGCCGTCAGGGGACCAGGAGGGGTTCTCGTTATTGCCTGAACATGTAAGTTGAATGGGACCCCCGCCTTCCGGTGATATACTGAATACCTGGAATTGCCCTTCATCCCTACCTGTGTAAACTATGCGATCTCCGCTGGGGGACCATTGTGGGTCTGTATTGTAGGTTCCATTGTAGGTAATACGCTTGGCGGACTTGGTTCGAATATCCATTACATATATCTGTGGACCGCCACTACGGTCGGATACAAAGGCTAGGCGTTTTCCGTCCGGCGACCATGTTGGAGAGACATTTATTCCCCGTCCCTTGGTAAGCCTTGTCTTTATCCGTCCCTTAAGATCTATAATATATATATCCGGATTTCCGTCCTTACTCAGGGTTACGGCAAGGCGTTGGTTGTCAGGATGCCATGCAGGAGCAATGTTCAGGCCGGAGTATGCGGTAAGCCTGTATATTTTCTCGGTTTTTGTGTCCTTTACGTAAAGAAATGGCTTTCCTGTCCTGTAAGATGTATAGGCAATATATCTTCCGTTTGGAGAGTACCGTGGAGATACGGTAATACCCTTATCAAAAGTCTCTCTCCTTACGTTGAACCCGTCAAAGTCTGACGTGTGGACTTCTTTGAGGCCGTCTTTTTTGGCCACAAAGGTGATCTTGGACAGACTTACCCCGTGTTTCCCTGTTATTGCCATTACTATGAGGTCACAGAAGCGATGGGCTATCATGCGGCAATCCTTGACCTTCCCGTTATATCGCCTTCCCTGTATCATGGCTCCTGTTGACATATCAAACAGCCTGAGTTCGGCTGTCAGGGAATCGCCTCTTTTTTCCATGGAACCCTTGACCAGATAGTCCAGACGGAATTTACTCCAGTCCACATCCGGCCTACCTCCATAGACGGCTGGATCAAGTACTGAAAAAAAGCCGTGAAAGATGAGATCATCTGAAAGTACCTTTGAAATCTTTCGGCCCAGGAGGTCATTCTCAAAGGTGCTCGGCGTAACATTTAAGTAGGGAACAGCAATAGGGATCTTTTGCAAATAAGGCGAAGTTATATCTATATAGAGCCTTGCCTCAACCAAAGAGGGGCTGAATACCAGAAAAACGAGGCAAAAAATCCAACTAAATGTCTTTTTATAAATATTTTTATCTTTCATGATTTTAACTATAATCCCACTTCACCCGGTCTGAACCTGATTCCTATTTCCAGCGGACCGGGTCTCAAGGCCCGGGGCAATGGAGGGAAAGGGCTTGCCTTTTGTACCGCTCTAATGGCCGACTGATCAAACAGGGCATGACCTGACTTGTGTTCATGCTCGGCCTTGAGTACCCTTCCGTCCTGCGCAATTCGAACAACCACAATGGATGTCAGGCCGGTCTTGTCAAGGAGTTGCTCAGGAAGGACCCAGTGGTTCCTGACTTTGGCCCAAATCTCAGTACAATAGAACCTGAGTACTTCATTCTGCTGTCCGCTCCCTGCTCCTGTTCCAGCAGCCGTTGTTGCTGTTTTTTTTGTCTTGGCCTCAACGCTGGATCTTATGGCGCTCAATCTATTCTTGATAAGGGCTTCTGACTCTTTTTCCTTTACGCGTTCTTTAATATTCTTTAAACGCTTACTCAAGAGTTTTTCTGTGTCCTTGGTGACAACCGGTTTTGGCTTAGGCTTCTTAGTGGTCTTGGGCTTCTTGGGGCGCAGAGATACGGCCTTTTTCGGCTTTGGCTTTGTTTGTGTCGGCAAAGGCGCTACTTTTGCTTCCTTTTTTTTGACTTTTTGGATCTTTGGTTTAGCAGCCTTTGGCAAGGGCAGGTCTACTGTCTCAAAGAGTTTAACCGTATATACCGGTTGCATTGGTTGAGATCTTTCCCATAAATTGGGCACAACTATAGAGAGTACAACCAACGCAAGGTGTATCCCAATGGCCCCTATGAACGCAGACTTCCAATTCTCGTTAACCGGACCTGCTATCCTTTTTGACATTCTTCTTTGACTCAGATCGTTTATGTTTTGTTTTAGAAGGCCCCAGGGGTTCTGTCACCATGCCCAGGTCCTCTATGCCCGCTTCACGAATTGTGGCCATCACTTTGGCAACTGTCCCATAGGCAACAGCCCTGTCTGCTTTAAGAAGGACCTGTTGGGCCAATCCCTCATGCTTCATTTCGGCAAGGCGCCGTTTTAAAACCTCTTCGTCCACAGCGACTTTGTTGAAATAGATTTTCCCCTTATCATTCACCGTGATAACTATGTTTTTCTTCTTTTGGGGAAGAGACTTGGCCGTGGTCTTCGGGAGTTTGACATCCAGCCCCCTGGTCATCATTGGTGCCGCGACCATGAAGATGATCAAAAGTACTATGACCACGTCTACCAGGGGCGTTACGTTTATTTCGGACATATAGCGCTGTTTACCGTTTCCCTGCCAAGAATTATTAGCCATTCAGTCCTCTCTTATGGTTCCTGAGAAGTCCCCTTGCCATGAAGGAGTTGCCTTTCCACAGTATTTAAAAAATCATTTGAAAATCCCTGGAGTTGAATCTCCAGCCTGCTCATCAAACTCATAAAACCATTAAATGCAATGACTGCGGGTATCGCGGCAGCAAGGCCTGCGGCTGTAGCAACCAAGGCCTCTGAGATACCAGGGGCTACTGTAGCAAGACTTGCCGAGCCCTTGAGCCCAATACTGTGAAAACTTCTCATAATTCCCCACACAGTGCCAAAGAGACCGATAAATGGGGCGGCGTTTCCAATAGTTGCCAGAAAGGGAAGTGTACGTTCCATGGCTGACAACTCCTCCTGGATACCCTTGTTAAGGCTCCTTTCCAGGGTCTCAAGCCACACCCTCAGGCCAATAGCCGTGTCCCTGGGTTTAGGACATTTCTGAAGACGCTTCAACTCTTTATATCCTTCAAGAAATACTCCTGCCATAGGGGTCTCCGGCAGCACCCTGGCGTGGCTATATGCCTGAGTGAGACTGGAACTTTCCCAAAAAAGCTTTTCAAAATCCTCATTCCCAAGTCTTGCCTGACGAAATCGCTTGATCTTTGCCAGTATTACGGTCCAGCAAAGGATTGAAAAGACCACTAGCATTATAAGGACCATTTTGACCACAAGTCCTGCCCCGATCATCATGGTCCATACGTTCGCCGTTGTATTAACCTCCATATTTGATGTCCTCCAGACAAATAATCCGTTCAGGGTTCAGCGTTCAAAGGTTATAGTCTGTTGATATTCTCAACTTTTCAACCCGGAACCGTGAACGCTCAACCCAGATTTAAGGGCCTTCCAGTGCTTTTTGTAAGTCCATGCCGGGCCTAAAGGAAAATGCCCCTTTTTTTGTCCTTGTTCCAAAAGAAATTCCACTGCCTTTATACCCTCCTCGCCGAGATCCAGGGTATATTGGTTGACATAGAGATCTATATGTTTTCTCATAACCTCGTAAGACATCTCCTGTGCATGCTCCATTACAAAATCCCAAACGGCATCAGGATCCTTAAAAGCTGACTTGATACTCATTCCAAGGGCGGCATCTATTGCCTGCAACAATTCAATGCCCAGGGAACGCTTGGCGATAATTCCGCCCAGGGGAATCGGAAAACCGGTCTTTTTTTCCCACCAGGTCCCAAGATCCTGGATGCAAATTAGACCAAGGTCATGATAGGTAAATCTGGTCTCATGTATGATTATCCCTCCATCTACCTCTCCCCCGGCAACCGCCTGGGCGATAAGGGCAAAATTCATGGGCACCAGCTCTTTAACTCCTGGAGCGAAGAGCTTTAAAAGAAGCGCCGCAGTCGTATATTTCCCTGGTATGGCAATCCTATATCGCTCAAAATTGTGAGGATCTAAAGGTGTTCTTGCAAGGAGCAGTGGCCCGCAGCCACGCCCCATGGCGCTACCTGACCTGAGGAGCATGTAGTCATCCAGGACATGCCCCAGCACATGAAAAGATACCTTGCTCACATCAATAGACCTGGCAAGAACCCTCTGATTCAGCTCTTCCACATCCGCCATTAAGGGCGATATTTTATACTGTAAGGGTACTTTGTTGTGAAGCAGGGCATAGAAAATAAAGGTGTCGTTAGGGCAGGAAGAAAGCCCCAGGGTGATCCTGTTGTTGCTCCCGATATTTTTCATACAGCCGGCATTAATCCAATAAAACCCCAAGGACCTTTTCCAGGACCTTGCCTGTTGCATTCAGTGCCTGGTCCAACCTCCAGTTTTTTTTGTCAAGATCGCCCACCCAGTTGCTTATACCACGAAACTCAAGGAGATGGACCTTATAGTAATCGCAGACCTGCGCGGCAGCAGCCCCTTCCATGTTCTCCGCAATAGATTTAAACCGTTCATGCAAGTCCCGAGCCCTATCACTGGTTCCTGTAACGCAGGAGACAGTGACCATCGGGCCGCAACGAATGCCAAACTTTTTCACAATATCCGGCTTAATGATTCGACGCCATCCGGGCTCAAGAGCAAACTCTGTCTGCGTTTTATCTCCTTCCAGGGAAATCGGCTCAATCCCCGAAGGACCTTGACGGCCCAAGTCACCATATGCTTCGGAACTTGCAAGACATACATCCCCAAGCTCTACATCCGCCCACAGGTATGCCCCTGCTACACCAGCCAGGATTACGGTATATGGCGCACCTCTTCTCTCAATAAATCTTGTCAGCTCAAAAGAGGTGCTACCCGGTCCAAGGCCGCACACCAGGTGAGGGCACTTGTATCTGCCGGCAAGCGGGAGAAAAGACTCTATTTCCCTTTTTGTGGGAGATACAATCAGAATCCGTGGAACAGTCATATCTATCCTAATTATCTATATGTTGAATTATTAACCCTGGTTCTCAAAATCCGCTCCAGTTGCCAACACAGGAAGATCTCTTTACCCGACTGGGCTCTCAGAGCTGTAAGTTCTGCCGGACTCAGCAGGTCAGTAATCCGTGAGCATAGATAATTGATACAGAAGTGGTGCCGTGCAAAGAGCCGACAGCCAGTGGTGCCGAGAAACAGACAGTCTTTTTTTTTAAGACGTTTAGTGGGTATCTTCCGTTCCAGAAGCAAATTAAGCAGCAACACAAACTCGTCATACCAATCTTCAATGCCAGCCCCGCAACAGCCGCCACCCGGGACCTCGGTCGCGCACATGGCACATTCAGTCACTACACCAAATTTCTCCATTAGTTCATAGCTCCTTAAAATCTCTTTTCTGTAAAATCCAAGGAGCCGGTCAATTTCGCTGTCTGCTGCCAGATCTTTTCCATATTTTTTCCATAAATATTCGGCCAGAGCGATCTTTTTTTCAATAGATAATTCGTTTGAGTATAAACTAAAGCCGGGCATTGTCCGTAACCGCTCACACTTCCTGCTGTTCAAAAAACCAGGCGCATAAAATCTTCTGCCAGTATTATGGGGCCTTTGTATACCTTGCTGCAGGGTGTGATCAGGTCATGCTCATCGCAATTCGGATAAAAATGGTTAAGGAGCAATCGCTTAACTCCGGCATCCTGGGCGATTTTTCCTGCTTCAGAGGGAGTCAGGTGCCCCGGGATCTTGTAGCCCTCAGGGGCTGCGCATTCTAAAACCAGAAGGTCAGTGCCCTGAGCAAGCTCTATCAGTTCATCACAGAAGTCAGTATCTCCTGAAAATACCACTGATCTTCCATCCGATGTCTCGATTCTATAGGCCAGGCTCTGAGGAGTATGTTTTGTGGGCGCACTTCGTATTGTAAGGGGAGGGAACTGCATTGCTGCTTTTATCTCCGGTGGTATCTCTTCGAAGATGAACTTCCCGGGCTCAGGTTCCACCCAATGTCCGAATGCCTGTATCAGGGACTGATAAAATTGCTTGAGCCCTTCAGCAGCCAGAACCATCACAGGAGAATTCCTCTCGTATCCGGGCGGATACCTTGTGGCAAAAACAAAGGGTGCCAGCTCCCCTATGTGATCCGGGTGGAAGTGTGTATAGAGCAAGATATCAAGCGTATTATAGGATATACCCGCCTTAACCAGTTGCCTTAAGGTCCCTGCAGCACTGTCTATGAGCAGGGTCTGTCCTTCGACCTTTAAGCAGGTAGCAGGACCGGCCCTCCTTATGGAAGGGACACCTGTTCCAGAACCAAGCACGACTATCTCCATCATTTTTCTAACTCCTTCGAAGAAGGTTCAGAGGTTCAGGGTTCAAAGGTTGGAAGGTTAATAATAAAAAGCAACCCTGAACGGTGAACCCTGAACCTTGAACCCTTGAACGGTTACTTACAGATTTAACGGAACAAGTTCAATCTGTCCCCAGATCCCAAGTTTTGTTCCCTTTATAATCACTCCTCCCAGGATTCCGGGAATTTCTTGTATGGCATTGAGGCCAGGGTCTATATCTCTTTCTGTTCTTACCATATTTCCTATAGATGTTGCCGTTGCATCTGCCAAAGATACGGATTGAGAGACTATAGTTACTGCATCCGCCTTTCCAAGACTCCTTGAATGACCCACTGTACCCGATGAGGTGCATATTCCCAACGGCATCCGGCTGGGCGCGACGGCAATGCCGACTCGTCCGCTAAGTGGCGAAGCGCCTGCCCAAATGGCTGAAGTAATTGGCTCAAGGACCCGGAGGAATATGTCTCCGCCATTTTCCACTATAACCTCACCTGAAGTAAGCTCCACACATCTTTTACCGATATGCTGGGCAATAGCTCCGGCCACTGCGGCCATTGGGCCGACACCGGCAGTTTCGGAATTTGCTAACATGCCCCTGACTACGGCAGGAGCAAAAGGGTCATCAGGTAAGGGGGTATAGCTTTCGAGAAAACCAGGGTGGCTGCGGGCATAACCCTCAATAGAGAGCCTAACCTCTATGACCCATGTGGAGACTTCATTTTCAAGATTGCGGTCAGCCTGTATGTGAAGGTCGGTTTCCTGGTAGCGGACTTGAAAGCCGGTCAGGCCGTTTCTGGCTATAAAGGAACGGTATGTGCGCTTTTGTCCCACGGGCTTCAGGCCAGAATATCCCCAAGTTCCTGACGTGGGGGCCGCGTGAGCAACTCGTTAACAGCATCTTTTGGGTCAAGGCCCTGGTACAGTACCCTGTAAACCTGATTCGTAATGGGCATCTCCACCTTGTACTTCTCAGCCATGGCATAGACTGAGTTTGTAGTCTTGACACCTTCCGCCACCATGCTCATTTCCTTCAGTATGGCCTCAATGGACCGGCCCTGGCCCAGTTTCAGGCCAACCTGGCGATTTCGGCTCAGGTCTCCGGTACAGGTAAGCACAAGATCTCCAAGACCGGCAAGCCCTGCAAAGGTCAGAGGATTTGCACCCAACCTCATACCCAGACGCGACATCTCTGCAAGTCCCCTGGTAATCAGGGCCGCTCTTGTATTGGTCCCAAATCCCATACCGTCTGATATGCCGGAGGCGATAGCCATGACGTTTTTTAAAGCCCCGCCCAGTTGAACACCTATAAGATCCAAGCTGGTATAAACCCTGAAGGTCTCAGTAGTAAAAAGGTCCTGGAGACCGGTACACAGTTTAGGTTCTGAAGCTGCTATTGTGACAGCAGTCGGGATGGAAGATGCTACCTCTTGAGCAAAACTTGGGCCGGAAAGGGCGGCTAACCTGCCGGATAGCCTTGAGGGAAGCACTTCCTCCATGATCTCCGTCATGGTGAGCAATGTCTTGTTTTCTATCCCTTTGCTGGCAGAGACAAGGGCATAAGGAAGATTTGGTGATTTGGTGATTTGGTGATTTGGTAATTGTGAAAGATCGTCAAGGGCCATCGAGACCTGTTTGGCGACCTCTCTGAAACCATGTGAGGGCACTACAAAGAGTATGACTTCTTTATCTGTGACAGCTATCGAAATATCTGACGTAATTTCCAGCGCTGCGGGCAATTCTATGCCCGGGAGGTATGATTTATTTTCACGGCTCTTGCGGATTTGTTTCGCAAACTCATGGTTCCTGGCCCAAAGTACTGTCTTAATTCCTTTGTTGACCAGAAGTACGGCAAGAGCAGTTCCCCAGCTTCCGGCCCCCAATACTCCTACTCGTTTCATTCCTCGTCCTGTTCAGCCAGCTTTGCCACTGCTGCCAGGTGGTCTCCTTCCTGGATCCGTATCAGGCGCACGCCCTGGGTAGATCGGCCGATTGTGCGTACATCCTGAACGCCTATTCGAATAATATTCCCGCCGGCACCAATCAGCATGACCTCGTCATGGCCGTTTACAAGAATTACGCCTACTACAGAGCCTACCTTTTCTGTGGTCTTGATATTGATTACGCCCTTTCCACCCCTTGACTGCACACGGTACTCGCTCACCTGAGTCCTCTTTCCGTATCCGTTCTCAGTGACCGTAAACAGTGTATTCCGGGCTTCTGAGATTACCACCATCGCGACTATGCGGTCCCCCTTGGAAAGTTTAATGCCTCGCACACCTGCCGCAGTGCGGCCCATGGATCTTACGTTGTCTTCCGGAAACCGAATACTGTGTCCGTGCCTGGTGCCAAGAAATATATCAGCCTGGCCGTCAGTAATGGCGGCTGCTATAATTTCGTCGCCATCGCGTACTGTGGCCGCAATTATGCCTGTCGGCCTGGGCCTTGAAAAGGCTTCAAGAGAGGTCTTTTTGACCACTCCGTTCTTTGTTGCCATAATTACAAAACGATCCGGTTCAAAGATACGTACCGGCACGACAGCGGCAATATGCTCATTGGCCTCCCTGTCAATCGGCAAAAGATTTACCAGGGCTTTGCCGCGGCTCATCCTGGATGCCTGCGGAATCTCATGGACCTTCAGCCAGTAAAGCCTGCCCAGATTGCTGAAGCAGAGGAAATAATCATGAGTGGAGGCCACAAATAGATCAGCAACAAAATCTTCCTGCTTTTGGGATAGTCCGGTGATACCTTTTCCGCCACGTCTCTGGCTGTGATACAAGCTCAGAGGGTTACGTTTGATATAGCCACTGTGCGATAATGTTACCACCATGTCTTCTTCAACTATCAGGTCTTCGATATTGATCTCTTCAGGGTCCCCTATTAACTCAGTGCGTCGGGGAATAGCGTATTCGTCCCTAAGGAGCCTGAGCTCTTTTTCAATAATTTCAAGGACCAGGGCATCACTTGCCAGGATTTCTTTATAGCTTTTGATATTGTCCAGGAGTTGCTGATAATCTTCCAGGATCTTTTTCCGCTCAAGGCCGGTCAGGCGCTGAAGTTTCATATCGAGAATTGCCTGGGCCTGAATGGTCGTGAGTCCGAAATGCTCAATAAGTCCTGATCTGGCTTCTGCAGGGGTGCTCGATCCCCGAATCAGGGCCACCACCTCGTCCAGGTTGTCAAGCGCGATCTTAAGGCCCTCGAGTATATGGGCGCGCTCTTCGGCCTTCTTAAGCTCATATGTAGTGCGCCTGATGATTACGACTTTTCTGTGCTGGAGGAAGTGGGCCAGGACCTCTTTGAGGTTGAGGAGTTCCGGTCTGCCATTGACTATGGAGAGAAGGATTGTCCCAAAAGAGCTCCCCATGGCGGTGTGTTTATAGAGATGGTTGAGGACTACCTGGGCGATCCCCTCTTTTTTCAGCTCTACTACGATCCTCATTCCATCCCGGTCGGATTCGTCCCGCACAGCATGGATCCCTTCAATCTTTTTATCACGGGCAAGTTGGGCGATCTTTTCTACCAGCTTTGCCTTGTTAACCTGGTATGGGATCTGGTTAATAACTATGTGTTCCCGCTTGCCTTTGGCTTGCTGTTCCACTACAGCCCTGGCCCGCATTTTGACGATTCCGCGTCCTGTCTCATAGGCTGACTTGATGCCGCCTTTCCCGCATATAAAGCCGGCGGTTGGAAAGTCCGGACCTGGAATATATTCCATAATATCGGCTACGGTCATGTTCGGATTTTGAATAAGGGCGATCAGCGCATCCACTACCTCACCGAGATTGTGAGGAGGAATGTTGGTGGCCATTCCTACGGCTATACCGGATGAACCATTGATTAATAAATTCGGTACCTTGGAGGGAAGCACCAAGGGTTCTTCAAGAGAGTTGTCGTAATTAGCGACAAAATCTACGGTTTCCTTATCGATATCCGCCATGAGTTCATGGGCCAGTTTGGTTTGACGGATTTCGGTATAACGCATGGCCGCAGGGGAATCTCCATCAACCGATCCAAAATTTCCCTGACCGTCAATAAGGGGATAGCCCATGGAAAAGTCCTGGGCCATTCGAACTATTGTGTCGTAAACCGCAGAGTCTCCGTGGGGGTGATATTTACCTATGACATCGCCCACTATGCGGGCTGACTTCTTATACGGTTTATTGTAGTCGTTTCTCAGATCCTGCATGGCAAAGAGGATGCGCCTGTGCACCGGCTTGAGTCCATCCCGGACGTCGGGCAAGGCTCTTCCGATTATCACGCTCATGGCATAATCGAGATATGACTTTTTGAGCTCTTCGGCAATGCCGCACGACTTGGTGGTTCCAGAAAACAATTCTATCTGTTCCTGCATTTTCGCAGACTCCTGACTTGTACTGGTATTACTGTAAAGGAGGGGGTCGATGTGATGTTTAGCTGAGGCTGGTCCCTGTAGTGGTCATGGTAAGCCGGCAGTGTTTCACACCCTTAAGGGCTTTTAATTTGTAGGTTAGGTGGCGCAGGGCATTCGGTTCCCCATGGACAATAACTACCTCCAGACAGTTGTGGTGATCCAGGTGAACATGCTGCGATACTATAACATGGTCTGGAAAATTATGTTGAATATCAATAATTGAATCTACCAACTCCCTCTTGTGGTGATCAAATACATAGGTGATAACGCCAACCACCTTTTGTCCCTCAAACTCTTTTTCCCATTCCTGCTCTATTAATTTTTCCCTTATCAGGTCGCGAATGGCCTCTGACCTGTTGCTGTATTCCCGCTCTCTGATGTATTTGTCAAAGGCACGAATCAGATCATGAGGAATAGAGACTCCGAATCTTGTTATTGACTTATCTTCTTCTATTTCTTTCATAAGTATCTCTCAGATATTTAAATGGTAACCGTTCAGAGGATCAGGGTCACAATTTCCCCAATGACTGATGACCAATGACCAATTTCACTAAACCATTGTGGCGACATATTGTCAATGAGTTAAGGCTGTTAAGCACTTAACAAAAAAAGGCCCTGGGAAGGGCCTAAAAGGGGATTAGTAGGGTCAGATAGCTTCTTTTTGGTCACAAATCCGATCTGCATTTGCAGTGTAATCTGCTCTGAATTTACATAGGAAGTATGTGAGGTCGAAGAATAATTATCAATTCCGCTTTTTCTTTTGACTTGAGTTCGTTCTTGAATAGCCATTTGACCCATGGGATCCTGCCAAGAAACTGTACCTCTGTATTGTTTTCGGTACGGCTTTCATTAATTAACCCGCCAAGGATTAGCAAGTCGCCGTCCCGGATTTTTGCCATGGTTGTCATCTGACGGAGTGCAACTTCGGGTAGCCCGATTTTCACTTCAGCCGCGCCGAAGTCCTCGTATTCAATTTTTCTGAGTTCGGAAACAACAGGAGTCAGATATAAAACCACTTCATCATCTCCAAGTATATTACATAGAACGGAGAAAGACAAACCTGACATAACGTCTTCAGTTTCAATGGAATAATCAACCTGACCGCTATCTCCGCTTCTCATGGCAGTTACCTTACTGATATAGCGAACAGATTCACCAACTGTCAAAACGCCTGGAGAACCATTAAGCAGGTTCAGACGAGGTTGTGACAAAGTACGTACTGTTCCCTGTTCGTCAAGTGCATTGACAAATAGGTTGAAATCTATGGGGCTGAGGTCGATTTCTCCGACCAGACGGATTCCTTCCTGGCTGTGAGGGGTGGAACCAGAGTAATCTACATAGTACACTTTGTTATTATCACCAAATTTAACAGCTCCACTGATTAAAGGTTCATTTCTCACAGAAGCTTTTAATACATGGGACCAATCGATCCCTCTTGATGACTCTTTTTTAAGTATTACTTCAATAACATCGGCTCGAATGGCTACCTGGCGATACAGCCACGATTTGAAGGTGTCAATATAGTCTGTTACATGCTTTTGAAGCGATGGGGGCGCATTCACTGTAACGATACCCAGCGATTCATCAATGGTAAATGAGCCCTTTCCCGACCTTGCCGGCTCGGAAGGTTCTGGAGTGGCTGTTTGTTGTACTTGTATGGCAGCAAGTCGTGGTTGTGCTTGGACTGTTGGTGCTATTTCCTCCCTTTCAGGAGCCTTCGGTTCCCATATCTCCAATATCTGATTGAGATTTTGTCTAAAACTCTTCCAGAGATCATATCGATTGATATAGCGGGTTTGGCTGCCTTCTGTTTCCTGCTCTTCTGTTGGAACAGTAGCAAGACTTACCTCCCCAAGATTGTCAGTGTTGGTAGATCCGCCAAGCATATTACCACCTATAGCAGTGGTAAACGTATATGAAACATTCGGCATAGATACCTGATAGGTCTTTGTCTGTTTATACCCGATAATGAGCGTGTCATTTTTGAACTCAAAGAAATAATCCAGTTGACGAAGCACGTTGTCCAATGCTATCCAGAAATCATCATTTGCCTTGATGTCGACATCCACCATCGCGTTTGGGGCGGCGTCTTCATTCCAGCTGACATTAAAGCCTTTCAAGTTTGCCAACCCTTTAATAATGTCCCGCAGGACTACTTTTCCACTTTGAGATTCTATGTTTGCGCCGACCTTCAACTCAGGAAGCCCTAACGTACTTTCTTTAACTTGTATGTCTTCGACCGTGAACGAAGGTTGCCAGCTTACGGTCGGACGGGATGATGCGGGAGCACTGTAAGGGACAGATTGTTTTTCAGGCTGAACCTCAGTCTGTGAGCTCGCATTTGCATCTTCTATTCCTTGGTCAGTCTTAGGTTGTGCTTCAGGAGTGGATGTAAGGCTTTGCTTGGAAGCTACGCATCCGGTCATAAATCCAATCATGAGGAATAACAGGAACATACCCTCAGTATAGTGCCGGATGCGATGGAATCTGTTGTTTGATTTATTCATATTGGAGTACATCTTCGTCCCTCCATAAACGAGCTATTAGCCTTTAGCGGTTAGCTATTAGCTTAATGATTACAGGAAGTTTTGCTATTACAAACTTTTACCCTGTTGAATGCAGCTTCGATGCCCCCTTGGGGGATTCAGCAGGGTGAACCCGTTGGGGATTATTTCTAATTAACGTAATGTCTTGATTTTTCAAAGCTAAATGCTAATAGCTAACATCTAATCGCTCAACTTGGCTGCCATCAGAATTTCCATTCGTTCTTTTGCGTATCGCTGTGATTCCGGAGGAATTGATGTTCCTCCCTGCAAGACTGCCCTATATTCAGTTATTGCCTTGTTAATTTGACCTAGATGTTCAAAAGTTCGCGCCCGCAGGAGCATGGCGTCTGGCGAAAGCTCATAATTGGCCTCAATATTGTTTAACAGCCGGAGCGCCTGTCGATACTCACCTTCAAATTCACAGAAGACCGCATAGTTATATAGCGTATGCAAGGAAGGTGTGGCGGTACCCATTGCGCGTTCAAAATAGATTTTCGCCTCATCCGTTTTCCCCATTCGGGCCAGCGCCACTGCTGCAAAAGTGGTTGCTTCGCTGTCTTTAGGCTCAAAACGAAGTGCTCTTCTGGCAAAATTAAAAGCAGTCAGTTCCTGACCTCCCGGGCCAAGTGCTAATGCCGATATTTTTTTAGCCAGCGATACATTTTCCGGCCAGATATCCGATGCCTCAACATAGAGTTTTAATGCCTGGTTAACTGCTCCCTGTTTCTCAAGCTTAACTGCTCTATTAATAAGATCCTGCGCCTTGGCAACCTCTTCAATAGGTGTTTGAATGTCCATAATGCGCTGAATCTGAATGCCGCCTTGCTGCCCCCCTTCAACGGGAATTCCATCTTTGTCGATGATGAGTTCCTGCTCTTTTTCAATAAGAAGGGATTCAATTTGAACATCAAGGTGCTCCTTTCCTTCTGCGGCTTCTTCTGCCCAGGTTAATTTTTTACTGGCCGGGTAAATCATGATGGTGTTATTACGCTCGCTGCTGGCCAAGCCCTTTAAATTCTTAATTACATCCAAAACAAAGGTCCAAGGCACGTTTTCCAGGGCCAGCGTAATGGTACCCTTTACCGATTCATCTACTACAATGTTCTTACCACTGACCTGACCCAGCAAACGAAATACATTGTGGAGGTCCACTTTGAAGAGATCCACACTAATTTTATCATTGTCAGCATCACTCACCAATTTTGCCGCTGAATTATTACCATAGGTTTTACTAATTTTTGAAGCGGTAAAATCCTTCGTTTCATCTGGTTCTTCATTATTTTCAGAGTCGGGAAGCCGGGATTCAAGTTCATCTATCCATTGGGATATGTCTTCCTGCTCCGGTTCGCTCTGGCTTGGCTCATTGCCTATTGCAGGCCTGTTGCCCGGCACCCACCAGAATACCCCGACCAAAAAGACAATCAAAAGGCATGAGATTTTCCGTTTGCAACCCATTATTTTCCCTCCGGATGCAGTAACAGTACCCTCTCCTGCAAAGTCAGTTCACCGCGGATGTCTTCAAGTTCTTCTTCTACGATTACTCTGTCCAGAAAGATTTTTTTAACCCTGCCGTTCCTATAGCCGACCCGCAGACCAGGCTGCAAAAAGTACCCGATCCCGGCAGCGTCCTGGGCCATGGCAATCCTGTTACCTTTATCATTGGCAATAATGCCTACCAGTGTCAGTTGGCCGACATCCATACACTCCAATGGTGTAGCGCAAATTTCCGGCCTCCTGACCTCTTTTTTCGGGCGTTGTTTTTTAGCTGTCCGCCGGGAAACTTTCTGTGCTGTTTTCAAAAACGGCTGAAATGGATCGGGTTTTCCTTCCGAGCTGTAATAATAAGTAGCAGGCTCTAAGAGATGTTCCAGTCTAACCTGAAAATCCTTTACTTTTTTTGAATTAATTGCGGTCGATTTTTTTGTGATGGAAGGCGCTGCAGGAGTTACGGTCGTTTTATCTTTACATCCGGACAGACAACAAAGGCCACATAAAGAAATAGTGATAAGCAGAACCGTATAAGCAATAAACGCTCTATAATAGATTTTTGTTATGGCCTGCTTGCTCATGTCATTTATTTTTAGGTTGAAGGCTGAAGTGATCTAACAGTCTTCCAGCTTCCGCCTAATCACTTCCTTTTCTTTTTTGTTTTCTTTTTGGCCTGCTGTTCTTCCGGGCTGAGAAAACGATAGGTTACGGCCTCACAACGGGTATTTATTATCCAGGTACTGCCTCGTTTGACCTCTTGGCCTTCAGTAGGGCCCTCTCCGCCTCCTTTTATTGGTGCTGCTTCGCTTGAAGCCTCGGTTTTTTGGTTGCCGGTTGCTGGTCCCTTCTGACTCCAGACCTTCGTGGTTTTCTTGGCCTTTCCCATTGAGACTGCTTTTATGTGCACGATGCGAGCCATGCGACTGATATTATCAAAGAAATCGACGGTGTTATGAAATGGTCCATTGAATTCCATGCTAATGGGAATAGCAGCGTAAAAGGCCTTTGGCTGTTCCTTTTGTGGTTTAAAGGATAAAAAATCCAGTCTGGCCTCATTACCAAGTGAAGAAATCTCAGGCAAAAATGTCGGAATGTCTTCTTTTTCCGGCAGTAGCTTCAAAGCCTTTTGTAAAATTCCCTTCATGATATTCAATTCTTCTTCCAATTGAGGAATCTGTTTGGACTTAGCTTCCAGCTTGACCAGTTCTTGCTTCAGTTTCGGGATTTTCTCAGACATGGTTTTTATTTCTTCTAAACGAACGGATAGGAAAAAAAACCAGAACAGGGCGATAGGAATAATTACAACGAGCAACCATATGCCGGCCTTTTGCCAAACAGGAAGGGAATAGACAGTTTGAAAAAGTCCGGGAGGTATCTTCCAGCTTGGTTTGTTAAATTTCACGACTTCTTAGCTCTTTTGTTGAGTTTGAATGTTCAGTTGAAGCCCAAACTCCATAAGGGCATGTCCCTGGATTGACTTCTGCCTGGTATTTATCAAGTTTACCGATCTGCACATTGGTGATGTTTCCAGGCGTCGCATAAAAAGAGCTACCGTATGGTTATCAAGGGCGACTCCACCAAGTTGCACATTATTTTCCTTAAGGCTTAATTTAGTGAGCCATAAACGATCAATAGGTATTGAACTTACAATTTCATCCAGAATTTTAACCGTTGTTGTACGACCTTCTTGAAGTTTTTCTATGGCCTTAAATTTATCTTCGACTTGTTTTCGTTTTTTGTTTACTGTTTGTATCTTTTTGTTTACATAGGCGAATTTTGCTTTATTTTTTTCTAATGTTGCCAGTTCTTGCCTTTGAGCCCTTACTTTTCCTTGAATCGTTAATCCAGTGACCAATAAACCAAGCATCAAGAGGATTAGAGACAGGACAAAGATTGAAATCTGCTGGCGAACCGCCTCTTTTTTACGCCATTCTCGAACCGGGAGGAGGTTTATTTGAATCATTTTGTCAGGGTCCTCAGCGCAAGTCCTGTGGCTATTGCCATTTGTGGAGCGACAGAGGAAATATACTCAGGCTCTATGCCATGATCGACAGAAAAACCATGCAACGGATTTAATAGCTTCACCGGCAGGCCTATTATGTCGTCAAAAAACATATCAAGCCCTTTTAAAAAGGCAGAACCCCCACTGGTGTATATTTGCGTGGGATAATCTTCCGTACTTGAATTTGCCCTATAGAAATCTATTGCCTTTTTCAGTTCTGATGCCCAATCACCACATAACTCATTGCACACCGATGTCACTTCTTTCATGATTGCCATGTCTTCAGACCCGGCAACTTTTATCCTTTCCGCATCTACATATTCCAGCCCTGTAGCATTCTGAATAGCCTCTGTAAGCTGAATTCCTCCAAATGCCATGTCTCTTGCAAAAAGAGATGTGCTCTGTAAAACTATGTTGATATTTGTTTTTTGGGCTCCAATGTCCACTAAGACTATAGGTTCATTTAAAAGGCCAAAGGCACCTTCAAAGGCATTCCCAAGGGCAAATGCATCCACATCCACCACTGCCGGGGACAAACCGACTTCCTGCATAAGGGCGGCGTATTCATCAACAATCTCTCTTTTGGCGGCAACAAGGAAAATTTCCGTCCCACTGTTTTTTTTGCGTTCTCCATCCAGCGCATAAAAATCTACATAAACTTCTTCTATTTCAAACGGTACGTATTTTTCTGCTTCGAAAATCAAATTGCGTTCTATCTCGACTTCGTCCTGATATGGAACGATTATTTTCTTGACAATGACAGAATAGCCAGCGATAGATGTGGCCGCGTATTTAGTTTTGGGCCGGAGGTTGCCTAGAAGTGCCTTTAGTACCTCTGCAACTTTATCCGGTTCTTTTATTGAACCATCTACTATGGCCTGGGGTGGCACTAAGGCACGGCCAACGCACCTGATAGTATAGTTTGTGCTGCTGCTGGAAAGCTCAACAATTTTTATGCTGTGTGAACCTATATCCAGCCCCAATGTAGGGCGTTGACGCTGTCCCCATTTTTTTGGCAGAGAAGGAAATTTCATTTTATTCCATTATTCGGTTTACCGGCAAAATTGAGATATGATTTATGCCATCTATATTATAACTTCGGCAGTTTTTTCTTTTTCCTTAACTTTATACAGAAAAAAATAAATATTAGGCATTTTTGGCATCCTTCATTCTGTAGTTTACACTTTTTCAACATAGACGGATGCCAGCCATTAGCTGTTAGCCATTAGCCATTAGGTAAAAACATTGTATAAAAACGGATTGTTAAGCTAAAACCTAACGGCTAATAGCTAACCGCTAATCGCACAAGTCATATTTTTTGAGGTATATTATCCCTAAAAGTGTAAACTACTTTTGGCTTGCTATGTAAAAGAACCTCACGCAAAGGCGCAAAGGCGCAAAGGAAATTAAAAATAATAGATGGTTATGACCGATTCGAAGAAAATTCGTAATTTTTCGATAATTGCCCATATTGATCACGGCAAGTCTACACTTGCTGATCGTATTCTGGAATTTACCGGTACAGTATCAGCCAGGGAAATGAAACAACAATTTCTTGACCAGATGGAATTGGAAAGGGAGAGAGGGATCACTATCAAGGCCCAGACGGTGAGGCTTAAATATCGGTCTGAAGATAAAGAAACCTATGTGCTTAATTTGATAGATACGCCCGGCCATGTGGATTTTTCTTATGAAGTCTCAAGGAGTCTTGCAGCCTGCGAAGGGGCCCTCCTTGTAGTTGATGCCACCCAGGGCGTGGAGGCCCAGACCCTGGCCAATGTTTACCTGGCACTGGAAAATGATCTTGAGATCATAACGGTGCTGAACAAAATTGACTTACCCAGTGCAGACCCTGAAAGGGTTGCGCAGGAAATAGAGGACATCATAGGGCTCGATACCTCCGGGGCTATACTGGCAAGTGCAAAAGAGGGTCTGGGTACAAAAGAGATCCTGGAAGCGGTAATACGCCGGATTCCAGCCCCTGCAGGAGATCCCGGCTTACCACTCAGGGCACTTGTTTTTGATTCATGGTTTGATTCATATCAAGGAACAGTTGTATTGATCAGGGTTGTAGAAGGCACACTGCGACCTGGTATGCGTATACGCATGATGTCCACGAATCAGACCTATGAAGTGGACAGGACAGGCATTTTTTCCCCTAATCCGATAGATACGAATCAACTGACAGTTGGAGAAGTGGGATTTCTGACTGCCGGCATAAAGGCCGTGCGTGATACACGGATAGGCGATACCATTACAGAGGAAAGGCGTCCTGCCGAAAGCCGCTTGCCCGGCTTTGAGCCGGTAAAGCCAATGGTATTTTGCGGTCTTTATCCGGTAGATCCGGCCCAGTACGATCAGTTGAAAGAGGCTGTTGAAAAGCTATGGTTGAACGACCCGGCCTTTTCTTATGAGCCTGAAAGCTCTGCGGCCCTGGGATTCGGATTCAGGTGCGGTTTCCTAGGGCTTCTTCACATGGAAATCGTGCAGGAGCGTCTTGAGCGGGAGTACAAGCTGTCCCTCATAAATACGGCCCCGTCAGTATCTTATCAAATCAAACTTATCAGCGGGGAAATCGTCCATGTACACAATCCTGCCCAGATGCCGTCAGCGGATAAAATAGAGCAAATAGCAGAGCCTTTTGTCCGAATGGAGATCTACGTCCCCAAGGAATATATCGGCCCTATTATGCAGTTGTGCGATAAAAAAAGGGGACAACAGGTAGATATGCGCTACCTCACTGAAAACAGGGTGCTGCTAAAATACGAACTCCCTTTCAATGAAATTGTTCTGGATTTTTACGATCAGTTAAAGTCGATCAGCAGAGGTTATGCCTCTATTGATTATGATTTCCTTGAACATAGACCAGCCGGATTGGTCAAGCTGGACATCCTTATCAATAAACAACCGGTTGACGCCCTTTCGGTCATAGTGCACAAAGACAAGGCCTATTACAGAGGCCGGGAACTTGTGGGCCGCTTGCGCAAGGTAATACCCCGGCAGATGTTTGAAGTCGTGATCCAGGCAGCCATTGGAAACAATATTATTGCCAAAGAACGTGTTGCTCCATTCAGAAAAGACGTTATAGCCAAATGCTATGGGGGTGATATCACTCGTAAGCGCAAGTTGCTGGAAAAGCAAAAAGAAGGAAAAAAGAAAATGAAGCACATCGGCCATGTAGAAATACCTCAGGAGGCCTTTCTGAGTGTGTTGAAGGTGTAATAATCTTAACATGTTAATGGTCCACGGCCTAAATTGAGAAAACAAAATTTGGGATTTTCGTTCAGGCACTAATTAAGAGAAGAGACCACTTGCAGTCCCGAATCTATGGAGTTATTATCCGCGCACCATGAACAAGTCCACTTTTTCAGCAAAAAAACAGTCTAATAAGCGCTCCTGGCAGTCGGTGGCATGGGAATATCTGCAGGCGATTCTTATTGCCCTAGTCCTTGCTCTATTTATCAGGACTTTTGTAGCCCAGGCCTTTAAGATTCCCTCCGGTTCAATGAAGAGCACGCTTCTCATAGGTGATCATATACTCGTAAATAAATTCATTTATGGTGTCAGGAATCCATTTACCAGGGAACTCTGGATCCCGGGCAAAAAACCTGAGCGCGGAGATGTGGCGGTCTTTATTTATCCAATGGACAAGAAAAAAGATTTCATAAAACGTGTGATTGGCATAGAGGGAGACACTGTCCGGGTAATAAACAAGAATGTATATGTAAACGGAAAACTATTTTCTGATCCACAGGGTATGCAGCACACAGACCCCCGGATATTCCCTGGGTCAGTTCAACCAAGGGATAACATGGGACCTGTGACTGTTCCGAAGGGCAAAATCTTTGTAATGGGCGATAACCGGGATCAAAGTTATGATAGTAGATTCTGGGGATTTGTACCCATCAAGGACGTGAAAGGTGAGGCAATTACTATTTATTGGAGTTGGAATTCGGATAAATTTTGGCCAAGATTCGAACGTATAGGTGATGTTGTTCGCTAATGATAGTGCGGAGTTATCAGCTTGACACCAATTAAAACAGATGTTACAGAATATTCGCAACTTTGCGGGCGGGTAGCTCAGTTGGGAGAGCATCGGCCTTACAAGCCGGGGGTCACAGGTTCAAGCCCTGTTCCGCCTACCACGTTTTGAGAAAAGATATCAGATATGGGGTCGTAGTTCAGTTGGTTAGAACGCTGGCCTGTCACGCCAGAGGTCGCGAGTTCGAGTCTCGTCGACCCCGCCATTAAAAAAATTGAGGGATTGAGGGATTAGAATCAATAAATTCCTCAATTTTTCAATTCCTCAATTCGCAATTCCTCAATTCTTACTGTGGATTTAGATGCCATGGGTTTTGTTTTTAAAAAAGGGATATCTCTTCTGTTGATGCCTTCCGGCATGATATTTGTGTGCCTCTTTTTTGGCTTTTTCATCTGGCCCCTGAAGCGGCGGCGGAATTTGGCCCGAACATTATTCGTCGTGGCCTTTCTTGTTTATGGCTCAGCCGGAAGCGCGCCTGTTGCCAATTTCTTGATTTGGGGCCTTGAGCGTTCAGTCCAATCTGACAATTCAACTACATCTGCAAGTGATAATATAACTACAGTGGTGATGCTATGCGGAGGGGCCTTCCCTGATGAGGATAGGCCGATTGCAGACCGTCTTATGCCAAGCACAAGGCTCAGACTACTAAAAGTTCGAGAACTTTGTCGCGACAATCCGACTATTAAACAGCTTGTAATTGTTGGTGGTTGTGCCAGGCCTACCGGCTGTCCGTCTTCTGAAGCACAGATGTCCTACTCCTGGCTTAAGGAAGTGGGTCTGCCAAGCAACGTGGAAGTGTCTCTGGAGGAAAACTCCAGGGATACTGAGGAGAACATGAGGGCTGTAAGTGAAATCATGGGCCAAACGCCCTTCTACCTGGTGACATCTGCCGCACACATCCCGAGGGTCCTCTTGATCGCAAAAGACATGGACCTCAAAGTTTACCCCGTCCCTTGTGATTTTCAGTGGTCTCAGAATCAGTGGAGTCTATGGGGTCTTTGGCCTAATCCCGACAATCTCAGAAAATCCGACCTTGCATGTCACGAATACCTCGGGATTACATGGTTCCGGCTTAAGCATTATTTCAATAAAGTTCTTAGTATTTAACGTTACCGTTCACGGGTTCAGGGTTATCTTTCTTCCGTTGACCTTGCGGTCTCGGGCCAAGTGCCATGCCCCAATATTCTCAAATTTAGGGGGTATGACGTATGCTCTCCTCGTTCCATAGTTCCGCTTTGCGGTTCCCCTCAAACCCAACAAACCCAGAACCTTTGAACCCGTGAACGGTTATTATTTAACTTCTTTAGCCTTTTTACCGAAAACGATAAAGGGGTGTAATGTCAACAACCTGTTTTTTCTCTCTAAGCATCTTACTCTTACTCTGGCTTTTTACATGTATGGCCCTAGTGGTGATTCTACGGAAGCGCAGGGCTTCAAATACCGAACCGTCTTCTTTCCATTCGGAGTTGCTTGTCGGACTTGCTTCAGCAAAATATCAGGAAGCAATAGAGGCGTCAAAGCGGCTTAGGGAAGTGGCCGATGCCCTTCATTTAGGTTTGTTGGAACTTAAAGGCAACCGGATAAATGAGATAAACCGAAGTGCTGTTGAGCTATTGCCCGAGGACATGAGAAGCGGTCAGTCCTTAACCGGACTATTGGCGTCATTGCAAGAAAATAGTCCCAGAATACTTGAGTTAGACCAGACTGTTGTTCAATTAAGCATGTTGCCGACTTCCGGATCTCAGGATTTGGTCCTTGTACAGGACGTCACAGAGAGCTTTCTTATGGCCCGGAAGTTTAAAAAGCATGAAAGGCTGGCCCTCCTTGGCCAGATGACTGCGCAGATGGCCCACCAGGTAAAGACCCCTCTTGCCATACTGGCCGGACAGGCACAGATGCTCGCAAGACATCTAAGCACGGATATGGCATTAAAGGACCAGGCAGAAGCCATTTATCATGAGGCCAGAAATCTCGCCAAACAAATAAACGAAATATCGAATTTTTATAAGGGAAGAGAGCCATATTTCAAGGATGTAGAACTATGCTGCTTACTTGATGATGTAAAGAAAAGACTCGATTCTCTGGATCATTCATGCGAGATAAATATCGAGTGCCCGGATGAAATTACCATTGAGACAGATCCGGATCTGTTACAAAATCTGCTGTTTTTGCTCGGGCAAAATGCCCTTTCATCGGAAACTGCCGCCTCGCTTCTGTCTATAAGTGCAGTAAGGGACAATGAGCAGGTGATTGTCAGGGTAAAGGATAATGGCGCGGGGGTGCCTGAGACCATGCGTGACAGGCTCTTTGAGCCATTTGCGAGCACAAAAGAGGAAGGGCTGGGACTGGGCCTGTTTCTTGCCAAAGACCTGACCCTGCAGATGGGTGGCAGCATTGAACTGGAAGAAGTCGAGCAGGGGGCCTCTTTCAGGTTGAACTTTCCAATCAAATCAGACCCTTCTTTTTCAGATAAATCCGGACAGCGGTGATTGCAGCCGGTGTAATTCCGGAAATTCGTGAGGCCCTTCCAAGGGAATCAGGTTTTTGAGCGTTCAGCTTCTCCTTGATTTCAGTGGACAACCCTGGGATGTTTTTATAATCCATGTCATATGGGAGGCGGGCAGATTCCCATTTTTGGAATTTGGCCACCTCAGTTTCCTGACGAGCAACGTAGCCTGAGTACTTGGTCTTGATTTCTACCTGGCATGCTGCTTCAGAGGACAGGTCCTTCAGCTCGGTATATCTTTCGGCCATAGCTTTGAGATCAAGCTCAGGGCGACGCAGGATGTCTTCAATACTGACCTGCTGCCTGATGGGTTTTGAACCAAGGGATTGAAGCCAGTTATTCAACTCCGCCCCTGGGTGGAGCTTTATTCTTTTGATCATTTCAAGACCACGCGAAATTTCCTGTTGTTTCCTTTCAAACAGTCCCCATGCATTATCATCCACAAGGCCGATACGTCTTCCAAGAGGCATAAGCCTGAGATCAGCGTTATCTTCCCTCAGGAGCAGCCGATACTCCGCCCTTGAGGTAAACATCCTGTAGGGCTCCTTTGTGCCTTTGGTCACAAGGTCATCTATCAGTACACCTATATAGGCCTGAGACCGGTCGATAATCACAGGGTCCTCTTCCCGCACCTGCCGGGCAGCGTTTATGCCTGCCATGAGGCCCTGGGCCGCAGCCTCTTCATAACCGGATGTCCCATTGATCTGTCCTGCAAAGAAAAGGCCTTTGACCAGATGGGTCTCCAGGGAAGGCTTGAGCTGCACTGGGTCTGCATAGTCATACTCTATTGCATATCCGGGTCGAAGTATCTCTGCGTTTTCAAGCCCCTCTATGCTCCTGACCATTGCCAGTTGTACGTCTATAGGCAGGCTTGTGGGAATACCATTGGGATAGATTTCAACTGTATCCAGTCCCTCGGGCTCCAGAAATATCTGATGCCTTGGCTTTTCAGGGAAACGGAAGACCTTGTCCTCAATTGACGGGCAGTATCTGGCACCTACACCCTCGATTACGCCGGTAAAAAGCGGGGACCTGTCCAATCCTCCCTGGATGATCTTATGTGTCTTATCGTTGGTATAGGTCAGATAACAGGGCAATTGTCGCAAGGGAATTTTTTTCGTGGCAAATGAAAAAGGCCTTGGTCGTAGGTCTCCTTTCTGGACCTCAAGTCCCTCAAAGTTGATTGACCGTGCGTGCAGGCGAGGGGTAGTGCCTGTCTTAAGCCTTCCGATGCGGAAACCCAATTCTGCCAAGGATCTTGAGAGCCTGTTGGACGGAGGATCGCCCATACGTCCGGCTGGAAAACGGTTAAGCCCTATGTGGATGAGTCCTTTGAGAAATGTCCCTGTTGTGACCACCACAGTACTTGCATGAATTTCCTGGCCGAGCGTGGTTTCAATCCCGTATACCCGTCCTTCCCTGGCCAGTATCCTTCCTACCATGGCCTGATATACATCCAGGTTTTCTTGGTCCTCCAGGACCTGCTTCATGGAGAGGCGATAGCGCAGCATGTCTGACTGGGCCCTGGAGGACCTTACCGCAGGCCCTTTTGAGGTATTAAGCTGTCTGAACTGAATCCCCGTGGCATCAGTATTTTTCGCCATTTCGCCACCAAGGGCGTCTACCTCCCGGACTAAATGCCCCTTGGCCAGGCCGCCAACAGCAGGATTGCAGCTCATAGCAGCTATGCAGTCCAGGTTTATGGTAAGGAGGCAGCAGGGAACCCCGAGTCTCGCGGCAGCCAGGGCGGCTTCGCACCCGGCATGCCCGGCACCTATTACTATCACCCCGTAATGTTTTGGAAATACAGACATATCTCTTGAATGCTCCGATTTGTCTCTATGCTACACGATTATTTTCCCTTGACAATGGCACCTGCTTTCGGATAAAGAAAATTCGGTGCCCTCATGGGCTTAATAGGGAATCCCGTGAAAGTCGGGATGGGAAGGTCGCTAAAGAGGCGGGGGAGCCAGAAGACCTGCCAGAGCATATTTGTGTATCACGATCACGCGTGCCGGGTTGGACACAAGACGGTTTGAGGATAAAAAAGGGAAATCCCCGTGCTGGTCATTCAGCCTGGGGATTTGGAGTTAGCTTAATAGTTTAACATCATTCTCTTTTGCAAATTTTTCACCTCGCTTGATGGCCTGCGAGATGGGAGGCCGGGATATACCGAAATACCGGGCCAATTCCTTCCCATTGATGCCAAGCTGGTAGTATCCCAAATAACAAATCAAATCCTTGGCAGATGAAAGACCGTTGGCCCTGCCTTTTTTGTGCAAATCATCAGGATCAACCGAAAACATATGGCAAACTTCATTCACTATACGATTTAGGTCCCAGCCTTGCCTTTTCAATTCCTCTTTATGGGTCATCCCCTTCAGATCCCAGTCGTCAAGAAAGATATCTTGGTGATTTAAATCCCTGGTGATGACATGATGAATCGCACCGGGTATATTGAGTTGTCTGTGTCGAGGCATGCCACCATGATGGCGACTCGCCAAATCAACGTCACGTCTCCTAAATTCCCTATAAACTAACTCCGTCCCCTAAATTCTGGAAGAGGACTGAATGGCTAGCCGCCAACATGACGTATGGAGATCACATTCCAGGATTTCTGTGCTTCAGCTTTCTGAAAAGGAAAGAAGAATATATATTGCCACGGAAGCCGAAAAGTTGCCACGAGGAGGCATAAGTTATCTTTCAAATCTTGTGCAGTGCTCAAGAACTTCAATTTACGCCGGACTGCAACAA
>PQXE01000037.1 GCA_003194495.1 Deltaproteobacteria bacterium
ATTTGTTTAGACTTTTTTGCGAAACTGTCAAACTATTGCTTAACAAATAATAAGAATCATACGATTAGAATATTATTATGAGGATTTTAATTATTCTTTTTTCCTTGATTTTTTTCTTTACCTCCCTGGCCCATGGTCAGTGGTGGCAGTGTAAGGAGCTAAAAGAAACGGCTAAGTTGACGGAAAAGCAGATTAAGGAGATGGATAATATCTTCGACACTTATCGGCAACAGCGGATTGACCTGAGTGCCAAGGCACAGAAGTCGCGATTAGAGGTAAATAACTTACTTGCCGGGGAAAAGCTGGATCAGGAAAAATTTGATGAAGCTTCAGATAAACTTATTGATGCCCGTCAGCAGATGTTTAAAGAGATGGTCAATATGAAGCTAAAGATAAGAGGGCATTTAACCCCGAAGCAGATAAGGATGCTTCTGGCAGAGGACCCTAACATGTTCAGTCTGCAAAAAAGATGGATGGGGGGACAAAAAAGGGCAAAAGCTAGGGTAATTATAAAGAAAGGGGGAGAGAAATGAAGAAGTCATTGCTTGTCTTCGGGTTGGTGATTTTGCTGTCAGGTAGTGCCAATGCCCAGATTGTGTTAACTCCGCCGGATACTACAGGGACGCCATGGCATAGCTACTATTATATGGGAACTCTATATGGATCAGGGATGGATCCAGGGCTTAGAGTAGGCCACACCTACACAACATCTTACTACACATGGTACCGGTCCGCACTCGAATTTGACATCTCCGGTCTGGCAGGGGTGACACCGGCGAATTTTGTCAGCGCCAGCCTGGGTGGGCTGGAGGTTAGCGGCTATGGCGGATACTACTCCCCTGTTTATCCCGGCGATGCCATGACAGTAAACCTCTATGACATGGAAGACATCACTGAGGATGGGAGTATTACCGCGGCTGATTATGACAGCGTTAATGGCCCGGCCATTACTACCCTTTTTAACGCCATCCCTGCTGCAGACACGAGCTATGATAATATTGATGTAACAAGTGAACTCTCGAATGACCTCTTTGGAGCTGGAGTTGGAAATTGGTCAGGCTTTGTCCTCATCAGCCCTGATGCTGATCAGCAGTGGATATCTTTTGAAGAGACTGCCCCTACCTTGACTATTAACCTTGCGGCAGCGAATGTACCTACCTTGACCGAATGGGGAACCATCATCTTTGCCATATTTTTGGCAGGTATTTCTATCCGGCAGCTTAGGAGGATAAGAAAAACAGCTTGAAATTGTTTTCAAGGTTAGTTCTGTTATTGGTTTTAAGCCTCCTCCCGGTTAGGGGGCTTTGTTTTGATAAGGGGCAGGTGGCTGTCTTTACCCCTGAAAAAATTTACAGCCTGGATGTCAGACTGGCCAAGACCCCGGAGGAATGGCGTCAGGGGCTTCTGGATTCAGGAGATTTAAAAGAAGACCAGGGGCTGTTTTTTATCTTTCCACGCGAAGGCGTATATACCTTTACTACCAAAGGCCTTAAGTTTCCCATTGATATCATCCTGATTAACAAAGAAACCCGCATCGTAGGTATCTTTGAATACGCTGCAGGGGATAAATACTATGCCTTTCCCTTGCCTGTTTTTACGGCCCTGGAAGTAAGGGCCGGGTTTTGCCGGAAAAAGGGCATAAAGATTGGGGACCTGGTGAAACCGAAGGGATTTGGATTAAGACCCGGGGCAACGGCCAGGCCCAAGCAAGAAGAGAAAAAAGGGGTAGAAAAAAGGCTTAAAGAAAACCTGGAAAGACATCCGGATGACCCCATGGTCTATGAGGAGCTGGCGGTATTTTATACCCTCTCGGGCCAAGACAAAAAGGCAGTTGAGATATTTAAAGAGGTGCTAAAACTGGGGATAACCGCCCCAAGATTAAATGGTCTTGGCGTGGCCTTGGCCAAACTGGGAGATCTTGAAAAAGCAGAGAAATACTTTAAAAAAGCCATTAAAGAGGCCCCGCTATTTTATGGCAGCTATAACAATCTGGCCCGTCTTTATTTGCAAAGAGAGGAGTTGAGTGAGGCCACCGCCTTATTTCAAGAGGCAATTACACTTTACCCCCATTATCTTGAGGCCTATATGGGCCTGACCGGGCTGTATTTAAGGACAGGGGATTTAAGGGCGGCAGAGATCTTGATTAAAGAGGCAAAAGAAAATGGTCTAAATGCCCCTGAGATTATACGATTGTCCGGCAATATCTATCTGCGGCAGGGGAGGTATGAAAATGCAGCGAATTGTTATCTTGAATACCTGAAGGCCAGACCCCATGATGAACAGGCCACTGATTTAAGAGCCTTTATCCTGGTACACAAGATAAGGCCAAGGCAGATAAGTCCATGAAAAAAAGGTCTATATTCTGGGCAGCCCTGTTTTTTTTAAGCCTTGGGGTGATAGTCTATACATTTACCGGTTTATTTTCTTCTCACAGGTTAAAAGATAGCCCAAATGTGCTGATTATTACCATGGATACCACCCGGGCCGACCACCTGGGTTGTTATGGTTATGATAAAATACAGACACCCCATATCGACGCTGCTGCCAAAGAAGGGGTGTTATTTGAAGAGGCCTTCAGTGTTCAGCCGGTCACACTTCCCTCTCATTGCAGTATTTTTACCGGCAAGTATCCCTTTTCCCATGGAGTAAGGGATAATAATATTTACCGACTGGCAGAAGAAAACCTTACTCTGGCTGAGATTTTAAAAGAAAGGGATTATGTTACCGCGGCTTTTATCTCTTCTTATATTCTGGACAGGCAATTCGGGCTTACCCAGGGATTTCATTTTTATAATGACCGCTTTCTTAAACCAAAGCAAAAGGGCCGGCTGCCAATAGACAGGCGGGCGGCGGAAGTCAGTATTCTGGCCTGTAAATGGCTTGATACCTTTAAGGAAAAGAAAGACGAAAGACCATTTTTCCTGTGGCTCCATTATTATGACCCCCATGCCGATTATGACCCGCCTTCCCCTTATAAGGAGGCATATCCTAATCCATATGATGGAGAGATTGCCTATATGGATGACTGGATAGGCTATGTGTTTGATGATCTGAAGCTGAAGGACTTATGGGATAATACCATTGTGGTGCTGGTGGCTGATCACGGGGAGAGCTTAGGGGAATATGGTGAACAGACCCATGGCATTTTTATATATCGGCCTACCACCAATGTCCCTTTAATTATAAAATATCCGGAAAAATTGCCACAGGGAGTCCGGAGCAAAGAAAGGGTGAGCACCATAGATATTATGCCTACTGTTTTGGATTTGCTTGGTATTAAAGCTGAGGAAAAATTTGATGGCCAAAGCCTTATTTCTTTAATCAAAGACAAAAGAGGGATAAACGA
Organism: Deltaproteobacteria bacterium; assembly: GCA_003194495.1. Lineage (GTDB taxonomy): Bacteria > Desulfobacterota > Dissulfuribacteria > Dissulfuribacterales > UBA3076 > UBA3076. The sequence goes on from PQXE01000037.1 coordinate 3,347, forward strand.
GCGTGCTGTTTACAGTGAGGCCTTCATCCCCAAAGGCTTTAACTGGAGTGAACTCAAAGGGATTAGAAAAGGTAAATGGTGCTTTATAGAAGCACCCAGGCCTGAGCTTTATCAAATAGAACCAGGGGAAAAGGAGCTTGAAAGCCTTATTGGAAAATACCCGCAGCAGGCAGAAGAGATTAAATCCCTCTTGTATGCCATGCTGACTGAAACACAGCAGGCAAAGACAGAGCAGGTAGCAGTAAATGAAGAAATGATAGAACGGTTAAAAGGACTGGGATATTTTGTTGGTGGTGGTCAGGGTGGAGAGGAAATAACTACATCACAACAAGACCCAAAGGATATGATTAAATTGTTCGCCCTGTATCAGCGGGCTAATGGCCTGGTTGAAAATGAGTCTTATGGACAGGCCGTAGCCCTGTTTGAAAAAATTATGGAACAGGACCCCGACAATCCCAGATTTCTCATGGAATCGGCAGACATTAATATAAACTTGAACAAATTCAAGGAAGCAGAAAAACATCTGAAGCATGCCGTTTCTATCAAAGGAAAAGACCCCAGATGCCATTATCTTTTAGGACTCTGTTATGAGAACTGGGACAAAACAGATATGGCAATAAAGGAGTATAAAGAGGCCATCGCCTTAAATCATAATCATTTCCTGGCCTATTTCCACCTGGGGCTTATCTACACAAATACCGGTCAGTGGGAAAAGGCGGAACATGCCTTTCTTGAGACAAGACGCATAAAACCTGATGATGTCTCAACGCTTAACAACCTGGGTTATATTGCCATTAAGGGAAAAAATGATTTCCAGACCGGTATTGATTTAATAAAACAGGCCCTAAAGATTACCCCTCAAAACCAAACTCTCTTGAGCAGCCTGGGCTGGGCCTATTATAATGTCAAAGACTATAAAAATGCAGTTACCTATCTGGAGGCTGCCCTTGCCCTTGAGCCGGATAACCGGATGTTTATTCAGCAATTAAAAGCAATATATAAAGCCTTGGGAGACAAAGAAAGGTTAAAGCAGTTAGAAAAAAGAGAGAAATTCCTTGAAGCTGTCTGAGTCAATTCGAAAAAGTGCGGCTCAAAAGTAACCAAGGTCTCTTAACCGATACATAATTTTTTCTTTTTCCGGATCACGACTACTTCGTTCCAAAACACTTTCACCTAAATGCGTGCAAGGTTTACAACCGATAGACCGATATCCCAAATTATAAAGTTTACAGTAAGGCACCTGGTGTTTCTTAATGTAAGACCAGATATCTGTTTCTTTAAAATGTAAAATCGGATGCACCCTGATATGAGATGGATTCTCGCGCCCTGAAAAATAGACCTCTTCTTTTCTGGCCTCTTGCTCATCCCATCTCACTGCTGTAATCAATGCCTTCCAGCCATGCTGCTCAATAGCCCTTTGCAAGGGAAGTGTCTTAAGAAGATAACAGCATTTTTGTTTTTCTTCAGCAAACTTTATGGTCTTTAAAGCTTCTTTGTTTTTTGCGATAATCAGGCTTAGGCCCCATTCTTTGGTTAGCCTGTTTCTAAAGGCATAAATCTCTTCAAATTTGACTGATGTGTCAATATTGACTACTGGAATCGGGACTTGTCCATATACCTGTTTTATTAAATGTAATACTGTAGTGGAATCTTTACCGCCTGACCAGGCAACGGCTATTTTGTCCGGACCAAATTTTTCAATGGCTTCTTTTATGACCTCACAACTCTTTTTTTCCATTTTTATCCTTCTAAATCAAGGATTGCCCATCCATTGCTGTTGAAAGGCCAAAATACTTTAACACCGTGGGTGCTATATCTATCACCCTTGGAGATTTCATCAAAATCTTATGATTCATAAAAAGGATGCCGGGAACAAGCTCCGGGTCAACGCAATGGTCTCCTGTCCATTTTTGCAAGTTATCCTCTATTAGTCCATAGGGTCTACCGCCAATAGCTGTCTGCCATGACATGCGATAACCTTTATTAAACCCAACGACAAGGTCCGGGGCTTGTTCTGAAAATTCACCATTATAAATAGCCGTTCGGGGATAAACCGCCCTCACCACTGGATTACCTGTATCCGGGTCCTGAAAGTCAACCAGCCTTTTTCTTATGGCGTTAATTAATTTTGGATATTCCTTTTGAGTAACAATTCCCTGTCCTTCCCTTCCTTTCAGATTTATATAAATACTGCCCAATCCAAGGGCATATGCCTTGGTTCTTTTCCAATCCACATACTGAAACAGGGGGCCGCCCTCTGTATCTGAAGGAATCGGCCTTTGCTTTAATGTCATAAATCCATTCTCGTCAAGCCAGGTATTTAGATGCACAGCCCTCCTAAAAGAGGTAAAGCCGTGGTCAGAGCAGACAATGAGAAGAGTGCGATCATCCACATGCTTAAGAAGCTTTCCCAGCACCATGTCCATGCGGCGATAATATTCAGTAATCACTTTTCCATATTGCCGGGCATATGCTTTATTAAAAGCTGGATGCTCAGGGTCTCTTGTGGTCCAAAATATATGCTGGATTCTATCAGTTGTAAAAAACACCAGTGCAAGAAGTCCTTGCTTAAACCTCTCCAGTTCATACCAAAGCATTTCTTCTTGCTCTTTGACTATCTCATCGCACATTTCTAAAAATGCCTCTTCGCTGAGATGGTGTTCTGTCAGTGCTTTGGTATCTTCCGGGATACCTAAAGTGCAATATGCCCCAATTTGTCCAGCCAATTCCGCAGCATAGGTTTCAGGTTGAGAAATCGGGAAACATGGCGCCTCGGGATCAACTTGAATAGGGGTTAGATATAGCGAAAACGTCGGCTTCACCTCCTGAAGATAGAACTTGCACAGGCCATAGACATGTCTAAAAAGGCCCACATCAAACTTTACCCTCACCCAAGGGCTCCAGTCGCCTTGTTTAACATCATAATTCCGCCCTTGAATCTGCAAAACAATACGTTTTTTCTCATTATCAAGATGAATAAATAGAGGCACTTTGGCAATTTTTTTCTTTTTGAGACTACCTACTATCGGCCCGGGGATTTCGGTTTGCACCTGATTATTTATTACTTCCAGCCTGACTACTTTTTCATGGCCTTCCTCGCTTCTCTTTACCTCTCTGGTGGTATAGAAGGTATATCTTCCTAACCCTCCTTTTATATCCGGCACGCCCAGACCGGAAAGGATGCGTGCCTTCACCTTTTCCGGAGGAAATGTCACCGGCCACTTGATGACAGTCGCTGGAAGACCTGCATCAGCAATAACTTCCCAAAAGGCATTACATTGTCTTGGAGGTAAAAACTCCGGACCTCCGAATTGCAGGGCACTTTGCTTGATGCGGATAATTCCCAGGTCCGGTAAATAGTTTTCGGGATGGCGGATGAGAAAGTCAAATACACCATGTTTGCCGGGATTGTTTCCTGTAGCGATACAAGACCAAGCCACCGGGCTCTGGGGAGGGTTACTGGTAGCTAAAGGAGAAAAGGTGCCGGTATCAGCCAGAAAGGCAAAATTGGGCAGTTTTCCCTGGATCATCATGTTTTGCATAATTTCCGGGTCAAAACCATCTATTCCAAGCACAATCACTTTTTTATTCACAGGTTTACTTTTTTCCCCTCCTTTTTTACACCCTGTTAATACGGGCAAACCAATACTCCAGATAATAGTATGTTTCAAAAACTCACGACGGGTAGTCATATTGTTTTATCTGTCTCTTTTCCGCATTTAAATTTTTCTCTAATGGAAAAAAATATTTTTTTTATCGGCCGTATAAGAAAACCAAGTACCACGGCAGCCATTCCAATAATATAGCCAAAAGCTGAAAAGACAACGTTACCTGTGCCCGGGTCGATGTAGGCCCAAACAATATCAGGACAAAACGCTATCCATGCCAAGAGCATAAAAAATATAACTATCATCCTCTCCTCCATCACTAACCAAGGCATTACGACTATCAGAGAAATCATAACTGCATATCCCAATAGCAGACGCTTCATCTCGCAAGAGGTGTGCAGAGCTTGGAACTGGCGGCAATCAAATGGCATTCTTAAAGACCATGGTTTGCCGCAGCTCGAATGTCATCGTCACCCCCTTGAGACGTCCATAATAAATTGCCTTTCTTTATGTTCCATGCTATTTGTTTTCTATACTACGTCGCTCACGCATTGATTTTCCAGAGGTCTTAATCACCTCATAATACTAAGCCTGAATGTTAATTAAGTTAAACAAGAAAATCCCCGTTCCTGGGTTCGCCTACAGATAATCTCAGAATCATATCTGGATCCCATAGCAGATGACGCTAAAAATCGCAGTAGAAATCGGTGTTTGATCGTAAAGACTCACATCTTAAATCAACAACGCGGTGGAAAGACATGAAAATTAAATTCTTCAAATTGATTGGCCTGAGTCTGAGCGTGTTATGCGGTCTGTTTTTAAGTACAATAATTGCTCCATCAAAGGCGAGTGCTTCCGGGTTTGCAGTCTACCCACGCGGAGCCAAAGAGTTGGCTATGCAACACAATGTAATTGCTTATACCGAAGGAACTGCTTCTAACTACTATAATCCTGCCTTGATTACCGAGCTTAAGGGAACACAGACTGAAGTAGGCACAACTATTATATTTCCATCAAGAAAGTTCAAGAACGCTCAAACCGGCAGGACGGAAAAGACAAAAAGCCAGATTTTCTATCCAGGCGTATTATCCCTTACACACCAATTAAGTAATAAGTTCACGATGGGTATTGGCGTTTTTAATCCATTTGGTCTTGGCACTGACTGGGGCAAGAATTGGGAAGGAAGGTATCTTGCTACCAACTCTGAGATGCAGACATTCAATATAAACCCAAACATTGCGTGGAAGGTAAACGATAGACTGGCAGTGGCAGGAGGTCTTGATTTTTTACTGCTGGACGCCACGCTGGAAAAAAACATAAATCTTTCAACATCTGGACTCCCGGATGGAAAACAAAAATTTAAGGGGGACGGCAAAGGCTTTGGCTATAATCTTGGTCTCATATATTACCTAAACGAAGACTGGTCATTTGGGGCCAGCTATCGTAGTGGAATCACAGTGGATGTCGAAGGGGACGCAAAATTCAAGCTTCCGCAAACTACTCCGGCATTGATAAAAGCAACATTTCCTAATACTGATGGAAGTGTTGATGTTGAACTTCCTGCGCAGTTATTTTTTGGGCTATGTTACAAAGGTATTGATAAACTTACGGTGGAAATTGGAGGCAGATGGGAAGAGTGGTCATGTTATGAAAAATTGGCATTTAAGTTTGACCAGCCAATCGCAGGAAACAAGTCTTCCGTGTTTGAGAAAAACTGGAAGGATGTAATGTCTTATAGTGTTGGAGCTAAATATGATGTAAATGACTCGCTTGCTATTTTGGCAGGCTATCGTTTCGAAGATAACCCTGTGCCGGGTAATACATTTGAACCGGGAGTACAGGGATCTGATACACATTCTATTGCTTTTGGAGTCAAAAAGAAATTCGGTAAATTAGTTGCGTGTGTTGCTTACAATTATCAGAAATATGAGAGCAGGAAAAAGAATAACAACCTGGGTGCAAATTTAGGTGGTACAGCTAATGGAGAATACAGCGTCTATATGCATTTAGTCGGAGCATCTGTAAGTTGTGAGTTTTAACCCAGTTTCTACTGCAGTAGACGAGACTATACTCAAATGAAACTGATGTGGTGCGCTGTGTGTGATATAAAGCGTATTAAGGGCCGGACAAAAAATAACTTGGCATTTTTGCATCCCGTCTTCACCACATCTTTAATCGATCCTCAATCGCAAAATCCTCAACATAACACTGCTATGCCTGCGGTTTTGCTCAATCAGATCGACTAAATCTATGGCAAATATGGGCACAAATTCTACCAATTTATTTTTTGCCCGGCCCTAAGGACGCCTTGGAAAAGTAAAAACCGTGCAAATTGATAAAATTAACATCTTCAAAATTGAGTTGCCTTTTAGAGAAAATTTTTCAACTTCACGGACCAAAAGATTTTCTTCCACGACAATTATTGTAGAGATAATCGCAGATCAAGGAAGGTTAAAAGGCTATGGTGAAGGAATTCCGGTAAAATTTGTAACCGGGGAAACCGCACAGACAACAATAAGAAATATCAGTACAGTAACGCGAGAGAAATTATTCCCCTGGAATCTGGAAGATGTTACCCAGGTATGGCATTTTGTGGACAGCCTTTCCAAAGGCATGGAACAAAATGCCGCCATCTGCGCATTGGAAATGGCCCTTTTAGACCTGCTGGGAAAATATCAGCAAAAATATATTCTAGACTATTTCCCGCAGAATTATTCTACCGAGGTTATCTATTATGGCGCACAGATCACGCTGGGTGACGAAGAGCTCATTTTCAGGTTGTGCCGAAATATTAAAAGGTTTGGTATTCGACATATAAGAATCAAGATGGATAAAAATTTTAGCCAAAATAAAGCCGCCCTTGAAATAGTGGCTCGCGTCTTAAACGGGAACATTGAACTCCGCATTGATCCCAATGGTATCTGGGACCGTGAACTCGCCTTCAAACATATTCCGCTTATAGAGAAGCACAAGGTCCGCATAGTGGAAGAGCCGATGCTGAAAAGCAGCTCAGGTTTTGGAAAATTCGTTGCCGCAATGAAAGCGATGGGTGTTACTTTAATGGCGTGTGAAACCGCACCCACCCTGGAAGCTGTGGAAACTATCATTCGGGAACAATACTATGATATGGTAAATGTCAAATTATGCCGCAGCGGGGGCTTCCGAAGGTCTTTCAGAATGATTGATCGGCTTCGCAGCAGCGGGATCTCTTTTCAGATCGGATGTACGCCGGGTGAATCCGGTATTCTTTCCGCGGCCGGCCGAATCCTTGGATTGCTCTGCCGTGATGCGTCAAATTTTGATGGTTCTTATGATCAGTTTCTGTTAAAAGAAAATACGACCTTTGAGAATGTTTCTTTCGGGCCGGGCGGTAAAGCAGGTGCGTTAAGCGGCCATGGCTTGGGGATCACCGTGAGCCGGTCGCAACTGGAACGTCTATGTGACACCAGTTCCAGTTTATCTATTGTGCCATGAATTATTCAAGGACATTATTAAAAAACAGGTGCTTGCCAATACCGAACAGTGGCTGAATCGCTATCTCTAACAGCAAAGACATCATCGATTTCTGAAAGGTAAGGAACGTTTAACAGATCATCCCACCTTAGGCATGTCAGAAGTGGCGAGAAAGGTATTCTTTTTGAGAGAGATGTTTGATTTTAGAAGTATCTGAAATTCCAATTTCTTTTTGGGCAAACTCAATTATTTTTTTATAAGAAAATTGGCAATCAAACGTCTGAAAATAATTCTCCAAGACCTTCTTGGGTCTGAACTGAGAATATCGACAGGAAGTATCCAGAGCAAGTAAGGCTTCTGCTTCCAGAATATGTTTTATCTCTTTTTGATTTAAGCAAAGCATTGGTCTGAAAACAGCGTATTCTTCTCTCATTGAAATAAAGGGATAAAAGCGCTGGGATATCTCAATGAATCTCTCAGCCGAAACGGAGTTTTCACGATGTGAATAATCAGCCAGTTCCCTGGCAATAAATACCTCCAAGATATAACCGGCAAGATCACATAGGCTGTGACCGGAAACAATCACCAGATTAGACATGGATTTTTCTCTGGAAGAACAAAGCCTGAAAAGAGCTTTTTTCCTGATATCCTGACAGGATATACAAGGGTTCTCTTGATGTTCTAAAAGTGAATCATCCTCTTCTGAAGGATGAAAGAAGAGCTTAACCCCTTGTTTTCCCCAAAATGAGAGCAGTTCTTCTTTGAAACCCTCTTTATAAATATGCCTGGGATAGGCATAAAGGTGAGCCTCAAGGTCATAATTGTATTGGTCTTTTACTTTATGTAAAAAAAAAAGACAAACAGAAGAATCTTTTCCGCCAGAGAAAGTAACGATCAACCGTTTTTCTCGGCAGGCATTAAGATAATCTCTATTATAATTTTCCCATTTCTGGAAGACATCCGGTTTCCCCAATACTCAACCTCCCGAGCCTGGTTTCATCTACTATAAAACCCAATCCCTGGCCCCTTATTGTTTTAGCTGCTCCGCCAAACTAAAAGAGAAATTCTTCGGCATCCTTCACGACAAGTCAAAAGTAGTTTACACTTTGTTGATCTTGTATTTTGGCAGTGAAATTTGAAACTGGAAATTGGGAAAAACAAAGATGTAGAGGTGCATTACCTAATTTCTATGCCTATATGAAGGATGCCAAACCGCAGATCTTGTTGTATAGATTTCCATATATTCAATTTCACTGCGTTATCGGTCGTCGGAGTATTACAATACGCCTTCCTCCCTCTGGCCTTGTGAAATTAAATATCTGAAAACCTATAGAACCAAAGCTAATGACATAAAAAAGCAGCCCAGAGTTAACGGCTTAGATTTTCAGTAAACCCTGAACCTCTGAACTTATCAGTTACAAAATAGCGTAGTAAGCTTTAATGCCCTCTTGAAGCTCGCTTTGCCGCCTTGAGAGGATTGACCTTCCTGCCGGCAGCGTCTTTTGGGATTTCCTTCTTCACATGTGTTGCAAAGTTGCAGATGCCCTTTCGCCACTTCATTGCCGGATGCGGGTAAACTGAACAAAAATTACCAGTATCATAGTTTACAACTCTTGCACAGCCCTCACACTGCTCAACTATTTCAAAGCAGGCCCCGCCCAAATACTTGCAACCATTTTGACTCATAAACTTGCACTGGGCCCCTGGCTTATTTGTAGTACATTCCATAACTCATTCCCTCTAATACATCAAAATTAAAACTCCAACAATTGAGACTGTTTACTCCAAATTCAGTGAATTGGCAAGATAACAAACAAGCAGGGCGAGACAATTTATAGTATAATTTTAAAATGAGTTTAGAAAACATTAAAGAATTAATCCAAGAATCAAATAATATCACTATCCTTACCGGAGCGGGGATGTCTACTGAATCCGGAATATCTGATTTTAGAAGTCCGGGAGGTGTATGGAGCAAATATAAGACCGTTACGATCCAGGAATTTATCAGTGATAGAGAAAAACGAATATATTATTGGAAATACAAAAGTGAAACTATCCCCTCAATGCTTAAAGCAGAACCAAACCATGCTCATTTGGCAATCGGTAAATTGGATCAACAAGGGAAACTTTTTTGGCTGTTGACTCAGAATATTGACGGACTGCACGAGAAAGGTGGGGTAGACAAAAAAAGAATTGTCAGGCTCCATGGAACCAACAGGGAAGCAATTTGTTTATCCTGTAATAGAGTTATTGACATTAAGCCTGTACTTGAAAGGATTGATGTCGGTGAAGTTGAACCAAAATGTGAGAAATGCGGGGGATCTCTTAAACCAAATACCGTATCCTTTGGTCAGGGTCTGAATCCTGAGCATCTGGTAATTGCGGAAAAGGCTTCAAGGGAGTGTGATTTATTTATGGCACTGGGGACCTCGCTTCAAGTATTTCCAGCCAATTCTTTTGTTGATGTTGCTTATTCAAATGGAAAGCCTGTTATAATTGTCAACAGAGATCCTACTCCGTATGATGACCTTGCCAAATATCGTTTATCTGGATCTCTGGCTAAAATTTTACCAATGATTATTTAGGCCTCTATTTCTGTATAGAGCTGACCGCAGGCGGCGGATATGTCTTGCCCCTTGCTCTTTCTTAGGATGGCAGTGTAGTTGGCCTTTTTGAGTACTTGCTGGAATGCCAGAATCTGTTCGTGGACCGGGCGTTTGAAGGGAATATTACTGCTTTCGTTGTAGGGTATCAAGTTGATTTTTGAAGGGATTCCCTTAAGAAGTTTTGCAAGTGAAATTGCCTGTTCAATGCTGTCATTCACACCGGCAAGGAGGAGATATTCAAAGGTAATTCGTCTCCTGCGGGAAAGCCGGTAATTTCTACATGCATCAATGAGCTGTGGAAGGGGATAGCGCCTGTTAATGGGCATTATCTTGTCCCGGGTCCTATCATCAGGGGCATTCAGGGAAATGGCAAGGCCTATGTCTGTGTCTTGACCAAGACGCAATATCTCAGGAATCAGACCACAGGTGGATATGGTCATCCTGCGTAATGAGAAATTTAGCCCAAGGTCATCAGTTAGTATGTAAATGGCCTTTAAGACATTCCCGTAGTTTGCAAGGGGCTCTCCCATCCCCATAAATACGAGATTTCTGAGCTGTTCCTTTTCTTCAATATGTTCCAGTGCGGCGAGTACCTGCCCCACGATCTCCGAAGGGATAAGGTGACGACGAAACCCCATCCTGGCAGTATGACAAAACCTGCAGCCCATAGCACACCCGACCTGGCTGGATATGCAAAGGGTCTTGTGGCTCTGCTCAGGAATCACGACGCTTTCCACCACTAAACCATCCGGCAGTCTCCATGCCAATTTACTTGTGCTATCAACAGAACGTTGGTCTGCCACAAGCTTAAGGTTGGTAAGCAGGCCCTCTTGGGCAGCTTTTGCCCTCAGGGCCTTGGGGAAGTCGGTCATTTGGGAGAAGTCCCGGAATCCGGGCTTCCAAAGCCAGTTGAAGAGCTGCTGGCCTCTAAAGGCCGGCAGGCCCAAATCTTTTGCCCATATTTCAAGGTCGCTTCGACTAAGACTACGAAAGTCGATCACGACAGCTCTTCCAGTAGCCTCCTGGCATCTTCAATCTCCGGAAATTCCTCTTTTGTATTTATTGCCTTTTGAAGCTCCTCTTTTGCGGCATCGACCTTTTTCATCCCCTTCAAAGCCACGGCCATGTGATACCGGATGGTAGGCTGATTCGGCCATTTCTGAATGGCCTCTTCGAAGTTTGATATGGCAAGCTCGTAGCTCCCCCTTTTCGTAAGTATCCAACCAACAGTATCCAGTATGGCTGGTTGGTCAGGGGCTGCGGCCTTGGCCTTCTGTGCATAGATAAAGGCCTTGTCCAGGTCGTGTTTTTTTTCCGCCAGCAGCCATGCCAGATTGTTTGCAGCCGGGGCAAAATCCCGTTTTATTTCCAGGGCCTGCAGATAGGCCTTCTCTGCTTTATCATAATGGCCTGACTGTTCTTCTATGGTGCCTATAGCCATGTAAGCACTTGCAAGATCAGGATTCTTTTTCAGCAGAATCCTGTATTGGGAAATAGCTTCCTCTGCCTTGTCTGTTGCTATATAAATTTTTGCCAGAGAGACATATGGCCCTATGAGATCAGGATTTAACTCCATTGCATCTTTAAAAGCGGCTTCCGCCTGATCTGTATGTCCGGTCTGCAAAAGCAGTCTTCCCTGAATCATGGGTATTGCCGCGTTATCCGGCTGCTTTTTCCTCATTTCATCGCAAAGACCGAGTGCCTTATCCGGCTGTTCTTCGTATATATATAGCGCCACCAGAGACGTCAGCGCAGGAAGGTGCCCTGGATTTTCCGATAGCAATTCCATAAAAGACTCTTTTGCTTTTTTAATTTCCTTTTGCGCCATGTATGTTCTACCCAGGAGATAGCGGGCGGATGCGTTATCCGGAGATTCCTTAAGGGCCCTTTGCAGGTCTTTTTCAGCGGTCTTAAAATCCTTGTTCATTATGGCGGCGGAAGCATGGAGAACCAGGGCCTTTGGTTCATCCGGAATACGCGCCAATATCAGCTCAGTCTGCTCTGTGACTATTTCAGGTTTGCGCTCTCTCAGGGCCGTTTCAGCAAGCAATAATCTGGCCTTTAAAAACCCTGGCTGTCTTGAGACCAGCTTTTGCAGATCATCTTCTGCTTTGGTAAGCTCACCCGAGCCCAGATAAGCAAGCCCCCTGTAATACAGTGCCTCCGGATTCCCGGGCTGTTGGTCAAGGATTTTTCCCAGTGACCCAATTGCAGTCTTTAAGTCTTTATCTTTCAGGGCAAGTTTTGCCTTTACCAGCAGGGCAACGGGATGGATAGAATTCTCTTTTAACGCTTCTTCAGTCAGGGATCCGGCCTCCTCAAATTGCCCTTGATGATATTTGAGGGCAGCTAATCTTGCCTTTATGTTCGTATTATCCGGAGACAACTTGAGGGCCTTCTCAAGGGTAATCACGGCCTTGTCTTTATGCCCCTTCTTGACATGGAGCTCGGAAAGGGCCAACAGGGGAGCTGGTGCCTCGGGGAAAAGGTCTATGGCCTGTTGAAGTATTGATTCAGCCTCTGTATCCCGGCCGTTTCGTATATAGAAACCGGCCATTACCAAAAGGGCATCCACCTCCTCAGGATTTTCTCCAATAATAATCTTGATCTCTTCTTCTGCCTTTTTTTCCTGTCCTGTGGATTCATAGAGTGAAGACAGGGCACGCCTCGATTGCACCCGGCCCCTTCCCTTTTCGTTGACAGATATGGCCTTTTTCAGAAAAAGCTCTGCTTGATTCAGGTCCTTTTTTTGAGAGTATGCCCTTGCCATGGCCATATAGATCTTGCTGTTATCAGGTGCCTGCTCCTCTGCTTTTCTGAAGACAGAAATGGCATCATCAAGCTTCTCCCGATTAAGTAATAATGCTCCTTTTAACAATAAAGCATCAACATTTGACGGATCTTTGGAAAGCAGCACTTCCACATGCTTTTCCGCCTCGTCGATCTTCTTTGAAAGTAAAAACATCTGGGCGAGCTTCAGGCGGGCATCGGCATTGTCCGGGTCTACATCCACGGTCTTCTGAAGCTCGGAAAAGGCATCTCGCAGACTTCCAATCTCCAAATAAGCCAGGGCCATTTGGTAGTGACCAGGACCGTACTTGGGATCAATCTGAACTACATTCTTGAACTCGATTACAGCTTCTTTGTATTTTTCCTCCTGGAAATAGCTCATCCCTTTTTCAAAATGTTTGGCCTTGTTCTCTTCAGGAGTGCTACAGGCAGGAAAAAACCCAACAAACATAATAAGGACCAGGAAAAAACCTAATATCTTCCGACTTTGCATATTTTTCCTCCTAACAGGGCCACCTACTCATTTTTTAAGGAAGATTGCCCGGTAGATTCCAGTACGCTTAACCAAAAATTGCTGTTCAGATTAACACGTTTGCTTTGCTTGATGGCAGAGACCAGAGGAACATGTACATAGCGGTTATTCCATAGACTCACCATCATGGCGGTTTTGCCCGCCATTGCGGCATGAACGGCATTTTGCCCGAGATTTGCGCAGTAGAGACGATCATCCACGTTTGCAGGCACACTACGAATAATGTAACTAGGATCTATATAGCGGACAAAGGCCGTCATGCCAATCTCATTGAAGTGTTTTCTAAAGGTGTCCCGGAGAAAGACACCTATGTCTCCCAGCTTGATGTTGCCTGATGGATCCCGTATCACTTGGTCCCCGGCTACATACCGCTGCCCCGCACCTTCAGACACAACCACCACTGCATGACCACGATCCCTGAGTCTGTGCTCAAGGGCCTTTAACAGACCATTTTCTCCTTCCAGGTCAAAATCACTTTCAGGTATCAGACAGAAGTTGACCTCCCTTAAGGCGTTTGTGGCGGCAGATGCAATGGAGCCTGAATATCTCCCCATGACCTTGACCAGCCCCACACCATTGGGGGCCCCGATAGCCTCGGTATGAGCACACCTTATGGACTGACTGGCCATTTCAACCGCAGTGTCGAAACCAAAGGTCTTATTAACTAAATAGATATCATTGTCTATGGTCTTTGGTATGGCAACAACAGCTATTTTAAGATCTCGTTTTTTAATTTCATCGGCAATTTTGACTCCGGCCCTGAATGTTCCATCGCCTCCGATAATGAACAGTATGGATACATTCATGCGCACGAGCGCATCAACTATGCCGTCTATGGGTTGGTGCCCTCTGGAAGAGGCAAGGATTGTCCCTCCATACTCATGTATACGATTTACTGCCTGGAGAGTTAAATCCATTACGGGAAGACCATACTCTGGCATAAAACCCCTTAGCCCATAACGTATGCCAAGGACGGACTGGGCTCCATAACCATAGTGGAGAGCAAGTACAATGGCCCTGATCACATCATTTATCCCAGGGCAAAGTCCGCCACAGGTTACAATGGCGGAGCGTACTTTAGTGGAGTCAAAATAAATTTTTTGACGTGGCCCCGCGAGCTCAAATGAAAGAGGTTCCAAGCCCTCTTTGTATGTCTTTTTCAGTGATTCATGCGAAACTCTGACAAGAACACGATCCTGGTCAGATACAAAACAGGGGTAGTTTTTCTTAAGTAGAGGAGATTGAACACTTAAATTTCCCAGAGCTTCTATGGCGGTTTCAATCTCTGCATCCGGGCCGACTTCATCAATTAGATACGGACTATTTTCTGCAATAGCGGGTTGGCTGTTTTCAGGCATTGCGGGTTCTCCAATAATTTAGTCTTTTGAGACTTTACTTTTCGCAATTTTCATAAAATAACCGTATCTATATTCTGAAAGCCATGTCAATGTAAAGGGTCTTGCTTTATACTTCGGCTTATTAAGCTAAAATGTATAATCTGAAACGAAAAACATAATCAGAGGAAACCTTTTCAGAATGAGTGTAACTATAGGCGTTTTCGACTCAGGTATTGGCGGGCTCACAGTAGTCCGCGAGATCAAAAAGTTATTGCCGACCCAGCCCCTTATCTATTTTGGAGACACTGCGCGGACCCCCTATGGGACCAAAAGCCCGGAAACAATTATTCAATATGCCAGGGAAGATACCAGGTTCTTGCTGGAGCACGGAGCCGGTATATTAGTAATCGCCTGCCACAGCGCAGCCAGTACTGCCACCTCAACCTTAAGGCAGGAATTTTCTGAACCAATATTTGAGGTCGTAACCCCCTCTATAGAACAGGCATTGGCCCTTACTGGACGAAAAATCATCGGCTTAATAGGTACAAGGGCTACAGTGACAAGCGGTGTTTACGAAAAAGCGATCCATGCACGCCTGTCCGATGCAAAGGTATACAGCCAGGCATGTCCTCTTCTGGTGCCCCTGGTGGAAGAAGGATGGCTCAAGGCCAGGGAAAGTCGCATGATAGTTAAAAAGTATCTCAGGCCTTTAAAAAACCAACAGATAGATACCCTGATCCTTGGATGTACCCATTATCCTGTTCTTAAACAAATAATCCAGGAAAAAATTGGAAAGAAGGTAAAAATAGTAGATCCTTCTGCTGAAATAGCACATGCAGTTTATTCATATCTTGAGGCTAAAAATCAACTATCTGAAAAATCACATGGCCTGGAAGATCGTTTTTTTGTCTCTGACCTCACTCCAACGACTCAGGAAGTAGTCCAATGTTTTTTAGGCAACCGGGTCCGGCTTGAGAAGGCATCATTGCCCAAGAGGGAATAAATAATTACGGGCTTGACTATGCATACTACCCTGTTATCTATTAAGATAAAAACTGGCAGGATCAGAAATTGTTTTAAGCAGCAGGATGCTCGGAAAGGAGATAACTTATGATTATTAGAGGACAACTTATCGCAGAAGCACCTATCTACCGCGGAAATGCCCGCAAGACACTTTTTACCAGGGATGGTGACGGCTCGACCAGGATGATTTCTCTGGCGGGTGAGATAGCAGGGACTGCTGAATCGTTGATGGATGCATTTATCGGTGAATCCAGAAACGGGCGAAATATTGGTCTGCTGAACAGGCTCTGGCAAAGACTCTATGGCAAGTCCATGCCCGTAGGACTTATAACCGAGGTTGATTGTCGTCTCAAGCAGGAATACTACAATCCGGATAAATTTTTTGATCTCCGAATGGGGATCAAATTAGACAAAGATCGCTGGGCTGCTGAGGCCAATGCCAATTACAAGATGGAGACCACCTTCAGGAACTGCGTGTTTGATTTCAGGCTTATGGTCAATGACAAGATGCTGAAGTCTGAAGATAATCAGGCAGGTCTATATTATTTACTGAAAGAACTGGAGGAAGGCCGTTTCTGGTTCGGAGCGGGAAAGACCAAGGGACTTGGACGCTGCCGCCTGGAGCTGGATGCCTCACTGCCAAAGCCGGTCAAGCTGCCGGGACTTTCTCCCAAAGCAAATCATATCAGTGTAAATCTGCGCCTGGATGCTGAAAATCCCATTCTCATAGGCTGGAACTGGGGCAAGGTGGAGTCGGATCAGCCTTCGTTTGTAGACACAAACGGCAAACTGTTCTTGCAGGGGATGAGTCAGATCCCCGGTGTCATACGGGGTCGTCTGGAGATAGCCATAGGCGGCAACGTCTCTGATGTGGATAAGTGGAAGGCAAAACTGGCCAGGTCTCTGCCGCGCGCTATAACCGGCTGGATTACCCAGCGTTCATCTCGAACCGAGGCGGCCTGGACATTCCCTAAAGCTGCCGTGGCTAAGCTTTCCAAAGGTAAGCATGCTATTTCCAAAAAAGTTCTCAGTAGAATTGAACCACTTATAGACCGGAAGTTTCCCAGCCGCGAGGCTGCTGAGGATTCCTTTTATGACACTCTTGGCAAGAATGCCAAGAAGTCCAGAAGAATTTTGGACATACTTGAACATGAACAGAAGGTAGTCCATGAGTTGGACAGAGACGCATGGCAGGAGATGGCGGGTAAGCTTGGAATTGTTCAGGATATAGCTGATGACCTGGCAGCAGCCATGGATGACCAATCTAAATTCGAAAAACTGATTATCAAGGCATGTGAAGAGGATGTCTTGCCGGGACTATATAATCAAGTGGATCAACAACAGAAGTTGCTGCAAAGCGACGTATGGGTAGACGAAGAGATAACCACCCGGCTGCAACACATCCAGATCAAGAACATGCTCATGAACGGAGAGATCACGGAAAGACAATGGGATGATCCCGGGGCTGTTCCCAAAGGAGTGACAGATGGCATATGGAGAGAGTTTTTACAATCTCATAATCGTGTCCGTTACCGCCATATGGTGAATTCCCGCAACTTAAGAAAGAGCATTGTCAATGATGAAAATTGCATTGCCGTGCTTAAGGCGTATAGGGATCATACCAGGGTGGAGCTTTCCAGACCGGAGAATACGGATTTTCGTGCCGGAGGTCCTTCAAACAGAGAAATTTCTCAGGCCTATGGAAAGCCTTATGATAAGGTGTTCATGAAGATGTTCACATGGTCTCCTTCTGTTCAGGAGAAGGGTAAATGGGAGGTTTATATACCCGGCAGCACCATAAAAGGGGCCTTTCGCAGGCGGGCATCCCAGGTCCTGACTACGCTTTGGGGAGAAGGCCGTGAAACCGGAGATGTCCTGGACTGGTTGTTTGGAAGACAGCGCCAGCCTGGACGCATCCAGTTTTCAGATGCCTATCTGGCAGATCCCGATGATCCCCAAAAGGTATGGTGCTCGATGGATGGGGTGCGTATGGATCCTGCTACCGGCCGGCCCATAGAGCAAGCCAAGACTGATTTCCTTTTTGCTTATGGAAAAGACCTGAGTTTCCGCACGAGGTTGGATATCGACGATGTCTCAGAAAAGGACATGCCGGCCCTGAATGTCTTTGCGCATCTGTTGAATGATTTTCAGATGGGGGACATCCCTTTGGGAGGTGAAAAGACTTCCGGTTTTGGCTGGACCCAGGCCAGGCTTGAAAAGCTGACATGGCTCGCTCCAAAAGCGGACAAGATGACTGAGAAGCTCTTTGGGAATGTCCAGCTTGAGAAAGATGGTATATGGCGGCGCGCAGAAATAGAAGGCCCGGATGCCGCTTCCATCTGGACATCTTTTGCCGGAATATCGAAAAAAGACATGGATGATTTCCAGGAGCCGCGTATAGCGTCCCGGGGCTTCATCTCTCACAGTTCTTTTGGGGGTTATTCGGGTAAATTGATGATCGAGGGAACAGTTTTGACCCCGGTGCATGTCCGGGAGAGCGGAGAACCGTTTTACACGGCGGTCCTGAATGGAGAACCGGTTAATGGCTGGGATTTTTTCAGTATATCTCCGCCTTCCAGGGACGTACGTGGAGACGACAATTCTTATGCCTTGCCCAGCAAGACGCTCAAGGGAATGATAAGGCACATTTACTCCATAGCAAGTGAATCCAGCAGTCCCAGTACCGATATAAGTAAAATGAATCCGGCGGATAGCCTGTTTGGATGGGTGGGAGCAGGACAGAATCAGGCATTAATGGGAAGGCTGGTCTTTGACTTTGGTGTGTTTGAAAATATCAAGACCGCGTGGTTCAAAGTTCCTTATCCCTATGGTCATTGGCAATGGACAGGCAAAGAGTGGAAAAATGTTCCGGGCAACCAGGCAAGGTTCAACATAATCGCCGGGTTATGGAGGCTCTTCCCCAATGTTCCGCTTGCGCCGTCCATAGAAAGATTGGACGATCTGGTCCCGGATGACGTTCAGGCAAATTATATAAGGGCAATACTTCCCGGCGGAAAATTCCATACGAGTATACGGTTCTGGAACCTGAAAAAGGAAGAACTCCAGCGTCTTATCTGGTGTCTGGAGATGGAAAACGGCATGGCCCACAAGGTCGGCAAGACACGGTATCTGGGGTTTGGGAGCCTGACAATGCGTGTTTTGCCGGAAAGCTATCTGATTGATTGGAATGCCAGATATGCCGGAGACAAGAACGGCAAATGGCGCAAACCATTGTCTGCCGATCAGTGGCTGAATTCCAAGGTGATAGCCCATCATTCCGAATTGCTGAAGGCCCTGAATGCTAAGTCCCTTTGATTGGATTCGCCGGAGTACCACAGGACCGGAGCTCCTTGGCACCATCTTATATTTAGCAGGAGAAAGATCAGAGGGTCTGGATGCGTTGAAAAATGAGCCTCCAGCCCCTCCTTTTTCTGCAGATAGACCGCCTTGCGAACGTTGCAAAATATACCGACGGCAGGATGAATCATCATACTGCAAGACATGTTCTTCTATCCTGGACAGGACAGAAGGGCTTGGGCGGATTATCAGAAATGTGGTCTGTTTGTGGGGCCTTGTGTCTGAATTACCTTGGCATCTGAATAATGAAATATGTAAAGACTTCACTAAAGGGGTTTATATCCATGATCAGAACCGGTTTTTGTTGATAATACAGCGGCATGGGTTGAGAAAGTGGTTGGAAGAGCTGTTACTATATCACGGCTCAGATATAAAGGGACTAATACAGATATTCCCAACCAAAGGGCCTGGTCATGGGACCTGTATGGGAGATGTTTTGTGCAAGGCCATACATCATGAAGCTGGCTTCCCTATGGATATGCTCAGGATTCGTTTTTATTCCAGTCCGTTGCAGATATTTAAGCCCCATCTGCGGGAAAGAAGAGGAATGCTGACCTTTAGTGGAGAAGATTTTTTGTCCGTCTTGAATATGGGGGTGACATTCCGTCGCAATTTGAGGCCTGACGAACAGATCGAGATAAGGGACATGTTATTAAAACCCGGTCACAGGAATCTCCATTTCCAGTGGGGGCGGTTGTTGGGACGTATTGATCACGAGGCCAAGGATATGTTGGAGGCCTGGAGTATGCGTCATTGGCCCCGCGAACGTATATTTTTACTCTATGAAGTCCTCCCATATGTGGATATATTCCATGATTGATCTTATTCGATATCTGTGCATATGGCGGGCAAACAGGAGTCAAGGATGTATATCTGCGTATCCTGCCGTTCAAATCTCAAGGATCCTCGGCACGATCATATCCGAACATATGGGGAACAAAGAGGCAAGACACTGGCGCAAAACACTAAAGCGTTGGAAAAATTTTTGTACTCGAGATCAGAAAGAAGTAAAATATTATGATTTGCCGTCTGCATCAAATGCTCCATGGCCTGTTGAAGTCAGTATTGTGGCGCATACTTCCAAAAGGATCTATGGGTTGGGCGAGCCGTTAATCTGGGAGCTGAAACTCTTTGGGGAATGTGCCAGACACAGCTTTTTCCTTGAGTCAATTCTGCCCGCTATGGAAATGGCAGGTTATACTTCAATATCTGAATTCAATAGAGGGAACAGTCTGTGGGGACATTTCGACATCACTGATGTTTACTGCGCCCACGGACATACATGGGAACCGGTAGTTCAAAATGGGCAACTGGATACCACCTATGAACCCAGTCCCTCCCAGTGGATAGAGGGGCTAAGCGAAAAAAAAGGAAACCACATCTACAACAGACTGATATGGGCGACTCCATTTGATCTGGATAATGTCTCTAAAGCATACCAGGAGCAATCACAGAATACCGTATCCCTGAGACAGGGTCCCAATATGGAGTATCTGCTGAATGCCTTTGTAAACAGGTGCATGAACCTTGGTGCAATGTCTAAAGGCCATGCCGCTGACTTGATTGACATCCTTTCGCAAGAAGTGGTGGGAGTACTGGATGAAGCCATGTCCCAGTCCAAACAACTTCCACACCCGAATTCCGCCCTCAATGCCGCGCCGGCACACATGCCCGGCAGTTGGACGGGTTATCAGGTTTTCGGACCTATACCCGGCATTATTATTCCATTTCTTAAGATTGCATCTATTCTGCACCTGGGCAATTATACCCATTTTGGTTGCGGTACGTTCTATTTGGAATAAAGTTGAGTAAGCGTTCACAGGGCACCGCATCTGCTTTGTTGTCGGGCACTTGAAGTACAGGGAGTACGTCTGCGTACTCTCCGCCTCGCATCTGCAGCACCCTGTAAACGCTTACAGTTTGACAGTTTTATACCCCGACCTTGACCCTGTATTTTACCTTTACCTCGCCGTCCTTGGGGACCGTCACATCGAACCTTATTGTAAAGGCATCGACCTTCTTATAAGGGTAATTGTTGCTGATTACCGTCCAGTTCCCAAATAATGGTTCCACTAAGCCCACTGTAATATCTTCTTCTTTATGGTTTCTCAGTGTTATCTCCCACTCAGATTCATAAAGCCTTGTGGTAATCTGCCTGTAGTCTGTCTGGATCCTCTCTGCTACCACATCAAACGTCTCACCGACTTTCAGCCTCACTTCCTCATTTTTCGGAGTATGGTCTATTCTATCTTCGCCTATAAACTGCAGGCTTTTATCAGAATCCTGCTTGTACAAGCGCATAATCCCCGCCGGTAGAGGTATGCCAAGACTATTGTCTTGTGAATTCTTGAATTTGATATAGACATTCACCGGCTGTTTTGGGTTTTGGTCCCTGTAACGTCTGGTAAAGTAGCTTTTCATCCCATAGACAAGCAGCTCTTTCTGAATCCGCGCATCAATGGCCTCAAACAAACTGACCTGTTTTGTCTGGTTGTCCTTGATTGTGGTTTTCCTCTGCAAGTTATATATGTGATATTCAAAGAAGGCCTTTTCCTCAAATTGCGGTGCCCTTGCTCCTTTGCTCATCTCCATGGCATAGACCCTGTCATTTTGCATTTCTTCCTTGGCCCGATTAACTTCACCGGCTACCAGTTTTAGAGCGGCATTCTTGTAAGTTGCGCCACTTCTGTTGTCCAGGCTTACCCAACCGGATATATCTGCAGATGTGTCGTCTTTGTTCAAGACAACAATATAATCCGCCTTCCAGGTAATATTATTGGTAAGATAAGAGACTTCCAGCTCGTGGGGCTTTTTGCTCTTGTTGTTATAAAGCCATGTGAGGGTAGGTTTTGCTATGAGGTTTTCAGGTATTTCAGGAAGGATCTTGTAGCCGGGATGTCCCAGATATATCTCATTGTTTATCTTGTAGATCTGCCCCTGGTTATTGCTTAACAAAGTTGCTTCCACGACCTGCTTTCTGTCCTGGAACTCGTTCCAATTCATTAATTTTATCTTTTTTCCCACATACTTATCAAGGAGCTTATCGGCATTCATAAGATCATATTCGTAATTCTGTTCAAGCACGCTGAAGTCATCTGGGCGATTCAGTGACTTTGCGTGAACGGTTACAGGCATGATGCGGGAAGCAACATCCATGAATCTCAGCTCCCCTTCACCCATAGGAAGCGCGACCTTGCGCATATCCTTTATGAGGCCGAGGTTGCTGTTATACACTGTGACATAAACAGCTACCTGGTCATCAACCGTGCTTTTTAATACTGTCTGGCCTGCTGCTGCTACTGCTGATAAAACAAGCATGATCACCGGGCAAAAAATGCAAGACATTGCTTTCATGGCTCCTCCCTTTGTCAGTTCTCGATAGCTCAGGGACCGCCCCCATAGGCGCTAATTTAAGCTGCGGCTTTGGGGTGGTTCCTGCTTAGATTCTCCGCAACCCCTGAACCCTTGAATTTCTGAATCCATAAACGGTTACGCAATTTGCCTTAAACAAGATATGGCAAAAAACAGAATATGTGTCAAGCCGCAAGCTGGCTTTTCATTCATATTTCCCCGAGCAGGTGATAGGAGGTGAGGTAATAGGAAATCGGGTGACCAGGGGCCGAAATATTTATTTTTCTCTCTTTTTCACTACAAATTGGAAAACCTCTTGACCTGCAGTTCCTAATAGTGCTACAGAAATTAGTGTGTGGTGCTTGGGAGTGCCGTTTCAGTCCAAATCGCAAAAAGCGATTTCCTATCAGCATCAACTCAGCTGACCCAAGAGCAGTTTGCAGCCAAGGTCGGGGTGACCTTCAGTACGGTCAACCGTTGGGAAAAAGGCAAGAGCAAGCCCTCGCCCTTGGCCATGCGGCAAATTGAGGAACTCATGGAGCGTACATAGGAAGTCGAACGAGATTCTTGAGCAGTTGAGGCAGGCGGTTTCAGGGAGTTACGAGTCCTCGCGCAATCCCAAAAGTGCTCCAACATCGGCAACAAGCAGGCGCGGAGACCACAGTAGTGGTCTTAATGCTTGTAACACAAGTCTGCTGAGCTGAATAGAGTCAGTGGATAGGGAATGGGTTACGACAAAATGAAACGAGTGATTTCGATTCTCAGGGAGAATGATATTGAGTGCTTTCCTAATGAACGGTTCACGCTCGATGTGGATATGTTTCCCGAAAACGGAGAAGAGCACAGATTCCCTAAACAGGTTCGATTTGAGAACCCCGAATTAAAAGATGGAAAGAAGCGCATCCAGAAAACAGAGAGTTCGATGTTTCGCTATTTTCTCGATGGTTCGTAACGCTCTCACCGCGTCATCGATGCCAGTTTCAAAAACCGCTATTTGCCCATCTGCGCCGGACAGGTAGGAGTGGCCGTTCTTGAGAGAGCAGATTCCGGGTGGCTGACGCCTCGAAAAGACCTAACGTGCATAGAAAACATTCTTGCCGTGCCCAATGTTCTCGACGAGGAAAACGCTAAAAATCTTGAGGAAAAGATAAACGACGCGATGCCGGAGAACCGGAAGTTTCGCATTGTGAGGTACGATTACCAGTCAAAATCCGATAAGGACCCAGGCGGCCTTGGACGTGCAATGATTATTCACAAGATGCAAATGCTCGAATTGAAAACCATTCGGGAGATGATTCAAAAATACGCAATTCAAGACAACCGTATGCTCGTCAAGGACGGTGGCCTCCAATACCGCGACACGAAAATCAAGGACCTGAACTTTACAAAAGACGATCGCGTGCAACTCCGTAACGTCATTGGTTTGGCGAAGACATTCAAGCCTAATATGACACTCGGTCAGGGCAGAGGCCGCCAAAACCTCGGGAACCTGACAAAAGGTCTCAACTGGAAGGAACGAACCACCGTCATCAGCCCGAATAAAGGGGAGCCCACAACGCATGGTTGGTGGTATGTCCGACTTCGTCCAAGAGAGAAGGCATATAGTCCCCTCCAGGGGATCGTCAAAATTGAGGTCTTTGCCACTGGAACTGAAAAGGAAAATGGCGTTTCGGAAGCACGGGCCGATACTATTTCGTGTTATGTACTCCGTGAACGTAATGTCACTCCTTACAA
Source organism: Deltaproteobacteria bacterium (assembly GCA_003194495.1). Taxonomy (GTDB): domain Bacteria; phylum Desulfobacterota; class Dissulfuribacteria; order Dissulfuribacterales; family UBA3076; genus UBA3076. Next base: position 27,138 of record PQXE01000037.1, read on the forward strand.
CGCGGATACTCGTTGGGCGAGTCACATCTACCCGATCTATCTGGCTGAGACATATCTGCGGTCCTCGTTCCTCAGCCATGAACGGTTCAAGGCACTGATTTTCTGAAAGGAAGCAAGAAGCGATGTCAGACGACAAATGTATTGGCAAGGTAACTGCCACAGAGAATAAGCCAACGACTTGCACCAGCGTTCATTTCTGGCTGAGTCACGATGTAATTATTCGACCATTTGATATAGTAAGGATTGAGTACATTTCCAGCGATGGAAATGGCAAGAGCTATTCCTACGCTATCGTCAAGGAGTTAAGGGCCGGACAAAAAATAAATTGGTAGAATTTGCGCCCGGATTTGCCATAGATTTAGTCGATCTGATTAAGCAAAACCGCAGGCATAGCAGTGTTATGTTGAGGATTTTGCGATTGAGGATCGATTAAAGATGTGGTGAAGATGGGATGCAAAAATGGGCATCCTTCATGGCAAGTCAAAAGTAGTTTACACTTTGTTCATCCTATATTTTGGCAGTGAAATTTGAAATTAGAAACTTGAAATTGGGAAAAACACAAAGATGTAGATGCATTACCTGATTTCGAATTTCCAGTTTCGACATCAGCACTCAATTCTATAATGCACCCTTTTGGGGAATAAATGTAAACCGGCGAATGAAAGATGCCCAAAAATGCCAAGTTATTTTTTGCCCGGCCCTAAGTTACATTACGGATAGCGCTGGGCATTTGGCTAACTTCGTCTCTTCGGACTTTGGCGACATCAGCGCAACGCCGATGAACGAACGCCTATGAACCACCATTGCCGAGGCTGATGTTCTAGGGAACAGCCAGAACATTGAGATGCCAATTCGGGACGGAGCGCGTGTGGAATGGGCAGGACCGGATGAAATTCGTAGCGCACTCGGTGTCGAAAATCTACACCAGCCTATTCCAGGTGGCTATATCCAGACCTCGAACAAGGAAGAGATCCGAATCGATTTCGAGGCACGCTACCTTGTGGGACCCGAAGCGGCGCACATGAATATTTCTGGCATATCCGGTCTCGCCAGCAAGACATCTTATGCCATGTTTCTCCTTAGTGCTTTACAGCAACGGATGAAGGATGAGGTAAGCATTATTCTCTTCAACGTAAAGGGGCCTGACCTGCTTGCTATCGATCAGATAAATGAACAATTGACAGAGGCTCAGAAGAACGAATGGCGAAAGTGTGGTCTTGAACACATACCTCTCCAAAATGCGATTTATCTTTATCCATATGCGAAACGTTCCGACCCGCATTTTACCTCTTCACACGTACCCAAGGGCGTTCTTGATGCCCAGATCAAGGAGCGCCGAGCGTTTAACTACTATTATGACGTGGATACCTTCAAGGGCGGCGAGGAAGGCAATGAAACGGATGTTGGGTGCGACAAGATGTCCCTGCTTTTCTCCGATATCGATGATCCCCAATCGACGATGGAGAGTTGTATTCATGAGTTGGGAGAGATCGAGGCGGAGACTTGGGATAAACTCCGGGAGGAAATCCAAGCCAAGACCGAAAAGGGTCAATCCGGGAGAAAAGAGATATCAGTGCAGTCCTGGCGCAAATTCAGCCGTCTGATTCGAACGAGAACTGACCATGACATTTTTGCTTCGCAATATGTAGGAGGAGACCGTCGTCAAAAACTCATCGTTGAAACGATTAAGGAACTAAGACCGGGCAAGATACTCGTCATAGATATTGCGCCATTGCTGGACTATCTGCAGTGCCTTGTCTTCGGAGATATAGTTTTTCAGATAATTAATTTCAAAATTAATTATCTGAAAAAGTCACTTTTGAGCTACTATTCAGGAATAGCTATATAAGTTTCATATACGCAACTTATATATTACGAATGGGTATGTTATGATATTAGGTCGACGCCGACTCTTTACAATATAATCAATGTTGATTTATTGCGCAATTCCAGCTTCTGCTCTTAATTGCTTCATAACACATATTATCTTAGATGCATCACGAAGATACTTATTGAATGCTGTGATTACTGCAGACCTAAGATCCTCAAAAGTCAGGAAATATTTTAGATGAGTGGCGTCTCTTTTGGTGTTTCTCCACAGCTTTTCAATTGGGTTTTTATCAGGAGAATAGGATGGCAAGCTATACACATACAAGCGCTCTTGAGCCTCCATTTTGCTCTTAAACTCTTTGACAACTTTGCTTCTATGATAGGAGGCACCATCCTCAATAAGAATAACAGGACACGAATATCTATTCAGGACTTGTTTTAAAAATTCTATATATGACTCACCATTAAACTTGCTATCGCATTCCATGTACTCAAAATCCCCGTCATTGAATTCAATGACGCCAAACATCTTGAGGCCTTTACGCTTTCCACAAGTCTTGATTTCAGGTTGTTTGCCTTTTGGTACCCAGGTTCTTGCCAGGGACCCCCATTGCGCAAAGGATACTTCATCACCGAAAAGTACTACAGCATTTAATTTGTTGTCTCTTTTCAATATGCTAGGCCACGTTTCGTTATCCCATTCCCTCCTTTTCTTTTGGTGCTCTTCGTCCTCTAAACGGTCTGAGACAAATTTTGCCTTCTGATAGGTTAATCCAATGCTCTTTAGCAAGATACAAAGATATCTCGGATTGAAGGTAACTTTAAACTCTTTCTCAATGACCACAAGAATCATGGCTGAATTCCAAACCCCGCAATCGAAACCATATTTTTCCGGCCCCTGCTCAACAATGTCGTAGAGCATTTTCTTTTGTTCTTTGGATAATTTTGGCTTACGACCCCTCCCGCTATAATGATAGCCCAACAACCATAAAAACCGTTCGATAAGGAATCTTAAAAACCAATTATAAATCGTTCTGGCACTTACATTCAATAAATCCGCAATATCATCCATATGATATTGCTGGCCTATAAGCAGTAAGGCCTTGACTCTTTTGTACATGTGCAGATTATTCAATTTCTGTGCTGTAACAAGCTTTTTCTTCAAACGCTTCACAGTTCGCCCAATAAATTTTATTTTCATATCCTCAGATCCCCTTTAGGCGGTTGGACAAAAATAATCGTCCCAAACTGGACGTATGAGTTATGCACGCAACGGGTTGATATCGACGAAATACTTCCCGAGTTTGGGATGACGTGAGATACGCTGTTCATATTTCTGCATTTCGGTCTTGGTTAGTTTTGCTCCGGTATTATAG
>PQXE01000038.1 GCA_003194495.1 Deltaproteobacteria bacterium
CGAATATTTAGAATGTTGTGGATTCTCCCTGCCATATCTGTTACAATCCTTACATTTGTAAAGCTGTTTACCATTATTAGAGTCAAATCCATTCTTAACAAGATATTTACTACCACAATGAGAGCAACTAAGAATATTAGTTTTAATAATCATTTATTATCTCCTTATTTTTTAAAAGTAAATTATCATATAGTTAAAAGTATATCAAGCGTATATCACGTGACAATTAACGACTATCCAATGGTTTTATGGATTGTAAGATTTTCCTTCTTTTTCTCAGATCCCGGCCGTTTTCCTGACTCTTGTTTTTCCTTCTTTTTATCAGGACGATTTTCGAGATTGGATGGTTTAATGTTGGGCTTGGGTTTCAGGTTTTTTAGTATGGCGATTTCGTCTCTTAGAATTTGATTTTGTTCCTGCAGTGACAGGATCAGCTCTTGTTGAAGGCAACAAATATCGAGTAATTCGGCAACAAGAGGCGAGAGCTCCTCTTCAGAGACATTGGGAATATTCGGGATTTTCGTAAGACGAGCCGTAGCCATAAATCAATCATAACCTATCCAAGCCATTGTGTCCTGCTTTTTTTTCAATGAATGGAGGTGTCAGTTAAAAAACTTATGGAAATTTCATAGGGAAGCGGTAAAAATAGAGATACCATGACTCCGCAAAATATGATTTGCCCGGACTTATTGAGAAGTTACCTAAATCTCTTGATTTTCAGGTCTTTCAAGGCTTTGTAATGTTTTTCGTTCCCAGTAAGAACAGGATTACCATAAGCGATTGCCGTGGCTCCGATGAGCGCATCTGCCAATTGCATTGAATGACTTAGAAAATGATGCTCGACGTAAAACATTGCTTTGGCAGATATCTCTTCGAAAATATAGAGAATTTTAGCATTCCAAATATGCAGAGCCTTGCGGAGATTGTTTAATTCTTTTTTGTTTCTCATTCCTTGGACAAGTCATTACTGCCTGAATTTTAAAGACAAAATCCTATTCAGCAGGTACGGAACGATCTTTACTAATTGTCCTCTTTAAAGAGAAGGAGCATATGACTCAGATTGAGGACTGTGTAGACAGTATTCCGTTATTTTCAGCAAAGGTGTCAGAAGTAGAGGCCCTTGAATTGCGGGCTATCTATAAGATTCTAAGGGCCGTGCCTCTTTAAGGGGTGTGGCCCTCATGTCCCCGCCACCTCATTCCCTCAATTCCAGATCGACTCCTGGCTCATCCGGATTCAACCGCTTGACATTTTTGACCTGGTGGATACGTTTACTTTTTTGCAACGATAACTCCGGCGGTATTTTTCAAATTATTTTTGTGGAGCCGCTTTACTGAAAAAACCATGATATAATGAAACGATTACTTGTCTTCCAGCACATGCCCTGGGAAGGGCCGGGGCAACATTTGGTCCGTTCGGCAAAAAAGCTTGGTGTAGGGCTTGATATCGTAGAGGTCCTACACAAACCCATTCCTGACATCAGCTCATATGACGGGCTGATTGTGTTGGGAGGCGGCCCGAATGTGGATCAGGAAGAGGACTATCCCTTTTTAAAGTCCGAAAAGGAGGCTATCCGCCGATCCCTTGAGGCAGACATACCATACTTGGGATTCTGCCTTGGTCATCAGCTTCTTGCGGATGCATTAGGTGCTGATGTTGAAGCAAATTTTTGCCGAAGCGTTGGATTTATTCAGGGCCAGGTCACTGATGAAGGTCACACACATCCTGTCTTTCAGGGCCTTCCAAAGGAACTTGCACTTTTCAAGTGGCACGGCCAGGCCGTAGTTCCTCCTGTACCTGATCATATCAAAGTCCTGATTACATCTTCTGAATGTGAGGTGGAAGCCATTTCAGTTAATGGAAAGCCCTATATCCTCGGCCTGCAGTTTGACAATCACGCTGCCTCAGTGGTCGACGGGAGGAAGTGGTTGGAAGGCGACAGGGAATGGTTGTCTCAGCCCCCTGGCGTGGACGCTGAAGCTATACTGAAGGACGCTCAGACCCATGAAGCCCTTATGGGCAAGCAATTCGAGGTCTTTTTTAGTAATTATGTCCGGATGATATCATGATAACCGTTAAATATATTCAAAAGAAAGAGCCTTTTGTAAAATGGAAGCTAAACACTCTGCCTTAGCAAGAAAAATACAGGAATTGACCGTGCTTTACGAGATCAGCCAACTGCTGGTCTCCGTTCCTGATCCAAAAGAGGCCTTAGGCCCTGTTTTGGACATCCTTCATTCTGAAATGGGTGTGAAGAGAGGCACCATAACTCTATTAAACCCTGTTACTCAAGAATTGGGCATTAAAGCAGCCCACGGGCTGACCGACCGGGAAAGGCAAAGGGGACAGTATCAAATCGGCGAAGGGATTACAGGAAAGGTAGTAGAAATCGGAGAGCCTGTCATTGTCCCGCATATCGGGGAAGAACCTCTATTCTTAAACCGCACAAAGGCCCGGGGGGATATCCAGAAGAGCAATATATCCTTTATTTGTGTACCCATCAAAATAGGTTCCTTTACTTATGGAACACTCAGTGCGGATCGACTCTTCAGCGAAGAAATTTCTTTTGAGGAAGATCTAAGACTACTGACAATTATTGCTTCCAATGTTGCCCAGGCCATAAAAATCAGCCGTATGATGGAGGAGGAAAAGGATCGCCTATGGCACGAAAATATTACATTACGGGAGCAGCTCAAAGAACGCTATAGCTTTTACAATATTGTGGGCAGGAGCAACAAAATGAAAGAGGTCTTTGAAATGATCGACAAGGTCTCTGCAAGCGATGCTTCCGTGCTCATCAGAGGAGAGAGCGGGACCGGCAAAGAGCTTGTGGCTAATGCCATCCACTACAACAGTTTGAGGGCAGAAGGACCGTTTATCAAGGTAAACTGTGCTGCCCTTCCGGAAACACTGATAGAAAGCGAGCTGTTCGGACATGAAAAGGGGGCTTTTACCGGGGCAACACAAAGAAGGACAGGCAAATTTGAGCGTGCCCATGGAGGCACTCTGTTTCTGGACGAGATAGGCACCCTTAATCTCGCTGCCCAGGCCAAGATCCTGAGAGTACTCCAGGAAAAAGAACTGGAACGGGTTGGAGGGGATGATACCATAAAAGTTGATGTACGAATTATCACCGCGACCAACAAGCCCTTGGAAAAGGCCCTTGAGAAAGGAAGCTTCAGGGAAGATCTTTATTATCGCTTAAACATATTTCCAATCTACCTGCCGCCTTTACGGGAGAGAACAACGGATATTCTCCTGTTGGCGGATTATTTCCTTGAGAAGTACAGGAAGAAATACAAAAAAGACGTAAAAAGGATCACCACTCCTGCCATTGATGTGCTCATGCGCTATCACTGGCCTGGAAATGTGAGAGAGTTGGAAAACTGCATAGAGCGGGCCATGCTTCTCTGCAATAATCATGTTGTCCACAGCTACAACTTGCCTCCCAGTCTTCAGACAGCCGAGTCATCAGAGACAGTTCCTTCCGGCTCGCTTTCCTCTGCCTTGGCCACTTTCGAAAAAGATTTCATCATTGACGCATTAAAAAACACGCACGGCAATATAGCAAAAGCAGCAAGGATCCTTGACACATCTGAAAGGATCCTGGGCCTCAGGGTAAAGAAATACGGTATTCAGTCTAAGCAATTCCGTTAAATTTGGGAATTGGGTGGAATCAAGCAGGCAATGGTTTGCCGCCGACTGTTAGAATTATATCGGCCAGAAAGGCGAATGGAGATGAAGAAAATGAGTATTGGAGACATAGACGATGAGAGACCATTACAAATTCTCCAAAATGAAAGGGCGTAAAAACCCTTTGTTACAATTGATCAAATGGTTCTGGTTCGATATGTGGTACTGCTTTTAAGACTTTTTCAAAATTTTTCCGCTGGCCTTTGGCTGCTTCTTCCTCTAAGTAATTTTGAGTCAATAAGGCAGACATTTTTTCCGCCGCAGCTGTAACTAAAAATTGATTAATCGAAATTCCATCGGATTTTGCCAAATCTTTGATTCTGCCATGAAGTGATTTTGGAAGTCTTAAAGTTAATGTGCTACCCATATTTTTATACCTCCTCTAATATTTCGAGAAATTTTTTTGGAGTAATAGCCTCTATTCCAAAACTTTGTATGTTCTTAAAATCTTGTAGATTGTATGTGATAATGTATTGGCTTTTTGATGCTACTGCCAGCTCAAGAACCATATCGTCTTTAGGGTCTTTTAACCAAGGCCTCCATAGGAAAAATATCTTCTGGCGATTAGCTATCTTACATAGGTAGCGAAGAAAATTTAGAATTTCTTTTTTTGTGTTTGTCCCTGTAAGGTGCTCTTCCCGTGTTAAAACATCTTGATATTCTGTATATAAAGGCACAGAAATAGAAAGTTGAAATTTTTTGGAGGGTAACTTTGATATCAAAGCATATGCCGCACCCTTGTCTGACTTCAGTGCTGTAACCAAAATATTTGTATCAATTATTACCTTGATCATAGTTTCATATATACAACCATCAAGTGCCTTGGTCAAGAAATTTTATTAAGCGTTTGGTAAGCGTTTACAGGTTCAGGGTTGCTTTTATTTCCACCGCCCTGCTCATAAGTCGGCAAGTACTTGATGAAACCACGAAGATTTTACCCAACCGCGCCCTCGAACGTACGTATGTTCCGCACGCACCGATTGCTCTCATTGTATTGCATTTTGCTACATAGAATAGTAAAATAACTTTAGTGGAATGTGAGATTTAAAAGAAGATTAGGGGGAGATAGCATGGCTACCGCTGTGAGAATTTCGGAAAGGCTTGTCCATGAAGCCAGAAAATACAGTAGGATTGAGCAGAGATCCATAACTGGTCAGATCGAGTATTGGGCAAAAATTGGTAAATGCGTTCAGGAAAACCCGGATTTAACATATGGTCTGATAAAGGAAATATTGATTGGAATTGAAGAATTGGACCATGAAGAGAAGACGGAATATAAATTTGGTTAACAGCGTATGACCATATATCAATCCAGAATATTTGAAAAAAGAGTTAAGAGATTTTCTAAAAAAGAAAAGAAGATACTGGGTCAAGAAATAAAAAGGATAGTAGGCAATCCTTCGATAGGACAGGAAAGGAAAGGAGATCTTTCCGGTGTATACGTCTATAAATTTAAGATCAAAACACTCCAGTACCTCCTGGCCTATCGGATTTTTGAAGATAATTTGGAATTAATCATGCTCGGCCCTCACGAAAATTATTATCGCGACTTGAAAAGCTATCTGAAACGAAAATGAAATAAGGGCCTTGGAAAAAATAAATTGGTAGAATTCGCGTCCGGATTTGCCATAGATTTAGTCGATCTAATTGAGCAAAACCGCAGGCATAGCAGTGTTATGTTGAGGATTTTGTGATTGAGGATCGCCTAAAATCGGCTCAAAAAAGGATCAGCATGGCCAATGACAAACAGAACGTTGTTGTCCTTGGGGCAAGCCCGAAGGCGAATCGGTACTCTAACCAAGCCGTACGACTCTTAGTCGAATACGGACACCATGTTGTTCCTGTCCACCCCGCGGTTGAAACCATTGAAGGCTTGGCGGTTACCCGCAAGCTGACTGACATCACGGACAACATTGATACGCTCACCGTGTACGTTTCAGAAACCGTGTCGTCTTCACTTCAGAACGACATACTCCAGCTTAATCCCGACAGAGTCATGTTCAATCCGGGCACAGAGAACAAGTCCCTGCGGATAACATTAGAACAGCATGGAATTCGCACAGAGGAGGCATGCACACTCGTGTTGCTAAAAACGGGGCAATTCTGAAAAACCCAACAAATTGATCTGGAATATTTCATGATGGCGCTGCCATCATGAAAATGCTGATCATCACGTTGGGCAAATGAATACAGAAAAGGATACAAATGACAGAAAAAAAAGGCAATGGTGCCAATCTCGGCTTTGAGAATCAATTGTGGGCTGCGGCCGACAAGCTCCGGGGGCACATGGACGCCTCCGAGTACAAGCATGTGGTCCTCGGTTTGATTTTTCTGAAATACATCTCCGACGCCTTCCAGGCCAAACACAATCAGTTGGAAGCGACCAAGGACACCGAATACACTGACCCGGAAGACCGTGATGAGTATTCAGCCGCCAACATCTTCTGGGTACCGAAGGAAGCGCGCTGGGCCAAGCTGCAGGCCGGCGCCAAGCAGCCGATCATCGGCAAACTCGTTGATGACGCAATGGTGGCCATTGAGAAGGAAAACCCGAGTCTCAAAGGAGTGTTGAGCAAGGATTATTCGCGTCCTTCACTCGACAAGTATCGGTTGGGTGAACTCATTGACATCATCAGCAAAATCGGGCTGGGCGATGATCTATCCCGGTCAAAGGACATTCTGGGCCGGGTTTATGAATATTTCCTGGGTAAGTTTGCCGCTGCTGAGGGCAAGGGCGGCGGCGAGTTCTACACGCCCCGGTGCGTGGTCAAACTGCTGGTCAGAATGATTGAGCCCTATAAGGGCAGAGTCTACGACCCCTGCTGCGGCTCAGGCGGGATGTTTGTGCAGAGCGAAAAATTTGTGAAAGAACACGGCGGGAGTATTGGCGACATCGCCGTCTACGGGCAGGAATCCAACTACACCACCTGGCGTCTTGCTAAAATGAATTTAGCTATCCGTGGCATTGACGCCAAACTGGGCGGGCAGCACGCGGACAGCTTCCACAACGACCTGCACAAAGACCTTCGGGCCGATTTCATTCTCGCCAATCCGCCTTTTAATATGAGCGACTGGGGTGGGAAGCGGTTGCGGGAAGACGCCCGCTGGAAACACGGCATCCCCCCGGTGAATAACGCCAACTACGCATGGATTCAGCATTTCATCCATCACCTGTCGCCCACGGGCATCGCCGGTTTCGTCATGGCCAACGGGTCCATGTCCACCAATACCACAAGCGAAGGTGAAATCCGCAGAAGTATTATCGAGGCAGACTTGGTGGACTGCATGATCGCGCTGCCCGGCCAACTTTTCTACACCACTCCGATTCCGGTATGTCTCTGGTTTGTGGCCCGGAACAAGAAAAACGGCAAATTCCGCAACCGCAGCGGCCGTACCCTTTTCATCGATGCTCGCAAGATGGGTGCACTTATCGACCGAACCCACAGGGATTTTTCCGAAGAAGAGATCGACAAGATCGCTGCGACCTACCATGCCTGGCGCCTGTCTGCATACGGTGACGCACAGGCAGGCGGAGATGTAGGGGCGAATGTAGGGACAGATGTAGGGGCGAATGTAGGGACAGATGTAGGGGCGAACCTAAGTGTTCGTCCCTGCCCTTATGAGGACGTGCCGGGCTTCTGTAAGAGTGCCGGCACTGACGAGATCAAGGAACACGGCTATGTGTTGACCCCGGGCCGGTACGTGGGCGCGGCTGTGATCGAGGATGACGGAGTTCCTTTTGAAGAGAAGATGGCCGGACTCTCGGCCACGCTGTATAAGCAGTTCGCTGAAGCAGATCAGATCGAAGCCACCATTAGGAAGAACTTGGAGGTTCTGGGCTTTGGAGAAAGGAGGCAAGCATGAGCAATACGGATGAAATACGCTGGCAGCAGCGATTGGAAAATTTTGGCAAGGCATTAGCCCAGCTTGAGGCGGCATGTGATAAAAAGGAGTACTCCGACCTTGAGCGTGCCGGGCTGGTGCAGATGTTTGAGTTCTCTTTTGAGCTATCATGGAAAGTTTTGAAAGACCTGCTTTTTTACGAAGGATATGATGTCAAGAGCCCGCGTGAAGTCGTTCGCAAGAGCTTTGAGATGGAGTACATCAACGAAGATGATAGCGAGGTTTTTCTTGATGCCATACGAAAACGGAATTTGCTCAGCCATACCTATGAGGAAAAAACAGCACGCGAAGCTGAAAGTCTGATCAAAGAGCAATACTACCCGCTGTTGCACAGGATCTACGATACATTGGAGAGCAAGCGTACCTCATGACGGATGGACTTAAAAACAAATACCGTAAAGCTATCATCGAGATTCTCAGCGCCAATGAGCGGGTAGAGAAGGTTGTGCTTTTCGGCTCCCGGGCAATGGGAACGTTTACGCCGACTTCCGACGTGGACATCGCGCTGTTTGGCGACCAGTTGACCATGACCGACCAGGCCAAACTTGCCGAGGCCATTGACGAACTCTCCATCCCACAGCGGGTTGATATTCTGCTGTACAAGTCCATCAAGAATGAAAAACTGATTGAGCATATAAAAAGGCATGGAGTTGAGTGGTATCGGCGGTCTTGGGCTGTGGGGAGTGAGTGGCTGGAAACAACGCTTGGGAAGACAGCAAATCTTAAGAACGGCAAAGGTCTTAAGAATTCCTTTTACGACGATAATGGCAAGTATCCTGTATGGGGTGCTAATGGACAGATTGCGCGGACAGATCTGCTTCTTAATCAACAACCTGTAGTTGTTATCGGGCGTGTTGGAGTTTACTGCGGGTCAATACATGCTGTTTTTGAGCCTAACTGGGTAACTGATAATGCAATTGTTGCAACGCCTAAGGAAGGCAACGATTTTCGGTTTTTGTATTATTTGCTGAAATACATTAGACCAGAGAGGACTTCAATCGGTAGCGCTCAGCCATTGGTAACCCAAACGGGACTGAAAATTCTAAAGCATTTAAGGCCGCCTCTCTCCGAACAACGCGCCATCGCCCATATCCTCGGATCGCTGGACGACAAGATCGAATTGAACCGGCGGATGAACGAGACTCTGGAGGCGATGGCCCGCGCCATCTTCAAGTCCTGGTTTATTGATTTCGACCCGGTGCGCGCCCGTAGGGGCGACCCTATGTGGTCGCCCACAAAAGGGGCAGACACGAAGGTCTGCCCCTACATGACCCGGGAAATTCTCAACCTTTTCCCCGACAACTTCCAAGATTCTGACCTTGGGGAGATTCCGAAGGGGTGGGAGCCTTCAACTATTGGCTCTGACTTCAATTTGACGATGGGCCAGTCTCCGCCGGGCAAGACCTACAACGAGACTGGAGACGGACTACCCTTCTTCCAGGGACGTCGAGATTTTGGCTTTCGGTTTCCAACAAACAGGGTTTACTGCACAGCACCAAAGCGACTTGCCGGTCATGGCGACACACTGGTAAGCGTCCGTGCGCCGGTTGGGGATATCAACATGGCTATGGCGCGATGCTGTGTTGGCCGAGGCGTTGCTGGAATTCGCCACAAGTCGGGAAGCCGTTCTTACACATACTGTGCAATGCACACTCTCAGCGATAGATTCGCTCGATTCGAGGCAGAAGGGACGGTGTTTGGTGCCATCAACAAGAAACAATTTGAGGGCCTGCGCTGGCTTTCGCCGCCAGGAGATATGGTCAACGAATTCGAGAAAATCGCTTTTTCCTTAGATGAACGAATCGAAAAAAATACTAATGAGATCGTAACCCTCGCTTCTCTCCGCGACACACTCCTCCCCAAACTCATTTCCGGCGAGCTGCGCCTGCCTGCCGCGGCGCTGGCGGAGCTTGCAGCGCAAACAGGCGTTTCGGATGCGGAGAAGTTCGTTGAGCCTGCCTGTGCGATGCACACAGACATGGAGGCCAGCAAATAAACAACAAAATTGTATTTTACAGCACGCCGGATGGGAACAAGAAAGTCGAGGTATTATTTCAGGATGAAAATTTTTGGTTGACACAGAAGGCCTTGGCCGGATTATTTAATGTCAAGGTTCCCGCGGTCAGCAAACACCTGAAAAACATCTTTGAATCCCGGGAATTGGTGGCGGAGTCAGTTATTTCCATTTTGGAAACAACTGCCGCTGACGGCAAGACCTACAAGATCAGATATTACAATCCCGATATTCACCACCGCCGTTCCATCCGTCTGAAGGGGTATGATTATTCGCAGACAGGGGCGTATTTCGTGACCATTTGTACACAAAACAGGGAATGTTTGTTCGGTAAAATTGTGGACAAGGAAATGATATTGAATGATCCGGGACGGATGGTGGAAAAATGGTACAGGGAATTGGAAAACAAATTCGCAGACATTGTATGCGATCAATGCACAATCATGCCAAACCATATTCATTTCGTCATCCAAACCGGCGTAGGGGCAGACCTGCGTGTCTGCCCTGATACGGGCGAACACATAGGTTCGCCCCTACATACCGTGATCCAATGGTTTAAAACGATGACGACCAATGAATATATCCGTGGTGTCAAACAAAACGGCTGGTCCACGTTTCCGGGCAAATTATGGCAACGCAATTATTACGAACATATTGTCCGCAATGAAAACGAATTGAACCGCATCAGGGAATACATCGTCAATAATCCATTGCAATGGGAATTGGATCGGGAAAATCCGAACGGGCGACGTGACAAAGGGCGCACACACAGGTGCGCCCCTACGAAGGACGAACCATGGCGGGCATAACCGAAAATGCTCTTGAACAAACCACTCTCGGTTGGTTTGAATTTCTGGGTTGGCAGACCACCTTCGGTCCCGATATCAGTCCCGACGGTGCGGCTCAGGAACGTGAGGATTACGACCAGGTGGTCTTGCTCGGAAGGCTTCAAACCGTGCTTGAAAACATCAACCCAAACATCCCGCCGGATGCCATTAGCGAGGCTGTCCGTAAGATCACGCGGACCGAGTCGCCCAGCTTGATCGAGAATAATCGGCGTTTCCATCGCATGTTAACGGACGGAGTGGACGTTGAAATTCGCGACGAAGATGAGTATGGCGGTGTGCGTCATGATAAAGTTTGGCTCCTGGACCTTGACGACCTGGAGAACAACGATTGGCTCGTCGTCAACCAGTTCACGGTCATTGAGGACCGCCTGTCTGCGTGCGGTGACGCACAGGCAGGCAGGAACCGGCGGCCGGACGTCGTGATTTTTATCAACGGCCTGCCTTTGGGTGTAATCGAGCTTAAGAACCCTGCGGATGAGAAGGCCACCATCCGTCACGCCTTCAACCAGCTTCAGACCTACAAGACCGACATCCCCTGTCTGTTCATCTATAACGAGTTGCTTGTCATTTCCGATGGTCTGGAGGCGCGTGGCGGGACACTCACGAGCGGCTGGGACCGGTTCATGCCGTGGCGCACCATAGAAGGGAAAGATGTTGCTCCCCGCGGGTCAGTGGAACTCGAAGTGCTGCTCAAAGGGGTCTTCGACAAGCGGCGTTTTCTCGATCTTGTCTTGAATTTCGTCGTTTTCGATGATGACGGAGCAACCATTGCCAAGAAGGCAACGGCCTATCACCAGTTCCATGCCGCGATTCTCGGCGGCGTAGCCGCCGAGAACAAAGCGGTCGAATGTACTTTATCAGCTTGTGGTATCGATGCCGACCCAGGAATGCTGTATGCCCGCTTCCCGGCACAAGACGAGTACAATCCCTTTGAGGTGCGCAAGCCAGGGGCTGCGTATGGTTTAGGAACCGAACACTTCGGCGGGCGCCGCATTGGGGTGATCTGGCATACACAGGGAAGCGGAAAGAGCCTCTTGATGGCGTTCTTCGCCGGGAAGGTAATCCGCCATCCGGACATGGAAAACCCCACGTTGCTGATGATCACCGACCGGAACGACTTGGACGACCAGCTCTTCGGCACGTTTTCTTCCTGCCGCGATCTCCTGCGCCAGACACCGGTGCAGGCGGAGAACCGGGAGCATTTAAAGGAGCTGTTGCAAGTTCCTGCGGGCGGGGTGGTCTTTACGACGATCCAGAAATTTTTGCCTGACGCCAAGGGCCGGCAATACCCCGAATTGTCTGCCCGGCGGAACATCGTGGTCATAGCCGACGAAGCGCACCGCAGCCAGTACGACTTTGTCGATGGGTTCGCCCGACACATGCATGACGCTTTGCCGAATGCATCCTTTATCGGATTTACGGGTACGCCTATCGAACGTGACGACCGCAGCACACCGGCAGTCTTCGGTGACTACATCGACAAATACGACATCCTGAGAGCGGTCGAGGACAAGGCCACCGTTCCCATTTTCTATGAAGGCAGACTGGCGAAGATTGATCTGCGGGAAGAGGAAAAGCCGAAAATCGATCCTGAGTTCGAAGAAATCACCGAGGGTGAAGAAGAATCCGACAAGCAGAAACTGCGTACCAAGTGGGCCGCTCTTGAGGCAATGGTGGGCGCGGAAAAGCGAGTCGCGCTAATTGCGGAAGACTTTGTGAACCACTTTGAGGGTCGCTTTTCCGCGATGGACGGCAAAGCCATGGTCGTCTGCATGAGTCGTCGTATCTGCGTGGACATGTACAACGCGATCGCGAAGCTTCGGCCCGACTGGCACAGTGATAACGACGACAAGGGCACGCTGAAGATCGTCATGTCCGGTTCCGCATCTGACAGGGCTGAATGGCAACCCCATATACGAAGCAAGCCGCGACGCAAGGCCCTGGCCAAACGCTTCAAGGACCCCGACGATCCGATGAAAGTGGTGATCGTGCGGGATATGTGGCTGACAGGATTCGACTGTCCGTCTCTGCATACGATGTATGTCGATAAGCCTATGCGGGGGCACGGACTGATGCAGGCGATAGCCCGGGTCAACCGAGTGTTCAAAGACAAGCCGGGCGGATTGGTAGTTGACTACCTTGGCCTCGCAGACCAGTTGAAACGGGCACTTGCGGACTACACCGAAGCAGGCGGCCGAGGCAAGGCGGCGATCAACCAGGAAGAAGCCGTAGCTGTCATGCTGGAGAAATACGAAGTCGTCGTCTCCATGTTCCACGGTTTCGATTACGTCTCGCTGGTAGGGGCAGGTCCCTGTGCCTGCCCTCCAGCAAAGCATATCGCCGGTATTGCGGCCGCCATGGAACATATCCTTCAGATGGAGGATGGAAAAAAACGCTATCTCGCAGAGATGACGGCTCTATCAAAGGCTTTCGCTCTCGCTGTACCACATGAGGAAGCTCTCAGAATTCGCGATGAAGTGGGATTCTTCCAGGAGGTTCGTGCCGGGTTGGCAAAAGCAACGGTCGAAGGCGAAGGCAAGACCCCTGAAGAAATGGATACCGCGATTCGCCAACTGGTGTCACGCGCTGTAGCATCTGATGGCGTCGTAGACATTTTTGCAGCGGCGGGCCTGAAGAAACCGGACATTTCAATTCTTTCGGATGACTTCCTCCATGAGGTTCGCCGGCTCCCGCACAGAAACCTCGCCGTGGAGTTCCTGAGGAAGCTCCTGAACGATGAGATCAGGACGAACTCCCGCAAAAACGTCGTCCAGGCACGCTCCTTTGCGGATATGCTGGAGAAGGCCATACGGAAGTACCAAAATCGGGCGATTGAGGCTGCACAGGTTATAGAGGAACTCATCGAACTGGCCAAGGAGATGCGCGAGGCTCAGCGGCGTGGCGATGATCTTGGCATGACCGATGATGAGATAGCCTTCTACGACGCGCTGGAGGTCAACGATAGCGCGGTTCAGGTTTTGGGGGATGAAACGCTGAAAACCATAGCCCAGGAACTCGTGACGGCGGTTCGGCGGAGCGTCACGATAGACTGGACCGTCCGCGAGAATGCCCGCGCTCAGATTCGTGTGATCGTGAAGAGGATTCTCCGCAAGTATGGTTATCCCCCAGACAAACAGGAAAAGGCAACGCAGACGGTTCCGGAACAGGCGGAGGTGCTTTGTAGGGAATGGGTGTCAGCATGATGAAAAGGATGTCATGATGCTTGCTCCAAACTCAGAATTCACGAACCAACAGTTCAGATTTTCGGTAAACCCCTGAACCCGTGAACGGTTACGAATCATCTTTTTGAAGACGACTGATATACATAATCCTGCATCATTCCTATCTCTGCCTATTCCTACATTCCGGTAGAAAAAGACCTCTAAGTTTACTCTCCCGTAGGATCCGATTCCGCATTGTTTTCACAGGCACAAACACAATAGCTATTTATTATATCAACATTATCCAATAGTTAGTGCCTCTTATCGGCACACTCCAATCCTGTGGCACGAGTCTTGAGTAATGCATGTCGTACGAAATGAGAATTCGAACAAACCTTGTTCGCAGAGGAGACATGAAATGAGAAAGATTGCTATTTATGGAAAAGGTGGAATCGGCAAATCAACTACTACCCAAAATCTTGTGGCTGGCCTGATAGAGATGGGAGAAAAGGTGATGGTAGTGGGTTGTGATCCCAAGGCGGATTCTACCAGGCTGTTGCTTGGAGGTCTTCACCAGCAGAGCGTTTTGGATACCCTGAGAGAAGAGGGAGAAGACGTCGAATTGGATGATGTCCGTAAGGAAGGCTACGGAGGCACTCTTTGTGTTGAATCAGGAGGCCCTGAGCCGGGAGTCGGGTGCGCGGGTCGCGGCATTATCACCTCGATCAACCTCCTGGAGTCATTGGGGGCATACGAGGAGGGCGAGGGGATTGACTATGTCTTTTACGACGTACTGGGCGACGTTGTGTGCGGTGGTTTTGCCATGCCCATGCGCGAGGGAAAGGCCAAGGAGATATATATCGTCTGTTCCGGCGAGATGATGGCTATGTATGCAGCCAACAATATCTGTAAAGGCATAGTGAAATTTGCCGAGAGCGGCGGGATTCGCCTGGGGGGAATCATCTGCAACAGCCGCAAGGTTGATAATGAAGAAGAAATGATCAAGGAGTTTGCCAAGCGGTTGGGGACCCGGATGATCTATTTTGTCCCCAGGGACAACATGGTGCAAAAGGCGGAGATCAACCGCAAGACAGTGATCGAATATGAACCTGACTGCGAACAGGCCACGCACTATCGAAATCTTGCAAAGTGCATTGCTGAAAATGACAACTACGTAATTCCGAAACCAATGCCGACTGACGATCTGGAAAAGATACTCATAGAATTCGGCATACTCGACTGAGACTTGAAAAGACTGATGAGCTGATTGCATAACCGCCGTCATGGAAAAGGAGAATAAACAGATGATTATGATCAGGGCGATTGTTAGACCAGAAAAGAGTGGTGAAATAATGCACTCATTGCTTGAGGCCGGCTATCCTGCCCTAACCAAGATTGAAGTCGCCGGGCGAGGCAAGCAGAGAGGGCTCAGGTTGGGTGATGTGGTTTACGATGAGATCCCAAAAGAAATGCTCATGATAGTTATCCCGGAACATGAAAAGGATTTTGTGGTTCGGGCAATTCTCGACAGTGCACGTACTGGCGAAAAAGGCGCCTACGGAGACGGCAAGATCTTTATCAATACTGTTGATGATGCCTATACCATCAGTACAGGTAAAAAGGCGCTCTGAGGACGATAGAGGGAACTCAAAATGAAAGAAGTCACAGCCATTATCAGGATGAACAAAATCAATGAGACAAAAGAGGCATTGGTAGAGGCTGGCTATCCTGCATTTACAGCCAAAAGGGCCGTGGGCCGTGGAAAGCGGCCGGTAGACGCTCAGGTCTTGCAGGCCATCCAGGAGGATGAGGCTTCCGTAGATAGCGATGTGCTTGCAACCATATCACAGGGCCCCCGTCTGATTCCCAAGAGAATGGTCCACTTAGTGGTCCCCGATGACAAGGTCTCTGATGTAGTCGACACAATTGTGAAGGTGAATCAGACCCGGAATCCCGGAGACGGAAAGATCTTTGTTCAGTCTATCACCGATGTGATTCGGATCAGGACTAAAGAGACAGGCGAGAAGGCTATAGATGAGATGACAGGACATTAAGGAGATACGAAATGTCGGATAAAAGAATAATGAATGCCCCTGCCATTGCCCTGGATGACTTTGTGGAAGGCGTGGTGGATGTATATCCTGCCAAGGCAGCCAAAAAAAGACGTAAACATATAGTGGTCAGGGATCCTGCTGAAAAACAGCGTATTGAGGCCAATGAAAGGACCATACCGGGCATCATCTCCCAAAGGGGATGCTGTTATGCAGGGTGCAAGGGTGTGGTCATCGGCCCCATAGGCGACATGGTACACATCGTCCATGGACCGGTAGGCTGCAGTTATTATTCCTGGTTAAGCAGGCGGAACCTGTTCCGGCCCCGGGCGGATGGGCAAAATTATATGCAATATTGTTTCACTACGGATATGGAGGAAAAGGATATCATCTTCGGCGGTGAGAAAAAGCTAAAGGCCGCCATCCAGGAGGCATATGATATCTTCAAACCCAAGGCTATCAGCGTCCTTGCGACCTGTCCCGTGGGTCTGATCGGAGACGATATCAACTCAGTGTCAAAAGAGATGTCGGAAAAGCTCGGGATCCAGATAATACCTTTTAGTTGCGAGGGTTATAAGGGTGTAAGTCAGTCTGCAGGCCACCATATCGCCAATAATAACCTCTTTAAATTTGTGATCGGTCAGGATGATATAGAGCAGAAAGAGCACACCATAAATATCCTTGGTGAATACAATACCGGAGGAGACACCTGGGAGATCGAACGGGTTTTGAACAGGTGCGGCATCAACGTCCTGTCTGTCTTTACCGGTGACGGCTCGTATTCCGAGATGCGACAGTCCCACATGGCGGATGTGAAT
This sequence comes from Deltaproteobacteria bacterium, assembly GCA_003194495.1. Taxonomy (GTDB): domain Bacteria; phylum Desulfobacterota; class Dissulfuribacteria; order Dissulfuribacterales; family UBA3076; genus UBA3076. The sequence continues at coordinate 16,489 of PQXE01000038.1, forward strand.
CTGCTCATGTGTCACCGCTCAGTCAACTATATAGCCGACATGATGGAGACAAAGTTCGGCATCCCATGGATAAAAGTGAACTTTATCGGGATTAAATCCATGGCAAAGAGCCTCAAAAAGATTGCCCGGTTCTACGATGATCCCAAGCTTACCGAACGTGTGGAAAAGGTGATTGAAGAAGAGGTGGCAAAGGCTGAAGAGGGGATCGCCCGGTATATTCCGCGATTAAAGGGGAAGACCGTCATACTGTTTGTGGGCGGATCACGTGCGCATCACTATCAGGGACTCTTCAGGGATCTGGGAATGGTCCCCATAGTGGCCGGTTATGAATTTGCCCATCGTGACGACTACGAGGGCCGGGAAGTATTGCCCGATATCAAAGTGATTGCCGACAACCGCAATATCGAGGATCTGACAGTAGAACGCGATCCGGAGAGATACAATCCACGTAAGGATGATGAGACCTTAAAACGCCTGAAAGAAGAAGAAGTAATCGATACCTACCACGGAATGTGGGAGGATATGGGCCGCGGCACAATGGCTATTGACGACGTCAGCCATAAGGAACTTGGGATGCTGATCAAAAAGCTGAAACCGGACATGGTCTGCTCGGGGATCAAGGACAAGTATGTCATAGAGAAATTCGGCGTGCCTTCCAAGCAACTGCACAACTATGACTACAGCGGGCCCTTTGCAGGGTTCAGGGGGGCGGTAAACTTTGCCAAGGATCTCGACATGTTGATACATAACCCTGTTTGGAAACTGACAACACCACCATGGAAGAAAAAACCGGTCCTTAAGGCGGATCTGACAGTAAGCACCTGAAGTTTCAAGTGAACTGAAGCATCAATATCTGGAGATAAAGCCATGTTAAGCATGACACCCAAAGAGATAACTGAAAGAAAGGCCCTGCGTATCAACCCGGCCAAGACATGCCAGCCGATCGGGGCCATGTATGCAGCCCTCGGCATACATAGCTGTCTGCCGCACAGTCATGGCAGTCAGGGTTGCTATGCCTACCACCGAAGCCATCTTACCCGGCATTTTCGTGAGCCTGTGATGGCCTCCACCAGTTCCTTTACAGAGGGGGCGTCCGTGTTTGGCGGCGCCCCGAACCTCAGGCAGGCACTAAAGAACATCTTTCAGATCTATGATCCCGATGTGGTGGCTGTTCATACCACCTGTCTTTCAGAGACCATCGGTGATGACCTGCCTTCGATAATCAAGAAGGCCAAAGATGACGGCATAATCCCTGACGGGAAATGGGTTATCCACACCAATACCCCGAGTTATGTGGGTTCTCATGTAACAGGGTTTTCCAACATGGTCAGGGGCATAGTTGATTACTTTTCCCAAAGTATGGGCGAGACCAAAGACCGGATCAATGTCATCCCGGGCTATGTGGAACCTTCCGACATGCGTGAGATTAAGCGGATGACGGAAGAAATGGGAGTTAAATCATTGGTATTCCCTGACACCTCCGATGTCCTGGATACGCCTCAGACGGCACAGTACGCCATGTATCCAAAAGGTGGCGTGACGATAGAGACGCTTTGCAGCACAGGAGATAGCAAGGCTACCCTAGCCCTGGGTCCTTTTGCCTCGGAACAGGCGGCAAAGGCCATGGAGACAAAATGCAACGTGCCGTTTCAGGTGCTGGATCTCCCCATCGGGGTGTCCGCCACGGATCGTTTTGTACAGGCGATTATGGATGTCACCGGCAAAGAGGTCCCGGAATCCATGGAATATGAGAGAGGCCGCCTGATGGATATCATGACCGATATGCAGCATCACCTTCTCAACAAAGAGGTGGCTGTCTTCGGAGACCCCGACCATTTGATCTCCCTCTGTGAATTCCTCATAAACATGGGGATGCGTCCCAAATATGTCATAACCGGCACACCTGGGAAGCGGTTTGATCTGCGGATCAAGGGGATACTAAAAGACTGGGCGCCCAATGCGATAGTGAAGTCTGACGCGGACATTTTCTATCTCCACCAGCTTATTAAAAATGATCCTGTGGATCTGATCATCGGCAATACCTACGGCAAGTATGTAGCCCATGCCGAAGACATCCCCATTGTCCGCTTTGGTTTTCCCATCCTTGACCGGGTGGGTCATAGCTACTTCCCAACAGTGGGGTACAGGGGAGGTATGTACTTGCTGACTAACATCGCAAACACCATTCTGGAGCGTAAAGACAGGGATGATCCTGACGAGTTCTTTGAATTGATTATGTAATTAGAGGATTAAGGGATTGAGAGGGGATTCAAATGGAAAAGCCGGAATATCACTTTTTTGTATGTTGCAGCTTCAGGGGTACGGAGATCAAAGGCAAGTGCATTCGCAAGGATTCCATGGAACTGATCCCATACCTGGCGGAGGAGCTGGCCGACAGAGGCCTCAATGCCATGGTTTCAAGCATGGGGTGCCTGAACCGGTGTGATGATGGACCTGTGGTCATTGTATATCCGCAAAGTTACTGGTACGGCGGGGTCAAAGGTGAAGACGAGATAGATGAGATCCTCGACGCCCTGGAGGAAGGGCGCGCTGCTGAAAAATATTTGATCGGGTAATGACTATGGAGACATCAAGCGCTGTTATATTTGAAGAAAGACAGGATCAGATATTTCGCAAGGGCGAGCAACCCTTTGATCTGGCCTGCAACAAGGAAAGCCTTGCCGGCGCGATAAGCCAGAGGGCATGCGTGTTCTGCGGTTCGCGGGTTGTTTTATATCCCATTGCCGATGCCCTGCACCTGGTGCACGGCCCTATTGGCTGCGCCGTCTATACATGGGATATCCGGGGTGCTTTATCCACCGGCCCGGAACTGCATCGTTTGAGTTTTTCCACAGACCTTCAGGAAAAGGACGTCATATTCGGCGGCGAGAAAAAGCTCTACCGTGCGCTGACAGAACTCATAGACATGCATCATCCCAAGGCGGCTTTTGTCTACTCCACATGCATTGTCGGAATCATAGGTGATGACCTGGAGGCAGTCTGCAAAAAGGTCGGCAAGGAAAAGGCAATACCTGTCATCCCAGTACAGGCAGAGGGCTTTAACGGCAACAAACGGGCAGGGTATGAGGCTGCGTGCAAGGCCCTGTTCAGGCTCGTTGGCACAGGCGATATTGATGGGATATCCCCCTATAGCCTGAACATCATGGGAGACTTTAACCTGGCAGGGGAGATATGGATTGTTCGCAGTTATTTTGAACGAATGGGTATCCAGGTGGTGGCCAACATCACAGGAGACGGACGGGTGGACAGTATCCGTCAAGCCCATGGGGCGGCCCTGAACCTGGTCCAGTGTTCAGGGTCCACCATGGAGTTGGCCGGGTTGATGGAAGAGGCCTACGACATCCCGCATATCCGGGTCTCTTACTGTGGGCTGGAAGACATGGCCGAGTCCCTTTATGCCGTGGCCCGTTTTTTCAAAAATCCGGAGATAATGAAACGCACGCAGAGGCTCATAAAAGAGGAACTCTCTATACTCTATCCAAGGCTTCGGGAATTTCGCAAGGCCCTTTCCGGCAAAAAAGCCGCTATTTACGTGGGTGGGGCCTTTAAGGCATTTTCCATGATAAAGACACTGAAATTCCTGGACATGAAGGTGGTATTGGTCGGGTCCCAGACCGGTACAAAAGAAGACTATCAGGAACTGGAAGAGATCACCGATGATGGGACTATCATTGTTGACGACACGAACCCCCTGGAGCTTTGCACCTTTATCAAGGAAAAAGACGTGGACATCTTCATAGGCGGTGTCAAGGAAAGGCCTATTGCTTACAAGATGGGGGTTGGATTTTGCGACCATAACCACGAGCGAAAGGAGGCCCTTGAGGGCTTTGTGGGCATACTCAATCTTGCTCAGGAGATCTACAACACAGTCATGAGCCCGGTTTGGAGATTTGTCCCCAGAAGGGCGGCAGAAGGAGTGAAAAATGGCAGGGACAGAGAGACATTATGTGTCCACAACCAACGCTTGCAAGCTCTGTAAGCCGATCGGGGCCTGCCTGGCCTTTAGGGGAATCGAAGGCGCAGTGCCGTTTCTCCATGGCTCCCAGGGGTGCGCTACCTATATGCGTCGCTATATCATCAGCCATTTCAGAGAACCTATGGATATCGCGTCTTCGGCCCTGAGTGAAAAACACGCTGTCTTTGGCGGAGGTCCCAACCTGAAGCAGGGCCTGAAAAACGTGATAACCAAATACGGTGCAGGGATTATCGGTATTGCCACCACGTGTCTTACCGAGACGATCGGTGATGATGTGCCAGGAATCATAAGGGAGTTTTGTCAGGAGGAGAAAGACCTGTTCAGCAATGATACAGGACCCCTTCTGGTAAATGCCTCTACTCCGAGTTACTCGGGGACACATATGGAGGGCTTTCATGAGGCGGTAAAGGCCATGGTAGGTCAAGTGGCTACACGAAATGGGGCCGCTGAGGACGTTAACCTCCTGCCGGGCTTTGTTTCCCCTGCTGACATACGCTATCTGAAGGAGATACTGGAAGATTTCAAAGTTTCAGGGACCGTCTTGCCGGACATTTCCGAGACCCTGGATGGCCAGGCCCTGCTTGACTACGAAAAGATACCGAGCGGCGGAACTCCCATATCAGGAATAAAGACCATGGGCAGCGCAAGGGCAACCATAGAATTTGGAAGAACTCTTATGGGTGAGCACACGGCAGGCGAGCTTCTGTCAACACGGCATGGTGTCTTTTTGAGCCAGGTGGGCGTCCCCATCGGAATCAGGGAAAGTGACGAGTTTTTTTCAGCCATGGAGACGATTTCAGACAAAAAAATCCATCAGAAACATGAACAGGAGCGTGGCCGTCTCATCGATGCCTATGTGGATGCCCACAAATACATATTCGGAAAACGGGCAATCGTTTTCGGCGAAGAGGACCTGGTTGTCGGGCTCACCTCTCTCCTGTCAGAGATAGGAGTCATCCCTGTGCTCTGCGCATCAGGTGGTAAGAGCGGACATTTTGGAGAATGTGTAAAGGCTGTAACCAAAGGCATCACCGATGCGCCGATTGTCCGGGACGGGGCTGATTTTTTCGATATTGCCAGTGAGGCAAAATCCTTAAAACCGGATCTCCTTGTGGGGCATAGCAAAGGCTACTCTCTTTCCAGAAAACTGAATATCCCTCTGATCAGGGTCGGCTTCCCAATTCACGATCGAATCGGGGCACAGCGCATACTCCATGTCGGCTACAGAGGTGCCCAGTCCTTACTCGACCGGATAGTCAATGCAGTTATAGAAAGGAAACAGGATGTTTCTCCCGTTGGATATACATATGTGTGATTCCGCTGAAAATACCACATCTGCGGCGTTGCTTCGATTCCCTCGTCATTGCGACGTACGTCTAAGTACGACTCATTCCTCGGAAATCTCGCGCCTTGCATCTGGGGAATTTTGAGCGGAATCATTTTTTGCAATGTAATCACATTTGATGTGGGGCTGAGAAAGGAGTAGCAAAATGAATCTTGAACACCATCCTTGTTTTAATAAAAGAGTAAAGGGGAAATACGGACGAGTACATCTCCCGGTGGCCCCAAAATGCAATATAAAATGCAACTACTGCAATCGTAAATACGACTGCGTTAATGAAAGCCGGCCAGGGGTTACAAGCAAGGTCCTTTCACCATGGCAGGCTATTGAATACCTTAAGATCGTCCTTGAAAAAGAGCCAAGGATCAGCGTGGCGGGTATTGCCGGACCGGGGGATCCGTTTGCCAACCCGGATGCTACTATGGAGACATTGGAATTGGCAAGGGAGAAGTTCCCGGACCTGATTCTCTGTCTGGCAACCAATGGGCTGGACTTGTGTCCATATATTGATCGGTTGGCCGATCTTCGCGTTACTAACGTGACAGTGACCGTAAATGCCATTGATCCCGTAATTGGCGCAAGGATATATGCCTGGGTCCGTGACGGAAACGTGGTTTACCGAAAAGAAAAGGGGGCTGAACTGCTTTTAGGCCGCCAGCTTGAAGCAATACGTATGCTCAAGGAACGGGGCTTCACAGTGAAGGTAAATACTATCGTAGTGCCTGGCAAAAACGATGATCACATCATTGGGGTGGCAAAAACCATGGGCAGCCTGGGGGTTGATCTGTTGAACTGTATCCCAATGTTGCCCACTCCGGGGAGTCCATTTGAACATATATTCGAACCCCCGAGAGAACTTATATCAAGGATCAGAAAGGAGTCCGAAAGGTATGTTCCCCAGATGCGTCATTGCGCAAGGTGCCGGGCCGATGCAGTCGGACTGCTCCGTCATGACAGGATAGGTGAATTTCAAAGTTATCTTGCCTCATGTGCAGCGCTTCCCATAAAGCCGGAAGAAAGGCGTCCATACGTGGCAGTGGCCTCCGAGGAAGGAATGCTTGTGAACCAGCATCTGGGTGAGGCAAGTAGATTTCTGATCTATGGCGAGGAAAAGGACGGATTTGCCCTGGTAGACACCAGACCTGCACCGCCACCTGGGACAGGACGGCAAAGATGGCTTGAGCTTTCGGAAACGCTCAGTGATTGCCGCGCCGTCCTAGTAAGCGCCATGGGGGAGAGCCCAAGGGCCATACTCGAGCAGGCCGGCATCCAGCCAATTGAGATGTATGGGTTTATTGATGAAGGGCTTGAGGCTGTCTTTGAATGCCTGGATATCCAAAGCCTTAAAGGACGCCGTATAAGTTTAACACATACGGCAGTGTGTACTGGGACTGGGATGGGATGTGGGTAATTAAAAAAGGAAATACCTTTAGCTATGGATAAGGAGACGTGTAATGGCCAAAACAAGGATTGGTGTTGTTACAACGGACGGGGCAAATGTAAACGACCACTTCGGCATGGCCGAGCGGTTTTTGATCTATGAGTTGAATGATAAGATGACATTCGTGGAAGAACGCCCTACGGTGACTTATTCTGTCGGCGACCCGGATCATTCCTTTGATCCGGAGAGATTTGCGCAGGTATCAGGCCTGCTCAAGGATTGCAGCAAGGTCTATGTCACAAAGATAGGTGAAGTACCTTGTGCAAAATTAAAAGAGATGGGCATTGAACCGGTAATATATGAAGGACCTATTGGGGATATCCCAAAATAAGTTGCCCTGGAGCAACGCGGCCATTGGACAAAAGATGGGGTTTTGCAAGCGGCTCACACTGTTTTCAGCATTATTCGTCTGCCTAATCGGATCTGTTGCTTTGGGCCAAGACAAGCCCAAGGAGCTCCTTGTATTTGCCGGGGCTGGGATGAGGTTGCCTCTAGACGAGATAGGCAAGAGATTCGAAGAAAGACATGGCGTGAGGGTAATCTACGACTATGAAGGAGGCGGGAGGCTGGGCAACAAGATACTGGTAGGGCAAACCCCTGATGTCTTTATTCCGGGAAGTGAAAAGTGGGCAAAGATCCTGAAAGAAAAAAGATACATAAAGGATTATACCCCGGTTGCCTATCATACTCCGGTTATCATCACTACTGAACGGAACAATAAAGTAAAGTCTATTGGCGATTTTGTTGATAATAATAACCGAATCGTATTAGGGAATGCCAAGGCAACAGCAATAGGTGAGGCAAGTGCGGTAATATTAAAAAAAGCAGGCCTCAATGAGTCAAATATAAATATAATGGCCAGAGGCATATCAGTAAAGCAACTGGTAATGTGGATTGAAAAACATAATGCTGATGCTTCTATTGTATGGAAGGCAGATGCAATTCAGTCCGGAAAGGTAAAGCCTATTGACATCCCGGAACAATATATCTCCACATATATTATTCCGGTTTGCCAAATGATAAGACATAAAGAAGAGGCATCTCAATATATCCATTATCTTTTAAGTGCTGAAGCTAAAGGGATCTTCAGGGATCATGGTTTCGATGTGGTAAAATAGATGGTAAGCGTTCACAGGGCACCGCATCTGCTTTGTTGTCGGGCACTTGAAGTACAGGGAGTACGTCTGCGTACCCTCCGCCTCGCATCTGCAGCACCCTGTAAACGCTTACAGTTCGGTGGGTTGTGGTAAAATAGATGAAAGGCATCTCATTTGACATAGTTGTTTCATTGATCACAGGTATTTTTGTATGCCTGATTGTGTTACCCATGTTCGCGTTGTTTACATCAACTTCGCTTGGAGAACTTGCGAACCAGTTTAAATCCCCTTACGTATTGGCTTCCTTTCTTATAAGCCTCGAAACATCGCTGGCAGTTGTTTTCCTGGCATTGTGCCTGGGAGTTCCTACGGCCTATCTGCTGGGGGTAAAAAAATTCAAGGGCAAAGAGATAATTGATACGTTGATTGATCTTCCTATCTGCATGCCCCCTCTTGTTGCAGGGTTGGCCCTGTTAATCCTTTTGGGCGGGAACAGCGGCTTTGGTAATCTTTTAAGCAATCAGGGAATTGATCTAATATTTTCTAAAAAAGGAATCATAATTGCTCAGCTTTTTGTTTCAACACCGTTTTTGATAAAATCAGCAAGAGAGGCGTTTGAATCAATAGACCAAAATGTAATCAATGCCTCATTAACCCTGGGGGCATCGAAATTCTATACTTTTAAAAAAGTACTCCTCCCGTTGGCCAAGAACGGCATCTATGCGGGAATGGTTATGACTTGGGCAAGGGCCTTGGGAGAATTCGGCGCAACCTCGATGGTTGCCGGCTGCGTTCCTTTTAAAACTGAAACAATGACTGTGGCCATTTATCAGAATGCCATGTCAGGCGAGATGGACTCCTCAGTTGCGATCGCCTTGGTTCTGATTGTGTTTTCCTTTACCTCGCTATTTATTTTCAAATCACGGCTAAGAGGACAGATCGCGCTGTCATAGTAGTTTCCTATGCACAAGGAATATGAAATGGGCGTTGTGCTGAAAAAAATATCAAAAAACTACAACGGTCGGACCGCACTTAAAGATCTGGACCTGGAGGTCAGCAGGGGAGAATTTCATGTGTTGCTGGGACCAAACGGTGCCGGCAAGACAACAGTCTTGTCTGTAATAGCAGGCCTTACGAAACAGGATAAAGGCACGGTTATGGTTGGGGGCCGAAACGCAAACGGCCTTCCACCGGAAAAAAGGAAAATCGGTTTTGTCTTCCAGGACTATGCCCTGTTTCCCCATCTAAGTGTTTTTGACAATATTGCTTACGGACTCAGGGTCAGGAGGCTTAAGGAAACCGAGATAGCCCGGAAAATTGACTATTATTTAGCCAGAGTAAACATCGAAAAGGAAAAGAATAAATATCCGCATCAATTGAGCGGAGGCCAAAAACAAAATGTTGCCTTAATCAGGGCCATTGTGACCGAACCGGAAATACTGTTACTCGACGAGCCTATGAGTGACCTGGATGCTCCGGCCAGAGAAAAAACAGGACAGGAATTAAAAAATTTTCAGCAAGAAATGGGAATAACGACAATCTGTGTTACCCACGACCAGGATGAAGCCTTTTCTCTGGGTGATCGTGTTTCAGTGCTTAACGAGGGAAAAATAGAGCAAATTGAGGCCCCGCATGACCTGTTTTATCATCCAAAGACCGAGTTTGTAGCACGTTTCGTAGGGGCCAAGAACATCTTAAAAGCACGTATAATCAAAATACAACAACATGAAGCCATTGTATATATCAATAATGAATGTCTGGTTCAACCTTTTAAGATCAGAGTCAAGAAATATCCTATTTTTGAAAAAGGAAAAGAGATCAGCCTGTGCATTCACCCTGAAAAAATTGTCTTAAAAAAACCAAATGAAGCTGTTGGCAATAACTTAAATAGAATCAGGGGAAAAATAGTAAATAAAAGAAGCAATGGAAAGACTCTAAGGGCAACTATTGACATAGGCGGCACGGAGATACATGCAGCGATCCCTAAAGCCCTTTTTGACTTTAGAATTCATGAAAACGTCTGGGTCTGCTTTGCCCCGGATGCGCCCCATCCCTTATGCGGCAAAAGATGTAGAGCCGACGAGGCCGGCAGGAGATGTCTTAATGAAATCAGGAGCATCCGATCATGAAAGGGATTATAGACACTACCTTAAGGGAAGGAGAACAGGCAGCTAACGTCTATTTTGATCTGGGCGAAAAGCTCCATATTATCGGCCTGCTGGATAAGCTGGGTATTGACGAGATAGAGGTTGGGGCCGCTGCTATGGATACGGAGATAGACCAACTGATTAACCAGGCCAGGGAACAGACGGTTGGTCCGAAACTCTCTCTGTGGTGCCGGTGTATATCAAGCGATATCCAAGAAAATTTGAGACTTTGTCCTGACATCCTCGCAATGTCGATTCCGGTCTCGGATATCCATATAAAAAACAAGCTCAACAAAGATAGAAAGTGGGTGCTGGCAAGGGTCTGTGAAAGTATAAGACAGATTAAAGGTACAGCATCATGTTATCTTTCTTTGGGATTGGAAGATGCCTCCAGGGCCAACATAGGTTTTATCGAGGAGGTCTGCTCCCTGGCCCAGAGAGAAGGTATAGATAGGATTCGTTTTGCCGATACTGTGGGAATTATGGATCCAATGACAATGTTTGAGACCATTATGAGGTTAACATCCCAGCTCTATATAGATATCGGCGTACATACACACAATGATTTCGGTATGGCCACTGCCAATGCAATCAGTGCCCTGGCAGCCGGGGCTGATTTCGTAGATGTTACGGTCAATGGCCTTGGGGAACGGGCAGGCAATGCGGCCCTGGAAGAAGTAGTGGCCTTTTTGGCAAAAAGAAAGGGGATAGATAGGTATGACCTTCAATACCTTTGTTTCCTTTCTGACTATGTTTCAAAGGTCTCCCGCATCCCTGTTTTTTCAAAGAAGCCTGTGGTCGGTAAAGATATCTTTACATGTGAAACAGGCATCCATGTGGATGGTTTGCTGAAGAATCCTTTGAACTATGAACCATATGAACCCTCGGAGGTATGTCTTGAGAGGAAATTGCTTGTTGGCAAAAAAACAGGGGCCAATGCACTCCGTCATAAGCTCAAGTGTCTGGGCGTAGATGCAGAAGACCATCTTTTAAAAGAACTGTTAAAAATAGTCAAAAAAGAATCCTCACGGTTAAAAACCAGCCTTACGGATGAAGAGCTTTTGCATCTCCATTCCATCCACGCTGAAACTCATTCCTCACAGGACTGATATCCACATTTCTCCTTTTGTTTCTTTGTTCTCTCGGGTTTTATAGTTTCAGTACTAACTTCACGCCCTCATCAACTTGTTCCATGATTTTATTGGATAGGGTGTGAACCTTATCTGTTAAAAATGATTTGTCGATGGTGATTATTTGAGAAACGTTAATAACACTTTCTTTGGATAATTTTGATTTTTTAACGGAGAGCAAGACGTTACCAGGTGCAGCCGCTAAGCGTATCTTTGAGGTTATAACAGCCGCAATGATTGTGTTGATTTTGCTTTTGTTGAATTCGTTTGATTGGATTATAACTACCGGTCTTCTGTAACCAGGCCCAGAACCAACTGATTCAGGCAATTCGGCCCACCAGATTTCCCCGCGTTTTATTACCATTCTTCTTTTTCTATTGAGGCAAACTGCATGGTCGAAAGAGTTTCATTCAATATAGCAGGTTCTGATGAGTAAACTTCATTAAGTTGTTTGGTGATGTGATCCGATGGCTGCTGTTCAAGAAATTGCGCAACTGCTTTTGCATACAGCTGGCTCCGCGAAACTCCGTAGCTTTTAGCATACTGATCGGCAGCGAGAAATAATTTATCCGGGATAGAGATTGCTGTTTTCATAATACAAAAGTATAACCAAGGTAATACTTGGTGTCAATTTGTTTTTTTGGGGCGCTAATCGCCGCGGATCAACCGCGAGCACGTGGGCAAGCTTGCTTGTCTGCGCGCGCAGTCGGCTGCATTTGCCTTTTGGGCATACCTACCCTGAATTACCCCAAAAGCCGAAATCGCCAGTAGTTCGGCCGCCGTTTTTGGTGGGCAACAGCAACAACTCGAATCCGATCAACTTCGATAACGTAGAGCAGACTGTGCGGAAAGCGCCTGAAAGGTTTCCGTCGTACGTCTTCACTGACGAGTTGGTAGGCTTCCGGATTAGCTACAACCTGCTCTATGGAAGAATCAAGCTCTATAAGAAACGAGAAACCAAGCCCTGCTGACCTCGTTTCGTAATACCGAGCCGCTTCTATGACCTCGTTATCCGCCTCGGGATGAAACGCAACTCTTCTCATGAGATAGCGGCTCTGGCACGTCGGAATACCTCTTCGACCGGTATTTCTTCAACTGTACCCTCACGTAGCTCCTTCAATCGTCGTTCTGCTTCAGCCACCCACAATCGCAAATTTTCGGTCTCAGATGGAGCATCAACGCTCAATATGAGCTTTTCCGCCAGAGCACCTCGGTCTTCAATGCTTAGCTTCAGCACTTCGTTTTCAAGTTCTTTTAGTTCCATTTTTATTCTCCACTTTTTCTCACCATCCCGGGTATCAGCAGGCCCAACGGCACCGGGTTCAGACGACGCCGGATTTGCAGCGGGAACACGCTTTCCAAGACTGCCCAACCGCTACACCTTCCAATTCGAGCCGCGATTAGGCGGTCAGATGCAACCCGAAGCCCATTTCTTGAAGAATCGTTCTGATATCACGCCAGTGGCTTTCGACGAACCTGATGCTCGTGTCCAGATCTCCGAGCTGCAGAGGGACTTCGACGTCTTCCGAATTCATCAACGTGTTTTTCAAAGACTCCATGGCTCCTTCGTCATGCTTCACAAATTCATTGTACATAGCCGCGCTAGGGGACACAGGGTCATGAGATTCATGTTCCTTGGCAAAACGATCTCTGGAAAGCGCCTCCACCGCCTCCTGCCTGCTTCAGCAGCTCATCGTTCATGGTAAAGCCTTTGATGATATACTCTTTTAAGCGCTCGGTTGCCCATTTGCGAAATTGTGTGCCGCGATGAGAATTAACACCGGTAACCAACCGAAATGATGACATCCAGATTAAAATGATCTCTGTCCCGTTCTACAGCGCGAGTCCCTTCCTTTTGAACTGTCCGGAATTTCCGGACAGTTGATTCTTTCACAAGTTCCCCTTCCCCTTCTTTATAAATAAGGGGGTATCCACTTAACGCAAGTTCAAAAGAGGTATCTACCTGAATATATAGCCTTTTTTCCGATTTTTTTTGCTTTTCATTCAAAAATGGCCAATACCCTTTAAATTCAAAGAATCAGAGATAATTCACTTGCGTTAAGTGGATACCCCTTTATAAATATTACCGATATGCTCGGAAATCGTACGTTTATCCTTGGCAAACAACTCTGCCATCTGCTGCTGGGTCAGCCAAACCGTTTCATCCAGCAGGCGGGTTTCAATTCGGGTTTCATTGTCTTCTGTCTGGTAAATTAATATTGAGGCTATGCACTTGGCTCCTAATGCTACTACATATTGTGTTTGTCTTAAAATGGCACATCGTGCAACTCATTTGGAATGTCCGTGTTCATCTCTCCCAGAGTTGCTGTACCGCCAACGATTTTTTTGGTAATGCACAGGGTC
>PQXE01000039.1 GCA_003194495.1 Deltaproteobacteria bacterium
GACCCTGTGCATTACCAAAAAAATCGTTGGCGGTACAGCAACTCTGGGAGAGATGAACACGGACATTCCAAATGAGTTGCACGATGTGCCATTTTAAGACAAACACAATATGTAGTAGCATTAGGAGCCAAGTGCATAGCCTCATTCCTTTTTTAAAACCCTCCAGCGGTTTGAAAGTTTTCTCGGCTTCACAGACAGCCGTGTCCAGGTATTCAGCCACAAGATTCAGGAAACGTTCGTTCTGCCCCCGGTAGAGCCAGACAATGCTTGTGAGGTTTTTCATCTGTTCGGGGCTGAAGTCATATATCTTCCGGGTGACCTGTCGATAGACATTGCGGGCGTCGAGCATGAGCACCTTGCCGCGCTTGTCCTCCGGTTTGTTTTTGTCAAAAAACCAGAGTTCACAAGGCACCGAACGGGTATAGAAAAAATTGGAGCGGATGGCGATCATCACGTCCACGTGGCCGGTCTCGATAATCTTTCGCCGCACTTTTGCTTCATCCCGACCGGCGCTGGAGGCTTGGGAAGACATGACGAATCCCGATCGTCCCTGCCCGTTCAGGTAGCTGTAGAAATAGGAAATCCACAGATAGTTGCCGTTTGAAACGGCCTTTTTTTTATTCACCCCCGGCAGTCCAAAGGGAAGACGCGGATCGTTTTTGACTTTGCCGGCGTCCACTTCATCGACATTGAAAGGGGGATTGGCCATTACGAAATCGGCCTTGCCCAGCATCTCGTGGTGATCCTCGTAGTAGGTGATTCCCTTCTGTATATTGCCTTCCAGGCCGTGGACCGCGAGGTTCATTTTTGCCAGTCGTATGGTGGTCGGATTCTTCTCCTGCCCGTAAAAGGTGACGCGCTCCTGGGGGATTTCATGCATACGTTCAATAAAGTGAGCACTCTGAACGAACATGCCACCCGAGCCGCAGGCGGGATCCAGAACCTTCCCGTGACCCGGTTCTATGACATTGTTTTTCTTTTATAATTCTCGTACCGCCTTCATCTCATATTCTTCAATCAATCCTTCATCAGCAAAACTGAAGTAGCGGTTGTCTCCGATGATGATGTGATCTAAAAAGCTGATGCCGGTTGCTTTGGTTGCCATCATCAGGCTTTTTGTGAATGCTTTATCATCGTTACTGGGGGTCACCGCGCCGGAGGGATGATTGTGGGCCACAATAATCGACGGGGCGTTATATTTGATGGCCGTCTGGATAATATCGCGGATGTAAGGATTCGCCCTATCAACTGTGCCGTAGTCGATATCAATCATATCTGATACGGCATTCCGTCTGTCGAGGAGCAGCAGCACAAAACGCTCCTTTTTTAAGTCTCTCATGAGGGGCATAAGATAGTTTGCTACGTCAGACGATTTTTTAATGGAACCTTCCAGGGCCTTTTCTTCGCTCAACATCCTTCGGCCCAATTCGATGGCCGCCTTGATCTGTGCAATTTTGGCATCTTTCAGACCAAGTATTTTCTTGAATTCAGAAACATCAACACCGCTCATAGAACGTAAGGATTTGAACTTATGGAGCAGTTCCCTGCCGATATCAACCGCACTTCGACCAGGTGCTCCCGTCCTGATTAAAATAGCGAGAAGTTCCGCATTGCTTAACGTCTGTTCGCCATATTTAAGCAGTTTTTCCCGTGGGCGGTCATCTTCGGACCATTCGCGGATGGGGAGGGGATATCTGGCTTTTGTTTTCTTCATGCTCCAGTGCCTCATAGATTTCAGGCTTGTGAAATGGATCCTTGCTCAGCAGGACATTGACTACCGATTGATATCTTGCAAAGCGTTCTGCATCAGGTTGACTCTTCATTGTTTGTATTCAGTGTTTCTGATACACAGATACGTGCATCACGTTTCCGGTTAAACCGGTGCGGCGGAGGAAGTTCAGCAGGCTCTATAGCAGCGTCATCTTGCCGCATGGTACGCTGATGGAAGTCTCCCTATGCGGCAAGTTCAGTCAAAGTGGCGTCATCCTTTTGCGATTCAAGCGACTCTAAAGCAGGCCACTGCCTGACTGACCGGTCACCTCGCATACGGTCTTCTGTTCTGTAGATCTGCTTAAGGACTAAGTTACTCTGTTTCTTAATGATTTAAGGAGGTTTTATCAGGAACAAACACCAAAGTAAAGTCCAAAGCCTCGACTTAATTTGTATTATAACACGTCGTTGCGACGGATACGGTCATACCGATACTATTTCTTACGTGGGCAGATATTCAACCCATCTTAATCCCAGTATCTTGTCCGCCGAAGTTTTGTTTCATTACTTCAGCCAATTGTATATTACTACGAGGCAGTTGATTAACCACGGATGAAAGATCTGTGCCTTAATTAAATTGTGCCTTATGTGGATCCCATTCAAACAGGTACGTCCCCTATGCCATACAGCATAAACGCCTCTTGAAAAGAAAAAACCTTGACAAAATGGCCCAGTGTATCCTAAATATAGTCCGGTTATTACAAATTTGTAAGGTTTCCCACAAAGATGTCGGAAGCTGTTTTATATTTTATAGTACGGCTGACAAAGACGTCCGCCTCCCTTTATGGGTGGTGGACGTCTTTTTTTTTGCGGTGGAAATTACAATTCTGCTGAAACTCTATACTCAATTTCTAAATAGGAGGATTTTCTATTATGTCATTTAGTAAACCGAATTACAGTGCTGCCACTCTTACAACAACACGGGTAACTCCTGCTCCCATATCAGGGATCTGTGTGACCTGTGTTGACGGTTGTGAGGGGCCTTGCGAGATAGGAAGGTCCGCCCTGAAAGGAAGGGAAGTCATTTATCCCGCACCTTTTGGTACAATCACTGCGGGTTCTGAAAAGGATTACCCTGTAGATTATTCCCATTTCAACATCCAGGGTACGGCTGTAGGTGCTGTTGGAATTGAGGCAGATTCAGATAAAGCCACATTCCCGGCTGTAGATACTACCTCTGCTGTCGGTGCTGATGGTAGCATCAAGTTGAATTTCCCTGTTTTTACCGGCGCGGTGGGGTCAACGGATATTGCCCGAATAAATTGGGAAGACGTAGCCATAGGAGCAGCCATATCAGGCGTGATGGTCGTTGCGGGAGAAAACATTTGTGGCATGGATCATGATGCGGAATTCAAACATGGAAAAATTTCCAAGTCGCCTGAGATGGAACGACGCATAAATGCTTTCAGGAAATGGGATAGCGGTGTCGGCGGTATCATTATTCAGGCGAACGTAGAAGATACCAGAATTGGTGTACCTGAATACGTGATTGAGAAGTTGGGAATTGAAATCTTTGAGCTGAAATGGGGCCAGGGAGCCAAGGATATCGGGGGCGAGGTCAAGTTACATTCGATCGAGAGGGCCATGGAGCTCAAAAACAGGGGTTATATCGTGCTGCCGGATCCTACCAGGGAGGCAGTCCAGGAGGCCTTTAAGGCAGGCGGCATTACAGAGTTTGAACGTCACTCACGCCTCGGCATGGTGGAAGAAGAGGCCTTTCACAATTCCGTTAAGCATCTACGTTCCGTAGGCGCAAAATATGTGACTCTCAAGACAGGTGCATATCGTCCTGCTGATCTGGCCCGGGCCATCAAGTATTCTTCTGATGCAAAGATCGATCTCCTCACAATAGATGGGGCAGGAGGCGGAACCGGCATGAGCCCCTGGCGTATGATGAATGAATGGGGTGTTCCGACAGTGCAACTGGAATGCCTGGCCTATCAGATGTGCGAACGATTGGCTGCCAAAGGGGCATATATCCCGCCGATCGCCATTGCCGGAGGCCTGTCCCTGGAAGACCATATCTTTAAGGCCATTGCCCTTGGAGCGCCCTATGTGAAGGCCATCTGTCTTGGAAGGGCCATTTTTACTGCTGCCATGGTGGGAAAGACTCATGGAAAACTGATGGCTGAAAAAATGGAACTCGAAGGGGAAAGTGTCGAAGACGGCTATCTGCGTCTCTTTGCGGTTGGCGCGGAGTTGAAGGAGCGCTTTGGAAAAGACTTTAGCAAGCTCCCTGCAGGGGCCATTGGTATGTATTCCTATATCGACAGGCTGAAACAGGGCCTTCAGCAGCTTATGGCAGGGGCAAGGAAATTCGCCGTCCAGTATATCGACCGTAACGATCTGATGACCCTGACCAGAGAGGCTGCGGATGTTTCCGGAATTTCCCATGTCATGGATGCAGATGCAGAAGAGGTAGACAAGATTCTGGGTTAGTATCCATTCGGAATCTTCACAATTGATATGCATGATTATACTTATTAAGGAGGTCAATATATAATGATTAATGCAATATGTAAGCATAACTGCGCATCCTGTTTTGCGTTGCCGGTATGTGCGGTAGGTGCAATAATTGATCAGCAAGGTTCTATTTATGTAGATACAGACAAATGCATAGGCTGTGGTTGTTGCCGGACCGCATGCATCACATTTTCTCTTGATGAATCACTGAAAGATAAGACCGTAGAGTGGCTCAGAGGCGCAGCATAATGTATTAAGTGCACATAAAGCAGGCTAGCGGTTAGCTATTAGTTTAATGATTACAGGATGTTTTACTATTACAAACTTTTACCCTGTTGAATGCAGCTTCGCTGCCCCCTTTGGGGATTCAACAGGGTGAACCCATTGGGTGTTATTTCTAATTAACGTAATGCCATGATTTTTCAAAGCTAAACGCTAATGGCTAACAGCTAATCGCTTAACTTAGATGATAAGCGCTTGGTGGCCCACACATCGGCAAAGCCGGGAGAATAGAAAATGGATGGATGTATCGGTCGTTATCTGAGGGTGAATCTGACCGAAGGAAAACACCGTATAGAGGAGATTGATCCGAGACTCCTTGAAAAATTTCTTGGCGGACGCGGTCTCGGAGTAAAGGTCTTTACAGATGAGGTCGATCCTCAGACAGACCCCCTTTCTCCGGACAACAAGCTCATTCTTGCCTCGGGTCCACTGGTCGGAACAGGTGCAATAACAGGGGCATCATGCAATGTCATAACCAGGTCTTCATTAACCAAAACCCTGGCCTGCGCTAAGACCCGTGGGCATTTTGGCGCTGAGCTCAAGTTCGCCGGATTCGACATGGTCATTATAGAGGGTAAGGCCGAAACTCCGGTAATTCTCTCAATTATTGACGACAAAGTTAGGATACTTCCTGCTCTGGAATACTGGGGACGTTCTACTGCTGAGACTGAAGACCTGTTTAAAAAGAACCTTGGTGATCCGTGGGTTGCGCGGGAGACATTTCTGGTATCAATCGGCCCTGCAGGCGAACGGTTACTCCCATTGGCCAATGTTGTTAACGACCGTTATCTTTCTGTAGGAGGTGCCGGCACAGGTGCGGTTATGGGATCCAAGAATCTCAAGGCCATAGCTGTAAAAGGCCGGCACTCCCTGCACGTGGCAGACGGCAATCGGTTTGTGCAGGTGGTCAATACCATGATCAACAAGCTCAATAGCGCTCCTCTTGCCTCACAATCCATGACTCAGTGGGGAACCGCTTTCCTGGTAGGGTTGTGTTATCAAAAAGGTATACTGCCGCAAAATAATTTCCGCTGGGCGTCCCTTTCCTTGAAAAACGTAGGTACCGAGGCATTAAACAGTGCTTTTGTTTTGAGAGCGCGCGGGTGTTTTGCGTGTCCTGTCGCATGTATCAAAAAAACAGTTGTTAAACATCCAACTTATCAAGGAAAAGGCATGGTGCCCACCTATCTTGCAATCGGCGCTCTTGGGGTAAACTGCGGGATCAGCGATCTTTCCGCAATCGGCATGGCAAGTATGCTGTGCGCTGAAATGGGGCTCGATCCGGTTGCCGCGGGAGGAGCCCTTGCCACTGCCATGGAATTGGTGGAAAAAAAGGTGCTTTCACCAGAGGAACTCAAAATTGACCTTCGGTTTGGCAATGCCGAGATACTGATACAGGCGCTTCGCTTGATCGCCACGAAAAAAGGGCATGCCAAACGCCTGGGGCAAGGCGGAAAGGCCTTGGCTGAGTCCTCCGGAAGGCCGGATCTTTTTATGGGCGTAAAGGGTCTTTCTCTGGCACCGTTTGATCCTCGCGCCATTCAGGGAATGGGGCTCCATTTTGCCACGAGTAACTATGGGCCTCATCACCTGTATGCCAATACCTTTTTTGATGAACTTCTCAATGTGCATGAGAATCTCGATCCGTGGGAAATTGATGGAAAGCCGGGACTGGTCAAGCGATATCAGGACACCAGTGCTGTCATGGATTCTCTGGGCCTGTGCAACTGGCCTCTGATGGGACTTAAGTTCAATAATTATGTCCCACTCGTAAACAGTTGTCTTGGAACAAGCTACAAGGCAGATGATCTGCTCCTTATTGGAGAGAGGATATGGAACCTGGAAAGGGTGTTTAATCTGAGCGCAGGATTCAACAGCTCACACGACACCCTTCCTGACAGGTTCACCAAGGAGCCCATTTCCGACGGGCCTGCAGAGGGACAGATCAGCCGGATAAGTGAAATGATTCCGGAATATTATCATCTAAGAGGGTGGAACGAGAAAGGCGAGCCTCCGCCAGAGACTCTAAAGGCATTGGAACTGGAGAATGAGTAATGCCGAGGATAAAAATTGATCATACCAAGTGCACCGGCTGCAGGCATTGTGAGACCGCTTGCTCCCTGAATCATGTAGCAAATACCGTGAATCCAAGGCGTGCCAGAATACGGGTGATGAAAGAAGAGGATCAGTATTTTCCTGTAATCGCCGGTCCTTTTGTAGATGCTGCCTGTACGTCAAAACAGACCATAGTAATAGGTAACCAGACCTATGACATGTGCGCTTTGTGCAGGGCATCGTGTCCGCAGAAACCGTATTTCATAGAGGCAGAAACCGGTATTCCCTTGAAATGTGATTTTTGCGGCATACCGCCGAACCCGTCGTGTGTGCGCTGGTGCAACACCGGGGCGCTGGAACTGGTGGAAGATTAGGAGAGAGTATTGCAATGAAAATTGATGCCTCCAGGGAGGATCTGGTTGGCGCTGCAATGGTTGTCGGAGGCGGAATTGCCGGAATCCAGGCCGCTATGGATCTGGCTGATGCCGGGTTTTATGTCTATCTGATCGAAAGGTCGTCAGCCATAGGCGGTATCATGGCAGGTCTGGACAAGACCTTTCCAACCAACGACTGTGCCATCTGAATTCTCGCGCCCAAGTTGGTAGAGGCCGGTCGGTCTCCTAATATAGAAATCATTACAAACGCCGACATTCAAGACGTCTCGGGTACTGCCGGGAATTTCAGTGTCAAGGTGTTGCGACGCCCCCGTTATGTGGATGAAACCAAATGTACAGGATGCGGGGTCTGCGCCCAATATTGCCCGGTTACTCTGCCTGATCCCTACAACCGGTACTTATCCCCTATAAAGGCTATTGATATCCTTTATACTCAAGCCATACCTTCCACCTATTCCATTAACCCTGATCATTGTCTGTTCCTGAACAGACAGGAGTGCAAACAATGTACCCGTGCCTGTCAGACCGGGGCCATTGATTTTGACCAGAAGCCGGAAGTTGCCGTCTACCAGGTCGGTGCCGTTATCCTGTCTACCGGCTTTAAGGAATATGACCCTGCCCGCATAAGTGCCTATCACTACAAGGACTCTCCCAATATCGTTACAGGTCTGGAATTTGAGCGCATATCAAGCGCTTCCGGTCCCTATATGGGGAAAATCCTGAGACCTTCGGATTTGGAAAAACCAGGAAAGATTGCATTAATACAATGCGCAGGTTCCCGTGGCAGCACATCAGGCAACACGTATTGCTCGTCCGTGTGCTGCAAGTACGCTGTTAAAGATGCCATTGTGGCCCTGGAGCATGAGCCGGACCTGGACATTACGATATTTTTCATGGATATGCGGATGCACGGCAAGGGACTGGAGAGTTTCCATGAACGTGCAAAGGAATTGGGAATACATTTTATCAGATCCAGGGTCTCCGAAGTAAGACGTGATTCACAAACAGAAGACCTGATCCTGAAGTATGTCACTGAGGACGGCTCATTACACCATGACATATTTAATCTGATTGTGCTTCCCATGGGCCTGGAGGCCCCTGATGGGAACTTTACCCTGGCAAAGGCCGCGGCCATAGAGCTAAATCCCAATGGTTTCTGCCGGACAGAGCTGTTCGATCCGCTTTCCGCTTCCAGAGAAGGTATCTATGTTGCCGGTGGATTCCGGGGACCAATGGCCCTTCCTGACAGTGTCATGCAGGCTGGCGGGACCGCTGCGTGCGTGACCGAACTCCTTGCCCCGGCCCGCAACACACTCATATCTGAAAAGACCTTTATTGAAGAGCGTCCTGTGGAACAGGAGCCTTTGAGGATCGGCGTGTTTGTGTGTAATTGCGGTAAGAATATAGCAGGAGTAGTGGATGTGGAGGAGGTAAAAAAGTATGCTGCCACCCTTCCCGGCGTAGTTATCAGCACTGACAACCTCTATTCATGTTCTGAAGACACACAGGTGTTGATCAAGGAAACAGTTGTCAAAGAAAAGCTCAACCGTGTTGTTGTAGCTGCCTGCACTCCCAGGACCCATGAACCGTTGTTTCAGGAAACCATCAGAGAGGCGGGATTGAACAGGTGCCTCGTGGAAATGGTAAATATCCGCGACCAGTGTTCCTGGGTCCATGCCCATGAAAAAGAGGAAGCCACACAGAAGTCAAAAGACCTGATTCGCATGGCAGTTGCAAAGGCCGGGCTGATCCGGCCTTTGGATGAACCGGTCATAGACGTTATTCCAGGGGGCCTGGTTATTGGCGGCGGGCTTGCCGGCATGACTGCTGCGCTGTCACTGGCCGAACAGGGTCTTGAATGCTATCTGGTCGAGAAAACAGCCAAACTGGGGGGTAATCTCCACAATATCCATTACACCCTGGAGGGAGAAAATCCGCAGGACTATCTTAAAACGATTGTTGATCAGGTCAGAAACCACGGACTTATTCAAGTCTTTACAGAAGCTAAGATAGAAAGTGTCAATGGGTTTGTGGGCAATTTTCAGACAGTGATAAAATATGGACAGGGTCCTCAGAAAAGGACGGTTGAGCTTCAGCACGGGGCCATCATTCTGGCCACCGGGGCTATGACCTTCAGGCCGGATGAATATCTGTACGGCAAAAGCAGGCACGTAGTATTGCAGTATGAACTGGAAGAAAAACTGGCATCCGGCAGTTTTGTTCCTGCCGGAGATGATACGATTGTAATGATTCAATGTGTAGGTTCCAGGGATGACAGCCATATGTATTGCAGCAGTATCTGCTGCAGCATGGCAATCAAGAACGCGCTGAAGATCAAAGAAATCAATCCTTCAACCAATGTATATGTCCTTTACCGGAATATGGGGACATATGGATTTCATGAAGACTATTACACACAGGCCAGAGAGCGGGGGGTTGTATTCATCCGGTATGACAGGGACAATAAGCCGGAAGTTACAGAAATTGACGGAAGGTTGCGCATAACCATCAAGGACCTGCTCATTAACAATGATGTCGTAATCCATACCGGTCTGCTGGCTTTAAGCACGGCGATCGTTCCACAGCAGGACGATACTTTGGAGCGTATACTGGCAGTGCCGCGTTCAGCAGACGGGTTTTTACTGGAGTCACACGTCCAGTTAAGGCCTGTGGATTCATACATTGACGGGATCTTCATATGCGGCATGGCGCATTTTCCAAAACCGATTGACGAATCTATTGCCCAGGCCAAGGCGGCGGCATCCAAAGCAGGTATCCTGCTGGCAAGGGGCCATGTCAGGGTTGAGCCGATTGTATCGTCCTGTGATCCGGATAAGTGCATTGGCTGTGGTATCTGTGAATATTTCTGCCCTTACAATGCGATCAAGATGAAAAAGAAAGGCAAACTCAAGAAAGCCGAGGTCATCGTTGCCGCATGTAAGGGGTGCGGGGTTTGTGCTTCCTATTGTCCGGCCAGGGCCATTAGCATGGGGAGGTTTACAGATGAGCAGATTTTTGCCCAAATCGAGGCGTTTGGGAGGAATTGAGGGACGATATTATGGTGAGTAAACCAAGAATACTCGGATTTTTGTGCCACTGGTGTTGTTATGCTGCGGCAGATGCGGCAGGCGTGGCCCGGTTTCAATATCCGCCTCATATCAGGGTAATCAGAGTGATGTGTACCGGCAGGATAGATCCTGTGTTTATCCTGGAGGGTTTTCTCCAGGGGGCGGACGGAATATTCGTCGGCGGGTGACACCTCGGAGAGTGTCATTACCGGTCCGGTAATTATGAAGCCATAAACAAAATCGCCTTTATTAAGATGGTTTTGGAAAACCTCGGGATTGAGACGGGTAGATGCGCTCTGGAATGGGTCTCTGCTGCTGAAGCCCCTCGTTTTGTACAGGTGATAACGGAATTTGATGCTTGTATCCGGGACTTTGGCCCAATGGGGCACAGCGAAGGCCTGGATCGCCAGGCTCTTTTGCACAAAATAAGGGCAGCCAAGATCGCTCTGGAAGGAAGAAAGGTGCGGATGTCCCTTGCAAGGGAATCAAAGAAGATGAAAAAGCACGGGACGTATGGCGAGTTCCCTTCCAGAGAAAAACTGTCAACAACTATACAGGATGAAACAACCCTGTATGAGACATTCTTGTATTTACAGGAAGGAGAACGTCCTGCTTCGGAACTGGCGGAGTTGCTGGGCGTCTCTTTAGATCAAGTCGCGTCCTGCGTAGAGACCCTGATAAAGAAAAAGATGTGGAATGGAGATCTCCATGGAGACCGTCTTTTTAGATAAGGCAGATCCCAACTTCAAGCACGAGATAGCTGAAAAAATAGGCTTGGAAGTAATTAATCCCTGCTATTCCTGCGGTTCGTGTACAGGCGTATGTCCGGTACGCGAAGTCATAGATGATTTTGATCCGCGACGTATCATACATATGATCGTCCTGGGATTGAGAGAGCAAATCCTTTCATCCGACCTGATCTGGTTCTGCTGTCTCTGCAACTCCTGTTATTTTGTCTGTCCTCAGGGGATACGATTCAGCAGGGTAGCCACAGAGCTACGGAAATTGGCCATGGCCGAGGGATATGTAAACCAGGACTTCCTGAAAGGGCTGGAGCCAGTTAATGATTTTTTACAGGATTTGTGCCGCAGGGCAATGTTTCAAAAGGTAAAAGAGGGCCTGATGGGAACACATACAATGTCCTGCTGGCAGAAGTACACAATAAGGTAAGCGTTCACAGGGCACCGCATCTGCTTTGTTGTCGGGCACTTGAAGTACAGGGAGTACGTCTGCGTACCCTCCGCCTCGCATCTGCAGTACCCTGTAAACGCTTACAGTTCGGTGGGTTGCGGTAAAACGGGCGTTGTAATCCCGTGAACGGTTATAGAATAAACAAATGAGCCATGAAAATCGAGAAAATTGATAGCATATTAAAAAAGCATGAATACAGGCATTCTGAAATAATCGGTATCATGCAGGATGTGCAGGGTATTGAGAACTATCTCCCCGAGGGGACCCTTCGTTATATTTCCGAAAAGCTTGAACTGAGCCTTACCAGGATTTTTGACATAGTCACCTTTTACAAGGCTTTCAGCCTGGTGCCAAGAGGGCGTCACATGATCAAGGTCTGCTGCGGAACCGCATGCCATCTTGGCGGGGCAATGCAAAATCTGGATCGAATTAAGAGGACTCTGCATGTCAGGGAAGGAGAGACGACAGAAGACCGCATGTTCTCTCTGGAAACAGTCAACTGTCTGGGGACCTGTGCTCTGGCGCCTGTAATACAGATAGGCGAAGATTATCACGACGCGGTGATTCCCGGAAAAATAGATAATATCCTGGCAGCTTATAGCGCAGGACATGAGAGGCAAGAGGTTGCAACAGATTAGAACCATAGCAGACTTGGAGAGTTTAAGGGAATCGATTCTTCAGAAGAGAGATTCCGGAAAGACTGTTATTAGAACCTGCATCAGCACTGGTTGCCGGGCGAAGAAGTCAGTGAAGATTATTGACGGCTTGCGGAATGAGATCAGAAAACATGGGCTTCAGGACCAAGTGGAGATCAAAAAGACAGGGTGCCATGGTTTTTGTGAAATGGGCCCGATTCTGGTTGTTGAGCCGGAGAATATATTCTATTGCCGCGTAAAACCCGAAGATGATGTGGATATCGTATCCAAGACAATTATAGACGGTAATTTTATTAAACGTCTGCAGTGGAAAGACCCTGGAACTAGGGAACATACCAAGTATGAACGAACTCTTCCTGTATATATAAAACAGAAAAAGGATATTTCCTTTAACTGCGGCAAGATCGATCCGACTGATATTGAGGACTATATTGCCAGTGGTGGATATTCCGCCCTTGGTAAGGCCTTAGCTACCATGACCCCGGCAGAAGTTGTAGAGACTGTTGTGGCCTCCGGGTTACGGGGACGGGGCGGGGGCGGATTTCCGACCGGGATAAAATGGAGGATCTGCAGCGCTGCTCCTGGTGACATCAAATACATAATTGCCAATGGCGATGAAGGTGATCCAGGCGCCTTTATGGATCGCAGCCTCATGGAAGGAGACCCGCACAGTATTATTGAGGGAATGATTATAGGCGCATTTGCAATCGGGGCGCGTCAGGGATTTATCTATGTAAGACAGGAATATCCCATAGCAATCGAACACTTGTCCATTGCCATTCAACAGGCGGAGGAGTATGGCCTTCTCGGCAAGGATATCCTGGGTGCAGGCCTTGATTTCACCATAAAGATAGACAGAGGCGCCGGCGCCTTTGTATGTGGCGAAGAGACTGCTCTCATAATATCGATTGAAGGCAGAAGCGGCACGCCGAGACCCAGACCTCCATACCCTGCCATTGAAGGATTATGGGGAAAACCTACGGTCCTGAACAATGTGGAGACCTTGGGCAACATAACCAAGATACTTTCAAAGGGCGCTGATTGGTATTCCAATATCGGAACAGACAACAGCAAGGGGACAAAGATATTTTCACTTGTGGGCAAGGTAAGGAATACAGGTCTGGTCGAAGTGGAAATGGGGACCACGCTTCGCGAGATCATTTTTGGCATAGGAGGTGGGATCAGAAAGGGCAAGCGTTTCAAGGCAGTCCAGACAGGAGGACCATCCGGGGGCTGTATACCTATCAGCAAGATAGATATGCCGGTTGATTATGACAGCCTGAGAGATGCCGGCGCCATCATGGGGTCCGGCGGCATGATAGTGATGGATGAATCCTCATGCATGGTGGATCTTGCCAGGTATTTCATACATTTCCTGCTGTTTGAGTCTTGCGGAAAGTGCATACCCTGCAGGGAAGGGCTGAAGCAGATGCATCACATCCTGACAAATATCTGTGAGGGCCTTGGAGAGCGCGGAGACATTGAGACACTGACCGAACTGGGCCGTTTCATGACAACGACATCCCTGTGCGGCCTGGGGGGGACTGCTTCAAACCCGGTGTTGAGTACTATCCGATACTTTCGTGATGAATATGATGCTCATATTTACAACAAGAAATGCCGTGCAGGTGTATGTAAGAACCTGTTTGAATATTATATCGACGAAGAACTGTGCAACGGTTGCACTCTCTGTAAAGTAAAGTGTCCGGAAAAGGCCATTACCGGCAAGAAAAAGAAGCCACACATGATAGACCCTCAGAAGTGTATCAAGTGCGGTATCTGTTACAGCCTGTGTAAGCTGGAGGCGATTCGAGTCAGGTAGGTAACCTGGAGAGCTGCTTGCAAAACCTAAGATTTTGCAAGCGGCTCAGGAGAGCAAGTAGTGAAAGTACCTATAATAGTTGATGGACTGAGGGTCGAGATCGACCAGGGGACGCCAATCATCAATGCGGCCAGGAAGGCCGGTGTCTTTATTCCCACACTCTGTTATCACGAAGCCCTTAAGCCATACGGGTCCTGTCGCCTCTGTATGGTGGAAGTCGTTCATGATAAGCAACGACGTCTGGTGACATCCTGTAATTTTCCTGCAGAAGGAGGCATGGAGGTTTTTACTGATACTTCCAGGGTCAGGCAGATTAGAAGGATGATTGTGGAACTGTTGCTGGCCAGGTGTCCTGAAGTCCTGATGATCCGGACCATGGCCAAACAGATGGGTATCGAGTCCTCCATGTTCAAGAAGAGGGAGGCAAATGAGTGTATCCTGTGCGGTCTCTGCGTCCGCTTTTGCGAGGAGGTCGTCGGAGTCAGTGCAATAGGGCTTGCCAATAGGGGCATCGATCGCGAGGTGGCTACTCCCTTTAAAGTAGCATCGGATGTATGTATAGGCTGTGGTGCCTGTACCTATATTTGCCCCACAGGCTGTATTGAAATGGTGCCTGATGAAAAGACTCCGCGACTGCGTCGTATGAAAATGGGGAATCTTACTTTGGTTCCCTGTACAAATAACTACCAGTGTGAATCATGCCCTAGGGAGGAGAATTTTCTTGCAGAAATGAAAAACGTAATTACCGAATTTCGAAGCACATACAGAAGGTTTACTGAAAAAAAATGAACATCTTTCAAAACTGGTGGAGCGGGATGGGGTTGAGGGGAAAAACGCACGTCGCCCTTGGCAGTTTGACAGTTGCATAAAGCTTCAATACGCTAATCGAACAAGGATATAGGTCAATGATAGTACGTTTACCAGAAGGACTCTCTTCCATGCCTAAAAAAGAACGGCTCAGCTCTGGCGTAAGCCATTTGGATCGTCTTCTGGGCGGTCTTTTTATCGGCGACAACGTGGTGTGGCACGACGATTCGGGCAATCTGGCTTCGGCCTTCTGCATGAACTTCCTTGAATCTTCGCTGTTGCTGGAAAAACCTGTCATATACGTCAGCTTTGACCGCTCTCCTAAAAACCTCCTTGACAAACTCGGTACTATTGCCGAGAGCTCAAATCTTACTATCCTTGATGGCTTCACGTGCGGCAAAGGGGCGAGTAGCCCCATATTTATGAGATTCTATGAAGAGCCTGATCCGGAACGGATTTGCAGCGTTATCAGAATGGAAAAGCCAAGGGACATGGAATATGTAATGGATGCCCTTTACGGCCTCCATGAATCCATGGAGGGGGATGTGCGCCTTATATTCGAAAGCCTCACCGGCATGCAGAAAATCTGGGGGGGTGAGGAGGCCGTCGTCAAGTTCTATTCCCATTCCTGCCCCCGTCTCTACGAACTGGACACCATTGCCTACTGGATTTTGGAAAAATTAGCCCATTCGCAACGACTCAGGGCACAAATCAATCAGATTGCCCAGGTTGCCATCGAACTCTCCATAAAACGGGGTACGACCACATTGACAATCCTCAAGGCCGAACAGCGCGGCACTGAGGATATACATGAATCCCATCGATACTGGACTAAAGATCTCAATATCACATTTGAAGGAGATAAACATGGCGCCCCGCGGCTAAACCTTGGGCTGCGCGTAAGAGAGCTGAGAAACAAGCGAGGTTACTCTCAGGGAGAACTGGCCAAATTGGTAGGGGTTACTCCAAGCACTATCTCTCAGGTGGAGGCAAACATAATCTATCCCTCTTTGCCGGCTCTCTTGAAGATTGCCGAAGTACTTTCGGTGGATATCACGTCCCTCTTTCAACAAGTCGCTGAGTTGGAAAAACGGATCATTTTCCCCGCAGCCGAGGCTGTGACAGTCGGTTTCCGCGATCTGCCCAAAGGTTCGTTGGAAGGCTATCTCTTGACACCGCCCGATTTCGGCGCCAAGATGGAGGCCTATCTTATTGAAATCATGCCGAACAAAGACTTGCCCGCCCATTTCTTCTTTCACAAGGGCGAGGAGATGGGCTATCTCCTTTCCGGGAGACTCAGAATGTCACTCAATAAGGCAACCTTCACCGTGCGGTCAGGGGATGTGATCTATCTGACTTCCGAGATGCCGACTGAATGGAAAAATCCAGGCCCAAAAACAGCAAGATTGTTGTGGATCAAATGTAAATAAAATATGACAAGAAGCCCGTGCCGTATACGCACGGTTTTTTTGGCAGGTTGTATTTAGTAAAACTAATATTGACAACGACAATATTAGTGTGTATGAAAATCCAAGAAGAAATTGATGCCAAATCTTATGGGGAGAACGTAACTATGGCGAGGAAGATATCCAAGAATATTTCTGTATTTGAGTTCGAATGTCAAGCACCCCTCAGATTTTTCGAGCGTTGCGCTAAATGTCCTCGTTTTGGAGATGATTGCTCAGACCTGGCCATGGGCATAGAGATCCTTAGCAGAAAAAAGAAAATCTCATATGGACATTACGAATCCGAAGATACCATCCATGTCAGCGAGTTCAATTGCCTGACGCCGTTAAAATACATCGAAAAAACCCGCATGAAATGCGTGCAAGGAGGCCGTTGTCGGGATGAAGGCCTGCTACTGGCACTTTTGAATGGCAAGAAGAACTTGGTCTATTCCTACAAAGAGGTCACCGAGATTTCTCTGATTCGGAGCCAGAAGCGCAAAAAGGTCGCCAGGGATGCCACCGCAGAGGCCCAAGCAGCTGGTTTTTGAGGACCTGCTTAAGGGGGCTTTGCCCTATACTCCCGCAGTGGAGTGATAATCGCCGCGGATCAGTCGCGAGCACGTAGGCAAGCTTGCTTGCCTGCGCGCGCAGTCGACTGCATTCGCTGGTTGTGAGGCGCGGAGCGCCTCGCAGCCGGCGGATGGCAATCCGCGGCGATTGTCGAGGACGCGCAGCGTCCTCGACAATAAGCTGTACTTCATCTCAGATCCATGCGCTTCCTAATCTCTATTGTGTTTTTGGGCGTTCGGTCTCTCCAGCCCGAGCTTGTCAACACATTCATCTATAGGGAGCGGGTATTCGCCATTAAAACATGCAAGGCAAAAACGCCGAGAGTCTCCGCCTGCAGCCTTCAGCATTGATTTAATGTCCAGGTAGTGAAGTCCGTCCAGATCGAGGAATTCGCGGATCTCCTCCACGGATTGCTTGGCAGCTATCAGCTCGCCCGTGGTAGGAAAATCAATGCCGTAGTAACAGGGAAAACGTGTGGGTGGGCAACTAACGAGCAGGATTATCTCCTTGGCTCCGGCCTCCCTTATTGCGTTAATCCTCGTCCTGGTGGTTGTACCCCTTATGACCGAATCTTCAATTATTACCACCTTTTTGCCCTTTATGGCCTCTTTTGCAGGATTAAGTTTGACTCTTACTCCAAAATCCCTCATAGACTGGCTGGGCTGAATAAATGTACGGCCGACATAGTGATTTCTTATTACAGCAAGCTCAAGAGGCAAATTAGTGGCCTGGGCATAACCCACTGCGGCATAATTCCCGGAATCCGGAAAGGGCATTACCATGTCCGCATTTACAGTGGTCTCATTGTTAAGTGCTGCCCCAAGGGTCTTTCTGAACGTATAGACGTTCTGTCCAAAGATGTTACTGTCAGGACGGGCAAAGTAGATAAATTCAAAGATGCAGTTTGCGCTTTTTCCTGCCTCAACTCCCTGGAATGATCTGAGCCCGTTGCCGTCTATTACTACTACTTCACCAGGTGCCACATCCCGGAGGTATTCGGCCTGAATGAGGTCCAACGCACAGGTCTCAGAGGCCAGAACGTATGCGTTATTCAGTTTGCCGATACACAAGGGACGAAAACCAAGGGGATCCCTGAAGCCGATTAGTTTTTTCTCAGTAGCCATTACAACTGAGTAGGCCCCCTTGATGAGCCTCATGGCGGTCCCTATGGCCTCTTCCAGCCCACGTTTTCTGGCCTTTGCCAAAAGGTGGATGATTATCTCGCTGTCCATGGTAGTCTGGAAGATAGAGCCATGTCTTTCAAGCTCTTTCCGGATATAACGGGCATTCACAAGGTTTCCGTTGTGGGCTACGGCAAGGGTGCGTCCGGCATGGTATACACAGAAGGGCTGGGCATTCTGCAAAACTGAAGACCCTGTAGTGGAATAGCGCACATGTCCTATGGCTATATGGCCTTTAAGGTCCTTTAGCCTTGCCTCGTTGAATACCTCACTTACAAGGCCCATGGATTTATGTTCCTGCACTACCTTGCCGTCGGAGCTGAATATGCCGGCGCTTTCCTGCCCCCTGTGTTGCAGGGCATAAAGGCCGAAATAAGTGAGCTTGGCTGCTTCGGGATGCCCGAATACCCCGAATACCCCGCATTCTTCACGCGGTGATCTTGATGGCAGAATTATCATAATGGTAACCGTTCACGCTTCCTTTTTTAATTTAATAGTATCAGAGATCACAAGAAATGATCCTTTATGGACTTAAGTACTTGAAACTACAAGCAAAAGATTTCTCATAATAAATTGTGCAATATAGAACTATAACTTATGGATTTTATAGATATTTATCTAAAATTCTGCACATTGCTTCTTGAGAAAACATAGCATTTCTTGTGATCTCTGAGTATAGGAATTTCCATTTTTCAGACAGAATGAACAGGATTGTCAGGATAAATTAAAATCCTGTAAATCCTGTCAAAAAGAGTCCCGCCGAAGGCGGCTAACTATGATATTCCTGGATCGTCTTAACACCAAACTCACCTTCAATCATTGATTTGATAGCCAGGGCCGTGGCTTTGGCACCGGCAATGGTCGTACTATATGGGATATCGAATGCAAGGGCCGCTCGCCGGATGGAACAGGATTCAGAGATGGCCCTCTTGTTGCTTGTGGTGTTTATGATCAGATCAATCTCCCCGTTCTTGATCATGTCCGCGATATGGGGCCTGCCTTGCCTCACCTTGTTGACTTGTTGATTCGGGATCCCATGATTTAAAAGAAAGGTAGAAGTGCCCCCGGTGGCCACAATATTGAATCCCGCATCGTAGAGCATGGCTGCAATGCCCTGTGAAGCCTTTTTGTCTTTGTCTTTAACACTGATGAACACTGTGCCGGAAAGAGGCAGTTTCTGCCCCACAGCCAGTTGTGACTTGGCAAAGGCCAGGCCAAAAGAGCTGTCAATTCCCATTACCTCGCCTGTGGATCTCATCTCAGGTCCAAGGATCGCATCCACATTGGGAAACCGGGCAAAAGGAAAGGCCGACTCCTTGCAACAGATGTGTGAATGCTTAACATCTTGGGTAAGGCCAAGATCCTTCAGGCGTTTTCCCATAATGACCTTGGTGGCCAGCTTGGCTAAAGGGACACCAGTGGCCTTGCTGACAAAAGGGACGGTCCTTGAGGCCCTTGGATTTACCTCCAGGACATAGACAATACCCTCCTTGACTGCATACTGGATGTTCATCAACCCCCTTACATCAAGTTCCCTGGCAATCGCCCTTGTATGGTCCTTGATCTGTTCCAGGATTTCTTGGCTCAGTGAAACTGAAGGCAGAACACAGGCACTGTCCCCGCTATGGATACCTGCCTCTTCGATGTGTTCCATAATCCCGCCGATTATCGTATCCTCCCCGTCAGAAATGGCATCTACATCAATCTCTGTAGCATCTTCGAGAAATCTGTCAATCAGTATGGGCTTTCCTGGGGACACCTTGACAGCGGTCTCCATATAAAACTCCAGGTCCTCCTGATCATAAACAATCTCCATGGCCCGGCCGCCCAGGACAAAGGATGGCCTGACCAATACAGGGTAGCCGATCTTATCAGCTATCCGGATTGCCTCTTCTTTATTAACGGCGATTCCGTTTTCAGGCTGCTCTATGTTTAATTTTTTGAGCAGGCTCTGGAAATGGTCCCTGTCCTCAGCCCGATCTATGCTATCCGGGCTGGTTCCAAGAATCTTAACCCCTGCTTCCGCAAGGGGAGTGGATATATTGAGTGGTGTCTGACCTCCGAACTGGACAATAATCCCTTCGGGCCTCTCCTGTTCAACAATGTTCAGGATATCCTCCCTGGTAAGGGGCTCAAAATAGAGTTTATCAGATGTGTCATAATCAGTGCTGACCGTCTCAGGGTTGCTGTTGACCATAATGCTCTCTATGTCCATTTCCTTAAGGGCAAATGAGGCATGAACACAGCAATAATCAAATTCAATCCCCTGGCCGATCCGGTTAGGGCCTCCTCCCAGGATCGCCACAGTTTTTTTCTCTGAAGAGCGGATTTCATTTTCCTGCTCATAGGTTGAATAGTAATAAGGCGTATATGCCTCAAACTCGGCAGCACACGTATCCACCAGCTTATAGACCGGTTCTATCCCATTTGATTTCCGTATTTCCCTTATGACCTGCTCATCAGTATCAAAGATACTTGCAAGCAGAACATCGGAAAAACCGTATTCTTTCACCTTTTTCAGGAATTCCGGGTCCCATTTGCCAGGGCCAAGCCCCTTTTGTGCCATTTGACCTAACTGTTGTTCCAGATCGTGTATCTGTTGGACATGAAAAAGAAACCAGGGGTCAATACGGGTCAGCTCATGAATTCTTTCCAGGGTCATCCCCTGCTCCAGGGCTTCATAGATTTGAAAAATCCGATTTGAGTTTGGATTAATAAGCCCCTTTTCTATTTCATGGGAATTCGGACGGGACTCCCGGCCCATGGGTGTATCAGACCCGAGACCAAATCTCCCGATCTCCAGAGACCTGACGGCCTTTTGAAGGGCCTCCTTAAAAGTCCTTCCTATGGCCATGGTCTCACCCACAGACTTCATGGATGTGGTCAGTATGTCTTCAGCACCGGGGAATTTTTCAAAGGTCCAGCGAGGGATTTTTACCACGCAGTAATCAATAGTAGGCTCAAAGGAGGCAAGCGTTTCACGGGTGATATCATTGGCGATTTCATCCAGGGTATATCCAACGGCAAGTTTGGCAGCTATTTTGGCAATGGGGAAGCCGGTAGCCTTGGAGGCCAGGGCCGAGCTTCTGGATACCCTGGGATTCATCTCAATGACCACCATCTCGCCATTTTCAGGATGAATGGCAAACTGGATGTTGGAGCCGCCGGTCTCCACGCCGATTTCCCTGATAATGGCAATGGCTGCGTCTCGCATGGCCTGATATTCCCTGTCTGTGAGGGTCTGCGCCGGGGCCACGGTAATACTGTCACCTGTGTGAACACCCATTGGATCAAAATTTTCAATGGAGCAGATGATGACTACATTGTCCTTGAAGTCCCGCATGACCTCTAGCTCATATTCCTTCCATCCTATGAGGGATTCCTCAATGATGATTTCTGAAATCATGCTGGCGTCAAGGCCTGCCTTGGCAAGGTCCTCCATCTCCACCCGGTTATAGGCCACTCCGCTGCCAGCCCCTCCCATGGTAAAACTTGCCCTGATAATCAAGGGATAACCGATTCTTTTTGCAATCTCTCTTGCCTGATCCATATCCTTTGCGATGCCGTTTTCAGGCACGCGCAGGCCGATATGGCTCATGGCGTCACGGAATTGCTCCCTCTCTTCGGCCTTGCGAATAACCGGAATTGAGGCACCTATCATCTCCACTCCCAATTTTTCAAGGAGCCCGGTCTCGGCAACTTTCACTGCCGTGTTAAGACCTGTCTGGCCCCCAAGGGTCGGGAGAATGGCATGGGGCCGTTCCCGTTCGATTATCTTTGCCACGATCTCAGGCGTAATAGGTTCAATATAGGTGCGATGGGCTGTTTCAGGATCTGTCATGATCGTGGCGGGATTACTGTTTATGAGCACGACCTCATAGCCTTCTTCCATCAGGGCCTTGCATGCCTGGGTTCCTGAATAATCAAATTCGCACGCCTGGCCGATAATGATTGGACCTGAGCCGATAATAAGGATCTTATTTATGTCTGTACGTTTTGGCATGATATGTGGGTTACGAGTTACGGGTTACGGGTTGCAGTTGAACATCGTGCCCTGCTGACCGAAAATTATACTGTGAATGGTCATAATTTGAGATTATCATATTTTTTTCACCACAACGCAATTCTCTTGTGTGCCGAATTTCCGATGCTCTTCCGCTAATACTTTGATTATGGTGCCTGAGCTAATTTGACGGTTAATAGCTCTCTAAACGTCCAGACATGGTCAGTAAGCCCTGCGGCCATGCCCGGAGTTTTGGAGGCCCATCTTTGTTCAAAGGGTTTAGTGGTTTCAGAGACCTTTTCCCGGAGACTCATATGAGGTCGAGCAAAATTATAAAAGGCTTGAAAGAAAACAATCTGTTTCCTGAGATTTTTTCTTTCCTTGCTGAAGCCAAGAGTTTTTCGCGCCAATGGAGCCAAGGATTGACGGAGAGTCAGGTTCAGCCTTTCCAACAGGGTGGTGCTGATTTTAAGCCCCGGTTGGGCCAATCGTTTTGTTCCACATTTGAGGCGATAGGTTACTCTGATTATCCTACTCCCCTTCCTTTTCTTATCCTCTTTATTTTTTTTGGACTCAAGGGCCTTGTAAAGTTTTTCGCGTAAAATTTTCTCAGACCAGCGTTTGGAAATAATCCCCGGAACCTCGCTCCAGACAGAATCAAGGTTCGTGTGCAAAAGATTTGACCAGGCTGTATCGATCCAGTCCTGCCTGGGAGGAGTTAAAGGCATGGCTTTAACAAACAGTGAACTGGCATATAGAAAATCTTTCAAAACAGCATCCGCAACTTCGGCTGCTGCGGGACGCCACGCAGCAGGAGTGCGAGACTTGATATTTTCCGCTTTGTTTTTAACCAAACTCTTTGTAAATTTTGACAATTCACTGTGATCCAAAATGTCATGTAATGCGGCTATTCGAAGCTCTGCTGAAGCGGACTGAATAAGCTCATGAGGCACAAAAATAAGTCCGGGCTTCTTTGGAGCAGGCGGCACCTTGATAAAAGGTCTATCAGCTTTATATTCCGGCAGGCGTTGCTGGGCAACGATAAGATCTACCAACTCATCAAGTCTATACCCCCCGACTTCCCTGTCATCTTCGATGTTTTGCATGGTATCCTGCCCCTCATTAAGCAGACCGAATTTCTGCAAAACCGGATGAAGTAGCGGCGGTACGTTATAGCTTTCTCTTTTTCCATAAAACGCCATGATAATTCGAATGGCTATGCCCCTGCCAATTGTCCGAATATCAATTCCCGGTAATTCGGAAAGCCGCTCTAAGTGCTCTTTTAATCCCTCTTCCTGCCTCTTTTCATCATAGCCAAGTTTTCGGAATGTTTGACTTAACAAGCCATGCAGCAATTCGGGAGTCTCTGCTTCAACTGCAAGCATGAATAACTTCCCAAAAATAAATTTATCCTCAAGCCCCGAATAATTTTCACGGATTTCGTCTTTCAGACCTTTTGGGGGACCTGGAAGGGCTTGCTCGTATACCTTGCGTGTGATTTGCTCAAGGTTTTCACGGGTAAAATCGTCGTCCTGCCATACGGATGCAAGAAATGCCAACCAACGTTCCACCCAGGCCATCTGAAATTTTATGCCAAGCGGCAGCGGTGGCACGGTTGGCTCAGGTACCAGAAAGAGCTCTGTGTCCTGCATGCATTGCCGTCCGTAAGTTGCAATTTCGTTTAACGGCTTGCCAAGAGGTTTTTTCTTGTATTGCCTTGCAAGAAACAGTAGAACGCGCACATCCGGAAGCAAAAAGCGGTAACGCCAACGACAAAGCTGGAGAAAGCGATTGCTATACTCTTGAATGGTTATTAGTCCTTTTTCAAAGAGGTCCTTCAGAAGGGCGTCTGTCCCGAATTGCCGGTTCACCCACTCATTTTCACGTATCATCTGGGTCATGCGATCGTCGGTAAGTAAAAACAGCTCGGCCTTTGCCGCATATTTGATTGCAGAAACACTGCCCTCATAATAGGGGGTATCAAGAAGGACATGGTCTTTTGGATCTATATCAGGATGGACAGATTCGAAAACATTGGAATCTCTCACCAACTTTGACAGGTCCCGGTGCCATTTCCCAACTTCTTTACCAAAATCAATTTCCAAAACGGCCTGGCGGATATATCGAGCTGTATAGTTTTCTATTACGATCTGCTTGCCCAATCCAAGTACATGCTGATTCAAATCATATTGTTCCATCAGCTCGAGAGTGGTTTCGCTAACCAAAAGCTGGGGGGCGTCTTCGATCAATTTATGGCAATCGGTCTTCACTATTTCCAACTCCCCGCGGCAGACGGCGCTGAGCTCCCGCAGTCTATTTTCCCCAATCTTGCCTCGTGCATAAAGCCAATCCACAACCTGGGAAAGTCGAATAACTGTGATATCCTCAAAATCAGCCAGATCCTTTTCTTTTACGAAGGCGTCAATCACCAATATCTTTTCAAGGCGGGCCAGGCGCAGATTACGCTTTGTGGGCGTATCTTTTTCTTTATCCTCCGCTTCAAAAGGGATAGGGGCGGTCATTTCGTTGATCTGTTTCGCTGTGAGCCTTTCGTTGAGCGCCCGGTAAGCCTTTTCTTTAGAAAGCTGATGATGGCCGAAGCGGCGTTGATCATTTGTCCAGATGATTTCCAGAACATGAGGATAATATATTTTTCTATATCTCTTCTGAATCGTATCGATAAGTCCCAGACGATGCACAGTGATCAGAGCGTGGTAGTCAATAACAATCTCGGTTGCGTCAGGCGGTACACTGATAGGAGTCAACTGGTTGCGCTGTTTGACACGTTCAATACGCATGCCGTTGGTTGAATAGGTTGTAAAGTCAATCCACTCCTCGGGGTCATCGGGGCACCATTCCTGGGTCCTCACTGCCCAGTCCATATATAGAGGCATATTCTTGTGTTCGCAGACCATGAGCCGGGGGAATTTCCCCTGCCGGTATAGGTCATTTACTTTTTTGGCTGTTTCACGTCTTTGCCTGAACATTTCCAGGACTTGATCCAGATCCAGTCTGACAAAGGCTTCTTCGGGAACTTTGCCTTCTTGCCGCAGGGCATCGAGTCTCATTAAGGCTTCATGAGCTTTATCTTCTTGGTCCACGTGGTAGCCAAGATCCATGTATTTCATCAATAACTGTGGATCATTTTGGATTTTGTCATAGCAGTTATTGAGGAGACGGAAAGCCTCTAGAAACTCATCTCTCGACTCGTGAATGGTACAGGCAAGAGATAGGCATGCAGGATCAGTCTCATCATTGCATTGAATGAATCGTTTTAGCGCTTGAAGTGCTTTGCTCGGGTTACCGCGTAAAAACACTACTTCAGCCAGACCGTAAGCGTATTCGGATTTTTGGCCATACTCTTTCAAGCGTTGCCAGGCCTCCTCTGAAATTTGAAAATGCCCAAGATTGCGAGCGGCCCAGGCCTTGGCATGGGTTACCAGTTCATCATCTTCACCAATTTTCTCTATCTGCTCGGCCATTGCCAAGGCTTTGGCATTGTCTTGGAGTTGCATGTACACTCTCAACAGATCCTTCATGCACCATAGGTTCGGAGCAAGTTTGTTAGATGTTTCGAGCAGTTCTTTGGCTTTTTCCTATTTCTCTTCTTTTATGGCGTGTAGTCCGCGCAGATATTTGATTTCAGCACCGATACCGGGTAGGAGATTTTGCTTCTCAAGTTGAATGAACGCCTGCTCTGCTTCCTCATGGTTTCCCTCTGTATACTGGAACTTGGCTTCCAAAAAGTTTCGCAGGTCATCATCCGGTGGCAACAGGTCATTTATAATGGCAAGCGCTTCGTCTTGGCGGCCCAGAAAGATGCCGACATCCAATGCCGTTCTGGAAATGTCAGCTTTCTCTTCGGGGGAAGCGGCCAGATTCACGGCCTTCTTCAAGGCATCCCATGAGGCTTTTGTGTCGTTTAGGATTTTTCCTCTCACAACGGCAATTATTTCAAAAGCCCATACGCAGTCTGGGTGGTCAAGCGCCAAGTTTTCGACTGTCTCTTTGATTAATGTTTGGTCGAAATGGTGTACCCGTGATGCAATGTATTGTGCAACTTCCTGCCTGATGGGTCTCACTAATATGAGGTCTTTGGCTGCTTTGTCCGCACGGTTGGTTTCTCCAAGGAGATGCGCGGCAATCATTTCAACGCCAAGCGCCAAAGACGCCACATAGCTTTCGGAAACATTATTCCTTGAGGCCTGTTCAAACAGCCTGTCAATATGCAACAGCGCCTTCTTACACAATTGCTCACCTTCCTGGGTCAACTGACCTGGATAAATGATGGAAAATTCCGGCTTGCCGGTGAGCCTGATCGCCCGGTTAAAAAAGGCATGCGCCATGAAAAAATGCAGTTTCTCATAAAAGAATTCTCCTCGGAACTCCGAGTCTTTGAGCTGCCCTTGTTTTTGGAGAGCGGAATACTCGTGCATGGTTTCGGCATAAATCTCTTCTGCCTCCTGAATGTGGTCTGTTTCCATGAGTACAGACAGGGCCTGACAAACCCACGCAGGATGTCGCTTTGAGTGTGTTGACACGTACTCGTAGGCTTTCTCAGACCGCCCGCTGTCAATCAATAGGGCCAGCCACAAAGACACTGTCTTGGGATCATGAGAATGGGCGAGGGACTCGATGGCATCATCTGTTTTGCCTTCAAAAAACAGAAGCTTGGCCCTAATCCTAAGAAGTCGCTCTTGCCAGTCGGCCCGATGCCCGCTTTCGTTATATGCTGCGTTGGCCCGCTCGTAATACTGGCGTGCGCGGTTCATATGTTCCTGTTTGTTCGAATTCAGAAAGGCTTCGATAAGCGCAAGATAGCCTTCCAATCTCGCTTCTGGGGAGAGTCTGCCAAGAGGAGCATTCTCCAAGTGCGTAATCAAGGCCTCGGCCCGCTCTGCCATCACCAAGAAGGTTGGTAGGCGCCCTTTTCCCAAAACGTGTTCTGACAACTGCAATGTTTTTTCATCCAAAAGCCCTCGGAGGTTTTTCTCAAGCACAGCCAAATGGTCGGCTTGCAGGATGCGCCCGCTCTCAAAACCGGACATGTCGCTTTGACGCTTCCTTTCCTGTGCTCTTGTTTGCACGTCTTGCAAGATGTCGGGAATTTCGTCATATTGGTCGATGGGAACTACGAGGAAACCGCGATCACGAAAATCTTCGCAACGGGCCTCAAAGTCAGCCAGATCGATTTCAAAGTTCCCCTCTGGAGCGCTGTCGCGTTTTTGTGGTCTCTTTAGAAGAATGAAAGGCTGTCTTCTGAAATCCCCGAAGAGCTCCAAAACATGGTCGTCGGCATCATTGAGGCGAGGATCGTCAAAACTGGTCCCCAAAAAAAGTACCGTATTTTGCGCCACAATCGCATTGAGCCATTCCACAAAACCCTTGTGACTGGTTTTGTACCGCGTATAATCCGGTTTAGAAATGACCATGGAAGAAGCCGAATCCATATCTCCATGTAACTTTACGATAGTTTTTTCCCCAAGGTCGATAGCCGGGACATCTTATAGTCCGTGATGACCATAGGTGAGTACCCGCTTTTTCTAAATGTGTCTTCCAGCAAATGGTCGTAGTTGGTTGTCACGAAAAGATTTACATCCAGACGCACAAGTTTATCGTGTAAAGGGCTTTCGATCTCCGGTCTGGTCCGCAGACGTTCGGCAATGCTCTCACGAAGTTTCAGCTTTCCAACTTCACGTTCAATTCTGGAAGCCAGCCGAAGAAGATCCGCATCTTTTGTTTCGATGTGGTATTCCTTCAGAAGGCCGTCGACGAGTTCCCTCCATGATGGCAATCCGGCTGAAAGGGAACATCCTGCACCTACAAAAACGATCAACCTGTTCTTGACAATTTCATCGCTCAGGATCGAGATGGCCCTTTGTTTTACTGCTTCCTTTTCCATTCAATTGCCTCTATTTGAGATATAAAATACGAAAAGCGAAGGCTTTGGTTCCAAAAAAATTATGTTACACAAGAAATAGGCTCTACCATTGACTTGGGCTGAATTGGGTTCGATCTTTTCAATCCTTTCTGTTGACAAGTTGTGCTTTCTTATTTTTGCGAGAGCTCCTAAAGGACATTTTTATATATTAATCCCCATATTTGCCTTTAGCCACACCTAATTACTTCTGATGCTTTTTGCGTTGAATTCCTAGATGAAGCGTGGCTCCAAGAGCTTCTGCCTCTCGGCGCAGCAGATTTGCTCCCTTTTCAGGTGGCTGATCGGCCGGAGCAGGTTGTTTTTGGATGTCTGATTTGGCTTGCAGTTTTCCCAGACCTCGGCAGCCTATCTGCTTTGGCAGGGGGAGCTGTCACGACATCTACTTCCCTATGGAAAGGCTATCTTCCGAGTGCCATTGCTAAAATACGCTGGTTTAGATGGGCTATAAAATGGGATGAGGAGATATCACCTTAACTATTGGCCGATAAAGCCTTTCTCTTTTTTCTTTACTGTCATTGTATCCTTGCTGTAAAACCGTTGTAGCTATCTAGTATTAACAGGAGGAAGATGCCATGCAGAGTGACACTGCCAGCTTGAGTAAATTACATATCCTTGAGACCCTTTTGGAAAAAGGATATAAGAGTGATCTTGTTGGAAAGGCTCTCAACAAATTAGTGGAGCTTGAGCTTGCCAAATTAAAACGCGAACTAGCAGAAATTGAAACCAGAATAGAAAAACTAGAAGCAAAATACGATATGGATTCCGGGGAATTCGCTGAAAAATTTCATGCCGGTTTGGCGGATGATTCCGCAGATAATATCGAATGGATATCTTTTCTTGACATGCGGATGGCGCTTTCCCAGAGAATTAGACTTCTGCAGGAAGAAAGCGCTTGATGAATGCTGAAACGTATTTGATGAACCTCAAGGTCAAGCTTGCGGTCAGCAGTTCCATCCAATCCGTTGAAATTATTGATGAGAGAATCGGCATCCTTCATATAGGCATAAAAGTAGTTTACACTTTTCGACGAAGGTTTTTAGGACAAACCTATAGAGTCAATCAAAGTGCCTTTTCTTTATGCGGATACTTTAAAGAAAAATTATTGGGTAGAAGCAAAAAAATAGGGATCTTTTTCCTCTACTACGTCAAAGAGGAGTTCGATCCAGTCCTTTTTTTGTTTCTTGCCCGTCAATATTTCCATAGGCGTCCGGCCTTTTCTTTTGCCATCCTTATAGCGCCGATGGTTGTGATAAAACATAATCAGGTTCAGAGTTTCCTGCGTGATATGGTTCTTTGATCCGTTTAAGTAAGGTCGAATTATTGAATTTATGCATTCGACCAAGGCTGAACTCTGAACAATCTGATCTAGTTCTTGATATACCTGCTCTTTGACAACATCATAATCTTCCTGAAGATAGGCCAATGCGATTTCAAGGTAATCCCGCTCATTCATGCCGCAGTATTTCCGCCCCTTGGTTTTTTTCGACTTGATAAGTCCCTTTTTCCACTGCCAAGCCAAACAAAGGGCCTGTAATGCCTCTTGATTAATAGGGAGGTTTGATAGATTGCCGACAACTGTTTTTGCAACATCAAAATAGTTAAGCAACCCCGGCATAGTGCGGCGCACCTTGTTGACAACTTTGGTTATTTTTGTATGTCCCAATTCTTCAACAAGGGATAGGCCTGCTTCA
>PQXE01000003.1:0-44752 GCA_003194495.1 Deltaproteobacteria bacterium
ATGCAAGGTGTAATATTACGAAGTTATGAAACTGTTAAAAAGCTTATTGATCAAACTTCAACAAAAACAGGTTTGAAAGTTTGTTCAAATATTATCAAAAAAGAATATAAAACCGGCCGTAAATATGCCGCTGATTTTAAAAAAAATATGCGTATAATTTTTGATGATTATTTGGGCCAGTGGAACTATAGGGCGATACCAGCGGAAATATAATTTTGTTCAAGTTATTTATTTTTTATTACTAACGCAGCAGTCGTCTGAAATGACCATAGCGTCATATCTTACCGACCCCTCGACTGGAGGAAACCGACTCATGGAAATTATCTGTGAGCGGGAGAATATCCGCCGGGCCTTGCAAAAAGCCTTGGATTCTTTCTCCCCGGACTTCATCTCCTGCCTGATCAGCCGAACCGCCTTAGTATGTGATCCGTATGCTTGGTGGTGTGGGAGGGGCGGTCAGCGATGGCCGCCCCTATCCCCATCGCCTGTTTTTAAAAAAGTTGACAATTGTTGTACGTTGTAGTATATAGTATTTTAATGATGTGGTATGTGGTGAATGGGATGATGTGGTATATTGTTGCGGATAACAGTTGTCTGCTGTGTTATATGTTTGTATATCCGCAGTAATTATGGGATAATAAGAAAGTTAAATTGAGGCTGAAATGAGTGATCAATACCTTACTGTACAAGAAGTTGCTGAAGACCTTGGGGTTGTCCCTGAAAGTGTAAGGAGATATATTAGAGAAAAAAAGCTTCCTGCAAAAAAAGTGCGCACTGTTGGAATGAAAGAGGTGTGGGGTGTCGCCCCAAAAGATCTTACTAAATTCAAAAACGGGTAGGTAGTCATTCTTGAAAAAAGAATGTAATTGACTTTTTATATACGAATTAATATTGATGATCTCGTAAAAAGTCAACAAAATAGAAATCGTATATAGGACTTAATGTGATGCTATTGTCGAGATACCAACATACTGTATGCAAAATCGCTCGCCAGGACTTTTTACGAGACCATCAATTTATTTCCCATTTTTTATTGGCCTAAACTTTGCCGTGGTGTGCTGGTTTATTTTCTGAACAAAATATGAACTGTAGCAACGAAGATAAAACAATTGAGAAAGAGGTATTGTTAGATCTTATCGATCAGATTAATTGGTGTCTTTCACAATATTCTTTAGAACAAGAAACACCTCAAGAGATGGAACAGTCTTTTCAGCCAAAGTGGTCTGCTTTTCGAACACTTCAACACAATCTTTATCGCTTTCTCAGCCCCCCAAAGTCAGGACAAGCAGTAGCTGTCTCAACTTTGTTGATAAATGTTTTTAGTAGGGTGTTTTCTGATCTTTGTACTGATACACCTTGGGATAAAGGGGAATTA
This sequence comes from Deltaproteobacteria bacterium, assembly GCA_003194495.1. Classification (GTDB taxonomy): domain Bacteria; phylum Desulfobacterota; class Dissulfuribacteria; order Dissulfuribacterales; family UBA3076; genus UBA3076. The sequence continues at coordinate 1,376 of PQXE01000003.1, forward strand.
ATAAACTCTGTACGCAAACAAACGCACCAGGCACTATTAAAGTTGCTTAGTGATTTTGAAAAGGCGCTTAAAAAGAATGATGAGTATGTTGATGAAGGGTTGTGGAGTGCTTTTCGTGATTTCGAAAATGAATATAATAAAGTCTTATTTCTCGTTAATGAAGAGGATATGAAAGCAATTAATGATATAGTCTTACAGCCATCATAATTTTACTGTGTGGGCGCAAGCTATTATTTATTAATAGGAGGATTTGGTTATGGGAAAACTGGAGAAAAGGTTTTTTTCTAGCGCGGGAAAAACGTTAATAAATCCTGATGATAATAACGCTGAGGCTATTTGCCAAGTTCTGAAAAAAGCACTAGGCAAAAGTGATTGGGTTGCCCGTGGTGGCATGTCCAGCAAATATTATTTTAATTTTGATAAAATTTATAACCAGTTTAATTCCGACAGGAAGTAGGAGCTGTGACGAAGAGTTATATTGAAGGGTTTCATACTCCTTTAGTGGAGAGATTGGAAAGCCTTTTGGAGACGCTAAATATTAATTGCATTGGACTCATGTTTCCTAATCAGGGTCCAGTTGGGATTGTGCAACTTCGAGGAGTTCTTGCAGAGCGACTTGCAGTCCCGACGGTCATAATAAGGATAAATGAACGGTTGATTCGCAATCAGGTTTGGTTTGAGCGAAATGATTCAATACAACCGCCACTTAGTCCAAAATCTAAAGTAATGTTGTTTGGCGATGCTGCTACCTCTGGCGCTTCTATATACCGTGCCGCATTGATTGCTAGAAAATTTGGTGCTAATTGCTCTCATGCCTTTGTTGTTTTCGATCGTTTGCAAGGAGCACGCGAGAGGTTGAAGATTAAAGGAATAGAATTGTTTTCATTTATCGATAGAAATTTTTTTGAGTGTCATGGGGAGCTTGATCAATCAGATATTGCCCATGACGCAAAAGCATCTCGCCTTGAGTTCGAATCGGTTCGAGCCGCCGTCTAATCTTGATTTGTCCATCATCTCAACGAGAAAAAAGACATATAAATTCTTGTGAAACGGATATAAATTATGGATTCATTTTATGAAGAATTAGAATGGGAAATAAATGTCAAGTTTGATGTGCAGCCAGAATTTATATCAGTTTCTACTGAATATCTCTTTGGAAACTCTTCAGAAGAAAAAATTTATTATGCTATTTTGCCTAGGTTTCAGTCAATTCCCTATCACTCACTTACTGGAGAAAATAAAACTGTTTGGATTGAAGCTCAAATTAGTGATCGAAATAAAAATAAAAAAGTTTTATTTGCTGGAGAAAGGAGAGTCGAAGGCATTGATGCGCAAAGTGATTGCTATATGCCAATACCGTGGCCTTCTCTTGATGGATTTATCTCGCCAGGGAATCTTTTAAAACTTAGATTTTTTTGGACAGAGCAAGGGCCATCAAGAGTAACAATCGAGGGTGGCCATAAACGATGGACCATTAACCATTGCTTACCGCTAAGTAAGCTTTTTTTGCCGTTTGAGATATCTGGTAAAAATGCGCCTGCAAATATTGTTGTTCTTTATGAAAGTATTACATGGGAAATAAATTTTCCAGAGGGGACAAGCTTTAGAGGGGAACCTAATTTCGAAAGTTTTAAACCGTCACAGCGAAAATTAATTCCCAATACTAGTCATATCACAAGTCAGCCCAAGATTAGGTTTTCGATAACTCCAAATGATAAGCCCTTCTCCGATCATAAATTTACTTTATCAGTCAATCTCGCAATTCCGATCGAACTAGAAAATAAATTATTCCAGGCAGCTCTTCAGAATATTCGAGAATATACATCTGAAGTAATTGTTGCAGTTGTAGACTTGCGAGGTAGCTCTGATATGGCGGAGAGCCAACGAGACAAAGCAATTCCTGTTGACTACACTTTACGATTTCATAGCATCGCGAGGGAGTTGTTTCCTCGTAGTCTATTTAGCGAATATTCTGATGATCCTTTAAAGTTGAGCATGAAGAAGGTAGTTGGGGACATGCTTATGCTTGTAGCTCCAGTTTCAAAGTCCGTAGAAGTTGCTAAAGCGATAATAGGATTTCTGAGAAAATTGGCTGACGAGAAAATGCCATTCAGGGCAGGTTTTCATGTTGACCAGGCAACAAGTACCGGAAATTTTATGTATTCATTTAATGAAATTGGTATTGATTTTTTGGGGCCAGCGTTGAATTGGGCAGCGAAAATTGGTGACAACAAAAAAAATCTTGGTATCAGGGTTACTAAACCTGCTGCGGATCGAATTTTACCACTTCTTGGTAGTATATATGAATTAGTTCAAGTGGATTCTTTTGAAAGAAAACCTGACTTGGAAATATTTGATTTAAGAGAAAAGTCGCCTGAAGTTTATGTCAGTCAAAAAGGTTTAACTCCTTTTTCGGATAGATTAAGCCAGAGAGCAATGAAATTAAATTCCAGAGTATGCGTCGGACTTGATCCGGATTTAACTTATTTCCCGAAGCAATTATTAACTAAATACGATTTAGTTGATTTATTAAATAATGATTTTAACCAACTGCCACTTCACGATGTCTCAGAGTGTATCGTTGAGTTTAATAAAATGGTAATAGATGCAGTTTGTGGTGATGCAGTTGCAGTAAAACCACAAAGTGCTCATTACGAACGATTTGCGCATTATGGCATAAAGGCATTAGAAGAAACGGCAAGGTATGCCAGAGAAAAGGGACTAATTGTTATACTAGATGCCAAACGCAATGATATTGGTTCAACAGCTGAGAAATACGCGTTGTCATACATCGGCTCTGATCATGGAAAAAATGCTGCTGCAATACCATTTGATGCGATAACGATTAATCCATATCTGGGATCTGATGGAATTAAACCATTTATTGAATCTTGTACTCAAAATGGAAAAGGAATTTTTATTCTTGTAAAAACATCAAATACCTCAAGTGGCGATTTACAGGATTTACCAGTAATTGGAGATAATGGCTTGCTTTCCCATCATGTGGCCTTAATGGTTAATAATTGGGGAAAAGATATTATTGATGAGCAAGGCTATAGCCCTGTAGGAGCGGTTGTGGGAGCAACGTATCCAGAAGATATAATCGTATTAAGAGAGAAGATGCCAAATAGTATTTTTCTTATGCCGGGATATGGTGCCCAAGGAGCCAAAGCAGAGAATATCGCAAGTGCTTTTGATGAAAAAGGGCTTGGAGCAATCATTAATTCTTCCAGGGGCGTCCTTTATCCCTGTTATCCTGATACAGAAGATTTTCAGCAAGAAATAGAAAAACAAGTCCGCATAATGCGCAATGATATTAACAGAGTCATTTCAAGAAAAGTTGATTCATGAGAGCTGATAGTCTAAGAACGGCCTCTGGTTTGATGTTAGCTTTGGATGTCGAAGACTCTGCGGATGCAGAACGTATTGTGGGCTCATACCGTGAATTTATAGATGCAGTGAAATTAGGTACAACTCTTCTCGTCAATCCTTCGGGAGGTATTGAACTGATATCCAAAATCAAACATTTCGGTCTTCCGGTTTTGGTGGACGCTAAGCTCAAAGATGTGCAGCATGTTCTGTTATCGACTGCTCGATCTTACAGAGTTCACGGAGCAACAGCAGTCACATGTTGGTCAGACATTGGTAAAAAGACGCTTAATTATTGTATTGATAGCCTAAGAAACGAAATCGAACTTGTTGTTTTGACGGCATTGACTAGTCTTCCTTATGAAGAAATTGAGCAATTAGCAAAAGAACATATTATTACAGCCGTTGAATGTGGCTGCCAGTGCATCCAAATTCCTGGAAATTATCCTGACCTGATTTTATGGGCACGAGATAGAATCCCTTCCGACGTTTTAATTGTATCGTGTGGTATTGGACGCCAAGGAGGCCGAGTAGGTGACGCTATTAAATGTGGTGCAGATTATGAGATCATAGGCCGTCATATCTTGGATAGCGCAGATATGCTTCAAGCATTTAAGGATTCGTCAAAAATTATTAGAGAAAACCTTGGATACCGATCCTATCTAAATTGAGGCAATTCCGCCTTTGGTTTTTAGACAGATATCGCAAGACTCGTTTGGACCCTGCGCGGTCGGAGACCTTGAGCACATATGGTGGAAAAAAGGGGGCTGGCCAAGGGGAACTCGGCGGGACAAACCAGGGTCTGAACAAAATGTCAGGCAGATCAGCACAATACGTTCAACCGAGTAAGGTAGGTGGCAAGACTGGATAAGGCGTACGTTGATCCACGTATCTGTAACCTTATCCTTCAGCGCCTACGCGTTATTACATGAGGCAGAAGCCCAGTGCGTTAGTAGATGCCGGGATCTGTGCGGGCGGTGCCGGGTGACCGGCATTCCTACCGCGACCAGTTTCACTCGACTTATCCTTTTTTAAGAGTAGTCAAAATAAATTCTACGATCAAGGTTAAAGGTGCCTATTCCGGTGAAATCGGCCACGCAGTCCATGTGAAGCCGACCGCCCTATCCAGTGATTCCGGCCGCCCTATCGGAGCCAAGCGACACAGCAGTTTTTTCTTGATCCCCACGCATGTGGGGAACACGTTTGAGCGAGGGAAGCATAGCTGATGTCCTTTATTGGGTTAAGTATTCTCGTTTTTCTGTTTGTTTCTCTTCTTCTGTTTCCCATGGGCATCATCTACTAACTTAATCGACTCTGACCAGGATTCAGCGCAGAAACGTTTAAATCTATCCACCTTATCGACCCTGGGCAACAATTCACTCCGGGCGGTGACAGTGCCCGCCGAGAGGTGATATTCTGACAGGGCCTCTATGTATTCCTGACGACGCTCTTTTGGAATAATGATAGGGGGATAACCGGCCCTGATTACAGGAACATTAGAAATAAGACGGGCCATCCGGCCATTGCCGTCCCAAAAGGGATGAATTCTGACAAAGGAAACATGACAACAGACATAGGCCGCAAGTGCATCTTCCTTGCTTGCCGTATTTTCTTTACAAGTCTTTTGAAACAATGAGAGCCAGTTTTGCATGAGGTCGGGAACATCCTTGGGGGAAGCATATTCAAAAATGATTTGGCGGTCGCTGGAAACAATAACCGTAGAATTCGGTTCAACCTTCCATCTGCCAACAGGCTTATAGACATCCACAATCCGTTCTGTCTGCACGGCCTTGTGCAGATCAAACAGGTCCTGTTCAGTTAAATCGGATCCTGTTCTAACAAGATCATAAATGAGATCAATGGCCCGGGCGTGGCCAACGACCTCCTCGTGATCCTTCAGCGGCTTGCCTGAAATCGTGAGCTCTTCCTCAAGGACAAATGCTGTTTCCCCAAGAGTCAGGGTATTGCCTTCAATCGCAGTGGATGTATGTGTCCAGAGATTTCGCAGTTGGATCAACAGAGCATCACGGATATCATTATCCAGGTTTTGTAGAAAATCGAACATGGCTAAATTCTTTTTATCATTATCATACCACAGCCGAATGATTTGGCAGAGCCAATACCTTTGAACCTGGATATTTCATATAAGCCATTATTTGTTCTTGAGGCCACTATATATTGCGATTATCTTACACATGGCCTACCATATATGGCGCCCATTTCCTTATATGAAATATCCTGGTTATAACGGATTTGGGGGAGGACATAATCCATGTTATTTCAAGATGTTATGTTTTTGTTGAGTGTACCCAAAAGTGGAATATAAATCCCAATATATGATAAGGATGCATTGGCAAAAAGGTGGGAACTTTTTGATTCGATTATGTAACATGCTGATTTTATTATGGTCGGCATGGATGGAGCCAAAATTAACCCATCAATATTACCTACTCATTTTACAATTGCGCCTATAGAGATAATTGTCCAGCAAGCTTTTTCGCATAAGGACAACATATTGAAATCATTAGAATACATGCCTCCCCCAAATCCGTTATAATCAGGAAATATCCAGCTTTGAACAACGCCTTTTTAAACTGGTCTGCATCAACTATTTTAAGATTGCTTTCAAAATCCAGTGTCCTAAGCGTAAAGGCTTGTTTTCCATGGGGTTTGACAGAATATTCACGATCATTATCAATTCCCACTTCAAACTGTTTCGACCTTGTGCGGTAAGAGATTGGCCTGGTATCGGGATAAGGCTTTTCTAAAAGGGGGCGGAGCTTGTGCGGTTACACGTCAGATTGTGCAACACACGAAAGGACGAAACAAGACATAAAAATTAAATGACCTAACCCCTTAAAACTCTGGTGCCGGAGGCGAGAGTCGAACTCGCACGGGCGCAAGGCCCACGGGATTTTGAGTCCAGCGCGTATACCAATTTCACCACTCCGGCAGTGTATTTTTCTGATACCTAGGTTGAGCAATTAGCTGTTAGCCATTAGCGTTTAGCTTTGAAAAATCAAGACATTACATTAATTAGAAATAACACCCAACGGGTGAAGGTTTGTAATAGCAAAACATCCTGTAATCATTAAACTAATAGCTAACCGCTAAAGGCTAATCGCTCAATTTAGGTGATAACAAAACCAAACTACAGTGTCAATCAATAATTATCCTGTGGAAGCAAATCCTGAATTCTATCCCAGACTCTCTCGCCGACCTCTTCTTTGTGCAAAAGGGGCAGTGCCTCAACGTCGCCACCTGCGGAGACAATGAGGACTCTGTTATTCGGTACATCAAAGCCGGCATCAGGCTGGGACACATCATTGGCAATCAGTAAATCCGCTCCCTTAAGCCTTATTTTTTTTATGGCCTGTGCTTTAAGATCCTGGGTCTCTGCGCAAAAGCCGACGATTATCTGTCCGCCCTTACGACTCCTCACCAACTGCGACAAGATATCATTTGTCCGTACAAGATCTAAACGCAGTTCAGATGTATCTTTTTTGATCTTCTGATCAGCCCTGGCAGCAAGTGTGTAGTCCGCCACTGCGGCAGTCATGATTATTACATGAGCATCTGGCGAAAGCCTGCCGATTATGTCCTCCATCTCGCCGGCAGTCTCCACGGAACAGGGCTTTATCCCCGGAGGATATGGAATAGAGACAGAACCACTTACAAGGGTCACTCTCGCGCCGCGCCTGAAGGCAACCATGGCCATAGCATAGCCCATGACTCCTGAGGAACGATTAGAGATATACCGGACAGGATCCAGATATTCCTTGGTCGGCCCGGCAGATACCAGTACATTCATTCCTCTCAAAGTCTGTGGAGTTGTTGCCTTAAGTATGGCCTCCCTCACCACAGACCACTCCGGCAGTCTTCCCCTGCCCCGGTCTCCACAGGCCGTTTCCCCTATCTCCGGCTCTATTACTCTGTAGTCCAATGTTTTAAGACGCTCTATGTTTGCCTGAGTCGCCGGATGCGCATACATGGCCGGATTCATTGAAGGGGAAAAAAGTGCCGGACCGGAAAACGCCAGGAGTAATGTGGACAGAAAATCATCTGCCAGACCGTTTGCGGCTTTGGCAATTATATTTGCAGTAGCAGGCAGTACCAGAAAAAGGTCGGCGGACCCGGCAAGTTCTATGTGAGGAATGGTCTCAGCACCCTCCACGCAAAACAGGTCCGTGTACACTTTCTCGCCTGTAAGAGCCGCGAAAGTAATGGGCGACACAAACTCGGTTGCATGCCTGGTCATCACGGGTATTACCCGTGCACCCAATGCACGAATCTTCTTGGAATAATCCGCCGCCTTATACGCGGCAATTCCACCGGTTATTCCAAGAAGGACGGTCTTCCCCTCTAATGGCAAATAGGGTGGGGCATCCTCGGATAAAATCTCTGAGCCGGGAATCGGTTTCACATTATCATTGGGCAAGTGGTGCGCTCACCCAAATCTGGACCTCGGTCTTAAAGCCCAATTGTCCCTCACGTATCTGTATAAAACAATGGGAGTTACCCCCTTTGGAAAACGCAAGGAAACTCCGCTTTGCATTCAATGTACCATTCAATGCCCAGCCATGCCCAGGCATGGATTTTGAGAAAAATTCCACCAGTGAAACCGAGGTTACCCTGCCCTTATATACCAATATTCCACCCTGAAAGCCCGAGGTCTTAATCATTATTGTCTTGTCATCCGCCCTTTCAAGTTCTACGGGTATAGGAAGATCCGGAAACTCATACATAACATTGGCGGCCTCAGAACTTGTAACAGTTTCAGAGAATCCCGGAGAAGATTCCCCCGGTGCCGGACTTGTCTGGGCACACGAAGTCAGCAGAAAAAAAGGCAGATAAAGAATCAAGGCAGAAATGAAGAAAACAGCGGACAATTTCCTGTGAAAACGCATTTTACATCCTCCTATACTTATTATTTTTCAAATACTAACACTTCTTCAAATGACTTACGAGTAGAAGTTTGGTTTTTATGGGCAGGATGGCCCAGGGCCAGGACTGCCATGAGTTCGAGGTCTTCTGAAAGACCCAGGAGATCTCGTACTCGATCGGAATTCTTCAGGATCTCCCCCAGCCAAACAGCCCCAAGGCCCAGTGAATGAGCGGCAAGAAGCATATTCTGAAGACAGGCGCCAATGGCCTGATGGTCTTTTAGTTCATGGTACATGGCATCCCTGTCCACAAAGACAGGAATCAGGGCCTTAGCCCCTTTAATAACCTTTTCGTAACGGGTCAGTTCCCCAACCTTGGCTTTTAGATCCTTTTCCGTTACTATTGCGAAACGCCAGGGCTGGTTGTTAAGTCCCGAAGGTGCCCAGGTACCTGCCCTAATAATTTCTATAAGTGTGTCACGCTCTATGAGATCAGCGGTAAAATCACGCACACTTCTGCGTTTATATATGGCGTCCAATACCGGATTCATGGAAAAAAACCTCACTCAAATTATTAAACATCCTTCACGACAAGTCAAAAACAGTTTACACTTTGTATCAATGTCTGACACCAAAAAAGAGAAAAAACCTGGAACTCGCCCCAAAAACTCTCGTTGGGGCAGGCGTAAGAAGTATCGCTGCCATGCCTGTAATAGGGAATTGCCATTTTGCTGGAATTGCTCTTGCGGTTTTCAGATTTGTGATGACTGTCTGAAAGAAAATATGTGGGGCATGAGCAATAATGCAATATGGATCTGCCCTGACTGCGGACGCATAAGAAGCTTTTGACAACTTCCACTGCTTATTCCACACCTATTTCCACAGCCAATTCCTCTATTTCCTTCACCATATCATCAATTACATTAAGACCCTGGTGCCAAAAATTGGGATCATGGAGGTCTATGCCAAAGGACTCAAGCAACCTATAGGGTGTATCACTTCCCCCGGCAGCCAATAGCTCCAAATAGCACGGGACAAAATCCATTTTTCCCTTTTCATACATGGAGTAAAGTGACAAGACCAGGAGTTCGCCAAAGGCATAGGCATATACATAGCCTGGTGTATGGATAAAGTGACCTATGTAAGACCACCAAATACCATAGTCATCGGTCAGGGTTACGCTGTTGCTGAACATTTTCTCCTGGGTCTTAACCCAAATATTTGAAAACTCATCCGGAGAAAGCTCTCCCTTTGAACGCCGTTTATTGTGAACGTCATTTTCGAACCGGTTCATGGCAATCTGACGAAACACCGTGGCAAAAATGGACTCTATCTTACTAGCAGCAAGCCACAATTTTTCTTCGGGCCTTTCCAAGTTCCTCATTAAATCCTTGAATACCAGCATTTCACAAAAAACCGAGGCAGTCTCAGCTAAGACCAACGGAGTATGACTGTTTAAATAGCCCTGCTCACCCGCCAGGATCTGGTGAACACCATGGCCAAGCTCATGTGCTACTGTCTCAACGTCCCTGAGATTCCCGGTGAAATTCACAAGTACATAAGGATGGACCTGTGGAACCACGGGGTGTGCAAAGGCGCCCCCGGTCTTCCCCTGTATTACCGGAGCATGTATCCATTGTTTGTCAAAAAACTGATTGGCAATTGAGGCCATCTTGGGGGAAAATTTCCCAAAGGCATCAAGCACAATTTCTTTGCCTTTCTCCCAATCCACCACCCGCTGAGGCAGATAAGGCAACGGGGCATACCTGTCGTAGTCAAAAAGTTCTTCCAACCCGAGTAGGCGCCGCTTTAAACCGTAATAGCGCTGGACTATGTCGTAGCGATCCGTTGCGGACGCAATCAGGGAATCAACAGTGTCATCATCGAGTTCATTCGCAAGGTTCATGGACTTGACCCAGTTATGATAGTCCCGAATCCTGTCATCAATCATCTTATCGCCAAGGATCGTATTAAAGATGTGGGTAAGTACAATTGACTGACTGCGCAATCCGTCAGTAAGGTCATTCGCCGCGCTTTTCCTGACTTTACGGTCCGGTGAGTAAAGATCGGTCAACACCTCTTCCTGGGTGCGGGCTTCTTTACCAAAACGCTGGGCTGCCAAGACCTTTTCAAATAAGCTGATCCAGCTTGAACGACCTACAGGACTGATCTCAATTATGAGCTGCTCTTCTACTTGAGAGAGAAGATGAGGTTTGTATCGCCTGGCTGCCTGTAAATAGTGCCTGTAATGCTCCAGTGCGGAGTCGGCGAGCAGGTCATCCGCCTTGTCATCAGGAACATTTGCCCACTCAATATCGAAAAACACTACGTCTTTATTCACTATACTGAAAAATTCATTGACTCTTTGCAAAAAAGCGCCGGCCTTTGGATCATTAACATGGGTTGAAAAATGTAGCTGGGCAAATGCGTTGAGTCTCCCCACAATAATAGTCAAGCCTTCATATTCACTGACAACAGCGAAGAGTTCTGCAGCGGTAAGTTCTGCAATCTTGCCCGAATATTTATCAGCAATCTCAAGGGCCGATTTCTTACATTTCTCCATATCATCATGGATTCTGGAATCATCAATGCCTTGGTACAAATCCCCAAGGTTCCAAAGGACTTCTTCTGTTCCCAATTCCTTCATTATGTCATTATTCATATAGAAATCTCCTAACCCGGATAAACCGGAACCAAACAGGTTTAGAGATAAAAAATGATATTGTGTTTCAGAATTTTCTGCCGGAAAAACCGCGAGATAAAAAATGGATTTTAAATGACTCTAAAACTTTGAAGCTCTGTGTCTGGAAGAAAGCAAGGCATATTTATAGGCCCCGGCATTCTCCAGCTTAATCCAGCGGTCACCGGAAAGGAAATACCACTGATTACCGTCAAACCTAGCGACAAGGGCGCCATGGTAGGACAACATTGTTTTAACTTCATCAGGAGTATATGGATTATCATACTCTCCTGTGATCTGCGCATCCTGACATGCCGTAAAAAGAAAAAGAAGGCTGGCGACAATCAGAATCACACTTAGCCGACGCATATAATTTACATAAATATTAGAATAATTCTTCACAATATCTTTACTTTAACATCCATAGTATCTAAGTTAAGGGGATACATTTCAGCTCGGCCAAAGGCCCTTAACTGTCCACCATGTCAGAAAGTGCTTTTTGAGCATCCTGTATTTTCTTTCTCAATTTTGGCTTGTCCTTTGACTCCTTTACCAGCTTAAGGGCCTCCTGATAGACATGTAATGCCTTGTCGAAAATCTCACTGGCCATATATGCATCGCCAAGGTGTTCTGCTATAACCGGATCGCCGGGAACTAAATCCTGCGCCTTTTTGAGATATAAAATGGCCTGGTCATTTTTGCCCTTTTTGAAATATACCCACCCCAGACTATCTGTTACATAACCATCATCCGGCTGTATAGAAAGCGCTTTTTTTATCAGAAGCTCGGCCTCGTCAAGGTTAATCCCCTCTTCAGCATAGGTATATCCCAGGAAGTTAAGGGCTTCAACGTAGTCTTCAGCTTTTTCAATGGCCTTCTTGGCACACTCTATGGCCTGGTCTCTTTGCCCCAGCTTGTCCAAGACCATTGCAAGATGGAATAATAACTCCTTGTCGTCAGGGGTTGTATCCAGGGCCTTACGAAGAATCTCCCTGGAATCATGCGGCCTGTTTGCCGCATCGTAGAGGGTGGCAAGGGAGAGCACCCATTGTTTCGTATTGGGACGATCTTTTAGGCTTTTTTCAATAAGATTTAACGCCTGATCGAGTTGTCCTCTTTCTTTAAGCAAGTATGCCAAACGAACCCTTGCTTCCACGGCAAGTTCATCATCTATGTGGATGGACTCGAGCATATCCATGGCCGCATCAAGATCGCCTTTCTGCTCATAGGCAATTGCCATATAGTAAATAATTTGCCCCTGATCATGGTAAGTATGAGCCATTTCTTTAAGAATAGACAATGCATCATCATACTTTTTATGTTGAAGACATAGTATCGCGACATGAAATCCAATTGCAGGATGGTTTTGTGCTGACTGCTTGAGTCGGCCAAACTCTGAAATTACATCATCTACCCGTTTTTCTTCAATTAATAGTATCAGAAGCCGCTCTCGTACCTCAAGGTTATTAGGCTTTTGAGCTAACAGGGCCCTGCAGGAATCAATGGCTTTATCTATCTTCCCTTGCCTTCTGTAAACATCAGCCAGATCCAGATACACCATTGTCATGTGTGGATTCAGTCTTAATGCCTCGTTGAGATATTCCTCGGCCTTTACAAGATCATCGGCATCTCGACATATCCTTCCCAGATAATAATATGCCATAAAAGATTGACTTCCCTCCTGCCCGGCAGCCCTTTCCATGATCTCAATCGCCTTTGGATACTGCTTAGCCTTAGCGTAAATAGTCCCGGTCAAAAACAGTGCTTCCTGGTTGTCAGGTTCATCACTTAGTATTTCCTCCATGAGTCCTAAGGCTTCGGCCACGCGATCTTCATTGGCATAAATTCCGGCAAGTACGATCTTCATATCCAGATTGTCGGTTTCAAGGGCAATGGCCTGTTCAGCCCACTGCTCAGCCTCCTGCATGTTACCTATGCTAGCTGCTAATTTGGCCAAATCCTCCAGTATAGCTATGGATTCCGGATCATGGACCAAGGCACTTTTCAGGCAACTCGAAGCATCTGAAAGCCTGCCCGAAGACTTCTCCATAATTGCCTGGAGATAATAGGCGTAGGCCGCGCTACGGGAAGGATTCACCCTGGCCATGGCATTGGAGTCTGACACCATCAGAACAATGACTAAAGTGAAAAAAAGTCTGATCCAAAAACAAAAAGGACTTGTAATCATGCGTCTTCGACACCCTCTGGATAAGAACCTAAATCCGGGATTCTTTTTTGAAGAAATACCCGCAACTTCTTTTTTAGCCTGGCCTCGATTTGTCTTACTCTTTCTCTTGAAACCCCGAAAACCGTTCCGAGTTCCTGAAGGGTCTTGGGCTCCTCGGCTAAAAGCCGCTCCTCGAATATGATTTGCTCCTTTCCCTGAAGTTGTTCCTTAAAGGCTGCAAGATGGCCCTTGAGGCTAGCCCTTATCTCTTCCCTGGCAACACCGGCTTCAACTGTCGTCTCGTCAGTGGCAAAAAAATCCAGACATTTATCTTCAGAGCCCTCCTTAACCGGAGCATCCATGGAAAGCTCCCACGACCCCATGCGCTGTTCCATGTCAATCACATCTTTCTCAGGGACGTTAAGACGGTCGGAGATGAGCTTTGGCACTGGTTCAAAGCCTAAAGCAAGAAGCCGGCTTTTCTCTTTACGAAGGTTATAAAAAAGTTTGCGCTGGACCTGGGTGGTCCCGATTTTGACTAAACGCCAATTATCCATAACGAACTTGAGTATATATGCCTTTATCCAGAAAGAAGAATAGTAGGAAAATTTTACACCCTTATACGGGTCAAACTTTTTTACTGCCTGCATCAGGCCGATATTTCCCTCCTGAACAAGATCTGAAAAATTCTGCATCCAGAATTTCTGAAAATCCAAGGCTATTTTTACGACCAGCCTCAAATTTGCCGTCACGATCCTGGAAGCCAGCTTCGGATCTCGTGTCTCATAATAGGCCTTAGTGAGAGTCTCCTCTTCTTCTCTGCTCAACAAGGGATACCGGCTGATCTCTGCAAGGTATTGCTGAAGAGGTTCAAGGGTTTCCAGGGGAACAAGGCTCCCAGGCTCATTCTTGGGCACCAGGGGAAAAATTTTATCCGGAGTCTTTTTGGACCTGCGTTTCTTTGTCATAAAAAAATACTATATTTTCACTAATCAATTCGTGCCAATACCCCAGTATTAACATCGAGCATTTTGTCCTTCCCCATAAGCAGTTCAACGAGATTCAAAGCGAACTCGATAGCCGTACCCGGACCTTGACTCGTCACAAGGAGACCATCCCGGACCACCCGGTCTTCTGAAAGCCGGGCCTTCTGTATTGCATTTCTACATGTTGGATGACATGTGATGGTTTTTCCCTGGGCAAGGCCGTATCGGTCAAGAACGGTCGGAGCAGCACATATTGCCCCTATAGTCCTGCCGGAACCCAGTTGTTTTTGAAGCATCTTTACTACTCTTTGGTCCTTTGTAAGGTTTTCTGTGCCGTCTAAACCACCTGGCAGGACTATCAAATCAAAGGCCTCTTCTGTAACCTCATCAAGTAACTTATCAGGCAAAATCATGATATTGCGGGCTGAACTGATTGGTCCTGAAATTGTTCCTGCGGATACAACCTCCAGCCCCGCTCTCCTCAAGATATCAATAACAGCTACTGCCTCAAGTTCCTCAAAGCCAGGTGCAAGAAGGACTAAAATACGTTTTTGTGACATACTTATCACCTCGGTCAAATCCTATAAAAAAATCAGGGATTGAGGAATTGTAATCAAAAAAGTACCTTTAATCCCTCAATCCCTCAATTACCAGTAACAGATTTTGGGTTATCGTCAAGCATACCTTCTTAATGCATGGTATATTAATCCGTGAAAATTTCGCTGGTTGCACTATATTTATTGCACCATTCGCAAAATCGCCGCACCTTTTGTCCTCTTGGGGGACTTCCGGTAGTTGTTTCCATGGGTGGCCCGTTGACTGCGTATAAAATCATCTAACTTTACTACAATAATATGAACTTTAAGTTCAAAGACAAAAAGATAATACCAAAGGTTGCACTGATAGGACGCCCAAACGTGGGGAAATCTACACTTCTTAACCGGCTTACCCGAACAAGAAATGCACTGGTAGATTCGACCCCAGGGCTCACCAGAGACCGCCGCTATGCCGAGCTCAAATGGGAGGGTCTTACAATGCAACTTATAGATACGGGCGGCATGGACAGGTCTCCCGACCTGGACAGCATATCCCGAATTGTCCATGAGCAAAGCCTAAAGGCAGTAGAAGAATCTGATCTGCTTTTGATAGTTCTGGATGTTAAAGAAGGCCTCACTCCGGCAGACAGGGAAATTATCGACACACTACGTTCATATAAGAAACCATATTTAGTAATAATAAACAAGGTAGATAATCCTTCTCACGAGCTTGATCTGGGTGAATTTTACGAATTAGGTGTGAACGAAGTTATTCCCGTCTCGGCTGAACACGGGCGGGGGATAAATGCTCTGATGACAAGAGTGGTTGATGTGTTCAAACACATGGACCTGCCATTAGAAGACAGTCCGGCAGACCTCGAAGGTCTAGCTCAGGAACTCAAGCAAGATGAGGAACAGCCGGTAAAAGTGGCGCTAATCGGTAGACCAAACACGGGAAAATCCTCCTTGCTTAATAGGCTGGCGGGAGAGCCTCGCATGATTGTTACCGATGTGCCAGGCACTACAAGAGATGCCATAGACACACTTCTTCAGCGACCCGGCAGAAAGGACATTCTGCTTACTGATACTGCAGGCATAAGGCGGAAGGCCAGGGTCAGTGATAAAATAGAAAAGTTCAGTATTATTAAGGCCATTAATGTTATTAAGGCCTGTGACATTGTCCTTATTGTAATGGATATTTCAGAAGGAATTACAGATCAGGATAAACGGCTGATCGGCTACACGGAAAGATATGGACGGGCATGTATTACCCTGTTCAACAAATGTGACCTTATCCGGCAAGACCAGTCATTAGTGAAATTAAGATCAGGGGAGCTGGAGCGGGCAAAGCGGTTTATTCCTTATTCTCCCCACCTAAACATCTCAGCACTCACAGGAAAGCGTGTCAATCGGATTTTACCCTTGATAGACGATGTGTATATTGATTTTAACACGTTAATTAATACAGGCAGCATCAACAGTGTCCTGCAAAAGGCATTAGCAAAAAGAACTCCTCCCATCTCCAGAGGACACCACTTGAAACTCTACTATACGACGCAGGTAGCAACGAAACCGCCGACTTTCCTCCTGTTTGCGAATTACCCTGACGTCATACCATCTCAATATAAACGATTTCTGGCAAACCAATTTCGCGAGCAACTGGGCCTGAAGCAAACTCCTATTCTAATACTTTTCCGAAAGAGAGAGAGGCGTGCTTAGCCCTGCCATCCGCAACTTTAGGCACTTCAAACTTCAGTCCACCGCCCTTTTTCGGATAATGCCATATCAATAAGTCGATCAAGTAGTTTGCTAAAGGAAATTCCCGCTGCCTCCGCGGCTTGGGGGAAAAGGCTGGTCGGGGTCATCCCGGGGATTGTGTTGGTTTCCAAAACGAATATTTTGCCGGTGTCTGCAAGGATCATATCTGTACGGCTGTAGGCCCGAAGCTGCAAGGCTTTGTGAGCAGCAACGGCCAGAGCACGGGTTTTCTCAGATGCCTGCTTCAGTATATCTGCCGGGCAGATCTCCTTGGTGGCCCCAGGTAAGTACTTTGCATCGTAATCAAAGAATGAATAGCTCGAGTCAGGGATAATTTCAATCACAGGAAGTGGTAAAAGCTCCTCAAGACCCAGAATTCCTACTGTAATTTCCCGCCCCTGTGTGAATGATTCAACCAAGACCCTGTTATCCCATTGAAAGGCTTCTTTTATGGCAGGACCAAGCTTGTTTTCATCCGCCACCTTTCTTATTCCCACGCTTGATCCTTGGGTGCAGGGTTTAACCATGAGTGGAATACCCAGGCGGTTCACGATTTGTTTTGCGTCCACTTTATCGCTGCGAAGGATGTGAATCCATGGAGGAGTGAGTATCCCGGCCTCCTGATAAATCACTTTGGCAAGGTGTTTGTCCATGGCCAGAGCGCTCCCCAGGACTCCGGAACCTTGATAAGGTAAGCTAATGAGGTCCAAAAGACCCTGTATGGTCCCGTCTTCTCCGTACCTGCCGTGAAGAAGTATGAAAGCAACATCCAGGCGTGGTGCGTCTCTGACAAGTCGGTCAAGATCCGTGGCCGGATCATAACGCGTAATATCGTAGCGGCCTGGATCAAGGGCCTTTTCTACCTCTCGTGCCCCTGCAAGGGACACGTCTCTTTCAGCAGAGCGACCTCCACACAGGAGTGCCAGTTGTATTTTATTTTTTTCTGACATATTTGAATAGCTTGAAACGTATATGAATTTTTATTTTTTGACAAGACATCCGAAATAATCGGGCAGGCCTTAGTACGCAGAATTTATTCCTATTTGAGCCTCGTGCAAAAGGCTCGTTTGAGAGTAATTGTTTACTCTCCGTCAGCTAAGAAGTATGGTAACCATTCACGGGATTACAACGCCCGTTTTACCGCAACCCACCGAACTGTAAGCGTTTACAGTGCTGCAGATGCAAGGCGTACGGGTATGCAGACGTACTTCCTGTACTTCAAGTACCCGACAACAAAGCAAATGCGGTGCCCTGTGAACGCTTACGAAGTATGAATGGTCATGCTTGACAGAGCCCTCGCTCAATATAAAGTAACTTGATAGTAAGGAATTTCCATTTTTTGGCCAATTTTATTAATAAGCTGGTAAGTTCAGCAGCTTAACAGCTCGCCTGAGGGGCGCTAAGTTCTTATGAAATATTGCTTCGGTCCGGTACCTTCGAGGCGTTTAGGCTTGTCACTTGGGGTAGATATTCTTCCTCCCAAGACCTGCAATCTGAATTGCGTCTACTGTGAATTAGGGGATACCAAGAGATACACATGTGAAAGGAATGAATACATACCTGCCGACTATATAAGGGCTGAGCTTGAGGAAGTCTTGTGTTCTGAGAAGACGGCCTTTGATGTGCTTACTTTTACTGCCTCAGGAGAACCCACACTCCATACGGGCCTTGGAGAACTTCTGGCCTTTGCCAAGGGGCATACGGATAAACCTGTTGCAGTCATTACCAACTCCACTTTGCTCTCTGATTCGCAGGTGAGAGAGGAACTCTGTCATGCGGATATTTTATTGCCCTCTCTTGATTCCGTGGTGCTTGATTCTTTCAGAAGGGTCAATCGTCCGGCCAGGTGCGTGGATCTCAAGACCATTTTAGATGGCTTAATAAAATTACGAAAGGAGTTTAAGGGAAAGATATGGCTGGAGGTCCTTTTTGTCAGGGGAATTAATCACGGTACAGATGAAATCAGGAAACTTAAAGAAGTCTTAAAGTCTATCCAACCTGACAAAATTCAACTTGGTACTGTGGTTCGTCCTCCGGTCGAGACCTGGGCCAATTCTCTATCAAGAAGACAGATGGAGGAGTTGAGGGAACAACTGGGTGAAAAGGCCGAAGTCGTAGTAGATTATAGTCATGGTATAGAGAATGGTGCCCAGCCGATTATTGAGGCTGAGATATTGGATACTTTGCTCAGAAGGCCTCTCAGCATTGAAGACCTTCAGGAAGTCCTGGGCCTTGGAGCTGAATCTGTTCAGGAGATACTTAATCGAATGTACAGGTCCGGTCTGATAAAGACTGAGGCATTTAATGACAAGCTTTTTTATCTTCCCGGTGACAGGGCCGGTATTTAGGAGTATACGAAAATTAATATGAAACCAAGGAAAAAATCAAGCAAATCCGGCAATTGCCAGATTGTAATCAACATGGAGGCACCGGAGGAATGCCGGATAGGCCTTCTGGAGAATGGACGTCTTGAGGCCTTTGATATTGAGACATTCTCCCATACCCAGACCAGAGGTAACCTCTATAAAGGTCGAATAGCAAAAATAGAGCCAAGCCTACACGCGGCTTTTGTTGATATCGGCCTTCCCAGAAACGGCTATCTGCCCCTAGCTGATATACACCCTGAATACTACGGATATGCTGAAAACAAAAAACGTATCCATGATTTTTTAAAAAAGGACCAGGACATTCTTGTACAGATAGTTAAGGAGGAGACCCATATAAAGGGATCTGCGATAACAACTTATCTGTCAATCCCAGCGAGGTACCTGGTGCTGATGCCTGGTACTGCTCAAGTAGGCGTGTCCAGGAAAATAGAGGCTGAAGAGGAACGTCAAAGGCTTAAACAGATATTAAAGGCATGCAAATTGCCGGAAGGTGTGGGACTTATTGCCCGGACAGTCGCTGAGGGCGTTCCAAAAGTAGAGATACAGAAGGATCTCAGGTACTTGGTGCGACTCTGGAGCAACTTAAGAAAAAAGGCCCAATCCGCTCAGGCCCCGGCCCTGATATATAGAGACCGTGATCTGGTAAAACGATTTCTGAGGGATTATCTCACAAGCGATGTCGAGGAAATTTTGGTAGACCAGCAGGAGGTCTATGATAATATAAAGGCCTTTCTTCGCATCATTGCCCCACGACAGGTAGCCACTGTACGTTTATACCAAGGCGACGTCCCCATTTTTTCACACTTCGATCTTGAGACTCTGATAGAGCAAGTATATCAGCCCAATGTTCGCCTGCCTTCCGGAGCCCATATTGTTATAGAGCCAACCGAGGCCCTGGTGTCTATAGATGTGAATTCCGGGAAAAACGTCAGGGAAAGAAATATTGAGGAAACCGCACTAAAGACCAATTTGGAGGCTGCGGAGGAGATAGCCAGACAACTGCGTCTCAGGGACCTCGGAGGAATAATAGTTATTGATTTCATTGATATGCGTAACAGGACCTACAGACAACAGGTGGAAAAACGCATGAGGAAGTGCCTCAAAAAGGACCGTGCCAGAACGGAAATTGCCAGGATTTCGCGGTTTGGTGTTCTTGAACTGGTGCGTCAGAAAATCCGCTCTCCTGTGCAATTGGGCAGTTATTGCTCCTGCCCCTACTGCCATGGAAGGGGGGTGGTGATGTCTGTGGAGGCCCTTGCGCTGGCGGACTTGAGAAGAATCAGTGCTCATCTGGCAGGTAGTCGTGAAAAGAATTCAGAGCAGCTTGTGCTGGAGGCCCCGCCTCAGGTTGTCTCATACCTGCTTAACCGCAAGCGCTTGGAACTCTATAACCTTGAAAAAAACTTTGATGTTGAAATCAGGGTGGAAGCTAATCCGAATCTCGGACTGGAAGAACACAAGCTGTATTCGAGAACTGCGGAAACCAGTTAAGTTTGGGTAACAGCAATACATAGTTCACATTAAGGATCATTACATGTTTAATAAATCAAAGCCTTTATCTTTTGAAATTCCGGAATATCTCACAAGCCTTGTCCCTTATCCTCCAGGTAAGCCCCTTGAGGAACTCGAAAGGGAGTATGGGGTAAAGGATCCTATCAAACTTGCCTCTAATGAAAATTTATTAGGGCCGTCTTCAAAGGCCCTGGAAGCCATAAGGAATGCCTTATCTTCTCTGCACCGCTATCCCGACGGTAGTGGCTACTACCTCAAGGAAAAGCTTGCCGGGTTGTTGGGAGTATCTTCTGAGGAGATAGTACTTGGAAATGGATCCAACGAGTTGATAGATTTTCTGATAAGGGTTTTCATTCGACCAGGGTATGAAGCCATAAGCAGTGATCCGAGCTTTCTGGTATATTGCAAGATGGTGCAGGCCGTGGGGGGAAGTAATGTAGTCATTCCCCTTTCAGGGTACCGTCACGACCTTGAGAACATATCACGGGCAGTTACACCGGAAACCCGCCTGATCTTTCTGGATAATCCCAACAATCCTGCGGGCACTGTCATTCACAGGGCAGACTTCGATGCATTTCTGGAAGATCTTCCAGATTATTTACTGGTAGTCCTGGATGAGGCCTACATGGAATTCGTGAGGGCTGAGCATACTCCAAAGGCAGTGGAGTATATGAAGCAGGACAGGAGGGTTATAGCCCTTCGGACTTTTTCAAAGGCCTATGGTCTGGCCGGACTTCGGGTGGGTTATGGGGTTATGGACAGAGAAGTGGCCAAATATCTGGAGCGGGTCCGGCAGCCCTTTAATGTCAATACCATGGCCCAGGTAGGGGTCCTTGCGGCCCTGGATGACCATCAACACCTTAAAAAGACCATTGATACCGTGTGGCAGGGCATGGATTTTCTCACGGAAAAACTTGAGGAGTTAGGATGCAGGGTAATGCCCAGTGAGACCAACTTTATTCTTATAGATATCGACAGAGATGCCAAAATGGTCTATGAAAAAATGCTCAGAGAGGGAGTCATTGTGCGGGCAATGACTGCATATGGTCTACCCAACCATATCCGGATTACTGTTGGTCTCCCCGAAGAGAATTTACGGTGTATTGAGGCCTTGCAAAAAGTGCTAAAAAGCTGAGTCGGAGGAAAAATTATGGCCAGACCCCCTAAATGGCGAAAAGTTGATCAAGAGCCTGCGGTGACCTATTTCAAGCCAAGGGGCATACCGTTGCGCGGTCTTGATGAAGTTGTTCTGACTGTTGAAGGTTTTGAGGCATTGCGTATGAGTGATATGGAGGGAATGGATCAGGACGCCGCTGCTGTACGGATGGGCATTTCCAGACAGACCTTTGGGCGAATTCTGGGAACAGCCAGGAAGACGGTGTCTACTGCAATAGTAAAGGGCATAGGTCTGCGTATAGAAGGGGGTAACTATATCCTTAGTTGAGGATATAGGTAAGGTTATCTTATTCCCTGTCTGTTTTCAGGGAGAACTGAAATTCTGTTCTTGTCCTCCCACAAGGATTTTTCCGTTTCCTAAGACCAAAAATACCGGAAAGATATTCCATTCCACACCAAATCGGCAGTTTATCCGGTCAATAGAATCGTTTTTAAGGGCATATTTGGCAGTGATTGCCATGCCCCTATTCTTGAAGATGAAACTCAGGAGTCAAATTAAAAAACCATTTACATGTACCTCTTTACTTGATTGAGATAGTCTTATTTGTTATCAATGGAATCACTTTTTTTACTTAATTTTATTCTATATATGGCTGGAGTTCAAAAAGCTTTGTTAGAGTCTGTTGGTGCAAAAGACCCTTTGTTTCCTCGCAGGTTGAGCGGCAAAACCTTGGTTTTAGAAATTGATGGTCTTAGAAAGACATTTACGAACAACGGACTCAAGGTGGAGGTGCTGAAGGATCTCAAGTGTTCGATTTATTCTGGTGAAATTGTTGGAGTAGTTGGGGCTTCAGGGGTTGGGAAGACCACCTTCCTTCACATGCTGGGCACCCTGGATTGCCCTACCGGCGGTAAAATTTTCCACTTTGGAGAGGATGTGTTTTCCTGGAATGATACTAAACTCTCCAAATTTCGTAATAAAGAACTGGGATTTGTCTTTCAGTTTCATCACCTCTTGCCGGAGTTTTCCGCCCTTGAGAATGTTATGATGCCGTGTTTTGTGGCTGGGGAATCCAGGCCCAAGGCCAGGGAAATGGCAAAGGATATACTGGCTGAAATTGGTCTTGAAAAAAGATTTGATCACCGCGTTGGTCAGCTCTCAGGTGGTGAGCAGCAACGAGTGGCCCTGGCAAGGGCCATGGTAAGAAAACCCAGGTTACTCCTTGCTGACGAACCTACAGGAAATCTTGACGAAAGGACTGGAGAAAAGGCCGCTGAATTAATTTTTACCTTAAATAGACGATACGGCACAACCGTGGTAGTTGTTACCCATAATTTGGCTTTGGCGAGCAGTATGGACCGATGTATCGGGTTGGCAGAAGGCCGGGCCGTTGAACTCAACGCCTCTGAACTTAAGGGTTTTGGTGTTGGGCGTATATCTTGATAGTAATAATTTAACTTTATATGGAAATAATAAATGAAAACATCTAATGTCCTACAAAGACTGATAGTTTCTATATGCAGATCATTATACTTACTTGCCGTATGTTTGGTTTTGTCTCTGCCTTTTCAATTTATTCCAGTCTCCAGTACTATGGGAAGCATTTCTCTTCCATCTGCAACCATTCTCGGAACACCACTGGCTTATTATGGACCAAAAGACAAATCATGCCTGGTAGATGAGGTAAGGGAAGGACTTTCCAGACGCCTTGAATCTCGTGGATATACAGTGCTTTTGTCAAAAGACAAACCACCAGAGTCTTTGGGTGATGTTATTAAAGCTGGAAAGGCCCAACAGGTTCAGTTTGTGTTTTATGGAAGTATTAGCTGCCTTGGAGAGTGGTTGGGCCTGAATTTAAAGCTTGTTGATCTGGAGGATACTGCTGGTGAGCTAAGGAATTTTTTTGCCAAAGGGGACCGGCGAGAGATGAGTATGCTTCTGGATCAGATGGAAACCGAGATGGTAAAGGTTCTGGTTGCCCCTTGCCTGGTGGCGGAGGTATGTGTCAGTGATAACAGGAGAGTGGATACCGACGCAATTCTACAGACGACTGTGACTAGGGCCGGTGATCTTTTCGATCCTGAGATTATTGCCTCTGATATTAGGAGAATATATAAGATGGATTTCTTCAATGATGTGCAGGTGGATGTCAATGAGAGTCCTTCCGGTCGCATCGTGACCTTTATTGTGAAAGAAAAGCCTGCCATACAGGAAATCAAATTATCCGGCAATAAAGAAATTTCAGAAGAAAAGATACGCGAGGTCATAGATCTTAAACCATATACTATTATTCAGGAAAAGACCCTTCAGGAAAATGCCGGGAAGATCAAGGCCCTATATATGGAAAAGGGCTATGTTGGAACCGGTATTCTGGCTATGTTGGAACCGGTATCAGGGCAGGCAGCCGATGTGGTATTTGAGATTAAGGAAGGAGAGCAGGTCCGTATCAAGGATATTGAGTTTCAGGGTAACCAGGCTTTTTCTGATAAGGAATTAGAAGGATTGTTAGAGACCTCTGAGAAAAAACCTCTTTGGATTCCTTCCTGGAGCAGTATCGTGGCCCTGTTTAAGGGAGACCAGGCTGTCCTAAAGCAGGATGCCTTGGAGAGAGACCTGGGAAGGATTGCAGCCTATTACCATAATCGGGGTTATGTGGATGCCAAGGTGGGCCGTCCTACGGTCCGGAGGGAAGATGCATGGCTCTATATCACTGTTCCCATTGAAGAGGGAAGTCGCTATGGAGTAGGTCAGGTAGATATAGAGCAGGAGTTTTTCAAGGACAAGGAAATACTTTTAAGCGAGTTTGAGATCACTCAGGAGCCTGTTTTCAGCCGGCAGATACTTCGCCAGGATATATTGAAGCTCACGGATATATATGCAGATGAGGGTTTTGCCTATGCCGATATTACTCCGAGGATTGAAAAGGACCCGGAGAAAAATCTGGTAAACATAACGTTGCTGGTGAATACAGGTCCGAGTGTAAAGTTTGAACGAATAGAAATAATTGGAAATACAAGGACCAGAGATAAAGTTATCAGGAGGGAACTCAGAGTCAAGGAGCTTGAGCCTTTCAGCGCTTCCGGGTTCAGAAAGAGTACCCAGAGGTTGAACAGATTGGGTTACTTTGAGGATGTAAATCTTGTCCCCAGCAAAGGGAGCAGCGAAGAATATATGAACCTCAAGGTGGAGATTAAGGAGCGGGCAACCGGCACCTTCAGCATAGGGGCGGGGTATAGCTCAGTGGAAAATTTAATGCTCATGGGGGAGATTAGCCAGCGGAATTTCCTTGGTAAGGGTCAGACCCTGAGTTTCAAGGGTATACTTGGCTCGGAAACTAATCGATACTCGCTGAATTTTGTCGAGCCTTATTTCAGGGATACTAGACTTTCCCTTGGTGTTGAAATGTACAATTGGGAGCGGGAATATGACGACTACTCAAAGGAAAGCATGGGAGGTGCGTTGCGTTTCGGCTACCCCCTGAACGATGATCTCAGTACGTTTATTAAGCTGAGAATGGATAATACTGATATGTCGGACGTTTCTGACAATGCATCAACAATCATAAAGGATTCACAGGATATCCATTCTACCAGATCTATAGGCACTGGTCTCATCTATGACACAAGAGATGACTACTACAATCCCTCCCACGGCTGGAACAACAAAATCTCAATTGAATATGCAGGGGGAATCCTTGGCGGTGACAGTGCCTTTGTAAAACTCGAAGGCGGTGTCAGCTATTACCATCCAATCTGGAAGTCTATCATCGGCCACGTGAGGGCTGGAGCCGGCTATATAACCGAGGGGGGCGGGGGGAAACTTCCTATTTACGAACGCTTTTTTCTGGGCGGTATCGACTCTGTCAGAGGTTTCAAGTATGGCCGTATAAGTCCTACAGATCCAAAGAGCGACGATGACGATCGTGTCGGCGGTAATTACATGGGTTTTATACAGATTGAGACCATCTTTCCGCTACTGAAAAATATGGGTCTGAATGGTGTAATCTTTTTGGATATGGGGAACTGCTGGGACGATGGTAATGATTACGACAATCAAACCACACGCATGTCTGTGGGTCCCGGCATAAGATGGCTGTCTCCCATGGGGCCCCTTCGCATAGAATGGGGTTTCAATATAAATAAAGAGGAGGATGATGACGCAAGCAACTGGGAATTCAGGATGGGGGGAAGCTTTTGAATTGTGTGATTTGGTGATTTGGTGATTGATGGACTATGAAGACTCTTGGAGAAATAGCACTTTTGATCGAAGGGGATCTGAAAGGATCAGAGGATTTTTCTGTATCAGGCATACAGGCATTGACGGCTGCAGGGCCGGATGAAATAAGTTTTGCTGTTGGATCTCGCTATGGAGAAGAGGTGGAGAAGAGCATCGCAGGGGCCCTGATACTCCCAAAGGACTGGCCATATGTGTTGGATCGTCCATCTATTCTGGTTAAAGATCCATATCTCGCCTATGCCTTAATAGCATCCGCCTTTTTGGATAAGCCCTTCAGCGCTTTGGGGGTGAGTCCGAGGGCACATATGGGCTCGAATTGTGAAATAGACCGGAATGTCAGCATATATCCCGGAGTATTTATTGGTGACAGAGTACGCATTGGTCCGTATGTAACACTCCATCCCGGAGTGTGTGTGGGAAATGATGTATGTATTGAGGACGAAACAACCCTTTATCCTAATGTAGTAGTGTATGAGGGTTGTCGTTTGGGGAAAAGGGTGGCAGTACATGCAGGGACGGTAATCGGAAGTGATGGGTTCGGTTATGCCCGGCGCGGTGAATCCCATGTAAAAATTCCCCAGGTCGGCATAGTCGTGATAGAGGACGATGTGGAGATAGGCGCCAACGTCACCATAGACAGGGCGGCCCTGGGAGAAACCCGTATAGGCCGGGGTACCAAAATCGATAACCTCGTACAGGTCGGCCATAACGTGTCTATAGGAGCCGACTCATTGCTTGTGGCCTTTGTCGGTATCGCAGGGAGTACCCGTATAGGTAAGGGAGTGGTGCTGGGAGGACAGGTCGGTGTGGGAGGTCATATAGAACTGGGGGATCGGGTCATGGTGGGTGCGCAATCCGGAGTTATCAAAAGTCTGGCAGCAGGCGAGGTGGTTACAGGGTCTCCTGCAATGCCTCACAAATTGTTTTTAAGGGTTGGAGGCGTTCTCAAGCGTCTTCCTGAGATGGTAAAGCAAGTCCGTAATCTTAAAGGACGTATAGATAGACTTGAAGACAGGTTATTAGGGAAAAAAAATGGAAACGATGCATAGCCAACTCCGAATACAAGATATATCGGCCTTGTTGCCTCACAGATATCCTTTTTTGCTGGTTGACCGGGTTTTAAGCATTGAACCTGGTGTAGGCATCAAATCACTCAAGAACGTTACAATAAATGAGTCTTTCTTTCAGGGTCACTTCCCTGGAGAGCCTATTATGCCGGGGGTCCTTATCCTGGAGGCCATGGCCCAGACAGGGATCATTTTTGCCAAAAATACAGATCCGGATGGTCTTGAGGATAAGCTGCTGGTGTTTGCAGGGATGGATGATGTACGATTCAGAAAACCGGTGGTCCCTGGCGACCAGTTGATTATGGATTTAAAACTTATAAAACGCAAATCGACTATATGGAAAATGGAAGGCAAGGCATCTGTCGATGACAATGTCGCGGCAGAGGCAGTGCTTTTAGCTGCCGCTCATTAAATTAGCGCCCTAATGCAAGCTGTTGAGCCGTTAAGCTGTTGAGCTAACTTAAAGGCTTATCAGCTAAAACCAGTGTTTGGACAATTTGATGATTATCGAGAAAAATATACACCCAACAGCCATAATTTCCCCGGATTCAGAAATTGCAAAAGGAGTAAAGATCGGGCCCTATACGGTGATCGGGCCTGAAGTCGAGATAGGTCTGGAGACGGAAATAGGACCCCATACCGTAATTGAGGGCCATACCCGGCTTGGAGAAAAGATAAAGGTGTCCCAGTTTGCATCTATTGGAGCCCCTCCTCAGGATCTGAAGTACGCCGGCGAACCCACAAAGGTTGAGATAGGCGATCAGACTATAATCAGGGAGTTCGTCACAGTCCACCGCGGGACTCAAGGTGGAGGGGGTATTACAAGAGTCGGTAAGCAGTGCCTGCTTATGGCTTATTGTCATGTGGCACATGATTGCCAGGTTGGAGACAGTGTGATCATGGCAAACGGGGTTACTCTTGGGGGACACGTGGAGATAGGAGAGTACTCCATCATCGGTGGACTGTCAGCTATCCATCAGTTCTGCCGAATCGGCGCCCATGCCTTTCTGGGCGGCATGTCAGGTGCAAATAAGGATATACCTCCTTATGTGAAGTACTGGGGCCAAAGGGATCATCTCTACGGCCTGAATTTGGTGGGGCTGAGACGGCAAGGGCTTTCGAGAGAGGTTATTGATGCCTTGAAAGAGGCTTATCGAATGATCTTTCAAGGTGATGATACTGTGACAGATGCCCTTGATGTCGTGGAGTCCCGCTTTGGAGCCATACCCGAGGTAAAAAAATTTACCGAGTTTATCAGGTCTTCCAAAAGGGGCGTGCCCATGGCCTCAAATGGAGAAGAGGAACCTTGATGCAGGATCATCCTTTAGGGCTGGTGGCAGGGGGAGGACAATTCCCTCTGTTATGCGCCAGGGCTGCCAGAAAACAGGGCCGCGGGATAGTGGCGGTAGCTCACAAGGGGGAGACAGATTCCTTACTTTCAGAGGAAGTGGATCAAATTGAATGGGTTTACCTGGGGCAGTTAGGCAAGCTCATAAAGACACTTAAACAAGCAGGGGCGTCAGAGGCCATATTTGCAGGTTCTATAACAAAAACCAGGATATTTAAGGACGTCCGCCCTGATCTCAGGGCAATAAACCTGTGGCGATGCCTGGACAACAGGCTGGATGACGGAATATTGAGGTCCATTGCTGCGGAGCTTGAGCAAGAAGGCATCCAGATTCTTTCTTCCACCGTTCTCTTGAAGGAACTACTCGTCCCTTCCGGTGTATTGACCCGTTGCAAGCCCTCAAAGAGCCAGTGGGAGGATATTCATTTCGGATGGGAACTCGCAAGGGAGATAGGACGCCTTGACATAGGCCAGTGCCTGGTAGTCAAGGACCGTGCTGTACTGGCTGTCGAGGCAATTGAAGGAACAGATCAGACCATCCGGCGGGGCGGGCAACTATGTGGGTCTGGTGCGGTGGTAATAAAGGTCTGTAAACCCACACAGGATACCAGATTTGACCTTCCTTCCGTGGGAGCTGGCACCATTGAGCAGATGATTCGGGTCAAGGCATCAGTCCTGGCTTTGGAGGCCGGCCGCACACTGTTTTTTGACATGGATTCTACCATTGATTTGGCTGACAGGTCGTCAATATCCGTGGTTGGCATTGACGAAGATCATTCCACACGGCACTCGTAGTAAAGCACAGATTGCATTGTATGTTGTGCAATATTAACGGAGAAACACATTGATTCGGACAGCAGTCATAGGAGTGGGATATCTGGGACGGTTTCATGCCCAGAAGTACGCGCAGATGAAGGACGTAGATCTTGTCGGCGTAGTGGACATATCTTCTGAGCGTGCACAGGATGTGGCCAAAGAGGTGGGGACCGATGCTTACACCGATATCCATGAGATCGCAGGAAAGATCGATGCGGCATCAGTGGTTGTTCCCACTATTCATCATCACGAAGTTGCCAAGATACTGTTTTCCCATGGTGTGCATTGTATGCTTGAGAAACCTATCTCTACCACTGTGGAGGAAGCGGATGAGCTCATTAGCTTGGCAAAGAAGCAGGACCTGATACTCCAGGTGGGGCATTTGGAACGATTTAACCCTGCCATAAAGGTGCTTGAGGCAAAGGTGACGCATCCCCTCTTTATAGAGGCCCACAGGCTGAGCGGTTTTAAGGACAGGGCTACTGACGTGGATGTGGTCCTGGATCTGATGATTCACGATCTGGAAATAATACTGGCCCTGGTGCACTCACCTCTTAAAGAAATAAGGGCAGTTGGTGTGCCGGTACTCACCCCAAAAGTGGATATTGCAAACACAAGGCTTATTTTCGAGAATGGATGTACTGCGAATCTTACGGCAAGCCGGATTTCTCTCCAAGATATGCGCAGAATTAGGGTATTTCAGCCAGGAGCCTATATCTCTGCGGATTGCGCAGAGCGCAAGAGTCTGGTTGTAACCAGAGACTTAAGCGCAGGCCCGATGACCGCTATCAGACCTGAATTCAAGACCCACGAGGGAACAGACATGCTCTATGACGAACTTGAATCATTCGTAAGGGCGGTGCAGGGCCTTGAAAAAACAAAGGTTACAGGAGAATCGGGCAGGAGGGCACTAAAACTCGCTCTGGATATAAATGCCCGGATTATGCAAGGGCTCAATACCTCAGATCTGGGCAGTATTATCAGGAATCAGCAATGAGGAATTAGTGGGTGCAGGTATTTGTCATAGCCGGAGAGGCATCCGGCGACCTTCATGGTTCAAACCTTATCCGTGCTCTTAAGTCCAGACTGCCTCATGCAAAATTTGTAGGAATCGGCGGTCCAAAAATGGAAGCGGCAGGGCTGGAGTTACTGTTTCCAAGCTCTGATCTCGCGGTGGTAGGGGTGGTGGAGATCATCGGTCATATCAGACCGATTTTAAAAGCCTTTGGCCGTACCACAGCATGGCTACGCAAAGAGAGACCGGATTTACTCATTCTCATAGATTATCCGGAGTTCAACCTCCTGGTGGCCGGCAGGGCAAAGAAGCTGGGGATCCCCATATTTTACTATATCAGCCCACAGGTATGGGCCTGGCGTCAGGGCAGAGTGAAAAAAATTCGTCGTTTGGTAGATCGAATGGCTGTTATTCTGCCCTTTGAGGAAGCCTTTTTCAGATCTCGCGGCATGGAAGTGAGTTTTGTGGGCCATCCCCTTCTTGGCGTAGTCAAGGCCGAGATTTCCAAAACCGAATTTTGCAAAGAGGCAGGGCTCAATCCGGAAAGGCCAATAGTGGGACTTGTCCCCGGCAGCCGAAAGAGCGAGATCTCCAGGCTATTTCCCGTGATGGCAGGTGCTGCCGAGAAAATTTTTCAAGATAGGCAAGATGTACAATTTGTAGTACCGCTTGCTCCATCCCTTGATCCTGGAATTCTGGAATCGTTCAATTGCCCGATCACTATATCTTTTGCCACAGACCCACACAGACAATTACACACGGACAAATCTATCAATCACCAAATCACCAAATCACCAAATCACCCAATTATTCAAGTGGTAAAGGGACAGACCTATGATGCCATAGCCGCTTCTGACCTGATACTTGCGGCCTCTGGAACAGTCACCCTTGAGGCTGCCATTCTGGAAATTCCCATGGTAGTCACTTACAAGGTGTCACCTGTTACATGTTTTTTGGGGAAATTCCTTATAAAGGTGCCTTTTGCATCCCTGGTAAATCTGATTGCAGGACGCCAGGTAGTAACTGAGATAATTCAGCGAGATGTCACTCCTGAGCGACTCTCTCAGGAGGCGCTGTCTCTACTCAGAGACGACGCAGGGAGGGAGAATATGATCAAGAACTTGAAAGAGGTAAAAAACGCCCTAGGTGGATCAGGAGCGGCGGAAAGGGCGGCAGACCTCGCCATGGAACTGATTTCCGGCACGTGTGTAGCCTAGTTGAGCCAATGAAAAAGCGTCCGGCGGCAATTAATCTGATTTGGCTTTTTATGATACTCTTGGCCACAGTGGTCGCCTCTTACAACGGCAGAATGAAGCAACTGGTTGATGCTTCATTCGAATCCGCAAAGAGTTCCGTCAATCTGGCGATCGGCTTGATTGGGATTATGGCACTGTGGCTTGGTCTTATGAAAGTCGCTGAAGCCGGGGGCTTGATGCGTCTTATTGCCCGCGCCATCCGTCCAGTCATGCACCGTCTGTTTCCGGATGTACCTGCCGAGCATCCGGCCATGTCGGCCATGATTATGAATATGGCCGCCAACGCCCTGGGACTTGGCAATGCCGCCACACCAATGGGAATCAAGGCGATGATGGAACTCGACCGGCTGAATCCGAACAAGGGAGAGGCCACTAATGCAATGTGTCTATTTCTGGCGATCAATACGTCGAGCGTTACGATCCTTCCTCTGGGCGTAATTGGCGTGCGGGCAGCCGCCGGTGCTGCAGAACCCGCTTCCATTCTTATTCCTTCACTTATTGCAACGATCTGCTCTACCACAATAGCCATTATCGCCTCAAAGACCTTTATTCGCTTCAGTAATCACAAAACACCCATAGAGACAGTGAGCAAAGACCCTGAGGATACGAAACAGGACTCTGCAATGCCCTACAATGGAGAAAAAGAGGTCGATGAAGAACTTCACCCGCCCGGATGGGTCGGCAGGTGGGCGGTCATACTGATCGTCCTTGCCTTTGCGGGTGGGGCAGTGTTTCGTCTAATCACCGGCACTGATTGGCAAGATTTGGGCAGAGAGATTATTTCCTACTGGTTGGTCCCTGTAATTATGTGCAGCCTTCTTTTGTTTGGTTATCTTCGGGGCGTCAAGGTATATGAAGCTGCTACCGCAGGCGCAAAGGAAGGGTTTCAGGTGGCAGTAAAGATCATCCCTTTTCTTGTAATGATCCTGGTTGCCATCGGCATGTTTCGGGCCTCAGGCGCTTTTGACCTGATGGTATCAGCATTCCAACCGCTCACATCAATGATCGGAATGCCGACGGATGCCCTTCCTATGGCCTTTATGAGGCCCCTTTCAGGCTCCGGGGCATTTGGAATCATGAGTGAGGTAGTGAGCCGTGCCCCGGACAGTTTCTCATCCTTTTTAGTCTCCACAATGCAGGGTTCCACGGAAACCACTTTCTACGTCCTGGCAGTATATTTCGGTGCTGTTGGCGTAGTTCGGACCCGACATGCGGTAGCGGCCGCTCTGCTTGCAGATATGACAGGAATTATAATGGCGCTTGTTATGTGTCACATGATGTTCTAATGTAAGCGATTAGCTGTTAGCATTTAGCTTTTCAAGATGAAATGCATAAAAAACTGTCCAACATCGTTTTGATAGGGATGCCTGGGTCAGGCAAGAGCACAGTCGGCGTCATTTTGGCTAAGCTGACATCACTCGACTTTGTTGATACGGATGTCCTTATCCAGACATCCCATAGTCGATCCCTGCAGGACATAGTAGACACAGACGGTCACATGGCCTTACGTAAGATCGAAGAAGATACCCTCCTTGGTATAGACTGCCGGAATCACGTTATCGCCACAGGAGGAAGCGCTGCTTACAGTCATGCCGCCATGACGCACTTGAAGGCAGCGGGCATAATCGTCTTTCTTGATCTGGATCTGCCGACACTGGAATCGAGAATAAATAATTTTAGCACAAGAGGCTTGGCAAAACGTCCGGATCAGAGCTTTGCTGAACTGTTTGCTGAACGCTTTGTCTTGTATACGAAGTATGCAGACGTCACAGTGAAGTGCGCTGGCCTTACACAAGAAGAGGTCTGTGAAAGAATTATCGGTAAGCGTTCACAGGGCACCGCATCTGTTTTGTTGTCGGGTACTTGAAGTACAGGAAGTACGTCTGCGTACCCGTACGCCTTGTATCTGCAGCACACTGTAAACGCTTACAGTTCGATGCGGTAAAACGGGCGTTGTAATTCCGTGAACGGTTACTTAATGCTGTAGCAATCAGGGTAAAGTTATACATCTGGGCATTCGTCAGTGCGGGTTGAAGAAAAGAGAGACCACTTACAACAAAACCAAGCCGTTTGGCACATGGAATTTTCATTTGTTCTCCTTGATGTATATGTGAGAAGAAAATGAGCCAAGCTATTTTGACTTGTTTTGTTAATTTAGTCTACTATTATTTTTCGAGAATTTGAGTCTAAAGCAAATATCATTCCAAATCCTTGTTTTTCTGATCAACTATTTTTCGAAAACTTGAGAATGGTGTGACAGGAGGGAGAAAGACAGAATCAAAAGAGATCTTCTTGACCCTTCTTAAAACAAATCCATTTGCATCGCTTTGTTTTTCCCTGATGCCTTTGCCCTTGAGCCACGCAACTCTTTCTTCTCCTCTTCGGTAAAGAGGCTTATCTTTCCGTAGAGCCCGTCGTGACCGGGACTTATTTTTATCTCACCCTTTCTCATGCGTAGTATTCCTTCTAAAATCCTTTCAGGTACAAAACGCTGAAGCTTTTCCTCATTCTTCCAAAGAAGTATATTCATCTCAGATTCTCCGAGCTGAATCAGTCTCTGGTACTCTTTTTTTACTCTACCTGTGATGCTTCGCACACCAAATGTCTCAGCGATAATTTCCTCGAGAGGTACAAGGTGCACACAGGGCTTTGCATTTTCCGGAATAAAGCCTTCAGGCCTGTCAGCAAGCTCCTCTATCCGGTGCAGGACACCTACTGTGAGATTCTGGCCGCATACCGGACACTTGCCTCTGTGCTCAATAGTCTCCTGTGGTTTCATACAGATATTGCAGGCCCTGTGACCATCCAAGTGATATTTACCTTCTTCGGGGAAAAACTCGACGGTCCCCTCGAAGCCACGGCCCGGGTCCTTGATGGCAGCAATAATTGCTTCATAGGTAGGCTCGCAGGAAAAGCAATTTGCTTCCCTTGCCAGCTTGGAGGGGGAATGGGCATCGGAGTTTGAGAGCAGGGTGTATTGATCCAGGGCGGATAGCCGCCAGTTCATCTGTGGATCTGAAGAGAGTCCGGTCTCCAGGGCGAAAATATGCTCGCTCTGTTCCTCAAAACATTCTTCCAGTGTGTCAAAGCCTGATTTCGCACCAAACAGGGAAAACCATGGAGTCCAGATATGTGCCGGCAGTACAAAGCAGTCAGAGGATACATCCATTATTATTCTGACAAGTTCCTTTACCGGAAAGCCGAGGATTGGACGCCCATCTGAAATGATATTCCCTATTGAACCAACACGGTCCTGGATCTCTTCTACCACCTGGAAATCAGGAGCGAAAAAAACCGTATGTATCCTGCGACTCCTTCCACCCTGGGTGAAAATATTGGATACCTCAGAGGTGAGGATGAATTTTGTACCCTCAGGGTCATCCTTGCAGACATAGAGTCCTGTGCCATCAGGCTCCAATTCTTCCCTTAATTCTTCAAGATACTCCGGATGGGTGAAGTCACCCGTGCCGACGACAGATAATCCTTTCTGCTTGGCGAAACGATTAATAATACCTGGATGCATATCAGGACTTGTTGCCCTGCTGAAGTGTGAATGAACGTGAAAATCAGCAAGAAAAGCACCTTGTTTCCATTGAAAAACCAGATTAGTCATTTTTAACCTCTCCTCAATTCCTCAATTCCTCAATTATTAGGTTCTATATAACACATTTTGGTTTTTCGGGTTCATTGGGTTCATTGGGTTCATTGAGTTTCGTGTCTACCTCTTCAGTGTAGGGAGTCTCAAGTTTCTCGTAGCAAGAGGTTCCAGCAAAACCCTCTGTTTTGCTGAATACGCATTAGACAATTTTTTTCTCCTCTATGGATATCAAGTATTGACCGCTGGGATACAAAAGTTTAGTTTATGATTTTGCTAACAAATAAACATGTTTCAGGAGAAAGCTGTGCAGGATGAATTAGGACTATACTACCATCCAATCATTGAAAATAAAAAGATCCGCATGTATGTTCGATCCGGCTCTGATAATATAGAATTCAGGATGTGGTATGCGGATGATCCCGGCATGTGGGATGATCATGGCTGGGTTGAATGGCCTGCAATTCAGCAGGCAGCCGATTTCTATAAGGAAGAGGGGAGGGGAAAGCCCCCGCTTCATCTATACGATATTGAAATAGCTAAGCGCTTGATGAAAGATAGTTTATGATTCCGCTGAAAAAATCCAATCTGCGGCACACAATTAAATGTTGAATGCGAAATGTTGAATTAAGGCCCGGGCTATACGCACCTCATTGCCTAATCCGCTAGCAAGCGGTTCTCTTGTCTTTTATTTCATATAGAAATTTACATAGAAAAGGAGGAATGAATGAAACTAGTTAGTTTGCGCAGATTTACTTTTAAAATGTTCCTGGCATTGGTAGGATTTTCTTTCATTTTTGGCTTTTGCAGCAACACCCTTGCATCTGATGAAAAGGAGAATATCCTTGCACAGGTAGGTTCCTACAAACTCACCCTTGAAGAATTTGAGACTCAGATCCAGTCTCTGCCACCTCAGTTGCAGATGGCTTTGCTTAGAAATCCCCAATTGAAAGAGCAATTTCTGGACAGATGGGTAGATATCACTCTTATAGCCCAGGAAGCCAGAGATAAAAAGTTGGATCAAGACCCTGAAGTCCAGTCCAAGATAGAGGATATCATGAACGCCGTTCTGGCCCAGGAATTCCTGCAAAGGGAGATAGAGGGCAAGGCCAAGATAACTGATGACGAGATCGAGACCTATTATAAAGGCCATGCGGAGGAATTTACCAATCCAGAGTCTGCGAAGGCCCGTCATATCTTGCTGAAGGTCCCGGAAGGGGCGGATGAAAAGGCGTGGGCAGAAGCCGAATCAAAGGCCAAGGACATCAAGAAAAAATTGGAAAACGGCGAAGACTTTGCCGAGCTTGCAGAGAAGTATTCAGATGACCCGGGCTCCAAAAACAAGGGTGGTGATCTGGGCTTTTTCACCAAAGGGCGCATGGTACCTGAATTCGAGTCCGCAGCCTTTTCTCTTAAGCCAGGAGAGATGAGTGACCCTGTAAAGACTAACTTCGGATACCATATTATCGAAGTTCAAGAAAAAAAGGCAGCCAGCACAAAAACTCTGGCGGAGGTTCAGGCCCAGATAAGACAGACGCTCCAAAGTGAAAAACAACAACAGCTACAAGATGTGCTCATTGAAAAACTAAAGGCCAAATATCCGGTAAAGGTCAACAAAGATCTCATCGCTGAGGATAAACCTGAGGATAAACCACAAGAAAGCACGGCCCCTCCGAAAAATTAGGAGAGCCTTTTGTAAGAAGCTTTTGAATGGCATCCTTCATGACAAGTCAAAAGTAGTTTACACTTTGTTGATCTTGTATTTTGGCAATGAAATTGGGAACTGGAAATTGGGGAAAACACTGAGATGTAAATGCGTTACCTGATTTCGAATTTCCAGTTTCGACATCGATATTCAATTCGATAATACACGCTTTTTCGAAAAAAGTGTAAACTGATGAATGAAGGATGCCTCTCGACATTCACCTTTTCTTGACACCTCTTTGACCAGTTCCTACCATACAGTTCATGGATAAAGGACGCCGCAGACTAATATTTTCCGCTATCTATTGGATGGTCGGGCTTCTTCTTATCTTCAGTCTGCCGAATCTGTGGATTCACATGCAGACAAGTGAGATTTCCTATTCCCAGTTCAAGGAAATGTTAAGGCAAGGAAAAATTCTTGAAATCCGCATGGATCAGGAAGAAATTCGGGGGATACTTTACACTGGTCGTGAAGCTGGCCT
The DNA here is from genome assembly GCA_003194495.1 of Deltaproteobacteria bacterium. Lineage (GTDB taxonomy): Bacteria > Desulfobacterota > Dissulfuribacteria > Dissulfuribacterales > UBA3076 > UBA3076. The sequence continues at coordinate 38,290 of PQXE01000003.1, forward strand.
TCAGAGACTACAGGCGAAGATTCAGGGACTGGAGCAGGAAAAGATCATAGATAACGCCCCGTTGACAAAGGAAAAACAGCTTTCCCTTCAGGAACTTTTTGCCCGGCTCCGGAAACTGACCGACCAAAAAGGCGATCTGGTGCTCTTTCGTACCTTAAGAGTTGATGACTCCAAGCTTGTAGAAGAACTGGATGCCAAAGGGGTTGATTATTCAGGAGTGCAGAAAAGTATCCTTGACCAGCTCTTCTGGGGTACAATTCTGCCGATATTTTTCTGGGTCGGGCTCTGGTTTTTGCTGATCAAGGGCATGGGAAAGCCCGGAGCAGGGCTCCTCTCGTTTGGCAAATCAAAGGCGAAGATTGCCATGGAGAAAGATACCGGCGTACGGTTCGACGATGTAGCTGGATGCGATGAGTCCAAAGAAGAGCTGAAAGAAGTAGTGGAATTTCTGAAAGAGCCCAAAAAATTCGAGGAGTTGGGGGCCAAGATACCCAAAGGTGTGCTCCTCCTGGGTCCGCCGGGGACAGGGAAGACCCTCCTTGCAAGGGCCCTGGCCGGCGAGGCGGAGGTCCCCTTTTACAGCATATCCGGCTCTGAATTCATTGAAATGTTTGTAGGCGTCGGTGCCGCCCGGGTAAGAGACCTCTTTAACCAGGCCAAGGAGAACACGCCCTGCATAATCTTTGTTGACGAGATTGACGCCATAGGAAAATTCCGTGGCGGTGGAATGATGGGAGGCGGTCATGAGGAAAGGGAGCAGACCCTGAACCAGCTCCTTGTGGAGATGGACGGATTTGAGCCCAACCTGGGTGTAATCCTGCTTGCCGCAACCAACCGGCCGGAGGTTCTGGATCCAGCCCTCCTGCGTCCAGGCAGGTTCGATCGCCAGATAATACTCGATGCCCCTGACATGCTGGGCAGGGAAGCGATACTCAAGGTCCACTCCCGCGGCAAACCCCTGGCCCCTGACATAGATCTTAAAACCATTGCCCTCAGGACCCCGGGGTTCTCCGGGGCCGATCTCGCAAACATCATGAACGAGGCAGCCCTTCTTGCAGCAAGGCATGGTTCAAAACAGATCACCCAGGCCCACGTCGAAGAGGCAGTTGAAAAGGTGTTTGCCGGCCCGGAACGAAAAAGCCGGGTACTTGGGGAAAAAGAGCGCAAACGCGTTGCCTATCATGAGGCCGGCCATGCCCTTGTGGCATTTCATTGCCCCGATGCCCCGCCGGTCGCCAAGATTTCTATCATACCACGGGGCAAGGCGGCTCTTGGCTATACACTTCAGTTGCCTGAGGAAGAGCGGTACCTTATGACCAAGAGCGAACTCCAGGACAAGATCTGTGTATCCCTTGGAGGGCGCGCCGCTGAGAAGATAATTATGGGAGAGGTGAGTTCCGGGGCACAGAATGACCTGGAAATGGCTACGGAAATAGCCAGAAGCATGATATGCCGCTTCGGAATGGACGAAAAGGTCGGACCAGTGGCCCTTTCCAGGGAAACCAGTCCCTTTCTGAGGGTACCTGGTATCCCACAGACCACAGAACCTTTGAGCCCTGAACTTGCCTCAGAAGTGGACCAGCAGGTAAGGCAATTGTTGAGTGAGCAAAATGCCAGGGCCCAAAAAATAATAGAAGAACACAGGGACTCTCTTGAGAAGGTGGCAGAGCGCCTGCTCGTAGAAGAGATAATGAGTAAAGATGAATTCTGCAAAATCGCAGGAGGAATAGAAGAAAAACAGTAAGGATTACACTGCAAAAAGTCTGAAACATGATTTCGCTCAAAAAGCCCGAGATGCAAGGCGCGGGAATTAGCTCAAAGAGCTATCGTAATCAGCCCCTTTCAGCTTCAGGCTTTCAGCTCTTTTGCAACGCCGCAGATTGGGTTTTTTCAGCGGAATCAGTAAGGAGAAAAACAAAATGTACCCAGAGAGCAATCTGAAAATATTCACACAATTCAACCTTATCAGAACATTGTTAACAATACTGCTGATATTGAGTTGTGCCACAAACAGTTTTGCATCAAATATTGATGATCAGAACATAGCCCTGCTGGACAAAACGGCCAAGGCCTTTGCCGCTGTAGTTAAAAAGGCCATGCCGGCGGTAGTCTTTGTCCAGGTTGAAAAGACAGTGGAAAGAGGTGGCGCAGCATCGCCCTTTCAGCCTCAGGACCCCTCTGACTTTTTTAATGACCCGTTTTTTGAGCGTTTTTTCGGCCCTCACTTTCGACCAAAACAGAGAACGCCCAAAAAATTCCAACAGAGAGGGCAGGGCTCAGGCTTTATTGTCAACAAAGACGGCTACATCCTCATCAATAACCATATTGTGGGAGATGCTGATCTCATAAAGGTAAAGCTGGCTGACGGCAGGGAGTTTAAAGCCAAGGTAATAGGGACGGATCCACAATCCGATGTGGCAGTAATAAAGATAGACGCGACAGATCTGCCTGTACTCCGCATGGGCGACTCAGACAAGCTTGAGGTGGGAGAGTGGGTCATAGCCATAGGTAATCCTTTTGGTCTCAGCGAGACAGTCACGGTAGGCGTGGTCAGCGCCAAGGGCAGAAGCCGCATAGGCATCAATGACTACGAAGACTTTATACAGACTGATGCTGCCATAAACCCGGGGAATTCAGGCGGACCACTTGTTAACATCCACGGAGAGGCTGTTGGTATGAACACTGCCATATTCTCCAGAAGTGGCGGTTATATGGGTATAGGTTTCGCCATACCGATAAATATGGCAAAGTCCATTATGGATCAACTCCTGGAAAAAGGCAAAGTCACCAGGGGATGGTGCGGAGTAGTCATACAGGATATAGACGAGGAACTCGCAAAGTCCTTTGGCCTGAAAAAGACTGAGGGTGTGCTGGTAGCCGAGGTCTCGGAAGGCTCTCCGGCAGAAAAAGCAGGTCTTAAACAGGGTGATATCATACTCCGCCTGAACGGCAAAAAGGTTGACGACCTGGGGGAACTCAGAAACAAGATAGCACTGACTTCACCAGGAACCAAGGTAAAGATGAAGGTCTTAAGAGACAAAAAACTCAAAACTCTCCAAATCACTATCGGTGAACAGCCTGTTGGCAAGACCATGGGGACGGCCCAACACAAGATTCTGGGCAAACTCGGCCTTGTCGTGCAGGATCTGACCGCGGAACTGGCAGAACAATTCGGATACCGTGAGTCCCAGGGTGTCCTGGTGGCAGAGGTAGAGCAGGGAAACCCGGCAGCCCGTGTAGGTATCCGCCCTGGACACCTGATAGAAGAGGTGAACCGCAAGCGGGTTCACAATATGGATGAGTTTGTAAAGGCCCTGGCACAATCAAAACAGACCAAGAGGGTCCTTTTCAGGATCCGGGACGGCGAGTTCAGCCGTTACGTAGCTATACGTATCGATTGAACTCTCGAAGGAACCGCAACCGGAATAGTACCTAAAGTACCTAAAGTTAAGGTCTCGCTTCGCTTCATCTATTTATATTGACCGCGCTGAAAGCGTGCACCACAAATTTAGGCACTTTAGCTCACTTTAGGCACTATAAACTCAATTAACTCGAAATTTAGAACTAAGGTGCTGAAACGATGCTGACGCCTGTTAATTATAATACTGCTGAGGGGAAAAATAGGGTGGAATCCTTGATTAACCGCCAATTTGAGATCTCCTCACAGCATGAGACCAGGGTAAAGGAGATACTTGAACAGGTAAGAAGCAAAGGAGATCAGGCTGTAGTCCAATATACAAGACAGTATGACGCCCCTGATTTTGAGATCAAAGACCTGGCAGTATCCCAACAGGAGTTAAAAACAGCCTATTCAAAGGTAGACAACGATTTCCTGTCAAGCCTCAAGAAAGCCATCTCCAATATTGAAGAATTCCATATGCATCAGAAGCCAAAGTCATGGATAATGACAAGGGAAGACGGAGCCATACTGGGACAAATGATACGGCCTGTGGATGCCGCAGGATTGTATGTCCCCGGAGGCAGGGGGGGTAAAACTCCGCTGGTCTCTTCTGTTCTTATGAACGCAATTCCTGCCGAAATTGCCGGAGTCAAACGGATTGTGATCGCTACGCCGCCCGACAAGCATGGGGCCGTTAATCCTCATTTGCTGGTAGCAGTCTCAGAAGTGGGAGCAAGTGAAATCTACAAAATGGGAAGCGCCTGGGCCATCGGTGCCCTGGCCTTTGGAACAGAGACAGTGGCCCCTGTAGACGTAGTAGTGGGACCGGGTAACGTCTATGTGACCCTAGCCAAGAAGATGATGGCAGGTATTGTTGGAATCGATATGGTAGCAGGACCAAGTGAGGTGCTAATCATAGCGGATGAAGGCGCGCCGTCGGAGTTCGTGGCTGCTGACCTCCTCTCTCAGGCAGAGCACGACCCTATGGCGACAGCCATGCTGATTACTACATCGACAAAACTTGCTGAAGAGGTACCTGCGGAGTTGAAACGCCAACTTGAAAAATTGGAAAGACAGGAGACTGCAGCCGAGTCCTTGAAGACAAATGGCCTGTTACTGAAAGTTGATGACCTTGAGACAGCTACTGAGATAGCAAACAGAATCGGACCAGAGCACTTGGAATTGTTAGTCTCAGACCCATGGGGACTGCTCCCAAAGATCCGTCACGCAGGAGCAATATTCATGGGCAACGTTACACCGGAGCCCATAGGAGACTATATTGCCGGGCCTAACCACGTACTCCCCACCATGGGTACGGCACGGTTTTCTTCAGCCCTTGGTGTGGAGACCTTCCTTAAGCATTCGAGTGTGATTTCCTATTCCCAAGAGGCCTTCCAAAAAGATGCTGATGACGTAATCCGTCTGGCGGAAATCGAAGGCCTTACGGCCCATGCCCTGTCCATCAGGGTGCGACAAGAATAGCGGATCAACGTAACCGTTTGGGGATTTAGTCCGTATCTGCAGAAATAAGATGAACATCCCTCTGAGGGAAGGGGATGGAGATAGCCTCCTTTTCAAAGGCCTTGTAGATGGTATTCATGAGTTGATGCGTAGCGAGACCTTTGTTCCTTGGGTCTTCCACCCAGCACAGCAACTCAAAATCAATCGATGAATCCCCAAACGCTCTCAGCCTCGCCCTTGGCTCAGGGTCTTTTGACACCATGGAATTGGACCTGGCGATATCTACGAGAATATTGTCTACTTTTTTAGGGTCGCTTCCATAGGCTACACCCACCGGTATGCGGATCCTGAATCTGGGGACCGGGGCGCTTTCATTGATTATTTTGGAATTTGCCAGTATGGAATTGGGGATGGTGATAAGCACATCGTCTCTTGTCTTGATCCTTGTAGAACGAATGCCTATGTCCATCACTTCTCCTCTCTCCTTTGAGTCCAGTATAATGTAATCCCCGATCTTAAAGGGTTTATCTACCATAATACTGATCCCGCCAAAAAAATTAGCAAGGGTATCCTTTGCTGCCAGAGCAACGGCTATTCCTGCAATCCCTGCAGATGCAAACAGCGGCGTGAGGTTTACATTCCAGATTGCAAGCATCCACAGGATACCTATGATCACGGCTGCAACACGAATTATGTTCTTGAAGAGAAGGAAGACGTCTCGTCCGGCATCCCCTGTCTTGGCTGCGATCGGGAAGCTTCTGTCTGAAAGCCAGTTTACTATTCTGATAGCCGCGATCCACCACACAAAGAGTATCAGACTCTTGACAGCCAATGGAAGGATATTGTCCCACGGCGATCGCAGATCCAGCAATATCAGCCCGTGCAGGATGCCAATTAAGGCAACAGTCCAGAATACAGGACCATGGATAAAGGATATCAGTCTGTCATCAAAACTAAACTTTGTAAGACCTGCCAAGCGTTTTAAGATTTTGTCAATAAATATGTCAGCGGCCTTGGCCAGCACCAGGTAAATCAGTACTGTAGCCAGGGCATCAAGGCCGGGCACGTCACGAAATATCTTAAAATGATCTGAGAGATGTAAAAAATCCATATTGACATCAAATAGGTGCTATATTATATGAGGTTCTTGTCTTTAGGCAAACGATAATAATTAATATATTCAGATATAGGAGGATAGATTGGCCAATCACAAGTCTGCCTTGAAGAGGGCACGTCAAAATAAAAATCGTCAATTGCGCAATAACTCCAAAAAAACAAGAATAAAAAACATTGTAAAGGCACTTGAGGCAGCCATTGCAGAGAAATCACCTGCAGAGGTCCAGGAGCATATGCGGTTGGCTCAAAAGGCCATTGCCAAGACGGCGGCCAAGGGTACTATTCACAAACGGACAGCTTCACGGAACATTTCCAGGCTGAGCAGAAAAGTCCAGGTACTGATAAAGGCCCAGGCAGCGGGTTAAACTGAAGTTCCTGTAGAATTTTCCTAAAAAAAAGCCAAAAAGAGTTATTATTGCAATAGGTTATATGGCTTATCATCCTTTTTGGCGTGCAATTTTGTAGTCATGTAACTTACTCAAATTG
>PQXE01000003.1:44854-59060 GCA_003194495.1 Deltaproteobacteria bacterium
TTAAACTGAAGTTCCTGTAGAATTTTCCTAAAAAAAAGCCAAAAAGAGTTATTATTGCAATAGGTTATATGGCTTATCATCCTTTTTGGCGTGCAATTTTGTAGTCATGTAACTTACTCAAATTGGGAGGAATATCGCTCAAATTGGGGCCAAGAAAGATTGACTTAATAAAAAAATGTGTGTATTTCTAAATTAAATAACTTGCTGACAATATTGAGAAATTAAGTGTAGTCAGTAATTGCACACCAAGATTTTAAAAATTTATTTTGAAATCAATAGATTACTGTTGTTTTGCCCAGGGAACTTCAGGTTAAAAGACACCAGTAATCCTATGATAGATTATCTCAGCCACGTTGCGGCTGAGTTTTTGCAGTGCCTCGTCTTTGATGCCCTCGGTCTGCATTACATCCTGCCCCACAAGAAAGCTTTCTTCTCTCACAATATTACCGGTCTGCCATATGGCCTTGCCGCCTTCGCGGCGTACCAGATGCACAGAGCACTCGGCTGTGATGCGTCGTTCAACAGCCCGGTCATATCTAATGTAGGAAAGACCGCTGGTGTTAGTGCTTACAATCTCTCCCTCAAGGATTACATCGGCTTCATCCTTTGGGACAAGCTTCAGTCCTCTGCCCCTTAAAAATTCATGTCTGAGTTCTTCGGTTATCCAGACCCCAAGGAGAAGTTCGTTGCTGCGGTTGGCCCATGGTGCCACATATACGGTTTTTATCCAGGGAGGTAATGATTCTATGCGTTCGGCACAGCGGTATCCACAACCGGATAACGAGGTCCAGAGAACACAGAAGGCAAAAACAGCAAGGATAAAACGCCCCTGGTGACGTACACAGGAAACAATTTGTGAAATTCTACTCATTTGATAGACCTCAATTCCTCACCACAATGTTAATCAGCCTTCCAGGCACATATATGATTTTATGTACAGCCTTCCCTTCTGTGTATCGCTTTACCTTGGGATCATCCAAGGCCATAGATTCGATGATTTTCTTATCTGTATTCTGAGCCACATCGACCTGGCTGCGAAGCTTGCCGTTTACCTGTACCACTATATTTACAGTGTCAGCCCGTGCGACATCAATATCTGCAACAGGCCATGGTTCAAGACTTATAGTCTTTTGATGGCCAAGAAGCTGCCATAGTTCGTCTGTTATGTGCGGCACCATTGGAAAGAGCAAGATCAACACTGCTTCCATGGCCTCTCTCAGCACTGCCCAATCCCCCTGTTGGTCAATCTCAGGGGTTCCATACCGGTTGAGGTAGGCCATTGCCTCATTGATCAACTCCATGACCGCGCTGATGGCCGTATTGAAATGAAAGCGCTGTTCAATATCTTCGGTAACTTTCAGAATCGTCCGGTGTGTTTTTTGTCTAAGGGCTTTGGTGGCCTTTGTCGCCTGGATCAGGGTCTCCTGGTCAGTACTTACTGAGGTCAAACCCTCAAGGTTTTCCGTGATCAGACGCCATATCCGGTGCAGGAACCTGTGGGCGCCTTCAACTCCCTGATCACTCCACTCAAGGTCCCTTTCCGGCGGGGAGGCGAAGAGTATGAAAAGACGAATCGTATCGACTCCAAAAGTATTGATCATCTCATCCGGGTCAACCACATTCCCCTTGGATTTGGACATTTTTGCCCCGTCCTTGAGGACCATGCCTTGAGTCAGGAGATTTGAAAAAGGCTCATCTGCCGAAAGCCATCCCAGGTCCCGCAGGGCCTTGGTGAAAAATCTTGCATACAGGAGATGCAGAATGGCGTGTTCAATTCCACCGATATACTGGTTTACAGGGAGCCATGCATCCACCCTTTTCCGATCCAGGGGGGCCGAGGTTTCATCAGGGCACGCATATCTTGCAAAATACCAGGATGACTCCACAAAGGTATCCATTGTGTCGGTTTCCCGCCGGGCAGGCCCGCCGCACTTGGGGCAGGTTGTAGACCAGAAACTCTCAAGGCGGGGAAGGGGAGACCGGCCCTGTTTGTCCAACCGGGCATCCAGGGGGAGAATCACAGGCAGGTCTTGTTTCTCGACCGGTAAGATCCCGCATGTGTCACACCGGACCATGGGAATGGGCGTTCCCCAGTAACGCTGTCGGGATATGCCCCAGTCCCTCAGGCGATAGCTGATTTTTTGGTTCCCAAGGCCCTGGATCTCCAGATGTCTGGTTATGGCCTCTTTGGCCTGATCGTTCTCCATGCCGTCAAAAGGACCGGAGTTCACAAGGGTGCCGGGGCCCTCCCATGCCTCTTTCATGGTCTCGGACTTCAGGTTTTCTCCCTCTGGTTGAATTACTACCTTTATGGGTAACCTGTATTCCTTGGCAAACTCAAAGTCCCTCTGGTCATGAGCAGGGACAGCCATCACCGCCCCGGTGCCATATTCCATTAACACGAAATTAGCAATATAGATCGGAATACTTTCACCGGTTAGCGGATGCTTGACATAGGCCCCGGTGAATACACCCTCCTTGGATTTGGTGATTTGGTGATTTGGTGATTTGGTGACTGAATGATTTTGTGATTGAGCGATTTGTCTTTCTCTTGAAGGTATTTTGCTCCATTGGTCTATAAAGGCCTTTACTTCTTCTTCCTGACCTGTACCCATACAGAGTTCCAGGGCCATAGGGTGTTCCGGTGACAGGCTCATGAAGGTCGCACCAAAAAGGGTATCCGGTCTGGTAGTAAATACCCTGATTTCGCCATCCTCTCCTGCCAGCGGGAATACAATCTCCGCCCCCACACTGCGACCTATCCAGTTGCGCTGCATTGTGAGGACCTTTTCCGGCCATCCGGTCAGCTTGTCGCATCCTTCCAGGAGTTCTTGAGTGTAGTCAGTGATCTTAAAAAACCACCCATCCAGTTCTTTTTCCACCACCTCTGTATCACATCGCCAGCACTTACCGTCTTCTACCTGCTCGTTGGCAAGGACTGTCCGGCAACCTTCACACCAGTTGACTTTAGATTTCTGACGATATACGAGTCCTGCTTCAAACATCTGGATAAAGAAGAGCTGTTCCCAGCGATAGTACTCTGGATCACATGTGGCAAACTCTCTTTCCCAATCATATGACAACCCCAGGCGTTTGAGTTGTTTGCGCATGTAGTCAATATTTTCATAAGTCCATGTGGCAGGATGGGTCCTGTGTTCAATAGCGGCATTCTCAGCAGGCATACCAAAGGCGTCCCACCCCATGGGATGAAGGACGTTGTAACCTTGCATACGTTTGTACCGGGCCACTACGTCCCCTATGGTGTAATTCCTGACATGACCCATGTGTATCCGGCCTGAAGGATAGGGAAACATCTCCAGGACATAATAGCAGGGCCTGGTGCTATCCTCCCCGGCGGAAAAAAGCCCCTCTTTGGCCCAGCCAGCCTGATGCCTTTCTTCTATTATTTTAAAATCATATCGTGCTGTCATGATATCTGAAACTATGCCTTTTCCGCCCTTTCTCTATCTCTTAAGACTGCATCCAAGATACCGTTGACAAAGGCGCTTGATTCCCCGCCACAAAACTTTTTTGCAAGCTCAAGGGCCTCATTTATTGCTACTTTAGAAGGAATGTCAGGGCAGTAACATAACTCAAAGGCCCCTATGCGCAAAATATTTTTGTCTACATTGGCCATTCTGTCCAAACGCCAATGCTTGGCGTTCTTTTTCAGGATGGAATCGATCTCCGCCTTATGGGTAAGCACCCCTTGCAGCCGGGTCCGGCCGAATGCCAAGGCGGGATCGTCTTCAGGGATAGCCTCTGAAGCCAGACCAATGGCATATTCCGTAATGACCTTATCTATGTCTTCAATGGTATTCCAGTCACATTGGTAAAGGATCTGAAGGGCAATCTCTCGCCCTTTATGGCGGACGGACAATCTAGGCATTTAGGCCTTTTAAGAGGTTTGCCATCTCTACAGCCGCAAGGGCGGCGTCCCAGCCTTTGTTCCCGGCTTTGGTGCCTGCCCGTTCAATGGCCTGCTCGATACTGTCCGTAGTAAGTACTCCAAAGGCAACAGGGCAATCTGCCTGCATTGCAACCTGTGCGATCCCCTTGGAAGTCTCGGCAGCTACATAGTCAAAGTGTGGTGTAGCCCCCCGGATGACGCAGCCCAGACATATTACAGCGTCATAGCGGCTGCTGTTTGCCATACGCCTGGCAACAAGGGGAATTTCAAAGGCCCCGGGCACCCAGGCCACTTCAACATCATCTTCTATGCATCCATGCCTGACAAGTGCATCTAATGCACCTCCAAGCAGCTTACTGGAAATGAATTCGTTAAATCGCGCAATCACAATACCTAAACGCAATCCCTGGGCCTGTAGGTGACCTTCAAATGTCTTAGGCATGATATTCCCCTCTTATTTTTCGTAAGCGTTCACAAGGCATCGCATCTGCTTTGTTGTCGGGTACTTGAAGTACAGGGAGTACGTCTGCGTACCCTCCGCCTCGCATCTGCAGCACCCTGTAAACGCTTACAGTTCGGTGGGTTGCGGTAAAACGGGCGTTGTAATCCCGTGAACGGTTACCTTTTTCCCAATCACCCAATCACCCAATCACTAAATATGTAACAGATGTCCCATTTTCTCTTTCTTGCACATTAAATAGTCCACATTTTCCTCATTGGGTGGGATCTCAATAGGGACCCTCTCCACCACTTCCATTCCATAACCCTCAAGCCCAACAATCTTTTTAGGATTGTTTGTCATGAGTCTCATTTTTCTCACCCCAAGGTCCCGCAAGATCTGGGCACCGACACCATAGTCCCTGAGATCCGGTTTAAAACCCAGTTCACGATTGGCCTCCACGGTATCTCTTCCCTGATCCTGCAGACAGTACGCCCGGAGTTTGTTCAAAAGGCCGATACCCCGGCCTTCCTGCCTCATGTAGATAAGGACACCCCGGCCTTCTTTGGCTATCTGATGCATGGCCCTTTGTAACTGTAGACCGCAATCACACCTGAGGGAACCAAGCACATCTCCTGTCAGACATTCAGAGTGCACACGCACAAGAATTTCCTCGTCCGCCTGGATTTCCTGATCCCCCAACACCAGGGCAAGATGCTCATTGGGATCGATTATACTGCTGTAGACGATGAGCTTCCATTCTCCACCAAACCTGGAGGGCAGCCTGGTCTCAACATCCCGATTTACAAAACTCTCAGTGCGAAGACGATAGGCTATGAGGTCTGCAATTGTGACAATCTTGAGATCGTGTTTTTTAGAAAAAACTTCAAGATCAGGCATCCGGGCCATTGTCCCGTCGTCCTTCATGATCTCGCATATAACCGCTGAGGGTTTCAGGCCTGCCAGCCTTGCGAGATCCACTGAACCCTCAGTCTGACCTGCCCTCACCAGGACCCCTCCCTCCCTTGCCCTTAGCGGAAAAACATGGCCCGGCATGGCAATATCCTCCGGACCGGATTCGTCTGCTATGGCAGTCAGGATAGTAGTTGCCCTGTCATGGGCGGAGATACCAGTTGTAACTCCATGTCTAGCCTCTATGGATACAGTAAAATTCGTGCCGTACATTGATGTATTCCGGGACGTCATCATAGGGAGCTTCAGCTTGTTTACCTGCTCTTCCGCAAGGGCAAGACAAATCAAGCCGCGACCATACCTGGCCATGAAATTGATGGCCTCAGGGGTCACGGTTTCCGCAGCCATAGTGAGGTCACCCTCGTTTTCCCGGTCTTCGTCGTCGACAAGGATAAACATTTTTCCAGCCCGAATATCCTCAATGGCTTCTTCTATCGTGGATAATGACATTGTTAAATAAACCTCTTAAATAAATTTTCGTCAGTGAACGGTTATCTTTTATATAAACCCATGCTGTGCCAAAAATTCCGCATTAATATTGGTCGGTTTCTCTGGTTTAATATGCCCGGCCAAAAGTAATTTTTCAATATACTTCCCAATGAGATCCACCTCAATATTGATTTTATCTCCCCTCTTTCTGAAACCCATAGTAGTGAGCTTGGCAGTATGCGGGATAATGGCCACTGAGAAACGGCCCTTACTACAACTGTTTACAGTAAGGCTGATGCCGTCAATTGCAACCGAACCTTTTTCAATAATGTACCGGTCAAGGCTCTCGGGGATAGCTATAGTAAATAAAATGAATTGGCTTAGACGCTCCTTTTCAATTACTTCTCCTATTCCATCCACATGACCACTTACCAGATGTCCGCCAAGACGGTCTGATAGCCTAAGTGCCCGCTCAAGATTAACACGGCTTCCAACCCTGAGCCCGGATAATGTAGTCCTTGAAAGAGTCTCAGGTGAAATTTCCACACGAAAAACATCATGGGAAATAGTAGCGGCGGTCACGCAGACCCCGTTTACAGCAATACTCTCTCCCTCCTGGGGATCTTTAATAGAGAAATCAGGATGAATAGTAAGGACCAGACCCTGACCTGCCTGCCTAACATCCTTGAGGGTCCCAAGGCACTGGATTATCCCTGTAAACATTTATAGTCAACTCCAGAAGGAATCAATGTCTGTGATCAGACCACGGACCAGCCAATTATCGCCCAGCTTGTGATGTTGCATCTTTGACAGCTTTATTGCCCTTCCTACGTCCACGGCTCCCGAACCGCCTATTGCAGGCCGTGCATCCTTTCCGCCGATTACCAGGGGAGCATAATAAAAAAAGGCCTCGTCAACAAACGTATGGTCCCAGAATGTCCCATGGACCGTGGCCCCGCCTTCCACCAGAATGGACTGCACCCCAAATGCGCCCAGCATCCTGAGCACATCCCTGATGTTTACCCTGCCCTGCCCATCGGGCCGCGTAAACCAGACCTTTGTACCGGATGCCTCCAGGGCCTGCCTGTGTTCATCTGTGGATTTACCTTCCACCCCGATTATCACAGTAGGTGCAGAGGATTTCAGGCAACATATCCGGCTGGAGGGATCAACGCTCAGTCCACTATCCAACACAACCCTGATGGGATCTTTAACAGCTTTCTTGCCCTTTCTGCAAGTAAGTTGTGGATCATCCGCCACTATGGTGCCTTTGCCGACCAGTATGGCGTCACTTATTTCCCTCAGGCAATGCCCTGATCTGCGGGCCTGCTGATTGGTAATCCATTTTGAGTGACCTGTCCGGGTTGCAGTCCTGCCGTCCAGGCTGCATGCCACCTTGGATCTGACCCAGGGCATACCGGTCAATATGTGCTTGGTAAAGGGGGCAATCAAAAGACGGCATTCATCTCTCAGACACCCTGTCTCGACTTTAATGCCCTTGTCCCGCAGAAACTCTGTTCCGCCTCCAGCCACCTTCGGGTTTGGGTCAAGCGTCCCGATTACGACCCTTCTGATGCCTGCCTGTAGTATGGCATGTGTGCAGGGAGGTGTCCGGCCGGTGTGGTTGCAGGGCTCCAGGGTCACATAAATATCAGCCCCTCTGGCCGCGTCGCCGGCGGCCCTCAGGGCATGGACTTCAGCATGCGGTGTGCCGGCCTTCTGGTGCCGGCCTTCTCCCAGGATCATGCCTTGCCGGGCCACAACCGCACCTACGGCAGGGTTTGGTGTGGTGTACCCAAGGCCCTTCTCACCAAGTCTAAGGGCCCTGCGCATATATTTTAGGTCCTTTTTACTCCACATGGTCTTCATGGACAGTACCGGTAATATTACCAGTACCGGATCTGGATTCAAGTGATTTCAAATTATCTACTATAGTGGCTTCCAGCGAACGGCTTCCCAATTCTTTGGCGATCTCCAGTGCCTGCTCATGGTATCCCCGTGCCTTATCGTATTCTCCAAGGTTGTGATAAGCCAGGCCAAGATTGCCCAATTGATTGGCCTCTCCCAACCTGTTCCCCAATTCTCTGTCGATCTCCAGTGCCTGCTCATGACATCCCCGGGCCAGATCGTATTCTCCAAGGTTACTATAAACTAGGCCAAGATTGCCCAAATCTTGGGCCTCTCCCAGCCTGTTCCCCAATTCTCTGTGAATTTCCAGCGCCTGCTCAAGGTATCCCCGTGCCTTATCGTATTCTCCAAGGTTGTGATAAGCCAGGCCAAGATTGCCTAAATTTTGGGCCTCTCCCAACCTGTTCCCCAATTCTCTGTCGATCTCCAGTGCCTGCTCATGATATCCCCGGGCCAGATCGTACTCACCAAGAACACGATAAACTATGCCAAGATTGCCCAATTGACTGGCCTCTCCCAACCTGTTCCCCAATTCTCTGTGAATTTCCAGCGCCTGCTCATGATATCCCCGTGCCTTATCGTATTCTCCAAGGTTGTGATAAACCAGGCCAAGATTGCCAACTGCAGCAGCTTCCCATTTTTTGCCATTCAGCTTCTTACTTATGGAAAGGAGTGTCTGCCATGCATCCACTGCTGCCATGAACTTCCCGAAATCATAATATGTTCGTGCCAGACGGTCTGTATAATAAGCCAGGTCAGGCAGGTCCTCTTCTCTTTCGCCCTTTTTGATCTGTCTGACCTTATCCTCCAATTCTGCAATATCGTGTTTAATAGCTGTGTAGTCAGTAGGGCCGACCAGGAGATCGGGCTCCAGGGCCAGGCGCAGACTGCGGGCACGGAAACGCCAGAAGTCGGGTGCGGCCCGCTGGATATCCGGCAAGTCTTCATCCTTGAACCAGAACAGGAGCTTCAGCTCCAGTTCCCTGATCCATTCCCTGCGCAGATTCAGGTCTGAATACAGTCGCTGTTTTGTAGCGCTGTCAGGAATGGAGAGAGTATTTATCTGCAGAAGACGCTGTCTGCCCCTGTAGTCTTTGTCGTGAAGACGCCCTTTCAAATGAAGCAACAAATCGACATTTTCTCCGTTGATTGCAATGGGTCGAGGATCGAGCAGACCGCTGAGCTTGTCCTGCAAGTAAGCCTGTATGGTCTGGAAGGTCTCAGTATCTGAGACGAAAAAGAGGTAAGCCCGGCCCTGTTTAAGCTGCAGGGGAAGGTATTGCAGAAAACGCTTCAGCTCAAGCCGTTGGCCTATCGGCAGGCGCTCATTGATTACCTGTTCAACAGAGGCAGCAGGATGGGGTTGGGATACCGCCATCGATCTTCTCCATTGATATATTCAAACAGGGACATGTTGTAGATCAAGTCCAGGAAGGAAGAGCGTTCTGTCTCAATGACTTCATCCTTTTCAGGCATCCAGAGCGCATTATCCCGAACCTTGCCGAGCAACTCAATATGCTCCTGATTCAACTGGTATTCGTTCCGGCGGCGGATGACTGCCAGTTCCACGTCAGCGCGCGTAATGATATTCGACCTGGCTCTGATCACCACGTGGTCCAACGCGTACCAAAGCAGCCGGAGTGTCTGCTCCGTGTTGCCGCCTCCCATCTCGATGACCATCGAGACAGCTTCCGGCTGAATAAACTCTTCCGGGCACCAGCATTCCAGCAATTTCTCCAGGTTCTGGCGATTTTCCGTTATTTTCAGTTCATCAGGATCTGGACGGGAGGGGTTAGGCCTTAGCTTAAGGGACGGGAAATACTTATTTTCTCCTATGGTGCTGATACGGGCATAGCGGCTCGAACTTGTGAGGGCTATATTTACTGTATAAAGGATATTTGCCTGGGGTTTTTCCAGAAATTCGCGATTGGCCTCAAAGAGTTCAAAGGACTCTTTGAGCGGAATTTTATCCATATCGTCAACGAGGAAAAGTAGCCGCTTCCCGGCTGCAAGGGCAATATCAGTAAGGAAATCATTGATATTATTCATCAGCTCCTGTGGTCTGATTCTGTAAAATTCCCGGATTTTTTTACGGCTTTCAGAGCTGAGTTGAAGCGCCCCATAGACCTTGGCTCTGAGCCACTGGGGTATCATGGGAATTTGGGGTAGCTTTAATTCTATCTCGTCGCCACCCCTTGTATTTTCTCTACGCTCCTCAGTGGATTCCTCCTGGATGTGTTCCTGAATAATACCGACCATCCGTTTGATCTGGTCCAACATACGTTCGTCGATCTCAACCCCTTCTAGAATGGCGGCCTCAGTAACTTTGAGCGCAAGGGAGTAGAGAAAATCACAGTGAGTGAAATCATATGGGTTGCCTATTGCATTGATGGAGTAATGGACCACCAGGAAATTGGTCCGGATGTCTTTATCGTCGGCCAAAAGATTCAAAAAGGTTGACTTGCCCGCACCCTTGTGCCCGGGAAGCAGATATTTTTTGTCCTTAAGCCTTTGCAGGCAGATGGCCCTGCTCATTTCCTTCAGAAATTCCCCGAACAGATCCCTGTGCAACTTGGGGTCATCCGGCGTCAATGGAACCATATCAAAATCTTGATAAACTTCTTCAATGGTCATCGGCTATTATTTCTCCAAAAGGTATTGATGGTTTATCACTATTTCTCTTTCAGCAATTCCTGCAGTTGATCCATGAACTCATTGAGGTCCTTAAATTGCTTGTATACGGAGGCAAAGCGCACGTAAGCCACATCGTCCCATGCCCTCAATTTGGACATGACACGTTCCCCTATGAATCTGCTCTCCAACTCCCTTTCTCCTCCATCTTGAATTTCTTTCTCAAGATCGCTGACAAAGGCCTCCACTTCGTCCATGCTCACCGGCCTTTTTTCACAGGCCTTTACTATCCCCTCTACAATCTTTCTCCGGTCAAAAGACTCGCGTCTTCCATCCTTTTTGACTACCATGGGCTGAAATTCTTCAATCCTCTCATAGGTAGTAAAACGCTCATGACAAAACAGGCATTCCCGGCGTCGACGGATGGCCCTGCTGTCCTGGCTGGACCTGGAGTCAACAACTTTACTCTCTGAAGAACTGCAGAATGGGCACTTCATTGGATTTCAACCGGTTGAGGGATTAAGTTGAATTAGCCGCCTGCGGCGGGACTTTTCTGACATGATGAACATGATTTTTTATCCTTATGGATATGTGATGTCTGACTTCAAGTCAGGGTCAGACATGATTTTCTCCATGTATACCCCTTTTCTTGGCCATAAGCACCATCTTTTTCTTTTCTAATTGTCCATTCCATGCAAAAGTCCGATGTCATATCAAGCTTGGGGCCTTCATAACAACTCGGATCATAAATAAAACGTTCTTTGGTGCCTCGTGGATGCTCCCGAATTACCTTGCCATCCGCTAATATCTGAACCTTCCCGGCACATCCTCGTACCTCTACTTCCCTGCCTACATGAATAAATGGAACAGGATAGCTGTGATTCTCAAAATAGACCATGCAGTCCGGATACACTGGACGTGTTACAGCTATGTCAATTAGAATACATGCCTCCCCCAAATCCGTTATAATCAGAAGAATTATTTGCTGGAAACCTTCAACGACAACATAGTCCAAAACCTGCAGCCTATCCATGGCCTGCTAAAGCAATAAACGTGCCGAACGGTATTGGTCCCGGACCTTTCTTTTTTCCTTCCATGATTTGACAGATGAAGAACTTTTGGAAGGTAACCGTTCACACTCCTTGGCAGCCGACAGGCTTTTGCAGGGTTTCAACCGCGGACAAGATTGCACCAAAAGGCGTATTCTCAATGGATTGTGCTTTGAAACCCGAAAAAGGCTGTTGGCTGTCAGGGGGGGGAAGTGAATGATTACTTTGGAAGAATGCGGGGATCGCTATAATCCTGTCTAAAGCTGCTGAGCTGTTAATCCGTTTAGCTTATCAGCTAAGAGCGCAGACTGATAGTCTCCAACTTATTAATCTGAAATTCCCCCGGGGACTCGTAACTATTTGAAATCATTATGCCTGTTACATGACTACAACATAGTTAAGTGGCTGATATTATTAGGGCGAGGGGGGAACCTCAGATTAATAAAATTGACCCAAAAATGGAAATTCCTATACTATAAATTTAAATCAAGAGCCAGCCTTTGGCATACAACAGGATAATAAATGGCCAGGAAAGGCAAAAACGGAGAATTTTGAGCAAAATCATTTTTTGCAGTATAATCATTTTCTAATATGGCGCTGTTTCTGTATTTATTCAAAAAAATCCTTACTCTCGGGCCTACCTTCCTGGGCATAACCATCATATCTTTCATGGTGATGCATCTTGCCCCGGGTGAGCCTATGAGCCTGCAGGCCGACTTTAATCCCAAGATGACTCCTGAGATGAGAGAGCGTCTGAGGGCCCAGTACGGCCTGGACCGGCCCCTGCACATACAGTACTTGCAATGGCTTAAGGGGCTTGCTGTGCTGGATCTTGGGCGGTCGTTTTCCCCGGACAGGAGACCTGTTTGGGACAAGATCAAGGAGCGGCTTCCGGTTACGCTGCTCATAAACGTCCTGGCAATAGGCTTGATACTTGTAGTTGCGGTTCCCCTGGGTGTGGCTGCCGCCGTGCGTCATAACAGCTTTTTTGACCAGGTCACTACGGTCCTTGTCTTTATTGCTTATGCGGCCCCGGCCTTCTGGGTGGCCCTGCTTCTCATGCTCTACTTTGGAGTACACCTGGGATGGCTGCCCATCTCAGGGCTCCACAGTCTTATGGGGTATGAACAGATGTCAGGTTGGGAAAAGCTGCTGGACTGGTGCCGTCACCTGATACTGCCGGTGCTTGTATCTGCTCTTGGCGGACTTGCAGGGCTGTCACGCTATACCAGATCCTCAATGCTTGAGGTCTTAAGACAGGACTATATAACTACTGCAAGGGCAAAGGGTCTGCCGGAAAGAAAGGTAATCTACCGGCACGCCCTGAGAAACGCCCTCTTACCCTTAATAACCATCCTGGGCCTGTCTATTCCGGGCCTTATAGGCGGCAGTGTGATCTTTGAATCCATCTTTGCAATACCGGGGGTGGGTCAGCTCATGTGGACCAGCGTTATGGCCAGGGACTATCCTCTGCTCATGGGGAACCTGGTGATAGTTTCGGTGTTGACATTACTCGGAAATCAGTTGGCCGATATGGGCTATGCCCTGGCAGACCCGAGAATTCGTACAGGCGCTCAGATGGAGGATTGAGGAAAGTGATAATTGAGGAATTGAGGGATTAAAGGATTACAGAGACTGGTCTGTTTTTGAAGAAATGGGAATCAATCAAGCCTGATAAGTAACACTGATAATTATGGAAGCCGTCAATCACCAAATCACCAAATCACCAAATCACCAAATTCCCTGGTTGGGTCGGTTGGGAAACAACCCTTTGGCAGTGGCAGGGTCTTTAATAGTGGGACTTCTCTGTCTTGTTGCCCTTTCCGCCCCATGGCTTGCCCCTTATGATCCTCAGGCAATAGATACCTGGCATATTCTTGAGTCACCTTCAAAGGCCCATCTACTTGGTACGGATCCACTTGGCAGGGACTGTCTTTCAAGGCTTATTTATGGAGCGAGAATATCCTTGCTGGTGGGGATTGTAGCTGTCGGGATTGCAACAGTCATTGGTACTATCCTTGGGGCCCTTGCCGGATTTTACGGCAAGTGGATAGACGGGCTGATAATGCGTTTTGTGGACATAATACTCTGTTTTCCCGCTATTTTTCTTATAATGGCTGTTATAGCATTTCTTGAGCCATCAATTTGGAACATCATGGCCGTGATAGGTCTCACAAGCTGGATGGGGGTGGCCCGGCTCGTAAGGGCGGAATTCCTGAGTCTCAGGCAGCGTGATTTCGTACTGGCAGCCAGGATATCAGGTGCCTCCAATGCAAGGATAGTCTTTTCCCATATTTTACCAAATGCAGTGGCCCCTATTCTTGTGGCAACAACACTCGGAGTCGGTGGGGCAATTCTTACTGAGAGCGCCCTTAGTTTTCTCGGAATCGGGGTTCAGCCTCCTACCCCAAGCTGGGGCAACATGCTTACTGAAGGCAAGGACAACCTGGAGATAGCCTGGTGGCTTTCGATGTTTCCCGGCATGGCAATCCTTGTGACAGTACTTGGCTACAACCTGTTGGGAGAAGGGCTGAGAGACGCCCTGGATCCCAGGATAAAATCGGATTGAAGTTAATTGTGCGTCGCAGTGACTGGAAAATTGTAGCAACGCAGTAGATTACAAAGGACTGGTGCCGGGCGCGAAGAGATCGGCAAGTGTGACCGGCATGGTCACGAACTAGCTGGTGCAAGTCCAGCCATAACCCTGAAAGGAGGGAATATGTAGGCGAAAGCAAGGGTGTCCGAAGAAACTTCATAGATCTGCCTGATGAGGGATAAAACGGTGAAATGGGGCCAATGAGGGATCTGAAAGAAGCTGGAGCCAAAATTGCCACCTAAACTCGGTGTGAACCTCTGGTAGGCTTTACA
>PQXE01000003.1:60206-104920 GCA_003194495.1 Deltaproteobacteria bacterium
TTGCTCTCATTGTGGTAGTAAATATCTTGTTAAGAATGGATTTGACTCTAATAATGGTAAACAGCTTTACAAATGTAAGGATTGTAACAGATATGGCAGGGAGAATCCACAACATTCTAAATATTCGGACGAGGAAAAGGAGTTGATAATTGGGTGTTATTTGGAAGGGATGAGTATGTGTGGTATAGAAAGAAAATTTGGTGTATGTCGTCAAACGTTAACATCATGGCTTAAAGCAGAGGCGAAGCAAATTGATTTTCAAGATACATTGGTTGATCCACATGAAAATGAAGTTATAGAGGTTGACGAAATGTGGTCTTTTGTTTTTTCGAGTGTTTTTAAGGTTTGGGTATGGGTTGCTATTGCTAGGCATAATAGGCAAATTATTGCTTTTGTAATTGGAGATAGGAGCAAGGAAAGTTGTAAAAAATTATGGAAACGCATTCCTTATTCATATAGAGGCAAAAGATCATTTAGTGACTTTTGGGAATCATATAAGCATATATTTGATCCTAGATTTCATAAATGTGTAGGAAAGGAAACTGGTGAAACAAACCATGTAGAACGATTGTTTTGTACTGTTCGTCAATGGTTACAGAGAGTATCGAGAAAGACATTAGCTTTTTCTAAGGTTTTATATGTGCACCATGTTGTCTTTAAAGTGTTCTTTGTGGCCTATAATCGTTATGTATCCGTTGAGATTTAACGACTACCATTTATATATTACGAATATGTTTATATTATAGCTTTAGATCGACTCCGACTTTTTGCAGGGTAATCAGTTCTTCGAATTTTAGGTAGTCCCTACAAAACAATACGGGTCAATAATTTCAATATGTTACATGTCTTAGCTGTAACTTCTCAATAAGTCCGGGCAGTCAATGATTTCAATAGGTTATGTACAGAAAATTGGGCCCCAAATGTTACTCTGTAAAAATAGTGAATATAAGTAACTTATTGATATCACAGGATATCGTTATTTGACAGCATAGTGCAAAGTGATTTGCAAAGAAAAAAACTTCATTTTTACGTCCTGCAACTTGTTGATTTCATAGTATTTTTTAAATTGCCCGGACTTATTGAGAAGTTACTCTTAGCTTCTGGCAGCACATGGCGAAAAATCAGGTGTTTACAAAGCAAAACATGGCGGCATTTCCAAACCTGCACTGCTTTGTAGGGACTACCGAATTTTATACCCCAGCAACTATTTGCGCCATTGCCTTCTCAAGCTCGGCTATGGTAATACTCTACCCATAGCTAAAAAGAGACGATCACAGCTTGCCTCTGAAGGCTCTATAGAGCCTTCGGCGTTGCGTCACAAAACTCGCCTGCGCTTATATGAAATATCCAGTGCGGCTTTATTTAATTGACAATACTTTTGTAGATATCTGGTATTCACCTGATGGCAGCTATTCATACCACTGGGAGCAACGAGATATTAGAGATGCTATATAACGTCATGATAACGCTCCTCATAAGAAATGGCGAAATGTCTCAACCTTTCCCAAACATTGTCATGATGGCAGCCAGCTAAATGTTACTGAAAGTTTTCTGCCGGATGATTCCGAAAATGCAGTCGAAGAATTTCTTCGACTGGTCAGGGAGCAAATGGTTGCTGAGCAGATAGTTGCAAAAAAGACACAAAAGTAAAAGTCCAATATCGTCCTGAGTTTGGCTCCGGCGCGGTGCTTCAGGTAGCAGAAGTTGACGAAGCCAGCAGTATTGGTTTGTCGGGTAACTTCAAGGCTCCCGAGAGAAGAGTTGTGAGGATTCATCTCTGATTGAACCAAAGGTAGTCGAGACCATGCTCATTGAGAAGTCACTAATAGAGTTTGTAACTTTCTGATAGTACTTAATTATTTTCCCGGAATTCTATAAGATCTATTCCAGCCTCTGCCAACATATCACGGGACATGGGATCTGCATAGCCTTTAGCGTAATAGATGGCCCGGATGCCGGCATTTATCAGCATTTTTGTGCATATAACACAGGGCAGATTAGTGCAATACAAAATCGAGTCGGCTACGGAAATCCCATGGTGTGCAGCTTGAATAATTACATTTTGTTCAGCGTGGAGCCCTCTACAGAGCTCGTGCCTCTCACCCGAAGGGACCTTAAGTTTCTCCCTCAGGCAACCTATTTCAAGACAGTGTGTCAAGCTGCTTGGGGCTCCGTTGTAACCTGTTGCCAGGATACGACGATTTTTTACAAGAATTGCCCCTACTTTACGGCGCAGGCATGTGGACCTCTGGGCAACCAGGTGGGCAATGGACATGAAGTAGGCGTCCCAGGACGGCCTGGTATTTTTGATATCTTTTTCCATATTTTTTAACCCGGATAAACCGGAATAGTGCAATCAGCCAATATCATATCGTGCCAGACGTTCGGAATATAGCGGAAACCTCTCGCACAGGGACCGGATCTTCATTTTAATATCTCCGATCAACTTATCGTCTTCAGGTTGGTTCAAGAGTTCTGAGATATAGTTACCTATTTCTTCCATCTCTTTTTCTTTGAGCCCTCTCGTAGTCACTGCAGGGGTCCCGATCCGGATACCGCTGGTAACATTCGGGGAACGGGTATCAAAGGGAATAGTATTTTTATTTACCGTGATACCGGCCTGCTCCAGCACATCCTCTGCCTTCGCCCCGGTGAGACCCTTGTCTGAAAGATTCACAAGAATAAGGTGATTGTCCGTGCCCCCTGAGACCAGGCGAAATCCTCGGTCCTGCAAGATCTTTGCAAGGGTCTTTGCGTTTGAAACAATCTGCTGCTGGTATATTTTAAAATCGTCTCTATGGGCCTCTTTAAAGGCTACGGCCTTTGCTGCGATTACGTGCATCAAAGGACCTCCCTGAATGCCAGGGAAGATCTGGCTGTTCAAGGATCGGGAATATTTCTCCATAGCTAATATGATTCCGCCCCTGGGACCTCTCATAGTCTTGTGGGTCGTGGAGGTAATAAAGTCTGCAAACGGGACCGGGGACGGATGAACACCTGATGCCACGAGTCCGGCTATATGGGCCATGTCCACCATGAGATAGGCCCCAACTTCGTCGGCTATCCTTCTGAAGGACGCAAAATCCAGGATGCGGGGATAGGCGCTTGCTCCGGCAATAATGAGCTTAGGCCGGTGTTTTTCGGCAATTTCTGCAACATGGTCATAATCTATGATTTCGGTCTCACGGCTCACGCCGTAGTGAGCTATCTTGAAAAACCGTCCTGAAAAACTAGCCGGCAGACCATGGGAGAGATGTCCTCCGTGTGCCAAATCCATTGACAGGATGGAGTCACCCGGGTTGAGAACGGCAAAATATACTGCCATGTTTGCCTGAGTACCTGAGTGGGGCTGTACGTTGGCATACTCTGATCCGAAGAGCTGGTTCAGGCGGTCAATGGCAAGCTTCTCCACCACGTCCATGTTCTCGCATCCGCCATAGTATCTTTTCCCTGGGTAGCCTTCGGCGTACTTGTTCATGAAGACACTGCCCTCTGCCTGCATGACCGCCTCGCTCACGAAGTTTTCCGAGGCTATCATCTCAAGCTGCTCTGTCTGCCGCTCTATTTCGGCCCTGAAGGCCTGAAAGACCTCTGGATCAGTGCGTTTCAAATGAATCATTTTCTTACTCCAAGGAGTCAATCATATTGATCCTGCGACTGTGACGTCCGCCTTTGAAAGGAGTCATAAGCCACATTTTGACCATCTCTTCGGCAAGCCCGTGATCTATTACTTTTCCACCCATGCAGAGTATGTTTGAATCATTGTGTTCCCGGCTCATCCCGGCAGTGAAAAGATCATGGCATAGAGTAGCCCTGACGCCTGGTATGCGATTGGCGACTATGGACATGCCTATACCGGTTCCACAGACCAGGACCCCCCTTTCACACTGACCGGATGCCACGGACTTTGCGACCTCACGGCCCTGTATCGGATAGTCAACCGAATCCGGAGAGTAGCAGCCCATATCCTGGACATCATGTCCAAGTTCTATAAGTAAGCTGCGTATTTTCTCTTTTAGTTCAAATCCACCGTGATCCGAACCGATAGCTATCTTCATGTAATTATTTACTCCCTGCCAAGAAGTGCAAACGGTTAAATCTATGGTAAGCGTTCACAAACCTTGAACCCGGAACTCTGGACCTGTGAACGGTTACAATATATATCTTACTGGTACTTGCGGAAGATCAGTACGGCATTAGTCCCGCCGAACCCAAAGGAATTGGACATAACCACATCAACGGGCCGGGTCCTTGCCTTGTTCGGCACATAGTCAAGGTCGCATTCCGGATCCGGGGTCTGATAGTTGATGGTTGGGGGGATAATCCCGTCTTCAATGGTCTTTACGCAAAAGACAGCCTCAACTCCCCCTGTACCTCCCAACAGGTGCCCTGTCATGGATTTGGTGGAGCTCACCGGTATCTCTTTTGCCCTGTCCTTGAAGACCGTCTTTATAGCCCTTGTTTCACATAGATCATTGAGTGGAGTACTGGTACCATGGGCATTTATGTAGTCTATGTCCTGATAGTTGAGCCCTGCGTCCTCAAGGGCCATGGACATGCACTTGGCACCTCCGTCTCCATCCTCGGGCGGGGCTGTGATATGATAGGCGTCTCCGGTAAGCCCGTATCCAACTATCTCGGCGCGGATATCGGCGCCCCTTTCCAGGGCATGATTCAACTCCTCGATGACCAGGATACCTGCACCCTCGCCGATTATAAATCCGTCGCGGTCTTTATCAAAGGGTCTTGAGGCCTGTTCAGGTCTTTCATTCCTTGTAGAGAGGGCCTTCATATTGCCAAAACCCGCAAATGCCAGTTGTGTTATCACTGATTCAGTGCCACCGCATATCATCACATCGGCCGCCCCTCTCTGAATTGTCTTAAAGGCGTCTCCTATGGCGTGGCTACCTGCCGCGCAGGCAGTGCATACTACAGTATTGGGTCCTTTTGCTCCGCACATTATTGAGATCTGGCCGGAGGCCATGTTAGGTATGGCCATGGGAATAAAGAACGGACTCACGCGTTTGGGGCCCTTATTCACAAGGACATCCCTGAAGTATTCAATTGATCCCAGCCCGCCAAGGCCACATCCGGTAATAACACCAGCTCTTGAGGCTTTGTCTTCCGGGATCTTTAGGTCAGCGTCTTCAACGGCCATTCGAGCCGCCGCCACACCCAGTCTTACAAAAGGATCTATCCGTTTAACCAGCTTCTCCGGCATGAAATCAACCGGTTCAAAGCCCTTCACCTCTCCGGCAATCTGTGAAGGATAGCCTTTTATATCAAAACGGGTAACAGGACCTATGCCGGACTTTCCAGCTATCAGATTCGCCCAGCCGGCCTCAACCCCGATACCCACAGGGCAAAGAAGACCAAGGCCTGTTACTGCTACCCTCCTGTTCTGTTTTTGGTTTGTCATGTCGATATATTATGCCGATTTTAATTCAAAATTCAAAATTTAGAATTCAAAATTGTGTCTGATCAGTCTTTTCGTTCAGACACTGATTACCAGTGCCTTTTATGGTTCACTTTTCTCCATGTTCTTTGACAAAGTCAATAGCGTCCTGGACTGTTTGCATCTTTTCCGCGTCTTCGTCGGCTATTTCCATATCAAATTCCTCTTCCATGGCCATGACCAGCTCCACAAGGTCCAAAGAATCCGCTCCGAGGTCATCCACAAAGGATGCCTTCGGTACCACCTTTTCCTTGGCAACGCTAAGCTGGCTCGCAATGATATCAATCATCTTGGTATCTATACTCATTTTTATCCTCCCCTATATCCTGTTGGCCCAAAAGAGACCTAGCCAACAGTAAACTTTTAATCGCAGATCAATCCTCCATTTACATGGAGCACTTGTCCGGTGATATATGATGCCTCCTCTGAGGTCAAAAAACTTACAGCCTCAGCCACATCCTCAGGACTTCCCATTCTGCCTGCAGGAATCTGGCTCAACAACTGTTCCTTTACTTTTTCCGGCAATACTGCAGTCATACCTGTTTCAATGAAACCAGGGGCCACGACATTTGCAGTAACCCCTCTTGACGCCGTTTCCCTGGCCACGGACTTTGTAAATCCCTCTAAACCGGCCTTGGATGCAGCATAGTTGGCCTGGCCCGGATTACCCATAGAGCCGACTACCGAACCTATACTGACAATTCGACCCCATCTTTGCTTGATCATAGCCATAATGACTGCCTGGGTGCAATTAAATGCCCCCTTCAGGTTCACCGACATCACCAGGTCCCAGTCCTTTGCCTTCATTCGGGCAAGTAAGCTGTCCCGGGTAATGCCTGCATTATTGACCAGTATGTGGACCCCACCATGGTCTTTGATGACCGATTTAAGGGCACTGGAACTTGCTTCAGTATCTGCGACATCAAAGGGAAGGAAACTGCCTGCCCCCCCGGCCCCTGTAATCTCATCTAAGATATCTTGGGCAACTGTCTGATCGCAGACATCGTTTACAAAAATATAGGCCCCGAGGCGGGCAAGTTTAAGGCATATGACCCGGCCTATTCCCCTGGACCCCCCGGTTACTACTGCTATTTTCCCTTTAAGTTTCTGTTCACACGACATATTATGATCCCCGCTCTTTTTGAATTCTCCGGATAAGAAGGGGTAATATCTCCTTGACGTCCCCAACCAGGCCGTAAGTAGTCACGTCAAAAATGGGGGCCTCAGCGTCTTTATTTATTGACACTATGATCTCTGACCCTTGCATTCCAACTATATGCTGTATGGCCCCTGATACCCCGCAAGCCACGTAAAGCTTGGGAGACACGGTAACACCTGTTTGACCAATTTGTGTGCGGCCGGATAGCCACCCCGCATCTACGGCCGCCCTTGTAGCCCCAACCGTACCTCCGAGCAAATCGGCCAACTCTTTGGCCAGTTCAACGTTCTTTTCCTGTTCAAATCCCCTGCCTGCAGTCACGATTACATCCGCTTCACTGAGATTGGGACCTTCTGCCTGCTCCTTCACAGACTCAAGGACCTGGACCCGATGACTCAACAAATCTTCCCCGGGAAGGATGCGGATTACCTCGCCTTTCCGATCAGGATCAGGGGCATTGGCTCTCATAACATGGGGCCTGACTGTGGCCATTTGGGGTCGGTGCCCGGGGCATACAATAGTTGCAAGGAGATTTCCCCCAAAGGCCGGCCTGGTCTGAAGCAACGTCCTGTCTTCTGCCCGGATATCAAGTCCTGTACAGTCAGCAGTAAGTCCTGTCTCAAGGATCGTGGCGACCCTTGGTATATAGGAACGCCCCATGGCCGTTGCACCGGCCAAAATAATTTCGGGGTTTTCTTTCTTGGCAAGATCTGCAAGTATGTTCCCATAAACCTCGTCGGTAAATGTTGCAAGCTCAGGGTGGTCAACAACCAGCACCCTATCCGCCCCATAAAATATCAATTCCTGTGCTCTGGATTCAATTTCGTGACCCATGAGCACTGCGGTAACTTCTGTGTCAAGCTTGCCTGCAAGTTCCCCGGACTTCGCCAGGAGCTCAAGTGTCACAGGGGCAAGGACCCCGCTCCTGCACTCTGCAACCACCCATATCCCTTTCCAGGAGCTTAAGTCTGTCGCAAGCAGACCTTGCTCACCTTGGATTTCTAATGCCCCTTCAGGGCAGCCATCCACGCAGATACCGCATAGGGTGCAGGCGTCCTGATCAACAACGGCCACCTCGTCTTCTACAAAAATAGCCTCAAAAGTGCATGACTCTTCACATTCACCACATCCGGTGCACTTTTCTATATCAACCTTAAGCATTACAGAATTCCCGCTTCCTTGAATCTGGAAACCAGGGCTTCCACCTGTTCCTCTGATGAGCCCTCAAGCATCTCTCGCCTGGCCTCAAAAGTAGGGACCGACGTAGATACCACCTGAGTCGCTGAGCCTTCCAGCCCGATCATACCAGGTTTTGCTCCGAGCTCCCTGGCGTCCCATACGGGGATCTCAGCCTTCCTGGCCCGCATCTTCCCCTTGAGAGAAGGAAGCCTTGGTGTGTTGAGAGAGGCAAGTACTGTCAGAAGGGCAGGCATCTCAAGTTCAAGCATATCATAGCCATCTTCATTGATCCGCCTGAGATGCATTGTCTTTCCATCATCCAGGACACTGAGCGCGTTTACGCATGTCACATAAGGAATGCCGAGCCGGACAGCCAGCCCTGGGCCTACCTGGGCCGTGTCACCGTCTATGGCCTGTTTGCCGCAAAGCACAAGGTCAACAGGCCCCAGCTTTTCTATTGCCTTTGCAAGTGTATAGGTGGTGGCCAGGGTATCTGCCCCGGCAAAGGCACGGTCTGACAGAAGGATTCCCTTATCCGCTCCAAGGGACAAGGCCTCTTTCAGGGCATTTTCCGCCTGTGGCGGCCCCATACTCAGTACAGTGATCTCTCCGCCGTAAGTGTCTTTCAACTGAAAACCGGCCTCAAGGGCATGGAAGTCAAAAGGATTTATAACAGCCTCTACCCCTTCCCGTACCAAGGTGCCCTTTTCCGTGTCAAAACGCACGGTCTTCGCGTCCGGAACCTGTTTTATGCAAACCACTATATTCATAGTAAAATGCGAATTTAGGAATTACGAATTTAGGAATTGAGGAATTAAAACCGTTCCACTACTCTCAATTCCTCAATTTGTCCATATTATTTTTTCGCGTACTCCTTATTTAACGCCTGGCCGATAACGTTGCGCAGGATCTGGTTTGTGCCCTCATATATCTGGAGGATTTTTGCATCCCGCATCATTTTTTCAACCGGATAGGACTTCATATATCCATAACCGCCCAGGATCTGGACCGCATCAGTGGTTACCTGCATGGCCATATCAGTGGCAAAAAGCTTTGCCATTGCAGATATTTTGGCAGTGTCCTTTGTTCCCTCATCAATGGTCCTGGCTATTGAATACACAAGGGCCCTTGAGGCCTCTATCTTTGTGGCCATATCCGCCAGCATATGCTGTAAGGCCTGAAAGGAGATTATCGGCTGGCCGAACTGTATCCTCTGCCTTGCATATTTGACCGCTTCATCCAGGGCCGCCTGGGCAAGTCCGACTGCTATAGCCCCTATGCCGGGTCTGGCTATGTCCAGAGTCCTCATGGCCATTATGAAACCCTGGCCCTTCCTGCCAAGAATACGGTCCTTTGGAATGCGGCACTCATTGAATACGAGTTCCCTGGTTGATGAGGCATTCAGCCCCATCTTTCGTTCTTTTTTCCCAAAGCTGAATCCTGGATCACCCTTCTCAACAATAAAGGATGTTGCACCCCTTGCACCTTTGTTTTTATTGGTCATGGCCACGATGGTATATATTTCTGCTTCACCGCCGCTGGTTATCCACTGTTTGGTACCGTTTAAAACCCAGTGGTCTCCATCTTCCACGGCTGTAGTCTGTATCCCCGCGGCATCACTTCCGGCATTGGCTTCGGTAAGCCCGAAGGCTACAAGGCGCTTGCCTGCGGCAATATCCGGGAGATAGCGGGCCTTTTGTTCATCAGAACCAAAAAGCAGAATAGGATAACCTCCCAGCGCACTGGCAGCAAAAGTCGTAGTAACAGCGATGCAACCATAGGCAAGTTGCTCCAGCGCCAGGCAGTTTTCAAAACAGCCTTTTGCAAAGCCACCATATTCTTCAGGGATATAAAGCCCGAAAAGATCCGCCTGGGCCATATCCTTCATGATATCCCAGGGAAATTCCTCATTCTCATCGAGTTGTGCTCGTACAGGAATGATCTTTTCCACGGCTATCTGGCGTGCCAGATCCACGATCATCTGTTGCTCTTCTGTCAAGAAATAATTGACATGTGCCATATAGAAATCCTTTCTCTCCACTCAGTACCCATATTACCAGCACATGGCCACAGATCCCCAAGTAAAACCCCCTCCGAAAGCAACCATCAAAATACGGAGGCCGGGGGTCAACAGTCCTGTTCGATTAGCTTCATCAAGGGCAATGGGTATGCTCGCCGCCGAGGTATTACCATACTTGTGAATATTGATAAAGATTTTCTCCTTAGGAAGCCCCAACCTCTCTCCCAGAAAATTAATGATTCGAGTGTTGGCCTGATGAGAAAACAGAAGGTCCACATCATCGCCATTCCACCCATTTGCCTCCAAAGCGTCCCATGCCACAGACTCCATTGCTTTGACAGCATGTTTGAACACCTCTCTACCCTGCATCTGAATATACTGCCATCCCTTTTCAAGGTTTTCATGACTCACCGGGAAGGCCGTCCCAAGACCTTTTAAGATAAGAAGCTCTCCTAATGAACCATCTGCATGGAGGTGAGTAGAGAGAATGCCCCTGTCCCCTCTGGTACCGGTGAGTACTGCGGCCCCCGCTCCATCACCGAAAAGCACGCATGTATTCCGGTCTTCCCAATTTGTAACCCTGGAGAGCACCTCGCTCCCAATCACAAGGATTTTCATACTGTGGTTACTGCGTATAAATTTATCTGCCACGGAAAGCGCATAAAGAAAACTGGTGCAAGCGGCATACAGGTCAAAGGCCCCGGCTTTTTTTGCTCCCAGCTCATTCTGCACCAGACAGGCAACAGAGGGCATTGGCATGTCCGGAGTCATGGTACCGACTATAATAAGATCCAGATCCTGTGGGAGCACTCCTGCCACATCAAGGGCCTGTTTTGCTGATCGTGTAGCAAGATAAGAATTGGTCTCCTGGTCATTAGAGATATGGCGTTGAATGATACCTGTCCTGGTGCGTATCCACTCGTCGGTAGTATCCACCCTGCTTTCCAGGTCCTTGTTGGTTACCACTCTTTGGGGTACGTAAGACCCTGTCCCGATGATTATACTGCGAATAGGCATAATGATTAGATTTTAATCGATGGAGCCTCGTTGGGACTTTGACGTCACTGGGCTACCTTGAACAGATCCTGTCTTTTGGCAAGAGAGTTTTCAAGTTTATCAGCCAACTCTATCTTAGCAAGTTCATGGGCTAGTTGTATTGCGTTTTTAACTGCTTTGGAACCGGAGAGCCCGTGACATATGATTGCTATCCCGTTGATCCCCAACAGCGGAGCGCCACCATACTCAGCATAGTCTATTATCTTGTAGAATCTCTGAAAGGCGGATTTCAAGGGATGTCCCATGTCGGCCATAAGACTTCCCCCAATCTCTGACTTCAGCATGGTAAGTATGGCCTTTGCAAGACCTTCACTCAATTTTAGACATATGTTACCCACAAATCCGTCGCACACTATTACGTCTACGTCGCCTTTGAAGATTTCACCGCCTTCCACATTGCCGACAAAGTTCAGATCACTGCCCGCAAGGAGATCATACGCCTTTCTTACAAGTTGGTTGCCCTTGGTGTCTTCCTCCCCGATACTTAACAGCCCAACTCTGGGTCGATAATTATCCAAAAGTTCTCTGGAAAATACTGAGCCCATTATTCCGAACTGTAGCAGATGAACGGGCTTGCAGTCTACGTTTGCCCCCACGTCTATCATGGTCACGGGCTTTTTCAGGGTCGGCATAAGCGTGGCGATGGCCGGCCGAACGCCATTGATTCTGCCCAGAGCAACCATGGCTGTTGCCAGCGTGGCCCCTGAGTTGCCTGCACTGAGTATGGCCTTGGCCTTTCCCTGACGCACAAGTTCAAAAGCAACTCTAATTGAAGAATCCTTTTTTTGTCTCAGAGAATCAGCCGGGGATTCTTCCATATCAACTACTTGAGAGGCCGGATAGATGCTGATGGGCAAATCACCCCCGCCCTGCCGCTTAAGCGTTTCCCTCAACACATCTTCTATCCCGACCAAGGTAATCTCAACGCCGTGATCTCTGGCCGCGTCGATTGATCCCTTTACTAAGACATCAGGGCCTCGATCACCCCCCATGGCATCTACTGCTACAGACATTTTCTAGTCTAAATCTTTTTCTTCATTGAACACTTTTCCCCTATAGGTACCACAATGGGGACAAATCCTGTGGGGAGGCTTGGGCTCTGTACATTGAGGGCATGTTGAAAGACTCGGTATGCGAAGCGCATCATGCGAGCGACGATTACCCTTGCGTGAACGTGAAGTTTTTCTCTGTGGAACTGCCATTTCTTAATACCTCTTAACTTTTAATATTCTAGCCTAACATAGATAAGCCGAAAAAGGATATTCATTTGACTGCTTCACGCAGCTTTTTGTAACCGTTCACGGGATTACAACGCCCGTTTTACCGCAAACCCACCGAACTGTAAGCGTGCTGCAGATGCGAGGCGTACAGGTACACAGACGTACTCCCTGTACTTCAAGTGCCCGACAACAAAGCAGATGAGGTGCCCTGTGAACGGTTACAGCTTTTTTAACACACTAAATGGATTATTCAAAGTTTCTGCTCGGCAACGGCATTTCTCTTTATTAAGATCCGCACCGCACCCGGGACAGATGCCCTTACAGTCCTCCCTGCAGACATGCCGCATAGGAATTTGTAGCAGAATCTGTTCCCTGAATATTTCCCCTAACCGGATTTCAGCCCCATCATACAAGGATACTTCCATATCTTCTTTACCAAGGGCTATTTCTTTTTTCTCCTCTACCGATTGACCAGGGACCAGTATATAGAAAAAAGAGGTGTCTATCTCCTGATTATACTCCTCCAGACAACGGTCGCACTTGATGACAATCAATGCCGCAACCTTACCGTCCAGATGCACATCCCCATCAACACGGTGGAGAAAGACGTCCCCTTTTGCAGTGCCCTGTATTCTGCACTCCTCTGTCTCAGACAAAAGCCCCGGCATATCTTCAAAGAACAGATGCAGACCATCTTCCGGAATGTCCTCTACAGGGACAGTGTTTCTAAATCCTTTTAGATCTTTGGTCATTAAACGCTAAGGCCAATGGCCTGGTTAATTTCAGATTATTAAAGCTCTTAACACGAATCTCGCACTATATAGAATGGCTAAGCCTTGTCAAGATAAGTAGAAGTAGGATTTACTATTCTGGCAATAATTATTCCTGCCTCGTAAAGGATATACAAGGGCACTCCCATCATGGCCATATTGAAAATATCCGGCGTTGGAGTGAGAATGGCAGCCATTATGGCAATTAATAGAATCGCATAACGTCTATATCTGCCAAAGGTCTCAGGACCACAGATTTTCAGCCTGCAAAGCAGTGTCATGATCAATGGAATTTCGAAAATTACGCCAAAGCTAATAAGAAAAAGGCCGATAAAATTCACAAATTTGCCCACAGCTATTACAGGCTGCAGGTGTTGTGACTGGTAACCCAGGAGGAAGTTTATCCCAAACGGAAGGGTTATAAAAAAACAGAAAAGGGTCCCTGCATAAAAGAGTAGAAGCGCAGACAGCATAAACACCAGGGAAAATTTTCTGGAAAAACCAAGCACATCTACCAGCCCCTGCGACATACGCCGGAGTATCCACGGCGCCAGAAGCATTAATGCTCCAACGCTTGAGAGCTTGAGCAGGGCCAGCATCGGCTCCAGCACTCCAAAAAAGGCCAGGTGCTGCTCAAAATGGGACTGAAGAAAGGCCAGGAAATGAGGAGAAAGCCAGTATAGAATGGCAGTGAGCCCTGCAAAGCAAATCGCTGTTTCCAGTAGAAATCGCCTTAAATATTTAAGCAGGCGCACCAGGATCTGGGGCAGAGATTCAGGCATAGTTTTTTGCTCTACCTAAATTAAACGATTAGCTATTAGCAGTTAGCTATTAGTTTAATGATTACAGGAGGTTTTACTATTACAAACTTTTACCCTGTTGAATGCAGCTTCGCTGCCCCCTTTGGGGATTCAACAGGGTGAACCTGTTGGATGTTATTTCTAATTAACATAATGTCCTGATTTTTCAAAGCTAAACGCTAATGGCTAACATCTAATTGCTCAACTGCCGAGCTTTTCCCGCACATAGTTCATGGCATTTCGGAAAAAGGCCAGCCCCGCCCCTTTCTCGGGCAATTCTTCCCTGGTCCATCGTGGATGGTTGGTCCTGTGATGAAAGGCCTCAGGATGGGGCATCAGGCCCATGAGCCTGCCTGTAGTATCACAAATGCCGGCTATGGCGAGTTCCGAGCCATTGGGATTGAGGGGATAGTCTTGTGTGGGCTCCCCTGTTACAGGTGATACATACTGAAGTGCAATAAGGCCTTCTGCCACCAGCCGGTCCCTTACAGATATGTCAATTGTCACGAACTTTCCTTCTCCGTGTCTTACCGGTAACTCAATATGGTCTATACCACGGGTAAATATGCAAGAAGAGTCCGGAGATACCTTGCAAGTGACCCACCGGTCTTCGAATCTGCCGGAATCGTTATAGGTGAGACTTACGTAGCGTTGCTCATAATCACCATCAAAACCCGGCAGGAGCCCGGTCTTCGCCATCAACTGAAAACCATTGCACACCCCCAGTACCAGACCCCCACTTTCCACAAATTCCAGGAGTTGATCCAGCAGACGTTCTCCTGTTCCCCTGACCCTGGCATTTCGGAACCTGTACGCCCCGGCCTGTGCCGCCCCCAGATTGTCACCATCTAAAAATCCACCCGGCAGGTTAAGGAAGTGATAGTCATCCAGGCGAACGCTCCCATCCAGGAGATCACTGAGATGTACTATATCAACGTGATCTGCACCGGCCAGTCTGCATGCATTGGCCATCTCTATCTCACAGTTGGTTCCGTATCCGGCTGTAACTATTACACGTACTTGGGATGTCATGTAAACTCCTGAGCTACCTGCAACTCTATATACTAGATATTATTACGTTAAATGAATATGGTGAAGCGTTCACGGAATGTTGAAATTAGAAATTTGGCCTTCATGCTTTTGTACTGTTTCAGATGATCGTATTATCTGATAGCCCACGGCGTTCTGAATCTTTTTGTTCCACTTACCCCAATTTCCAATTTCTTATGCCTCCAACCACTGATTAATCTCATTTTCAAGGAGCCCATAAAAGGCATCAGAGCCTCCTAAACCGGTTCGACCGAAGGTATAATTGATCTCAATAAATAAGGGAATATTAGATCCCTCCAAAAAAACAAAGTCAAAACCCGCCATATTGATTCCAGTATGTGTGCACAGCTCTCTTACTGCTTTTCTTCCTATGGCTTGCAACTCCGGATCGGACAGGGAATCAATTTGTCCACCCTTTGCAATATTGTGGAGAAAACCCGATGTGTTGCATCGCCAGTAGCTCTGGATGTGATTTCCTATGATCACAACCCTGAGGTCCCTTTGGAGATTAGGAATAAATTCCTGCAATACAAATCCAAAAAGGCCCTGTATTTCAAAATGCTTGAGTATTTCTGTTGCCTGCTCCAAATCCCGATCGTTTCTTATCAACCAAATCTGGGAGCCCTCTCCACCACCGGTCCCCTTGATTACAAATGGATAATCCGGGAGCCTGGGACAATGGCACATTTCAGGGTGGTCGCCCAGCATGGTTTCCACTCTGGGGAAAATCCACGTCCTCGGATGAGGAATCCCGAAACTCCAGAATAGCAGGGAATCGCCCACCTTTCCCTCCCACTTAAAACGAAGATCGTAGTTCGGGAAAACATTGGCACACAGAGTTCGGCACAGGAAATAGAGTTCTTTGGACACCGTCTGTGGTAATATAATTGCCCTGGCTGTTGTGAGGTTGTGAATCATGTCCTCATCCCAGATACCCCTTTCCCAGTAAAAGATGTCGCCTTTAATCATGGGATGAAAGGATATTACAGGGCCTTTGGCTTCAGGCCTTGTTTTCTGATTTATAATATTTTTCCTCCAATCTGTGATTGAGTAGGCATCCTTCACAACAGGTCAAGAGCAGTTTACACTTTTTGTTGGTCTTATATTTTGGCAGTAAAACTGGAAATTGGAAAAAATGCAAAGATGTAGATGCGTTACCTAATTTCAAATTTCCAGTTTCGACATCTGCATTCAATTCGATAATACACGCTTTTCCTAAAAAATGTAAACTGGTGAATGAAGGATGCCCCCTGTGCTTTTCAGGTCAGGGCCTGTATGACCTCGCCCATAAAAGCAGGGAGGTCCGAAGGTTGGCGAGAGGTTATGATATTGCCATCTACCACGACCTCCGAGTCCTCATAGAGCGCACCCGAGGCCTCCAGTTCACTTGCCACACCTCTATAGCAGGTAGCCCGCCGCCCTAACAAGACCCCTGCCGATACCAAAATCTGGGGGCCGTGACAGATGGCGGCCACGGGCCGTCCCTTGTCCACAAACGCTCTCACAATATCCTGAACTTGCGGAATTGAGCGAAGCGTCTGAGGTGCCGCCTTACCTCCGGGCAGAAGAAGCAATCTAAAACCATCAGGCTGCACGTCGTCCAGAGCCAGGTTGGCAGTCACTGTATAACCCCGCTTTCCCTTTATCCGGCCCCATTCCGGCGCGGCTATGTCCACCTGATAGCCTGCCTCTTTAAGCCGGTACATAGAACACAGGAGTTCGCTGTCTTCAAATCCATCCGCACTCAAGATAAGCACCCTCATTTTTCAGACCTCCTGGTCGGTTTAAACCTAAGTTGAGCGGTTAGCTGTTAGGGTTTAGCTTTGGAAAATGGTTCCTGATTTTGTAATAGCAAAACATCCTGTAATCATTAAACTAATAGCTAATCGCTCAATTTAAGTTATAGCACATGATTTGTATGAACACAGCATATCGGTTGCCGGGGCGGGAAGAGGGCCAATATGTATGGAAAAACCTACATATAAAAATGTGAATTAACAGGTAGTTAGCTAACGTGAGCTGTTTTATCCTTCACTCTTGAAGGATAATCCTAACAAAAATATCCGTCCGACATTATTCAGTCATGGCTAAAAGTTACTAAAATCAATAAGTTAACTTAAATAAAATCTATTGGGCATATTCTTTGCTGTATGAAGGGGGCTTTAGGGCTACACATGTAGTTAGTGTCTGAACGAAAAGGCCGTTCAGACACAATTTTGAATTCTTAATTTTGAATTTTAAATTAAAAAAGGAAATAATCTTAATATGTTAACGGTCCCCTATCTAAATTGAAAAAACAAAATTTGAGGTTTTCGTTCAGGTACTAATTAAAAAAATGGATTACGAAATAAATTTTTTCATTTCAAAAAAAGGAGAAAATAGAATGAAAAGGACTATTGTGTCGGTATCTCTTGCAATGTTAATGTGTTTTGGTTTCATGGGCTTACAGGAAGTAGGGAGCACTACAACAGAGGAAGCTGTGATCGTAGTAGAAGAGACAGCAAATGTGACTGCACCGGCAGAGGCTGTTCCGCTGGCAGAAGAGGCTGCCCCTGCTAATTAACAATAAGCTCGGCTTTCATCTACCTTGGTAATCGGATAATAGACTGCTTCTGCCGAGAAAAAAATGGGGAAGAGGGTGGAAGTTTGTCACGAAAAGGAGGAATACTTAAAGTGAAAAAACTAATTGTATTGGTATGTCTTGCAGCGTTGATGTGTTTTGGTTTTGTTGGTTGCAAGGAAGAAGGTAGCACTACTGCACCAGCCGAAACAACGGCCGTAGCTCCAGCAGAAGAGGCTGCAGCACCGGCAGTGGAAGAAGTTGCCACTGCTGTTGAAGAAGCTGTTCCTGCTGTTCCTGCTGAGGAAGCTGCTCCTCCTACCAATTAGAAATAGTAGCTGGTTAATGTAAAAAAGAGGGCTGAAGAAAACCGAGGGGACGTTGTTTACCAGTTTACTGGACAGCGATGTCAAAAACGAATTAACGACGTCCCCTTTAGTCGCTTGATCATTTTTTTGCCCCCATCCACCGCCGCCCGGCGTATTTATGACCAACCCTTCCCCTTTCAGGGCATTGAAGGTGCATCGGCCGGGAAGCTCTATTGTTGTGCCGTCAATTCGCCTCAACAGATTTGACCCGCACTTCCCGTCATTCCCGCCGCCTATTCCCTTTGGTGGAAAGCGTCTCCTTTCAGATTGAATGGATACGATTGCATCCTCCAGAAAAAGAAGTTCCCGTGCAAGACCCATCCCGCCCGGATGAATACCCTCTCTGAACCGTCCCTTAGTGAGGTCTTTATGACCCTTATCGGATAGGCGCTTTCAAGGGTTTCAACCGGAGTGGTGGCCGTGTTGGTCATATGTATCTGAACAGCACTTGCTCCGTCGCACTTCGGGTTGCCGCCCATCCCGCCGGCAATGGTCTCGTAATAGGTTTTTTTCTCCCATCCGATTGCTAGATTATTCATGGTGCCCTGTCCCTGGGCAGGGATTTGATCAGGCAAAAGGTCCTTTAATGCAAGGAGGAGCACGTCAACAATCCTCTGGGATGTCTCCACATTCCCGGAGCTGACTGCCGCCGGTGGCCTTGGTTAAGGAGAGAGCCCTCAGGTGCTGTCACCTTCACGCTTTCGTAACACCCGTGGTTTGGCGGGATGTCCGAAGGCAGAAAGCACCTGAGCACATAATACACCGCTGATCTGGTTACGCTCAGGGGTGTGTTGGCATTTCCTGGGCTCTGGGGGGCTGTGCCTGTAAAATTCGCATCGAAGCTCGCACCCTGAATCCGGATCTTTACACGTATGGGAATGGGCTCATCTTCACCGTCCAGGTACTCAATCGCTTCCTCCTCCCCATCAGGCAGGTCAGATAGATGGGCAGTCACCCTCGATTTGGTATAGTCAATGACGGCCTCTACGAATTGGTCAAAGGCCCTTTCCCCATACCGGCTTATGAAATCAATGCACCTTGATACGCCGAGGCGGTTTGCCCCAACTTGAGCATTCAAATCGCCAATACGTTCCGCAGGGTTTCTCGTCTTTTTTTCAAAAACTGCTCGCACATGATCCTGGATGATACATTTTTTAACAAATAAGGTAGGAGGGATAATCGCCGCGGATCAGTCGCGAGCACGTAGGCAAGCTTGCTTGCCTGCGCGCGCAGTCGACTGCATTCGCTGGTTGTGAGGCGCGGAGCGCCTCGCAGCCGGCGGATGGCAATCCGCGGCGATTGTCGAGGACGCGCAGCGTCCTCGACAACAATGCCCTCTTCATAAAGTGTGCTGCTCGATCCCGGCATGGATCCTGGCGTGTCGCCGCCCACATCGGCATGATGCGCCCTGTTAACTGCATATCCCTTCAGCTTGCCCTCACAGAAAAAAGGTGCGATCAAGGTAATGTCCGGCAGATGAGATCCACCCCGGTACGGATCGTTCACAATGACCTGATCCCCTGGACTCAGTTCGGGAAAGTCAACCGCAACGGCTTTCACTGCCGACGGCATGGCCCCGATGTGTACAGGGATATGCTCGGCCTGAGCAATAAGGCGACCTTTGGCATCAAACACGGCACAGCTTTCATCCAGACGCTCTTTGATATTCGGAGAAAAGGCGGTTCGCCTGAGATTCGCCCCCATCTCTTCGGGAATTGCAAGGATGAGGTGCTTGAAGACTTCAAGTGTTACCGGATCAAGTATGGACATACTTTTTTCACCCTGTGCGGTTAGCTTCGCTCGCCTCCCATGTGCAGTCCACCACCACATGGTTGATATGCAATTTCTCTGTATATTAGCACGGCTTGCCTGTATACCAACCATGTCTTCATTTTGGATGCTCTTCCGCTATTACTTTGGTTTAGAAATATGCTTTATTTTCAATAGGTTATAAATAGGCCCTTGATTCACTTAATCACGTAGATTGGGTTGAGAGACGGAGCCCCGAAATCCAACAATAGCTTAATATCGTTGGGTTTTGCTTTCCGAAACCCAACTTACCAAAAGTGGCCGAAGTGAAAATCAGAACATAATCAAAGTATTAGCGGAAGAGCATCAATTAAAAGTGTAAAGTGATAAATGAAGGATGCCTTAGTCTACTATTATTTTTCGAGAATTTGAGTCTTTATTTTAACCTTTTTGGTTCTGGCTTGTCCAGGTTAGGTGCTATATAGAGCACTGATAAGGCAAGATCGAAAGAACTACCGGGCAAAGGCACAGGGATCAATTTCAGGAAAGATGGGGTTTTCCATCTCAAGCCTTTGTAACCTGCATGCCGTGAGCTCAGGCCTGTCACCACCATTCCTGTAAAGGTTTGCCAGTATCCAGAACCGTTCCAGATCTTCAAAAAAGAATTCCTTCATGCGGTCTACAAAATGACCGTTAGAGATTACAAAAGGAATATCGCTGTTCATGGACTGGAGCACTTCTCTTGCCGCCTGGCTGACCAGCCTTTTTGCAAGTTGGTCATCTTGTCTGTTGGTTTTGAGATCAGAGGCCATGGCTCCCAGCTCTCTGATAGCCTCGTGGGAGTGTTTGTACATCCATGATACAGAGCCGTATATCCACCTGTCAAAAGTCCCCTTGTCGCCCCAGGATGAGGGAGTGATAAATACCTCCTGATTTCTGGGATAACGGGCCAGGTAAGCACTGGGGGTAATCAGCTCTGTCTCATTCTGATTGTAGT
This sequence comes from Deltaproteobacteria bacterium, assembly GCA_003194495.1. Lineage (GTDB taxonomy): Bacteria > Desulfobacterota > Dissulfuribacteria > Dissulfuribacterales > UBA3076 > UBA3076. Next base: position 80,590 of record PQXE01000003.1, read on the forward strand.
AGAGTTTTTTTAGCAAATAATAGAGAAAGTCCGTACCCTCGTACCAGTGATGGCCAAATAGCTCTGCGTCGTACATGGCCACTACCAAAGGTTTTTTCCAGAACCAGTTCTTTATGTACTGGAAGCGGAAATTCCTGGACTCAACGAAGTGCTGAGCGTGCTTAGCTGCCTTTTCAAGGGCCCATTCCCTGACATAGGGCTCTTTGTAATCGCTGCTTCGGCTGGTAATTCGATTGTACTTCAAGGGGCCGCCTCTGATATGAAATTCCAGATAGTCAGGATCGCCGGGATAACCTTCTTCACCGCTCCACACCTGTCTTCCTGTTTCAGGATCCCTGGCAAAGGCGGCGACATTGCTCCCTTTGAGATATGCCGGTGCGTGGGTGCCAAAAGCAGCAGGGGAGTCTGCATGCAAGACTGCATGGGTTTCAGTAAAAAAGTAATGAAGGCCGGCTTCTTCCAGGAAATTTTCTATACCCGGCACATAAGCACATTCAGGCAACCATATGCCCATGGGATCCCTTCCAAAAGTGGCCCTGTAATCCAGTACAGCAGTTTGTATCTGTCCCCTGACAGATTCAGGAAATGCCGTAAAGAAGGGTAGAAAGGCATGGGTGGCTCCACAGGTGGAGATCTCGATGTAGCCCTCGTTCTGTAATTTTTTTAATGCCTTGGTAAGGTCCCCATTGTATCTCATAAAGCAGTCTCTTACTTCCAGGAAACGGTTGAGATGCATCCAGGCGGTCTCATGATAACGATGGGCCTCTCGCCCTGTCCGGTCCGTTTCCGCCCTGGCAAGGCTTATGTGGGCCTCTATGTATTTCAGGAACTCTTCCTGGAGCAGGGGACATCTCATCATATTTGTAAGTGTCGGTGAGATATCCATTGAAATGCGGAAATCCACCCCTTCTGACTTCAAACGTTCAAAGGTCAGAATCAGCGGGACGTATGTTTCTCGAATCGCCTCGTGGAACCACTCTTCAGGAAAGCCCATGGGCTGCCATATGCCGGACACGCCGTATACTACTCTCCGCCTGAAGTATGGCAAGTGTGCGTGCAAATGGAGAAGCTCAAGTCCTATTGAGTGCTTAGCTGACCCAAGGACAGACTTGAGTTCAAGTTGGGTGGGATGTTCAATTTTCAAATCAACTTCTTTGTATGATACCGGATTATTTCCCGGGGATACCCTGATTGTCTGTGCCGGGTTTGATACATCAGTGAGGGACTCAATCTTACCTTGATCTGAGATGGCAACAAGCTGTACTCTGTAAACTCTGTCCGGCGCGGTTGGAAGGTACCAGTTGTCCGAAAAACCCGGATGTACTTCCACGTCCATGTGATGATGCAGGCTGCCTGCCCAATCATGAAATACCCTGATATACGTGCATACTTTTCCGGGGTCGCCCCCTGAAAGGGCATCAAGACGTTTTGCCAGCCTTTCCCTGTCAAGGTGCCAGTAAGTGAAAATTCGCCCTTCATCAATAGGCAATAAAACAATTTGATCCGGTTTTGCAGGAACGCCGGCTATATTGGAGGTGATAACAGCAGGACTAAGATCCTTCTTGCTTTCTTTTTTTGGTCTTATTATCAGGGCGGCCTGATAGGCGCTTCCATCCTGGATGTCTGTGAACAGCCAGTTTGTGCTTTGGAGTATAGGATGGGGTTCGAGTTGGTTGAGCTGTATGCAGATATCTATGTCCTTCCAGTCCAGCCCTTTAGGAGCCAGCAAATCTTTTTTTACTTTCTTCCAGCATTCATCTGGTATGTTCCACCACGCCCTGAGCTGTATAGTGTCTCCTTCCCATATCTCCCGTTTTAGTTCCATAAAGGGAAAAGAAGGACCTATCTTAAAATCCAAAAAAGCCAATTCCCGGACGACCTCCGGCAATTTGAAAACGAGCCTGAACAAGGTCTTGAGGATTTGGTGATTTGGTGATTTGGTGATTTGGTGATTGGGCAGAGCAGTTTTTTCTATGTCCGTTTTAGGTGCTATTATCAGAGAGACCTCTTTTAAGGCCCCAAGGACTGTTGCGTGGTTGGAGAGGCCTGTGTGGAGCCATTCCTGTTCTTTAAGGCCTGTAGACGGCTCCGGCCATCTAATTACGTGGAGGAAAATATCTATATCCTTTTCCCAGTCAAGCCCTGACGATATCTCTACCTCTCGCTGTATATGCTCCCAGTCAATATCCATCCATTTCAGGTGATGACGCCTCTCGTTTTCCGAGATCAGGACTACCTTGGGCGTGTAATGAAAAGATGTGGAAAGGTGCAACTGATAGCGCTTTTTCTTAATAAGCCTGAGCTGGATAGGGCCGTCAGCGTCAAGATGAAACTCAGTGGAGAGGAGGTGTGAGACCTTCTTTTCCAGGATTGGTAATTTCTTCTTCTTTCTGACCTCTATGAACAGGTCTTCTTCGGCTGTATTCACCTGTTTTGAAAGTTCCTCATTCCATATCACCCGGATGAGATTTCCGGCAACTTCTACGGTCACATTCGATGTTGAAAAGGTCTTGCAGAATATGCTGGAGGTAAAGAGAGGTTCTAATTGTAAAGCAGCCACGGCAGCTCCTTTTGAATATAGTAATCGTTCAAAGGTTCAGGGTTCACCCACAAAAGGTCTCCATGGCCCTGAATCAGGAGGAGGAGTTGAGAAGCTAAGCCCTTCCTTTCGAACAGGATGTAAAAACTCTAATTTATAGGCATGAAGACCAATAGAGGCATCAGGAAATGGAGTTTGGGCACCGTATTTGATGTCACCCATCAGGGGACATCCCATGGCGGCGCATTGCACCCTCAGTTGATGCGGACGCCCGGTTTCCGGTTTGAGTTCAAGTAAATAGACGCCATCCTTGGCCTCAAGCAACACCCAGGAAGTCTTAGCAAATTTTCCTCCGGTTTCTGTAGGGCCGGGAGATATTACCCTTACGATGTTTTTTGCATTGTTTTTTTTGATTATGTGCTCAAGCACCCCGTGCTCAGATGGGGGCTTTTTTTCAGTCAAGGCCAGGTAGGTCTTGGACATCCTGTATGTCCGGAGCTGGTCGGAAAGCCGGGAAGCGGCCTTTGAGGTGACGGCAAAGCAGACTACCCCTGAGACAGGACGGTCAAGTCTATGAACCGTTCCGAGAAAGACATTGCCGGGCTTGCTCCTGGTTTCTTTCAGATACATCTTGCCCCAGTCCAGCAGTGACATGTCTTTACTGGAATCAGGAACGGTTGGAACACATGCAGGTTTTGAAAGTACCAGAAGGTGGTTGTCCTCGTACAAGACCGTTACATGCCCTAATTGGATTGTTGATTGCTCTTGCAAGCTACCTCTCAGGTGACTGGTACCCGGACTTATTGAAAAATTACCAAATAGGTTACTAACACCTAAATGCTAATAGCTGTTCATCACGGATTACCACACTAATCCGTGATAAACCATTTTTCAAAGCTTGTTTTTTTCTCTCGGTCCCTGAAATAGATATTGAGCCCATTAGCTGTCCTTTTCCTGCCCGCCGTACAGGTAAGCTGCGAGTTGCTCAACTGCTTCCACAGACCTTGGGCCCGGCCTTGAGAAAAGAAACTCCTCTACTACCAGAACCCGATCCTTCCTTACGGCTGGCAAGAGCCCAAAGTTCGGCCTCTTTGATAGGTCTGTTATGGTCCGGTTCATAGGGCCCTGCTGAATTATATACACATCCGGAGCATCGGATAAAAGGGCCTCAAAGCTGTATCTGACCAATCGCTTGGGGACTTTGACTACATTTTCTCCCCCTGCCTTATTGATTATATCATTGACTATGTTCAATCGGCCGGCTGATAGCAAATTGGGATAACTGACCTCAAAAAATATTTTGGGTCTGTGGGTAACTTGGGAATATTTTTTAGAAATGGAATCAAGTCTGTTGGTTATTTGTTCCACCATTTTCCCGGCATCTTTTTGCATCCCTGATAGTATTCCTATTCGCTCTATTGTGGAAAAAAGAAATGAATATATTTATCTTACGCAATATCCTTACCCCACTTCAGAACGAATTCTCCACCACCCACTCGGTAGAGCCTTTTGCAAAACTCGGTGTGCAGGAGATCTGGAATTACGAATAAATCTCAGTCACCTAATAATTATGAACACACATTGAAAATAGAGCAGTATTTTACCTAAAATGCGCCAAATTGCCAAATTTTAGACAAAACTTTACCTTATATCCCTATTGAACACATAAACAGCGCCAGACCTTGCCTAAACAAGGCCTTTACGTTACAAAACGCGTCAGTTGGTCAACGGTTAGTGCCAATATGCCAAACATCAGGTGACACATCACCTTGGCATTGCCGCGAAACCGTACCATTAAACCACCAAATTCGTCCTTCAAGCGGCCGTTGACGCGTTCTACTGTATTCCGCTCCCTGTAGCGCATTTTTTCCGGAGTATTGAAATTAAGCAAAGACCTAGTACAATGTAAAATTTAAATCTTCGTATTCTGTATAATATTTATTATTGATCAAAATAACCGTCAAACTAAGGTCGACTGGCAGTTTAGAACGAAAGACGTCGCATTAAGCTAAAGCAGTTATGTCCGAAACTTTAGAATATACGCTGTACTAGTTCGTGGTTGGTTAATTCTTCAATTTTCAATATTCAATCAAACAAGCTTGGTGCATTTTGCCTTCAGCGTCCCCTAATACTAATACGCTGGTTGTGAATGAAGCGAATACAATGTATAATTGTTTTAAAATATGAAGCGATTAGAGAGGGATTGTGCGCTACGTGTGGCAACGTGCCAATTGGCCTAACTTTAGATTGCAGAACGATATGTTGCTCCATCCGGTCGGCAGAACACGCTTTTGCCAGGGCAGGTTATTGAGTAAAATTCATGGCCTTGGCATGAATCTCAGTCAGGAAGCTCAGGCGGAAATCCTGACTGAAGAGACAATAAAAACCGCTGCTATTGAAGGGCAGTCTTTAAGCAGGAACTCTGTCCGGTCCTCCATAGCCAGACGGTTGGGGTTGCCGATTGTTGGCCTGCCTTCTGTCGAGCGCCATGTTGATGGTCTGGTGGAAATGATCCTTGATGCAACAGCACGTTATAATGAACCGCTCACAGCAAAAAGACTGAAGGGTTGGCAAGCAGCATTGTTCCCGACAGGTTTTTCAGGTCTGCGGCGCATTCGCACCGGCACCTGGCGGGGCCCAGTACCCATGCAGGTTGTATCCGGGCCGGTTGGCCGGGAGAAAGTCCATTTTGAGGCGCCTCCCGCAGACAGGATTGGGGAGGAGATAACACAATTCCTCTCCTGGTGGGAAGCAAGCTTAGACAATACCGAGGGGCTGTTGCGGGCCGGTATTGCCCATTTTCGGTTCATAACCATCCATCCTTTTGAAGACGGCAATGGCCGCATTGCCAGGGCTTTGACCGACATGGCTCTTGCACAGGATGAAAGGCTATCAACGAGATTCTACAGCCTTTCTGCACAAATCATGGCGGAACGGGATCAATATTATAAGATTCTGGAGCAATGTCAGAAGGGGGATGATGATATAACAGCATGGCTTTTGTGGTTTCTGGGATGTTTGGAGCGAGCCGTGAAGAATTCCGAAACGCTCATTTCCAAAGTTCTGGCAAAGGCTGATTTCTGGCAAAGACACGGTCAAACGCCCATGAATGATCGCCAACGCAAGGTGGTAAATCGCCTCTTGGATGCGGGGCAAGGCGGTTTTGAGGGGGGGCTGACAACCAGGAAATATGTTTCCATTGCAAAAACCAGCAGAGCTACAGCCTATCGAGAGATATCCGACTTGGTCGGCAAGCGGGTTTTGATGCAAAATGAGGGTAAAGGCCGTAATGTCAGCTACGACCTTGTCTGGGCATGAAATCGTTTTTTGAGCGATCCCGCCCGCCTGATCAACTTCCCATACCTTTTCCCAGCAGCGTATCCCCAGGTCTCAGCATCCCCTGCCTTTTGGCAAACTATATGTTTTCAGATCAAGATCAGCTTTGCTGCCGTCGTTGAATTACAATAAAAGCAGATACGGCCATAAGCAAAGACAAGATGATCGATGCTCTTTCGTTATTACTTTGATTTAGAAATATGCTTTATTTTCAATAGGTTATAAATAGGCCCTTGATTCGCTTAATCACGTAGATTGGGTTGAGAGACGGAGCCCCGAAACCCAACAATAGCTTAATATCGTTGGGTTTTGCTTTCCGAAACCCAACTTACCAAAAGTGGCCGAAGTGAAAATCAGAACATAATCGAAGTATTAGCGGAATAGCATCATTTTTCGAAAACTTGAGTATATGGTGTCGGAGAATTAGAGGGGTTGCCGGAACCAGGATGAAATTACTATCTTGCTCCCCGCAAGCCCCGCAGCTCTGAATATTTCAAAAGCAACTGTGACCAAGGCAATGTTGAGAGGTACAAAGCTGATTGACAAAAATCAAAGTTTATGGGATTTGTTTGGTATAGTTAAGAACTAACCCTGCATTCCACAACACGCCAACACGACATGAGATGCAAAAATGGCCCCATTAGCTAAAAAGTTAAATGAAAAATTAGATGAAAAGTTTAGTTATGCAGATTATCTCTCTTGGCCTGATGATGAGAGATGGGAAATAATAGAAGGTGTGGCCTATGATATGTCTCCTGCTCCTGCAAGGGAGCATCAGAGAATGTCCGCAATTATTTTCGCTAAAATATATAACTTTGTATCTGGCAAGGAATGTGAAGTTTATTTTGCTCCTTTTGATGTACGACTTGCAGAAACTAAAGATGATGCCGATGAAGAGCTGAAAACGGTTGTGCAGCCGGATATTGTTGTCATATGTGACCAAAATAAGCTTGATAAACGAGGATGTCTTGGCGCCCCCGATATTACGGTAGAGATATTGTCCCCCTCTACATCCTATAAAGATCAGACCGAGAAATTACTGCTTTATGAAAAGCATGGCGTCAAAGAATATTGGATTGTTAATCCTGACGCAAAGTATGTCATGATTTACTGCCTTGAGGGGGTAAAATATGGTAAACCGCAATACCTGACTGAAAATGATATTCTTGAAAGCAGGGTTCTTGACGGGTTAAAGATAGATTTGTCTGAAGTTTGGTCGTAAGGTAACCGTTCACACTCCCTGGCAACCGACAGGCTTTTGCAGGGTTTCAACCGCGGACAAAGGTTGCACCAAAAAGTGTATTCTAAACGGATTGTGCTTTGAAACCCGAAAAAGACGGGTTCACCCTGTTGAATCCCAAAGGGGCAGCGAAGCTGCATTCAACAGGGTGAAAGTTTGTAATAGCAAAACATTCTGTAATTATTGAACTAATAGCTAACCGCTAAAGGCTAATCGCTCAATTTACGACACACCAACTATCATTAGTGTAGGGTTAACTAAAAACTCAGATCCTCTCACGATCAAGGCTTCTATATTGTACGGCCTCGGATAAGTGAGCCATGGTTACGGTAGTTGATTCCTCAAGATCCGCAATAGTCCTTCCTATTTTTATTATCCTATGAAATGCCCTTGCGCTCAAGGCGAGTTTGTTTGCAACCGCCTCCAGAAACGACCTGTTTTCTTCTGACAATTTGCAGAAAAACCTGAGTTCTTTTGAAGACATTTGTGAATTGCAGTGGATGGAAAGATCCTTAAATCGTTGTTCCTGTATCTTTCTGGCCCTGATTACCCTCTTTCTGATTAAGGCCGAGCTTTCTCCCCGCCTTGCATAACTGAGCTCCGAATAGGGTACTGCAGGGACCTCGATTTGAATATCTATACGGTCCAGCAAAGGACCTGATATCCGGTTACGATAACGAATTATCTGACTTGGAAGGCATGAGCACTTGTTTCTGGAATCTCCTAAATGTCCGCAAGGACAGGGATTCTGGGCAGCCACAAGGGTAAATCTTGCAGGAAAAGAGAGTGTAATAGCAGCCCTTGAAATGGTCACTACTCCATCTTCAATAGGTTGCCTGAGGCTTTCCAGTACATTTTTTTTGAATTCCGGCAGTTCATCCAGAAATAGCACACCGTTGTGGGCAAGGCTTACCTGGCCCGGCTTTGGCACGGTTCCTCCGCCAATTAGACCGGCATCCGAGATGGTGTGATGGGGTGAGCAAAAAGGCCTTAAAGTGATTAAGGGTTCGTCTGAAGGCAAAAGTCCTGCTACGCTGTATATAGTAGTGGTCTCAAGAGCTTCCTCAAAGGTGAGCGAGGGAAGGATTGATGGAATACGTTTGGCTAACATGGTCTTTCCAGAGCCGGGCGGGCCTATCATGAGCACATTGTGACCGCCTGCAGCAGCTACCTCAAGGGCCCTTTTTGCATGTTCCTGACCAATTACATCCTGAAAGTCCCCATATAGGGATTTTCGCTCCTTGAATAATTCATTCAGATCAATTCGCAAGGGCTCGATCTTGATGTTGTCCAGGAGGAACTCCACTACCTCGGAGAGATGACCTGCCGGGAATACTGTGGTTTCTCTTACTACGGCGGCCTCTGGGGCATTTGCTTTTGGAACTATACAACCATTCAAGTTCCAGTTCCTGGCAGCGAGAGAAAGAGGGAGCATACCCCTTGTGGATTTCAATGTGCCATCAAGAGATAGTTCGCCTGCAAGACAGTATTTACTGAGTATGTCCTGTGGAATTATCTCTGTGGCGCACAGAATGGCGCAGGCTATGGGGAGGTCCAGAGCCGACCCCTCCTTTTTCATGTCTGCTGGTGCGAGATTGACGGTGATCCTCTGGGTGGGAAACGGGTAACCGCAATTCTTAATAGCGCTTTTGACTCTTTCCCTGCTTTCTTTAACCGCTCCTTCGGGGAGTCCAACCATATTGAAAGAAGGAAGCCCTGACGAAACATCTATCTCAATTTCTATGGGAAAGGCATTTATCCCAACAACAACCCCACTTTTCGCTATAGCAAGCATGAGTGACCGAGTCCTTTCTGATCAATTGTTTTAAATGTAAACCTTTTTTGACTTGTCGTGAAGAACGCCAAACACGATATAATAAACTGATCGGTTGAAAAGGGCTTTGTCTCAAAACTTATGGGATTTAAAGGCTTTTACGAATATACATCGACTTACCCTATAAGAAAGGTAACCCTGAACCTCTGAACGCCCACTAAAAAAGGCCTCTCTGTTAAGTCAGAGAGGCCTTTATGCCTATATCCTGCAAGGTCTAAGAAATCTGATCCTTGCTAGTAGTGTTTTTATCTGTCTTACATCATGCCACCTGTGGGCATGCCACCCCCTGGAGGCATACCACCCATCATTGCCGGCTCTTCCTTGGGAACCTCGGCGACCATGGCCTCTGTTGTAATAAGCAGACCGGAGACACTGGCAGCATTTTGAAGTGCTATGCGGGAGACCTTTGTCGGGTCAATGATTCCAGCCTGCATAAGATCTTCATATTCACCCTTTTCAGCGTTAAAACCAACATCTCCATTCTTGGACTTTACATGTTCAACAATAACGGAACCCTCATGCCCGGCATTGCCGGCAATCTGCCGCAGAGGTTCCTCAAGGGCCCTTTTGATGATGTTAATTCCGTGCTCTTCGTCCTGGTCATCTACCTTGAGATCGTTAAGTGCATCCAGACAACGGAGATAAGCAGTTCCACCGCCGGGGATGATTCCCTCTTCTACCGCAGCCCTTGTGGCGTTCAGGGCATCTTCCACCCTGGCCTTTTTTTCTTTCATCTCGGTTTCAGTGGCTGCGCCGACGTTAATGACCGCAACTCCTCCGATGAGTTTGGCAAGGCGTTCTTGCAGCTTCTCCCTGTCGTAATCAGAGGATGTTTCATCGATCTGTGCACGGATTAGCCTTACACGGCCCTCGATCTTTTCCTTGGAACCGGCGCCATCAATAATAGTGGTATTGTCCTTATCTATTATAATTCTTTTTGCCGTCCCGAGGTCATTGATGGATACGTTTTCGAGCTTGATACCCAGATCTTCAGCTACCATCTCACCACCGGTCAAAATGGCGATATCCTCCATCATGGCTTTGCGCCTGTCTCCGAAACCCGGGGCCTTTACTGCGCAAGCCTGGAGGGTCCCCCTGAGTTTATTTACCACTAAAGTGGCCAGGGCTTCGCCCTCAACATCCTCGGATATGATCATAAGAGGTTTACCCATCTTTGCGATTTGCTCAAGGATCGGCAGAAGGTCTTTCATGTTGCTGATTTTTTTCTCGTGGATCAGGATACAAGGATTCTCAAGTACGCACTCCATCTTTTCCGGGTCTGTTGAGAAATAGGGAGAAGAGTAGCCGCGATCAAACTGCATGCCTTCCACCACATCAAGTGAGGTCTCCATGGCTTTGGCCTCTTCTACCGTAATGACTCCTTCCTTGCCGACCTTGTCCATGGCCTCGGCAATAATGTTACCAATGGTGGGGTCATTGTTGGCGGATATAGTGCCTACCTGGGCGATCTCCTTCTGGTCCTTGGTGGGCTTGGTCATTTCCCTGAGCCCGCCTACGATGACCTCAACAGCCTTGTCAATTCCCCTCTTAAGAGCCATGGGATTGACTCCGGCAGCCACCAGCTTTGATCCCTCTGCATATACAGCCTGAGCAAGTATGGTTGCGGTGGTAGTGCCGTCGCCTGCAATATCACTGGTCTTGGATGCCACCTCCCTTACCATCTGGGCACCCATGTTTTCGAACTTGTCCTCAAACTCGATCTCCTTGGCCACGGTAACGCCATCTTTTGTGATAACCGGAGACCCAAAGGATTTTTCAATAATGACGTTGCGGCCCTTGGGACCAAGGGTTACTTTAACTGCGTTGGACAGGGAATCAATGCCTGTTAACATGGCCTCCCTGGCCTTTATGTTGTACTTAATTTCTTTGGCTGACATTGTTTGCTTAACCTCCGTTGTTCGGTTACTGTAAGCGTTATTTGTTTTCTGACGAAACGTTGATGGGTTAACTAGTCTTCGATAATACCAAGGACGTCGTCTTCCCTCATTATCAGATACTCTTCTCCGTCGATTTTTACCTCTGTGCCGGAGTATTTGCTGAACAGGATGCGATCCCCATCTTTTACATCCAAGGGCTTGACCTCGCCGTTTTCAAGGATTTTACCGTTTCCGGCAGCAACGACCTTTCCCTCGGCGGGTTTTTCTTTCGCACTGTCAGGGATGATAATTCCACCCTTGGTCTTCTCTTCTTCCTGTAAGCGTGTTACCAAAATTCGGTCATGTAACGGACGAATTTTCATAGCATTTTTTCTCCTTTTTGCTATAAAATTATTCAGAATAAATAAATTAGAACGAGCCGAAAGCCTTGGGCCAAAAGGCGAGCGACTCATGTGAGTCCCTAGGGGGTATCTCGTATATGGTTTTATCTTAGCGGTTTAAAAGGATAGCCAACCTGTTTTCTTAGCACTCGCTAACGACGAGTGCTAATATAATTACGCTTTTTGGGAATGCAATACCTTTCTGAAAATAAATATTTTACAACACGTCCCTTATTACAGATAGCAACTCTTTATGAATCAGGCTGTTGGTTGCTAATATTTCCGAAATAAACGGAGAATAGCAGCTGCCCTGAAAGTCTGATGTTTTACCTCCGGCTTCCTCCAACAGGAGTTGGCCCGCTGCCGTATCCCAGGGTTTGAGCTTAATCTCCCAAAAGCCGTCAAGCCGGCCGCAGGCCACATAAGCCAAATCCATAGCAGCCGCCCCTGCCCTACGGATGCCCTGCACCCTAATCAAGACCGCCTCAAGTGCGGCCAAAACTTTTGCGGTTTTTTTTCGGACATCATAGGGAAAACCTGTTGCCAGGAGGGATTTATCTAAAACCGGGATACCGGACACCCTTATCGGCTTGCCGTTGAGCCAGGCTCCACGGTCGAGGCATCCGTAAAACAGTTCGTCCTGCATGGGACAATATATAACCCCTACTTGACTTCCGCCTTTGTCGGCATAGGCAATGGATACGGCAAACCATGGGAAACCGTGGGCAAAATTAGTTGTGCCGTCAAGTGGGTCAATTATCCAGACCGGACCAGTGGGGATTTCATTATAGATAGACTGTGATTCTTCCGCTAGGATTTCAGCGTGGAGACCAGCCTTGTCCAATATTGCAAGTATGGCATTCTCTGAGGAAATATCGGCCTCCGTGACCAGATCTATATCACCTTTCTGGCGTATCTGGTGAGGTTTGCCGTATAATTCCCTTATGATTTTTCCGGCCCTTAGTGCGGCTTTCGCTGCTATTTCCAAAATGTTCGCCAATTCCGGGCTGCAGCCTGCAATGCAGTTTTCAATTCTTTTCATATGTGTTCTTCCAATGAGGCTGGATGCCCCAGGGACCATTATCTCAACCCCAAGCGCCTCGTTCCGTTGGTTGTTATCGAGGTTATTTTTCAGTAATGCGGAAAAAATGCCATGCCAGGAGAACTCCGCCAACAGTTATGGCGGAATCCGCGATGTTAAAGGCCGGCCAGTGGTATGAACCCACATAGAAATCCAAAAAGTCAATAACAGATCTATAGCGGATTCTGTCTATCAGGTTTCCTAATGCTCCGCCAAATACCAGAGAGGTCCCCCATAAAAGCGGATAGCTGCGACTGTGCGAGCTGCGATAAAGATAAATAAGGCCGCCGAGGGCGACTACGCTTATTACCTGGAAAAAAATGTGACGCCACTTATCCGCCCCTGCCATAAATCCAAAGGCAGCCCCTGTGTTGGTTATGTAAGTAATATTAAAAAATTCCTGCCAAACAGGCAGTACTTCATAAAGATTGAGGTTAGAGATTACCATGGCCTTGGTAACCTGATCTGCGAGCACAACCAGGAAAGCCACGAGCAAAAAGGGTTTTATGGAAAAGGAGGTAGATAATTTCATTTTGTTGGATTTTCCTGATTTTTATCGCATTTAAGATCTTTGTAAAGTTCGCTGTTCGCCGGAAGCAGCTTCAGGGCCTTGTCCTTGTGATATTGGGCAGATTGCTGATTTCCTATAGCTTTATAGTGACGGTAGAAATAGTAGTGGGCATCACCCTGTTTTTCGAGAGCAGCGAAACACCTTCCCAACTGTAAGTAAATACTTGAAGGATCGGGCCAGGATTGTTTCAGGATTTTAAGTATGGGAAGGGCTTCAGCCGGTTTTCCCTGCTCAAGATACGCCCTGGCCAGAAAGAACCTGGCGGTTGAATCTCCAGGATGTCTTTTGCTGTAAGGCCCTATGATCGAGATGGCCTTTTGATATCTTCCCGCTGTAAAGCAGGCCCTTCCCTGATCCACCTCAAACTCAGGCCTTTCCGGGGTCGAAGATACAAGATTATCATAAGCTTTCAGGGCCTTATCGTATTCCCGGGCGGCAAGAAACGACAGGGCAAGTCCATAGAGGAGGAATATATCATCCGGAGTGATATTGAGTTCCTGTTTGTAGTATTTTATCATAAGCATCGGATCATGAGTTAAGACCTTCGCTTTCACCTGTATCTTTCTCAGCCTGAATAGATCCTCGGGGAACTTTTGTACGCATTGCTTCCTGTTCCAGAGATCCTCCAGATAGGTTGTCCTCACGCTGTCTACCGGGTGGGTGGAGAGGTAATTAGGTATGGCGCTCGTCCCGAGCCAGCGATATTTCTGCATTTTCTTTAAGACAGTAAGCAGCCCCCTGGGATCATAACCAGCCTTACATACCCACTGATACGCCCTCCGGTCTGCCTCTTCTTCGTCTGTACGACTGTATTTAAGGGCTATAGAGGCATTTAGGGCACCCGAAGTTGCGAATATGGCAGAACCTACCTGTCCTTGTCCCAAAAAAAGCCCGGCTATGGCCATGGCGGCAGTGGCTATGTTGATTCGCTGCATTCGCTCCATGCGCCTGGCTATATGTCTTCCTTGAACGTGGCCTATCTCATGGGCCAGAACGCACAGCAGTTCATTTTCAGTATCTATAACCTCAAGCAGACCGGTGTGAACGAATACAAGCCCCCCCGGCATGGCAAAGGCGTTCAGTCCTTCATCTTGTATAACGAAAAACTCGTAATCAAAAAATTTGCCATTAACCTGATCAAGCACCTTTTGGCCTACACCGGATACATATCCGACAATTTCCGGATCCTTTATCAGCGGAACCTGGGACTCAACCATGCGCAGCAATTTATCCCTCATCTCCTGTTCTTCCTCAATAGACATCATTGCAGAGACAGGAGAGGACAAAAGTATAAAGGTAAGAGTTAAGATGCTAAGGGAAAAAAGGCGATTACACATATAATAAAGATACCAGATTTTCGATATCATGTGAGCATTTTGTTTTTTGCATACTTCTTCCTGTTGCGTCTGGCCTTTTTCCATTCAGGGTCTCGGTCTCGGGATTTTTTCTTCGCCTTTCTTTTGTCAAGCTCAGATGACACAACATGTGAAGGCGTGTCGTGGAGCACAAAGGCCCCTATCTGCTCAAGTCGCGGTGCAATGCCCTTTGGGGTTTTTTTGCCGACAGGCCTGGCCTCGCCGGATTTAAGCTTTCTGTGTTTGTCCTTCTCCCGAACAGGGGGGAGCGGTGGTATATTCATCCATTGAGGATCCAGGCCTTCAGCAAGGAACAGAACCTTGCCGGCCCTTCTGAAGACTACACCTGCCTTACTACTCTTAAGGGCCATCACCTCCGCCATAACAGGGTCTCTGTCTCTGCGCCTTCCGATTTTTAAAGCCATCCCCTTTTCTGTGGATAATACAATCCAATTCTTGTTACTGCCTGGGTATAGTCCACGGGCAATCACGTGTGCGTGGGCTTTTGGTCTTATGCTTACGAAAAGCAATTCCGGGGGCGTAGCTTCCTTATATATGGTAAGATCAGGGCTTTGTAGTTCCGGTTTTACCCTGATATGATTTTCCTGCCATTCGAATTTTTCCGGTCTGTAGAGGGAGAAGAATTGTGTGAGGCCCCTCGGAGTGATATGGGAAAAACCCGCCTCTTTCATAAGTGCCAGATGAAGTTCTTTGGTAAAAACCCATCCGCCTTCATCCAATACTATGCCAAAGGCATCCGGCTGCCGGCCCAGCATGGCAAAAAGTGTCTTCTCCAACCGCTTTAACTCTCGCTTATCCATGAGTCCTTTTTACCCTGATCGCTCGTTTATAATAATTTAACTTAACACAACGCCGGATACTTTCCCGTTTTGAAGAAAGCATGTATTTATATTGTAGGTTGTGTGATAAAATAAATATAAAGTGTTTTTTTATTCGTTTTATGTAAAATTATGAATGAAGTCAAAAAAATAGTTTATTTTTCGGTAGTTGTTGCCGAAAAGGATATAAAGAGGGAAAAATCCAAGGCCGGAGAACTCAGACGCAGTAGATGGTGGCACCAGAAATGTGCTAAAGGTGTTTGTTTCTACTGTGGGAGGCGCGTGGGGCATTCTAGTCTTACAATGGATCATGTTGTTCCCCTGGTACGAGGTGGTCGAAGCATTAAGAATAACCTGGTGCCTGCTTGTAAGGAATGTAACAACAAGAAGAAATATCTGTTACCCATGGAGTGGGAAGAATATCTTAAGGGGAGAAAGGAGTAAGGGATGGTGAAAACAGGTTCGTTTTTTCAGTGGACTTTAGCAAGGTTCAGAAGTGAGACGATTTTTATTCTGTTGGTTGCCGGCGTTTTCTTTTGTCAGGGATGCTCAGCTACAAATGTTAGCAAGAATACCGAGCAAAAGACGATCCCTGTAGAGGACGAGTATATCATCGGTTCCACTGACATACTTGAGATACATGTCTGGAGAGAACCCGACCTGTCTCGCACAATACCCGTGCGGCCTGATGGCAAGATAACCTTGCCCTTGTTGAATGATGTGCAGGCTTCCGGACTTACTTCTCTGGAGCTAAAGGCCGAAATTGAGAAAGGTTTGGCCAAGTTCGTGGAGTCTCCTACCGTGTCCGTGGCAGTCCAGGAAATACACAGTAAAAATATATTTGTATTGGGACAGGTCGTATCTCCAGGAGGTTATCCACTACAACAGGATCTGACAGTCCTTCAGGCGCTGTCTCTGGCAGGGGGGTTTGCAGAGTGGGCAGATAAAGGGGATGTTGTTATTCTGCGCAAGGAAAATGGAAAACAGTCGCGCATAAAGTTTGATTACACGAATGTTTCAAAGGGTAAGCATCTGGAGAAAAATATAGTCTTACAACCAGGTGATACTATAATAGTTCCTTAGGAACGGGAGATAAATAAGTTGAACAAAAATTAACAGGATTTTTTGTTGTATTCAAGGCGCGAGGAGCGAGCATAACGGGTTATGTGATCGACGAGCAACGAAGAAGACGGCAAAAAAGACGTTAATTTGTTCAAGTTATTTATTGTACGTTCCTTAGCTTCGATATTATGAGGTAAGTTGATATGAAACCGTTCGATTTTTGTCCTTTCCGGTTTTTGGGCCGGGCTTTTATCTTAGTTGTGGTTGCAGTCTTGTTTTCCGCTACTTCATGGGCAGAGTGGCGCTTTTTACCAGCACTTGATCTGGAGGAGAGTTATGACAGCAACATAGACTTGAGCTCTGACAATGAAACCTCTGATTTCATAACCAGGCTCAGTGCCGAATTACGGTTGGAAGAGGTGAGTGCAACCAGGACCTTTGCTGCCGGTTATACTTTGTCATTGAATAACTTTAGACGTCATAGTGAGAACAATTATGTTGGACACACTGCCGCATTAAGTTGGGATCAACAGCTCAGCCGAAATCTTTCCTGGCACATAATGGACACTTATTACAGGTCTGAGGAGCCGTTGGAAGAGGACCCGGAGTATACCGGAGTGAGACGTACCAGGAATGAGTATTCCAGGAACACAGTAGATACGGGATTTACTTATCAATTTGGCGCAGAGGACAGGGTGACCGTCTCGTATCTTGATAACCGCTTGCAAAATACTGATCCGGACATTGAAGATGATGTTGAATATGGTCCTGCTCTGGAGTTTGAATACTGGCTCACCCGTTCACACGGTCTCGTCCTGGGTTATTCCTGGAGTCGTATAGACTATAAAGACGATGACCCGTCCGACGAAACAACGGAATTTAACCTTGGCTATCAATGGCGTTGGTCTCCGCATACTCTGCTGCACCTGGACTATGGACTCGTGTTATTTTCATCTAAGGCCCCGGGCGAAGAGGAAGAGGAAGACGACTACAATGTACAGAGCATAGCCGCGGGCTTTGATCATGATTTTGGACCATCATACTCTCTAAGCGCCTCTTTAGGGTACTTCTTCCATAATCCCAAGAACTCTGGGCCGGAGACGGGGTCAACATATGGCCTTGACCTGGTCCGCAATTTTTCCAGAGGCTCTGTAACTCTCAGTGGTGAAGGGGGCTATACGTTAGATTATTCCGGTGCGGAGGCCGATGGTTTTACAAAGTACAGGGGTGTTTCTCTTTCCCCCGCCTACAGTATATCCCCAAGGATCGAGCTATATGCATCAACTTCATACATGTATGAAAAGGCCGAGGAGGGAGAAGAGGATACAAGAGATGAAACCTGGGAGGCGTCGGTAGGCACGTCCTATCAGATATTGCCTTGGCTTTCCGGCACTCTTGAATTGACCCAGCGGGAAAGATCCTCTTCTGAGGATGACGATGAATACCGGGACAGCCTGATACTCTTGAGGCTGAGAGGCACCTATGAATGGAGGTAAGCGTTCACAGGGCACCGCATCTGCTTTGTTGCCGGGCACTTGAAGTACAGGAAGTACGCCTGCGTACCCGTCGCCTCGCATCTGCAGCACCCTGTAAACGCTTACAGTTCGCTGGGTTGCGGTAAAGCGGGTGTTGTAATTCCATGAACGGTTACGAATGGAGATAGATCCTGATGGGAGCGTAGAAAAAAAGATGTTTAAAAACGCGAAATTTGTTCAAGAGTAGGGACCTATGGCAACCGAACAGGGTGGACAGAAGCCTTTCGACATTTATCTATACCTTTCCCTGCTTTTGCGCAGGAAGTGGGAGATCATCTTCGGTATGATCCCGTTTCTGTTGGCCGGTTTGCTGTACTGCCTATTTTCTGCAAAGATCTACAGTACAAGCACTACTATAGTGGTCGTGCCGCAGCGGGTACCTGTAGAGTATGTGCGGTCCACAGTTACAGGAGATATTGCTGAGCGCGTTCGGGGTATATGGCAGGAGGTCACCAGCCGGACAAGTCTTGAGCGGATCATTGAGCAGTTCAACCTCTATCCTGAGGTCAGAGAGCGTCTACCAATGGAGACGGTTGTTGGGGCAATGAGAAAGAAGATCCAAATAGACAGTCCCAGGTCGGCCCGTTCAAACACCTTCTCATTGTCCTATGAGGGGGCGGACCCTATTCTCATTACCAGGGTTGTCAATGCCCTGGCCAACATGTTTATAGAAGAAAACCTCAAGTTAAGGGAGATGCAGGCCAAGGGTACAGCAGAGTTTCTGTCCGAAGAGCTTGAAAAGGTCTATCGTGAGTTAAAACACAGGGAAGAGGACCTGAAACAGTATAAGATGGAGCATATGGGCGAGCTTCCTGAACAGAGTGCGAGCAATCTGGTCATGCTCCAGCGTTTCCAGGAAGAACTGGGGACCCTACAAGAAAATATCAGGAATGCTGAAGACAGGAAATTGTTGTTGCAGCGCCAACTTGCTGAAGAGAAGAGCATTTTGAGGGCAACAGCACCCGGCGTTGCCGGTCCCCAAGGGGATGGGGCTGCCCCCCATCAGGCCCCAACTACACTGGAAGGTCTGAAGGAGAGGCTTAAGTCTCTCAGAACACGCTATACTGATACACACCCGGACGTGGTAATTGTCAAAAAGCTTATTGCCAAGCTTGAGAAAGAGCAGGAAATAAGGAATTTGTCCTCGGATAAGGAGGACGCGGAAAAGGGGGAGTATCTGGAATCTCCGGTTGATGTAGTAGCTCCAGAGAATGCAATCATCGTGGGGCTCAGGTATCAGCTTAAAGGCCTGGAATTTGACATCAAGGCTATGAAGGAATCAAGTAACAAGGTCCGTAAACAGATAGCCGTATACCAGGAGCGTATTGAGGAGACCCCCAAGAGGGAACAGGAACTGATTGACCTCACGCGCGACTATGACAACTTGAGGCTGTCCTATGAAAGCTTATTGACTCGCAAGATTGAGGCTGAGCAGGCAGCAGCCCTGGAAAGGAGACAAAAAGGGGAGCAGTTCAGAGTGATAGATCCTGCAAGAATACCAGTGGTGGCTTTCAAGCCCGATCTAAAAAAGATTTTGGCTATGACATTGCTTTTAGCTGCAGGCACAGGGTTTGGTCTGGCCTTTGGCCTGGAGTTTCTCAGCAAGGTATTTTATGATCCCGATAAGGTGACAAAGGCGTTAAATATCCCGGTGTTAGCCTGTGTGCCCCTTCTTTTGACTGATGCGGAGAAGCGGAAAAGGAGGCTCAATGCATTGTTTTTAAGTTCATTAGCAGTGGCGGGTTATGCAATGGTAATAGTCCTCATGTTTGTTCTGTGGAGCAAGGGCCCTGGTGTCCTTAAAGGCCTTTTCTGAATAGTATGTATCTCAGCTATTATGGACTGAATGAACAGCCCTTTTCCATCTCTCCTGATCCAAGGTTTCTTTATCTTAGCGAAATCCACCGTGAGGGACTGGCTAATCTGACCTATGGAGTTGCTCAAAGAAAAGGCTTTATAATAATAACCGGTGAGGTGGGTACTGGTAAGACTACCTTAATACATGCCCTTCTTGCAAATGTACCACAGAAAGTGAGGGTTGCCTTCATATCCAACCCCACCCTGACAAGAGAGGAGTTTTTTTACCTCTTAGCAGATGCATATAAGCTGGGTGCAATAGAACACAAGGCCCACTTTCTGGTTAGGTTTACACAGTTTTTAGAAAAGGCTTATAGTAGTGACGAAAACGTTGTGCTGATCGTGGACGAGGCCCATTCTCTAACTCACGAGCTGTTGGAGGAGATAAGGCTGTTTTCCAATCTGGAGACTGCGGGTCACAATCTGGTAAATATAATCCTGGTGGGGCAACCGGAGCTTGATGAAAAACTTTCCAGTCAGGAGATGAGGCCGCTGACACAACGCATTACCTTGCGGTATCATTTGTCTTCCATGACCCTCGATGAGACAGCTAAATATATCGAGACCCGTTTGCTCAGGTCTGGGGCTAAAGATCCGGGTATATTCACTGAGGCTGCAATACAAAGCCTTTATGAGTACTCCAGAGGTATTCCAAGATTAACAAATGTCTTGGCAGACCATGCCCTTCTTACCGGTTATGTTAAGGACCTGAAACAGATTGACAATAGAGTAATCGAGGAGTGTGCGGGTGAATTCCGGCTGTCCGGCAACAAGGACGAGAAAGATGCGGAGAGTGTAACAATTCCGCCTTACCGCAGATACGGCAGACTCATCAAGGCCGTGATGATTATCGTTATGTCGTTGGGATTACTATTTCTATGGTGGGGCGTTCTGGTGAATGATGGAAATCTAACTAGTAGTATTGACAATGTTTTTGACAAGGATAATCCTGTGGTCGCGCATGAGTTAATTGCGAATGATGTAGAAAAAAAGTGAATATTTAAAGGGCACAGAGAAAAATGGGTAAGATTGCTGATGCCTTGGATAAGGCAAGGAGAGAGCCGGCAAGAAAGATGGATCAGTTAAGGCCATCCGGCGAGACTGGATCGAGAGAGCAAAAGCAGGCACGAGTTCAGCATGAGGTAAGTCCGAAACCAGTCCCGGATACGATTACTTCCAAGACAGATGTTCAGACCGGGGAAGGGGCCGGATTTGTATCAAAAGCCCTACAGGGTCCGGTTGATCCCAAGCTGGTGGTATTTCACGAACCCGAGTCTCCTGCTGCAGAGCGTTTTAAGGTGCTGCGGTCCCAAATCCTTTATCCCAAGGACGGTAAAGATTGCAGGGTGATACTTGTGACCTCTGCCATGGAGGCGGCCGGCAAGACCATGGTGGCATGTAACCTGGCAGTAAGTATTGCTCAAGGTGTAGATCCTTATGCCCTCTTGATAGATACTGATATCAGGAAGGCAACTGTGCATCGAATGCTGGGGTTTGAGCCGGCCGAAGGACTTTCAGAATATCTCCAGACAGATAAACCCCTATCAAAATACCTGATCAGGACTCCCATGATGAAGCTGACGGTTCTTCCTGCCGGCCGTTCTGTTGGGAATCCTGCCGAACTTCTGACTTCTGCTAAAATGAGACTTCTCTTTGATGAGGCGCGAGAGAGATATCCGGATCGTTTTATTATCGTAGATTCTCCTCCTGTCAATCTGGCGGCTGAAACATCGAGCCTTTCTCAAAATGTCGATGCAGTGGTTTTTGTGGTTCGTTCTGGTTATTCCAGTCAGGATTTGATAGAAGAGGCTATTGCCAAGGTGGGTGAGGATAAGGTTCTGGGAATAGTCTTTAACTGTTTTGAAAGCCCACCCTGGAAATATTCCTATTATAAAAAGAAATATCCTTACTACAGCTCAAATAAGCAGGCTTAACTCAAAACTAAAATAAGGTATTAGCCTTTAGCAATTAGCTATTAGTTTAATGATTACAGGATGTTCTGCTATTACAAACTTAGCTGTTAGCGATTAATTTGCTGCTGTTTTCCAAATAGGTTACTAACACCTAATAGCTGTTCATCACGGATTAGTGTGGTAATCCGTGATGAACCATTTTTCAAAGCTAAACGCTAATGGCTAACAGCTAAACGCTCAACTTAACTCAAAACAGGGACCCTATTTTTTAGCGGCTCTACTATCTATATGGCTGGTCTATGATCAGAGTTTTTGGAAAAAAATATTCCATCAGAAGACTGTTTTTTTTTAGTGGCGAAGGCCTTTTTCTGTTTTTTTCTCTGGTTGTGGCAGTAGCCTATCGTCATGGTGGAGACATTTCCGCATCTGATATCTTGTCCTTGTGGCCCAGATTGCTTCTGATAGTTTTTGTCTGCCTTTTGTGTCTTTACTATTATGATCTCTATACTTTCAGGTCCGGGTTCAACTATGTGGAGATGACCATCCGCCTGATCCAGGCCCTGGGTAGCGCCTCCATTTTTCTGGGATTTTTTTATTTTGTCTTTCCAGTCCTTTTGCCCGGCCGATGGGTCTTTTTGGGAAGCCTATTTGTTTTTATTTTTCTCAGCAGTCTTTGGAGATACTCCTATTGCTGGATGCTTAGAAAAGAATGGTGGACCATTCCTGTCTTGATTGTAGGGTCCGGCTCCTTTTCTGAAGAGATAATCAGAGAAATCGAGGAGAAGAGTGACTGCGGTTTCAGGGTTGCGGGTGCGGTATTGGACCAAGTGACTGCTGAGGAAGAAGCTTATGGCAACACCATGATTTTTAATTCTTTTTCCAATCTGTGCCGGCGGGTAGGTGAGACAGGAGCTGAAGAAATAATAGTCGCCATGGACCAGCGCAGAGGGCGCCTTCCTGTGAATGAGCTCCTGGAGTGCAAAATGAAAGGTGTGCCTGTTCTTGAGGGAGAGTCTTTTTATGAGGAGCTTACCGGCAGGATATTGGTTGATAAGATAAATCCCAGTTGGCTGATTTTTCACAAGGGTTTTCAAAAGTCGTGGATAATGTTGGCAACAAAGCGATTTATTGGTACATGCATATCAGCTCTTGGCCTTTTTTTATCATCCCCGATCATTTTGCTGACTTCCATTTGTATTAAGTTGGATTCCCCGGGTTCGATATTCTATAGGCAAGAAAGAGTGGGCAAGGACGGCAAGCCCTTTACTTTAATTAAGTTTCGCTCTATGGGACAGGACGCAGAGCATGGAGAGGCCGAGTGGGCAAAGCAGGATGATGTCAGGGTCACAAGAGTTGGTAAAATAATCCGTAAACTCAGGATAGACGAGATTCCACAGATGTGGAATGTCTTAAAAGGCGAAATGAATTTTGTGGGGCCTAGACCTGAGAGGCCGCAATTCGTAAGCGAGTTGGCAGAGAAGATCCGGTATTATGATCAACGCAGCACCGTTCAACCGGGAATTACGGGCTGGGCTCAGATCAGCTATCCTTATGGGGCTTCAGAGGAAGATGCAAAAAGGAAACTTGAATACGACCTCTTCTATATCAAGCACATGTCTGTAATACTGGATCTTTATATAATACTTAAGACCGTTAAGACAATCCTTTTCAGAGAAGGGGCTCGTTAGGAGATACCAGCCATTAGCCGTTAGGTAAAAATTTTGTATAAAAACGGACTGTTAAGCTAAAACCTAACGGCTGATAGCTAGTCGCACAAGCCATATTTTTTGAAGTATATTACCCCTAAAAGTGTAAACTACTTTTGGCTTGCTATGAAGGATGCCAGATTATACTATAAACTGAAGTTCCTGTAGAATTTTCCTAAAAAAAAGCCAAAAAGAGTTATTATTGCAATAGGTTATATGGCTTATCATCCTTTTTGGCGTGCAATTTTGTAGTCATGTAACTTACTCAAATTGGGAGGAATATCGCTCAAATTGGGGCCAAGAAAGATTGACTTAATAAAAAAATGTGTGTATTTCTAAATGTAACTTCTCAATAAGTCATGGCGATTCCGCCGATTCTATCACCTATTTTTTGTATACAGAGGATGCTCAGGTATATCAAGTGTTGCTGACCGTGCCTGAGGGAGATTATCTACATAGCAGCCTACGGTAGTTTCTGGTAAGTGGATAAATCCAGATGGTTTTCTTAGGAAGCAGGGTTTTGTGTTGTTTTTCCAGCTTTCCCCGGCCCTTTGTTTTGCCAAGGCAGATCCAATTGGCGGCCTTGTAACAGGTCCCGTGAAAGCGAGGAATTTCAACAAAGGTCTCTGCCATGACAGGACGATAACCATAACGTTGTTGCCAGTCGTCGGAAATTCGGCTGGTTGCCATACTCAGGATTTTGGATGCCAGGTTCTTTGAGCGGATCCAAGGCAATATCAGAAAGCGTGCGTTGTTTATGACGAGATGAAGCCTACATTTGCGTTGCTCTGAGGTCCAACCTATGAAACGATCCCGTGGGGCTGTTTTCCATGCTGCTGCCCCGAATCCCAGTAAGGCCAATATACGTTCGCCATCCCGAACGAAGTACCGGAGCTGAGCACCCGGGAGCGGATGGTAACCCAGATAATGATAGCGATCGATGTACTCGTTCCAAAGATGGGATTCCTTTCGATCTGTTACCTGCTGTAGACAAAGATCTGTCAAGCTGTTGACCGGTGCGATGAACGGGACTGGCTCGGGTTCTGCCTGTGGGGTGCGGCGTAGATAGCGTTTACCGTTACTGTTGCCATGCCTGGGGGACGGGAGTTGAATCAAACCGTCGTTTTGCATGCGGATCATGGCCACACGACAACTCATATCTTTTATGCGTCCATCCGGACGGCG
>PQXE01000003.1:106050-130409 GCA_003194495.1 Deltaproteobacteria bacterium
TCTAAATTAAATAACTTGCTGACAATATTGAGAAATTAAGTGTAGTCAGTAATTGCACACCAAGATTTTAAAAATTTATTTTGAAATCAATAGATTACTGTTGTTTTGCCCAGGGAACTTCAGTATAAACTATCATAATTTGGGATTTCAGATAATGTTTTTTCACCACAAAGGCAATGAAGGCATCTTCACCCAAATGGCGGTAGCTTGCCTAAAATCGGGAGACAACGAGCAAATATTACCGCCCACTGGGCGCATTCAGATGTTGGGGGACCTAGAATTTAGTAATGAACATCGAACATTGAACGTCCAACATCGAACGTTGAATGGGAAAAGATGAAGAAACAAAAATAGCTGTTGAATGTGCGGTATTGGGTGTTTGTTTTTTATTCGATGTTGGACGTTCGCTGTTGGATGTTGGATGTTCATTTTTCAAAACAACTACGTATGGATTCCCTCCCCAACGTGTGAATGCGCCCCCGCCCATTCGTTGCGCTCGTTCGGGATGCGGAGAATACAAAGGAAGGTTTGATCTGTGAAAATACCGTTTCTTGACCTGAAAGTCCAGTACAAGCAGATTGAAGATGAAGTCCTCCCCATGATCACTAAATCCATGGCCAACGGTGCCTTTGTGGGTGGCCCTCAGGTAGCCGAATTTGAAGAGGAATTCGCCGGATTTTGCGAAACCACTTACTGCATTGGAGTGAGTTCCGGCACTGACGCCCTTCGTTTTGCTTTGATGGCGGTAGGAGTTGGTCCCGGAGATGAGGTAATAACTGTCCCAAACACTTTTATTGCTACAACAGAAGCTGTTTCTCAAGTAGGTGCTACCCCGGTTTTTGTCGATATTTATCCGGATACGTACGATATTGATGTTTCTAAGGTTGAAGAAAAAATTACCTCAAAAACCAAAGCCATTATTCCTGTGCACATGTATGGTCAACCTGCGGATATGGATCAGGTCCTGAAAATAGCAAAAAAGAACGATATCGCAGTTATAGAAGATGCCTGCCAGGCCCACGGTGCGCTCTATAAGGATCGAAAAGCAGGTTCTCTTGGTACGGCAGGGTGTTTCAGTTTTTATCCCGGCAAGAACCTTGGTGCATTCGGAGAAGGTGGGGCAGTAGTCACCAACGATGAAGAAATCGCCGACAAAATCAGAGTGATCAGAGATCATGGACAGGCAAAAAAATATTACCATGACATGGAAGGTTATAATGGTCGTCTCGATGCCATCCAGGCCGGTGTTCTACGTATCAAATTGAAAAGACTCAGCGACTGGAATAACGCCCGGCGAAAAAACGCTGCCTGTTATAATGAGTTTTTGTCAGTTCTACCTGCTGCAAAAATACCGACAGAAGCCGGATTTGCGGAATCGGTATACCATCTTTATGTTGTATTGGTGGATGATCGTGATGGCCTTCAAAAACATTTGAGTGAAAAAGGTGTTGCAACCGGCTTGCATTACCCGCTACCCTTGCATTTACAAAAAGCATACGATCATTTGGGATACAAAAAAGGAGAGTTTCCTGTTACTGAAGATGTTGCTGAACGCCTGCTTTCCCTTCCCATGTTCCCGGAACTGACCAGGGAACAGATTGAATACGTCGTCACCTCTATTAATGAATTTCTGACCTAAGTTGAGCGATTAGCCTTTAGGTTTTAGCTTAACAGTCCGTTTTTATACAAAGTTTTTACCTAATAGCTAACGGCTAACAGCTAATGGCTGGCATCCGTGGCCCCAAAGGAGACAATCAATGATCAAAATAGGACTCATCGGTTTCGGCTACTGGGGACCAAACCTGGCACGCAACTTCAACAACAATCCGGATATGAATCTCGCAGCAATTTGCGACTTTTCGGACGATCGCCTGAAAGCGGCCGGCAGACGTTACCCACAAGTCAAATTAACAAAAGACACTGAAGATCTTTTCAATAATACAAAAATCGATGCCATCGCAATTGCGACGCCGGTTTCAACTCATTTTGATTTAGCCAAGAATGCAATTTTGTCTGGTAAAGACGTGTGGCTGGAAAAACCTATGACTGAAAAGGTGGAACAAGCAAAGGACCTCATTGAGCTGGCTGAAAGAAATAAAAAGGTCCTTTTAGTAGATCACACCTATGTATACACCGGGGCCGTCCGCAAGATTAAAGAGCTCATTGAAAAAGGCGAGCTTGGAGATTTGATATACTATGATTCCACTCGGATAAACCTCGGGCTTTTTCAGCAGGATGTGGATGTGCTTTGGGATTTGGCACCCCATGACATCTCCATCATGGACTATTTGATGCCGTTTGAGAAACTGACAGTATCAGCGACAGGCTGCCACTATTATGGCACAGGAATGGTTCCTAAAGCGCTTTTAACAATTAACATGGGAAATAATACTGTGGCCCATATCAATGTAAGCTGGGTATCTCCGGTTAAGATACGTCAGACGCTAATCGGTGGAACCTCAAAAATGATTCTCTATGACGACAATCAACCGAGTGAAAAGGTCAAGGTTTATGATAAAGGAGTCGAAATAAGTCGGACAAAAAAGCAATTGTATCACATGAAGATTCAATACCGAGTGGGCGATATGTTCGCACCGAATCTGGAAGGCCATGAGGCCCTTACTTTTGAGACTGAACATTTTGCAGACTGTCTCTTAAATGGAAAGAAACCTTTGACGGATGGCAAGGCCGGCCTTGAGGTGGTCAAAGTGCTTGAGGCGTCAAAAAAATCCTTAGAAAAAAACGGTGCACCTGTACCCATCAGTAGCTGAGCCTCCCGGCATCCTATAAGTTGAGCCATTAGCTGTTAGCCATTAGCGTTTAGCTTTGAAAAATGGTTCATCACGGATTACCACACTAATCCGTGATGAACAGCCATTAGCTTTTAGGTGTTAGTAACCTATTTGAAAAACAGCAGCAAATTAACCGCTAATACTAAGTTTGTAATAGTAAAACATCCTGCTTGTCAGGGCGACAGACCGCTAATCATTAAGCTAATAGCTAACCGCTAAAGGCTAATCGCTCAATTTAGGTAGAAATTGGATGACAACGAAACGAATAGCCCCTGATGTCGTGCTCGGAAAGAGCGTAATCTTAAGCGACTTTATAAACCTCTACGGCTGCAGAATAGATGACGATACCAAAATCGGCCCATTCGTCGAAGTACAGAAAAACGCCTTCATCGGCAAGAACTGTAAAATCCAAAGCCACACATTCATCTGCGAGGGTGTAACTATCGAGGACGAGGTGTTTGTCGGGCATGGAGTTATGTTCATCAATGATAAATTTCCCCAGGCTACCACAGAATCCGGAGTCCTCCAAACCGAAGAAGACTGGGAAGTCATTTCTACTGTTGTTAAAAAAGGTGCTTCCATCGGCTCCAACGCGACCCTGATGTGCGGTATCACAATAGGAGAGGGCGCTGTGATCGGCGCAGGAAGTGTTGTGATAAAGGATGTGCCGGCTAATACCATTGTCGCCGGAAACCCTGCTCAAATCTTACGTAAACGCTCATGACGGGGACTTTCGTCACCCCTGAGTATAAAAATTTGCCACCCGCTCGCTGTACTCGCTCGACACACACAGACGAACACAGACAAAAGACCTTATCCGCTGATAGATACACTAGCGGATAAAGTGTCGGTACTCCTTGGGCGCGTATTGTTTTTGCCCTGCCATGTCGGCAGGGCAAAATGTATGTGTGTGTCCGTGTGTGTCTGTGGCTAATAAATATATTTTCACGGTAAAATTAGTTAGAGTTGAAATGAGGGCATCCTTCACGACGAGTCAAAAGTAGTTTACATTTTTAGGGATAATATAGCTCAAAAAATATGACTTGTGCGATTAGCTATTAGCCGTTAGGTTTTAGCTTAACAGTCCGTTTTTATACAAAGTTTTTGCCTAATAGCTAACGGCTAACAGCTAACGGCTGGCATCCGTCTATAATGAAAAAGTGTAAACTACAGAATGAAGGATGCCGAAATGAGGAATATATATTACCGTTTATCCCTTGTTGTCATCGTATCGATTTTAGCAGGCCTGCTTCTTTACCAGTCCTCATTAATCAAAGTAATCTCCGCAGTCATCCACCGCCAAGGGAGCTCTCATGGCGTGTGTGTCCCATTTTTTTCATTATTCTTTTTATGGATAAAAATAGATGTTCTGAAAAAGATTGAGCCTGAATATAGTTTTTGGGGACTGTTCGTAATAATTCCAGGCATTCTTCCCATCATATTCAGCATTAATAACTTCCAACTGCATTTTATTGGATATATATTTTTTATATCCGGATTAATTCTCACAATTTTAGGTAAAAGATTTTTTAAACAGATCGCATTCCCCTTATTTTTTCTGATTGCAATGACTCCCTTGCCCGAAAACCTTTACGAGGCAGTGGCAAATTATTCACGGCATATAGCTTTGGGAGGGGCCTTAAAGATTATCTCTTTTTTCGGTATACCCTATATCAAAGAGGGCTGGGTAATTCAACTCCCCAATGTTGCGCTTAGGATCAGCATAGGATGCAGCGGGATAAGATACCTGATTTCCTATGTCGTGTTTGGTCTGGCTTATGCTTGGCTGTATAAAAGTACTCTAAAGGGGAGGCTGCTGGTAATTGCACTAACAATTCCCATATCACACCTTGCCGGCATCTTCAGGCTGACAGCTATCTTTACAATTGCACATACTTTCGGTCCCCATATGGCTGCTCATCGGCCTCACATCATCATCAGCTGGAGTGTCTTTTTTATCGTCTTGATCGCATGTATAGCTGTAGATCAGTGCTTACAGGAGCGACGGATAACAAAATCCCCATGCCACTAACTAACTCAATCCTGAACCGGTTCTACTACTATCTGAAACCCGCGATTCCGCGCTCGCTGCAGCTTATCGTTCGAAGTAAAATAGCCCTTCACAGACGACAACTATACCGTGACTCCTGGCCGATAGATCCGTCAGCAGGTGATATACCGGAAGGCTGGTCTGGTTGGCCCGACAACAAACAGTTTGCCCTGGTTCTCAGCCATGATGTAGATACTATCCACGGCGCAGACAATATTCGCGATCTTGTCGCATTAGAGCAAAATATTGGCTTCAGGTCTTCGTTCAACTTTGTTCCCGAACGATATAATTATCCCTCACATATTAGGTCTTATCTTGTTGAGAATGGATTTGAAGTAGCGGTTCATGGATTAATCCACGACGGCAAACTTTTCTGGTCAAGGGACATATTTACAGAGAGAGCTGGACGTATCAATTATTACCTGAAGAAGTGGAGTGCCGTTGGTTTCCATTCGCCGTCCATGCACAGGAACCTGGAGTGGATACACGATCTGGAAATCGAATATGACCAGTCGACATTTGACACAGATCCCTTTGAGCCGCAGTCCGATGGAATCCGCAGCATTTTCCCCCTTTGGATCTTTGGGGGTTCTTCAAGCAAAGGATATGTCGAGCTGCCCTATACATTGCCTCAGGATCATACCCTTTTTATCATCATGAAGGAAAAAGATATCAGGATTTGGAAGCAAAAGCTGGACTGGGTCGTAGAAAAAGGCGGAATGGCATTTTTAAATACCCATCCTGACTACATGAATTTTAACCGCAAAGGCCTTGGAATGGAAGAATACCCAGCAACATTCTACTCTGATTTTCTCAGATACATCAAGAAACGATACGAAGGAATGTATTGGCACGTATTACCCAGGGAAATGGCCGGCTTTTGGCGAGAAACCATGTTTTTACCTAATAGCTAACAGCTAACGGCCGGCATCAGGCATCCGTCTATGTTGAAAAAGTGTAAACTACAAAATGAAGGATGCCCCCTATGAACATAGAAATCATTGATCCTTGCAAATACCCGGGCTGGAATGACCTCCTTCTCACAAACAAAAATTGTTCTTTCTTCCACACCTCCAACTGGGCGAAGGTACTCAAAGAATCCTACAACTATAAGCCATGCTATTTTACCTGGATCAAAAACGGAAAATTATCAGCCTTATTCCCAATTATGGATGTCAGGAGTTTTTTGACGGGCAGTAGAGGGGTGTCTCTACCTTTTACTGACTATTGTCAGCCCATTACTTGTGATAATGACTGTTTTCAAGAAATTTTCAATGAAGTGATTAAATATGGAAAAAAGGCCCGCTGGAAATATATAGAATGGAGGGATTTCAAGGGTATCCCTCGGGACGCTATACCTTCAGTGTCTTACTACGGCCATACTTTAGACCTTTCACCAGATAAACAGAAAGTGCTCTCAAGTTTCAGAAGCGGTACAAAGCGAAACATAAACAAAGCCGTAAAAGAAGGTATTGATGTTGAATTGTGCCATTCTCTGGAATCAGTCAGGGAATTCTATAGATTAAATTGCATTACGAGAAAGTATCACGGTCTTCCTTCGCAACCATATTTATTTTTCAAGAAAGTCCATGAGCACATAATCTCTATGAAAAAAGGTTTTGTAGCACTTGCCTATCATTCGAAGAATGTGATCGCCGGCGCTGTCTATTTCCACTTCGGCGAGAAAGCTATTTACAAATACGGAGCGTCTGACTGGGATTATCAACATCTGAGGCCTAATAACCTGGTTATGTGGGAAGCCATAAAATCGTGTGCTCAAAATGGATTCGAGCGTTTCAGCTTTGGCCGCACCGATCTCGACCATGAAGGTCTTTTACAGTTTAAAAGAGGGTGGGGGGCAAAAGAAGAAACTATCAATTATTACAAGTTCGACCTAACAAAAAGTGCCTTTATAAAGGATCCTTCAGGGATCAAAACATCCTATTCTTTTTTTCAAAAACTGCCAATGCCCCTGCTAAAGTTGGCTGGTTGGCTATTTTATCGACATGTAGGCTGAAGTCAGGACCCTTATTATACTTCCTAAGTTAAGCGATTAGCTGTTAGCCATTAGCGTTTAGCTTTGAAAAATGGTTCATCACAGATTAGTGTGGTAATCCGTAATGAACAGCTATTAGCATTTAGCTTTTAGGTGTTAGTAACTTATTTGGGAAACAGCAGCAAATTAACCGCTAACCGCTAATCGCTAACAGCTAATACCTAAGTTTGTAATAGGAGAACATCCTGTAATCATTAAACTAATAGCTAACCGCTAAAGGCTAATCGCTCAATTTAGGTGGTATCAACGAAGGTAATCATCTGCCCCTTATCGACTCAATATAGGGATCCGTCCGGACGTTTTTTTGTAAGATACCGTATACTTGATCAACAGGACTGACGTGTTTTGTTTTTTTTCGAATCAATATCCCTATCCCTTTATTTTGGAGCACGAATTCGACTTCGATTTGGGGTAGAAATCCGTATTTTTCACGGATACTTTTAGGAATAGTAACCTGGCCGCGCTCTCCAATTTTCATATTTTATCACCTATATTTTCATATTCTAAATTAGGCATCCTTCATAGCAAGCCAAAAGTAGTTTATACTTACTTTTAGGGGTAATATGCTTCAAAGATATGACCTGTTCGATTAGCTGGATGTTAGCTTTTAGCTTAATAACCTGTTTTTACAAAGTTTTTACCTAATAGCTAACGGCTAACGTAACCATTCACTCCCCCCCCTCACGTATCTTAACTATCGTAAATAACGTAACTTTCTGAATGTGCTGATTTGGAAAAAAATTTTTACTGCTATATATCTAAGAAGATTAACGTTGATATTGAGGTAATGATAAATAATGTAAACATTACGTAATTATTAATTAAGATATATGCTATTAGAGCACTTTTAGAAAATTCCTGTAAAATCAATAAACTATCTTACCAGTGGATGTGGCCGTCATAAAAAATATCTGTATTTTCAATTAATTAGACCAAAACTTTGAAATGGCAATTACGGGTTTTTTATACGTCATTTATCATTTTAATTTCAGTAAGTTAATGGTGTGGGAGGGGGGTGTGAATGGTTACCGGCTAACAGCTAATGGCTGGCATCCGTTTTTTTCTTGGCGTGCTTTGCGTCTTGAGCGTAGCGGGCGGTTGAGTTGAATGAGGGAACCGCTAAGGCGCCAAGAACGCAAAGTTAAACACAAAGTATTTCTTAGCGTCCTCGCGGTTCAATTTACCGTGAAAATACCTCGTAGTGGTAAAAGAAACATACAAGGCTAATCGCTCAATTTAGATAGGAGGGAAATAATGCGTAAAGTAAAAGCAAACTTAGGCATACCTGAGGATGCATATCTTGCACTTTCCAGTAGCGGGTATACAAAAAAACGGCATCCTTCATGACAAGTCAAAAGTAGTTTACACTTTGTTGATCTTGTATTTTGGCAATGAAATTGGGAACTGGAAATTGGGGAAAACACTGAGAGTAACCATTCACTCCCCCCCCTCACGTATCTTAACTATCGTAAATAACGTAACTTTCTGAATGTGCTGATTTGGAAAAAAATTTTTACTGCTATATATCTAAGAAGATTAACGTTGATATATGAGGTAATGATAAATAATGTAAACATTACGTAATTATTAATTAAGATATATGCTATTAGAGCACTTTTAGAAAATTCCTGTAAAATCAATAAACTATCTTACCAGTGGATGTGGCCGTCATAAAAAATATCTGTATTTTCAATTAATTAGACCAAAACTTTGAAATGGCAATTACGGGTTTTTTATACGT
Source organism: Deltaproteobacteria bacterium (assembly GCA_003194495.1). Lineage (GTDB taxonomy): Bacteria > Desulfobacterota > Dissulfuribacteria > Dissulfuribacterales > UBA3076 > UBA3076. The sequence goes on from PQXE01000003.1 coordinate 114,690, forward strand.
CATTTATCATTTTAATTTCAGTAAGTTAATGGTGTGGGAGGGGGGTGTGAATGGTTACCACTGAGATGTAAATGCGTTACCTGATTTCGAATTTCCAGTTTCGACATCGATATTCAATTCGATAATACACGCTTTTTCGAAAAAAGTGTAAACTGATGAATGAAGGATGCCAAAAAAACGTATTTCATTAGAAGCGAAAAGCCTTTTCGCAGCCCATCTTTTTAAAAGAGGCGTTTTAAGCTTGGGAAAGGCTGCGGAATTGGCAGAGTTGAACTTAGGGGCCTTTATACGCTTTCTGGATGAATTGGGAATTGCGGTTATTGATTACGATGAGGACGAACTAAACGCTGAGTTCAAGATTGCTAAGAAGTTAAAGGAAGCTTAATGAAAGGGAAAACAGTTGTTGCAGATGCTTCCACTTTAATAGGACTCTCAAGAATTGAGCAACTCGTTCTTTTGAGGGACCTCTATGGTGAGATAGTTATTCCTCAATCAGTTTATGATGAAGTCGTCACCGAATCCAGACATGGTTCTGAAAGAATCAAGGCCGCAAAGTATCTAAAGGTTGAGAAGGTCAGCGACAGTAAGGGGGTAGAGTTGTTGGGCTGGTCTGGACTCTGGTCTGATATTGCTAAAGAAGGGTGAGGCAGAATGAATATTTGCGTTATTGCATGGTCTATTTATCTTACTGATTCAAGAGTGCGGAAATATTCAGAGGCCTTGGTGAAAAGAGGCGATTCTGTCGATGTTATAGCATTGTCTTTTGGTGATAGGAAAAAGCCGCGTGGGGAAAAATATAACTTTTGTGGTGTTACCGTTTATGAGGTTGACGCTAGGCGTGAAGAAAGAAAAAAGCTAGATTATATGATATCTTTCCTGAAGTTTTTTCTTTTGTCATTTTATTATGTAACCAAGCTGTATGCCAAGAAAAAATATGCAATTATACATGTCCACACCCCTCCTGATTTTGTTGTTTTTTCCGCATTAATTCCAAAATTGTTCGGAGCTAAAATTATCCTTGACATTCATGATCCGTTACCTGATTTCTTTTCGGCCAAATTCGGTGCTAATAAAATGAATAAGCTTTTCACTAAGTTTTTGTGTTTGGTAGAGAGGGTTTCAGCGAAGTTTTCAGATCATGTTATAACTATTACTCATTACTGGAAAGATGTGATATCCAAGCGGTCGAAAATTGCTGAAACTAAGATCTCCGTTATATTAAATCTTCCTGATATAGAGCTATTTAATGCTGCTAAATTCAAGAACAAAAAGAAATCGGATGATTCTTTCGTTTTGCTATATCCTGGTACTCTTAATAAGCATTGTGGCGTTGATATCATAATAAAAGCAATAGCTTTAGTGAAGGAACAGATTCCCGATCTCAGATTTGTGATTTACGGAAAGGGGGGCGAGTTGCCCAGTCTCCAATCAATAGTAAGAGATTTACATTTAGAAGATATTGTCTCATTTCATAATCATGTGGAACTAGATGAAGTTTCTCTTCTAATGCACAATGCCGACCTTGGAATAGCCCTGCTGGCAGGAAATAACAAATATTCAAAGCAAGCTTTGAACGTTAAGCTTTTCGAATTCCTTGCTATGGGATTGCCAGCAATAGCTACGAAAGCGACAGCCACTGAATTTTATCTAAATGAAGATATAGTTATGTTCTCACAACCCAATGATCCAGAAGATGTTGCGAGATGTATAAGTGAACTGTTTTTTAATGAAAAGAAACGACGTGAATTAACGAGGAAAGGATTAAACTTTATTAATAAAAATAATTGGAATTTGGCAATGAGCGATTTTTTTAAGATAGTTGATAAATTAGTCACTAACAAATGATTGTGAGATAGTTTTTCGGGAGTTGGTTTCAACTTCGGATACCCTCATTAAGCACGAAGTTAATTTTATTGCGTTGAAAGGAATTAATCATTGATTAAGGTAGGAATTGAGGATAGGAGGGAATGTGGAATTTATTGATCTTGATATTCAGCAAAAACGAATTAGAGACAAACTTGAGGCAAATATACAGAATGTTCTGAACCATGGTAGGTACATCATGGGACCAGAGGTGAAAAAGCTGGAGGATGCACTGGCAGGTTATGTCGGCATGAACCATGCTATAGGTTGTGCTTCAGGAACCGATGCGATTCTACTGGCCCTTATGGCTTACAATGTGGGACCTGGTGACGCTATTTTTACAACCCCGTTCACTTTCATTTCAACAGCCGAGGTAATTTCTCTCCTAGGTGCAACACCTGTTTTTGTGGACATTGACCCAAATACCTTTAACCTGGATCCAGACAGTCTCGAAAAGGCGGTTATGGCTCTCAAAACAAATGACACATTACTTTCCCCTTTACCTGAGACGCCCGCCAGTACGCCTCTTAAGCCCCGGGGAGTTATTTCGGTAGATCTTTTTGGCCTTCCAGCCGACTATCAATCACTTAAAAGCATAGTTGAAAAGCATGACCTCTTCCTCATACAGGATGCAGCGCAATCTTTTGGCGCGGAATACAAGGGGAGGCGAGCTTGTTCGCAGGGGGATATTGGGTGTACTTCCTTTTTTCCGGCTAAACCGCTCGGTTGCTATGGAGATGGAGGAATGTGTTTTACTGACGATGACAATTTGGCATATACTATTCAGTCCCTAAGAATCCATGGAAAAGGTAGCAACAAATACGATAATGTCCGAATTGGGATAAACGGACGTCTCGATACCATTCAAGCTGCGATATTGCTTGCGAAATTTGAAATCTTTGCTGAAGAAATAGAGCTAAGGCAAGGCGTGGCTGAGAAGTATTCCATGTTGCTTTCAGGTATCAATGATAGATTAAAAACTCCCACTGTGCCGGAAGATTGCAGAAGTGCTTGGGCTCAGTACTCGGTGTTGGCAGAGGATGAATTGAATCGAACGTCGCTTCAGGAGAAATTAAAGAGAGAAAATATACCAACAGCAATATATTATCCAAAACCCCTTCACCTGCAACCGGTTTTTAATTGTCTCTGTTACAAAAAAGGAGATTTTCCTGTTAGCGAGAAATGTGCCTCTATGATTTTAAGCTTGCCTATGCATCCCTATTTGAGAGAGGGGGACCAGAGACGAATTGCTGAAATTGTTAAAAGCTAAATTTAAAAGGAGGTGAAGGATTTCAATGGAGACTGAGAATGTTAAGGAGATTCCAGGCATTGCGGTTATAGGTTCAGGTTACTGGGGGAAGAACCTAGTTAGAAATTATTTTAATATTGGCGCGTTAATGCTGATTTGTGACAAAAATGAGAACGTGCTGGCCAATTTTAGCACCCAATATCAGGGAGTAGAAACCTGCATGGCGCTGAGTGATGTACTTGGCCGAGAAGACATTGAGGGCGTAGTTATAGCAACACCTGCTGAAACTCATTACGATCTCGCAAGGGAAGCAATGTTGGCCGGGAAACATGTCTATGTGGAAAAGCCTCTTGTTTTGAAGGAAGATGAAGCGCAGGAACTTATCGATTTGGCGGACGCCAAGAAGAAGGTACTCATGGTGGGCCACCTTCTCCAGTACCATCCGGTTTTTGAACGACTCCGAGAATTAGTTAGATCAGGGGAATTAGGACGGATCAATTATATCTATTCGCACCGGTTGAATCTTGGCAAGATACGAAGGGAAGAGAACATTCTTTGGTCCTTTGCCCCTCATGATGTTTCGATGATTATATCTCTTGCTGGTGAAGAACCGGAAAGTGTCTTGGCTACCGGCGGCTATTATCTTCATCAGAAAATTGCTGATGTGACTACCACGCATCTGGAATTCGGTTCAGGTCTCAGGGCTCAGATTTTTGTATCGTGGCTGCACCCCTTCAAGGAACAGAAATTGGTGGTCGTTGGTGACCGGAAAATGGCTGTTTTTGATGACACAAATACGTGGGAAAACAAGTTGCTCATTTATCCCCACGAAATACAGTGGCAGGGTAATATCCCGACTCCGGCTAAGGCAAAACCTGAACGGCCGGATATCACGGAGGCAGAGCCCCTTCGGAGGGAGTGTCAATATTTTCTTGAATGCATTTCTAATGGTAAAAAACCTCCAACTGATGGACGTGAAGGCTTAAGAGTCCTCAGAGTCCTCAATGCTAGCCAGCGCTCTCTGGATTCCAATGGTCAGAGAATATATTTGGAAGAAGTGTCAGAGCACGGGGCAGTAAGTCAGCCAGAGAAGTCTTTTGGGAAGAAAGATAAATTTTTCGCTCATGAAACCAGTGTGATCGATGATAATGTAACAATCGGTGAGGGTACCAAGATCTGGCATTTCTGTCACGTCCTGGCCGGATCAGAGATTGGTAAACGCTGCAATATTGGTCAAAATGTAGTCATTGGACCTGATGTCAATATAGGTAATGGGTGCAAAATTCAAAACAATGTTTCAGTATATAAAGGTGTTACATTGGAAGATGATGTCTTTTGTGGTCCTTGTATGGTTTTCACAAATGTCTATAACCCAAGGGCAGCAATCCGGAGGATGGATGAAATTAGGCCGACTCTGGTCAAAAAAGGGGCAACAATAGGTGCTAACTCGACCTTAGTATGTGGAGTCACAATAGGGAAATATGCTTTCATTGGAGCGGGGTCTGTTGTTACCAGAGATGTAGAGGATCACGCGTTGTTTGTGGGAAATCCCGCAAGGAATGTTGGATGGGTGTGCGAGTGCGGAGTTAAGCTCGGTGCTGACTTCTCTTGCAGTGCATGCGGGAAGAGCTACCCTGAGTTGGGATTATGAGCCTGGTACGTCGAACACCCGAGTACAAGGTCATAACGCTCAATTTAGGCTCTAATTAATCGCTCTTCAGTTATGATTGGTGTCATTCCAAAAAAACACGAAAAAGAAATTGTCGAGGAGTTCTTCCAACTGTTCAAGACCCCATGGGAATTTTACGATGAAGACCACAGTTATGACGTTGTTATTGTTACCAGGGGCGTAGTATGTAAGGCAAATGCAAGACTGCTGTTAATTTACGGATCTGAGAGAAACCAGTTTGATTGTAATGAGAATATCGCCTTGTCGCCTACTAGTGGCAAGGTATTTGTGCAGTGTGGGAATGTAGAAATCCCGATATATGGAAATATTTCAGCACTGGAAGGAGTAGGTAACCCGACCATTAGGGTAAAAGGCGGTTCTACGATTGCAGGCCTGGAAGTCGAACGCTCTAGAGAAACAATTTTTAGAATTGGCTATGATTTATTTGAAGAAGTCCGATTCTTACTCTCAGAAGGACAACCACCTGAAAATGCCCACATTCCCACACTGGAGCACCACATTGCTATGCTACGTGGCTGGATTGTAAACATGAGAATTCCTTTGATAGAGATTCCACCAGCGCCCGCAGGTTATAATTTCATTGCCTGTCTAACACACGACGTGGATTTCGTAAGGATAAGGGATCACAAGTTTGATCATACAATGTGGGGCTTTGTTTATCGAGCGACTATTGGTTCATTTTTAAATGTTTTGAAAAACAGGATCACATGGTCACGTTTCTTTCAAAATTGGAAAGCGGCCCTGTCATTACCTTTTATCTATTTAGGTATTTGCAGAGACATCTGGTTGCAATTCGACAAATATCTGGAAATTGAAAAAGATGCATGCTCGACTTTTTTTATAATTCCTTTCAAAAAGAAAGCCGGGAACAAACTATCCGGTCGAATTGCAAAACGAAGAGCCTCAAAATACGATATAACAAGCATTCAAGACATTGTAAAAAATTTGGTAAAACAAGGTCATGAGGTTGGTGTCCATGGCATTGATGCTTGGCACAACATCGATCTGGGTCGAAAAGAACTTAAACGCATTTATCAGGTAACTGGTCAATCTGATATTGGCATTCGCATCCACTGGCTGTGTTTTAATGATCAGTCATGCCGTATCCTGGAGAAAGCAGGTTTCAAGTATGATTCGACTTTTGGATATAATGATACGGTTGGATACCGTGGAGGAACCGCACAGGCGTTCCGCCCATTAGAGGTAAGGCATCTGCTCGAACTACCTTTACATATTCAGGATACAGCGCTATTTTCCTCTGGATATATGAATTTGACAGATATACAAGCTTGGAGCTTGTGCTCTAAATTAATAGAAAATGCATTAATGTATGGTGGCGTATTGACAATACTCTGGCATCAAAGAAGTATAGCTCCTGAAAGGCTCTACGGCGATTTTTACATCGATCTATTAAGATACCTGAAAGAAAATAATGTTTGGTTCGCAACGGGAGGACAAGCCGTACAATGGTTTAAAAAAAGACGCGATTTTAATTTTAATGCAATTCAATACGTTGATGATAATACTGTTACAATCAAATACAGCGATAGTAGAACGGGTATCATACCTCCACTTATGCTGAGAATTCACAAGCGAAAACTACCAAACAATGATTTGTCACATGCCATTCATTCTGGAACCATCTGTATAGACGTACCTTTGACGGGTGAAATTGAGCGATTAGCCTTTAGCGGTTAGCTATTAGTTTAATGATTACAGGATGTTTTACTATTACAAAATTAGGTATTAGCTGTTAGCTGTTAATTTGCTGCTATTTTCCAAATAGGTTACTAACACCTAAAAGCTAAAAGCTAATAGCTGTTCATCACGGATTACCACACTAGTCCGTGATGAACCATTTTCCAAAGCTAAACGCTAATGGCTAACAGCTAAACGCTCAACTTAGGTACCAACCTCTTTTTTCAAGCTTTGAACAATCTAAAAAAATAGACGGATATAGAAACCCTAAACACAGCTATCAGCGTATCATTTAATTGTAGTAATCTCAATATGTAATAACGTTAATACTATGCGTAATATAAAGTATGTTATTGTCACTCCCGCTCGTAATGAAGAATCGCATATTGAAAAGACTCTTAAATCCATGGTCTCGCAGACGATATTACCGGGAAAATGGGTAATCGTAAGCGATGGATCAACGGATGGCACAGATGAGATAGTACAGCGGTATACTTCAAAGTACAAATGGATAGAATTTGTTAGGATGCCCCACCATAGTGACCGACAATTTGCTGCTAAAGTATACGCCTTCAATGCAGGTTATAAAAAAATCAAAGAGACATCATATGATATAATAGGAAATCTTGATGCTGACATCTCATTTGGAAAAGATTACTTCGAATTTCTCCTTAGCAAATTTAATGAGAATCCCAAACTTGGTGTTGCAGGCACACCATTTGTTGAAGAATCATTCAAGGGTTATGATTTTAGATTCGCAAATATAGAGCATGTTTCCGGAGCATGTCAGTTATTCAGACGCGAATGTTTCGAAGATATTGGAGGATATATTCCGGTTCGAGGTGGTGGCATTGATTGGATTGCAGTAACAACAGCAAGAATGAAGGGATGGCAAACAAGAACATTTGTAGAAAAAAAATGTATGCATCACCGAAAAATAGGAACGGGTAATAGTAATCCTTTGATAGCAAAATTCAAATATGGAATTAAGGGTTATTATTTAGGAGGTCATCCTTTATGGGAGATGTTAAGAGCTTTATATCAGATGAAGCACAAGCCCTATATCATTGGGGGTTTATTCTTCTTCATGGGATATGCTTTGGCTTTTTTGCGTGGTATTGAAAGACCAGTATCGAATGAACTCTTAAGGTTTTACAGACATGAGCAGATGGTCAGGTTGAGGAGAATTTTATGCAATCTCAATAGGTTAGGCAGGTCAGCCAAGCAAATTAGTCAAACAAACACAAAAAAGTTTGACTTATGAGTGACATGAAAAATGACAGAGAAATAATATCAGCAAGTCTTAAAAAAGTTGGAAAATGGGTCGAAGATAATGATTACAAAGCCTATGATCCTGCTGATGGCCTGACATCATATTTAAGACCATTGACATTCGGCAATTTATTTCTGGATCGTCTGCTATTGCAGCTTGTTTGGCGTAGTCCTATCAATCTCCGCCTACTACTCGGGGTTAAACCATTAGACTCTTTCATAGGCCGGGGCTATATGGCTTGGGGTTACCTCACCATGCTAAAAATAACCGGCAATGAGAATTATAAACACAAAGCGGTTTCATGCCTTGAATGGTTAAAAAATAATAAAGCCCCTGGATTTGTGCATTACAGTTGGGGGAAAATGTTTGATTTTGCTAGTCGAGGTGGCCGGCAAGGAAAATTTGAACCAATTACCGTTTGGTCCAGTCTTATCGGGCAAGCATTTCTTGACGCATATGAAATAATTGGCAACGAAAAATATCTTGAAGTAGCTGACAGCATATGCAATTGGATTCTCGAGATACCCCGAAACCAAACGGATTCAGGGCTATGCTTAAATTACACTCCATCTGGAGATGGGAATTGCACAATTCACAATCAAAGCATGTTAGGCGCCGCATTGCTGGCACGGACCGCCAAATTTAATGGCAATCCTGAATATTTAAAAGTTGCAAAAGAGGCCATTAAATACACATGCACTCGACAGCTACCTGATGGTTCCTGGTACTACGGAGAAGAACCCAAATACCACTGGATTGATAATTTTCACACAGGATATAATTTGGACGCTTTGAAGTGTTATGTCGAAAGCACTGATGACAAAACTTATGAAGATAATTTAAAAAAAGGTTTTAATTTTTTTAAAAACAATTTTTTTGAATCCACAGGAAGACCGAAATACTATCATAACAGAACATATCCTATTGATAGTCAATGTGCTTCCCAGGCAATTGAAACTTTAGCAAATTTTTCCGGATATGATGAATCATCTCTGGAACTGGGACTTAGAGTTGCAAAATGGACTATTGAAAATATGCAAGACCGAACCGGCTATTTCTATTTCAGACAATATCCTTTTGTCACGTTAAAAGTACCCATGATACACTGGGCTCAGGCAACGACATATCGCGCACTCGCTCTTTTGCTGTCAAAGCTTGAGAGATAAGGAAAAAATGAACAACAAAGATCATATATCTGTTTGCATATGCACCTATAAGAGACCGGATTTACTTGCACGTTTATTGAGGGAACTCCAAAATCAAGAAACTGATAATTTATTTACTTATTCAATAGTAGTCGTAGATAATGACTGTAATCAATCTGCGAAAGCAACTGTTTCATCTATTCAAAAAAAATCTTCACCGGACATCGAATATCATGTAGAAAAGGAACAAAACATCGCCCTTGCCAGAAATAAAGCAGTTAAAAGTGCAAAGGGGAATTTGATTGCCTTTATTGATGATGATGAGTTTCCGGTGAATAACTGGATTTCGAATTTATTTAAAACGCTCAATGATTGCCAAGCAGATGGTGTTCTGGGACCAGTAAAACCTTATTTTGAAAAAGAACCCCCAAAATGGGTTGTAAAGGGTAGGTTGTGCGAGAGAGAATCTCATCAAACAGGATTAATTTTAAAAAACCATCAAGATACACGTACAGGTAATGTCCTACTAAACAAGAAATTATTTCAAGATAAAAAAAACTTATTTAATCCTGAATTTGGCAGAACAGGTGGTGAGGACGTCGATTTTTTTAAAAGAATGATAAAAAAAGGCCATAAATTTGTTTGGTGTGATGAGGCATCTGTATATGAATTGGTTCCAGCAGAACGTTGGAAAAGGATATTTATGTTACGAAGAGCTTTTTTGCGCGGAAAAGTTTCTTTTAAAAGCTCATCTTTTAACATTTTTGATATTATAAAGTCTGTAATCGCTTTTCCTGTTTATACTTTAGCTTTACCTTTTATCTTCTTTACTGGACATCATAGATTTATGAAATATTTGATTAAGGATTGCGATCATATTGGAAAACTATTAGCTGCTTGTGGTTTAAATATTATTAAGGAAAGAAAATCCTAAAGTAATCATTGAAAATATTCAGCGGTTCATTTTTGAGGGGCGTATGCCGGGCATAACAGGGATTATTAGTAAGTATTCAAGGGGTAATGAAGAAGTAAAATTGAATATTATGCTGAATTGCATGTTGCACGAGCCTTTCTATACTCACGGCACTTACTTCAACTCGGAAATGGGTTTTTTTATTGGTTATGTGTCTCTTGAAGAATCATTTGCCGATTGTATGCCTATCTTCAACGAGAAAAGAGACCTGGCCTTGTTCCTAACAGGTGAGTGTTATGTTGACAGTCATATCATAGATGACTTGAAACACCGTGGACACGGGTTCAATGCCGGTAATGCCAGCTTTTTGATTCATCTATATGAGGAACAGGGAGAAGAATTTTTCAAGAACCTGAATGGCTGGTGCAACGGAATCATTCTTGATCTAAAAAAGGCAAGGGCGGTTCTCTTCAATGACTGTTATGGAATAAGAAGGATCTATTATTATGAAAGTGACGATGCCTTTTTCTTTTCATCCGAGGCAAAATCCCTTCTTAAGATATTTCCTTCTCTGCGCGAATTGGATCCGCGTGGTGTAGGAGAATATCTGACCTATGACAGTGTTTTGGAGAACAGAACCTATTTTCCCAAGATCTTTTTGTTGCCACCAGGTTCAGCATGGGAATTTACCCATGGCAATCTTAAAAAGAAAAAACATTTTGATTCAAGTGTCCTTGAAAATCAACCAATTTTAAACCAAGATCAGTTCCTTGAAGAACTAGCAGCAACTTTTGTAAGGATACTTCCTCGTTATTTCACAGGAAAATCAATTGGAATGTCTTTGACCGGTGGTTTGGATACGAGAATGATCATGTCTTGCAGGAATCCGGCTCCGGGGGAATTGCCTTGTTACACTTTTGGTGGAGCCTATCGTGATATCCTCGATGTTCGCATTGCTCCTCAAGTAGCGAAGGCCTGTGGTCAGACACACCAGACCCTGCGAATGTATGACAACAAATTTCTATCGGAGTATCCATATCACGTTCAAAGATCAATTTACGTTACCGATGGGATCGAGAGCGTGGATAAGGCGGATGCGATCCACTTCAACAAGTTGGCTCGGCAGGTCGCTCCAATCAGAATGACTGGGAAATATGGCAGCCAGGTATTGAAGCGCGTTTTTGGCTTCAAGGATCGCAGTCCCTATGCTCAACTCATCAATGATGATTTCAAAGACTATCTCATAATGGCGAAGGTTACCTGTTCCGAAATTAAGAGAGGCCACGATTTAAGCTTTTTGCTTTTTAATGAGATACCCTGGTGGTGGAATGGTTTTGTTGCATCGGAATCATCTCAGGTGACTGTACGAAGCCCCTATCTGGATAATGATTTCGTTAAGGTGCTATATCAAGCGCCATCAAAGGCCACCGACTTTGGCACTGAATTCCAGCTTGGCTTCATAAGAAAAGCCAAGCCACAACTCATGTTAATCCCAACTACCGGAACACATGGAGGAGGGTATTCTCCAATTATTTCCAAGCTGTTAAAGAACTTTTTGAATTTTCTGATAATCGCTGACAAGGTGTACATTCGGGAAAGACTGCCTTATTCAATGACTCATTGGGTCGGGAGGATTGATCATCTAGTTTCTCCTCTTCACGCAGACAGACTTATTATGGGCTTTACAGATTTCCGTCGATACCGGGTGTGGTTTCGAGATCAACTGTCGGCTTTTTTAAAAGAAACGCTTTTAAGTAGCCGAACATTTAACAGACCGTATTGGAATAGGAATTATTTAGAAAGAGTAGTCAATGATCATACAAGTGGCCGTGGGACATATTTGCGTGAAATAAGAAAAGTTCTTCAGGTGGAGATGATACACAGGGTTTTAATAGAGGACACATGAAGAGGTCTGAAAAACGCTGATTATAACGCATTATGGGAAAGGGATCGATAGCCTCCGATAGAGGCTGAAATCTAGGGGTTTTGGAGCCAGTTTTCATGATATCGGAATTGGTTAAGTTGTTCAGCGGGATTTTGCAATCCCTCATGTCTTTTGATCGTAATTGGGATTGAAGGGGCGAAATTCAAAATAGGTGCCCATGCCCTTATGCTCAGCTCTGCAGATAAGGTGTGCTCCTGAAAGTTGCTTTCTGGACAATTAAAACCATGCAGGATTCGCAAGGTTACTTTTATTAACGGCAATATCCTATGATCAGGGATAAAACTCCAATGTTTCATTGGGCGCAAGCCACGACCTATAAGGCTTTGGCTTTGCTTTTTTACAAGTTAGCAATTAGGCAGGGATTACCAGTCGCGGGCCTTGATCATCGTTTCGGCCAAGTAGGTTCCATAAAAAATTGTTTGACATCTAACCACTTGATTTTTTGACCTTTTCTGAGGCTTTGTTGTGATGAAAAAGCTCGGGTGGACGAAACGATGATCAAGGCCCAGTCGCGAGATAATAATCTCAAGTTGTTGAGCCGTAATCAAATTATTGCAAACCTCCATTGCGACATTTTGGAGTTTAGGTTTCTTTGTTTGGGGTCATAGGCTATTTGGCCCGCCCATCATCGAAGCAGGTTTACAAAGCTGTCAGTTTTTTCAAATCAAGTACTTAGAGAAAACAGGGAGATATATCCTTAACAGAAGTAAACAGGGAGTTAAATAAGATGGACGCCAAAGAATGTTCGAGGTGTCTGCTGAATGACCGTATACCTGGTGTCACATTCCTGGGTGATAGCCAAGTCTGCTCAGTATGCATAAACTATGACCAAACATGGGGCAATTGGAGCGAAAAGCGAAAAGAACTTGACCAGATTTTTGACATTGCACGAAAGAAGAAGCGAAGTTTTGACGTCCTTGTGCCGCTATCAGGCGGAAAAGATAGTTCTTATGTTCTATACCTCTGCCGGAGAGTGTTTAACTTAAAGTGTTTAGCAGTTACCTTTGACAATGGATTTCTTTCTGATCACGCGAAGCAAAACATATCTAATGCTTGTGACCGTTTGGGAGTTGATCACGTATACTTCCGATTAGACCGGGGTTTCCTTTATACTCGACTTTGGCCATTTTTAATTCATGGTTGTTGGGCTAACTTACTGAAATTATTATATCTAGCTTGAATTGGATCAAATCTACCCATAAAAAATCGGGGTATGAGTGCTTGTAATTTCCAAATCGTGCAGCTAACTCCTTGATTTTTCTGGTTTTATAATAATCGAAAAATGGCCAAAGTCGAGTTATAAACTCTATCGGGAATTCTTCTTGAAGACCGGATTCTTCTGTCCTGTGTGCATGCGTGGTATGGGTGTCGCCATTGGGAGCATTCAGTTGTCATTTAGAATACCGCTTTCGTTAAGCGGGACTTCGAGAAGAACCGAGGAGCATGTGGACCAGCGTTTCTTTTTGGATGGCAAGTTGAACTTCCTTGAAAATGTATTGAGTGAAGTTGGAATTGATGCGGATGAACAGTTTTTGCTAAGGCCGATTGGGATATTCAGGTCTCCACCGGCGATTAAATTACCTGATTTTCTGGATTGGGATTACAGCAAAATTTATCATACAATTACAACAAAACTTGGATGGACAAGCCCTGAAAAAAACGCGGAGCATACAGACTGCAGAGTTGATCCTGTTGTCCAATACATCCGCTATAGGAAGTTCCCGGATATCACTCCAGAAGTTCTGCACTTCAGTAAGTTAGTTACATGTGGACAGATGACAAGGTCCGAGGCGTTAACGCAGATTGAAAAAGCAAAAAAGAGGGGAGGAAGACCACACGAATTGAAATTGTTCTTCGACAAACTTGGCATTACAGAAAAAGAGTTTGAAGAAGTGCTCGCATCTCCGATGAGACACTTAAAGTATTTGAAAAAGAGAAGCGCTGTTATAAGGAGAATTAAAGCTCTAAAACAATTTATTTTGCCATATTGAGGGAGTTATACTGTGAACGGTCATAATTTGAGATTTCTCTATCATTTTTTTACCACGAAGGACGCGAAGAACACGAAGAAAAAACTATTTAACCACTACCTTCGTGCCCTTCGTGATCTTCGTGGTAAAATTTTCTTCGCAATTCTGACTGATTCAAAAAGCGCAATTTGTAACCGTGTAGAGTATATGCAATGAGCTTTGTACTCATTGATGGCATGATATCCTTTTAATAAAGGTGCAGGGAAAAAACCTACAAAAAATTCGACCTGTGCGGTTAGTAGATAAGCAATAGTATCAATTACTTATAATAAGGGTAGACAATACTTTTGATGTGTGTAATAATTTTGATATCGCTATGTCACTTTCAGGAGAGGATATCAAATGGGCACATATAAAATCAAGGTCAATATTGAGTTATAGATATATGCAGATGAATTGATACTATTTTAAGCCAATTCTTGAGCATCCATCTTTAAATCTTCTGTCCAAAATTCGTCTTCAAATCCTCTAACTTTTTCGATAATTTTTACACATGTTTTAGCGGTGACTTTGTCAAATCCAGAATCGAACTCTTCAATCAATTTAATCATGGTGAAGTCACAATCTGCCATTATCCGCTTGACTGATGCTTCACCAACGCTAACCGAAGTTCATGCCCCATAAAAAATAATTCTGGAATATCAGTCAGTTGACAAATGCACAAATCCTTTTTTGACACTGCAGATTGATTACATTGGAGAAGATCTGTTTTGAGCCATGGTCCTGAAATAGCTATATAGGTTATGTATACGCAATTTATATATCACGAATACGTTTTCATTATACTATTAGTTTAGTGCAGACTTTTTGCTGTATAATCATAGACTGGAATCAACTAGAAGATAGTTTTCAGTTTTTCTCCGGGTTGATAGGATAAATTCAATGCATCATAGATGGTTTGGTGTGGTGGTTCCGCCCTGGATGATTTTCGGATATGGATAATTTTATCATCTTCTCTTTTCATTGTCGTTGTTATCCTAACTTGTGTTGATAGTTGTGTGCGAATCGTTGTCCAACAATAACGGACTCCTTTTTGCCGAAGTTGAAAACGAATTGTATGCAGCAAATGATAAGCAAGTAGAGTTATGAAAATGTGACCATCGCATCGAGTCTCTTTCTGATGATAGATCGGCCGCAGACCTAACTCGGACTTCATACATCGAAACGCATCTTCAATATCAGTCAGCATTGTATAAATATCCCATATCTTTTGCTCATCGAGATCTTTTCGGTCGGTTCTCAGGCAGTAGATGCCACTTGTCTTTTCTGTTTTTTTGTGCGACCAGGTAATTTTTTTAGCTTTGTCCGTTTCACTATCTTTTTCAACACTAACCTTGTAACAGTGAGATACCAATTTGTATTTTTCTTTTAATCGACCAATTCTCTCAACTACCTTATCGTAGCGCTTGATACCGTTTCTAAGGTGAAGCGCATTGCGTGCTTTTAGCAGCTCGTCTTCAAAACGCTCCTGAAATTTAGTTTTGATGCTTTCTTCTTTTTTCTCTTTGTCAGTGGAGCGGCAATAAAGTTCTGATTCATCAGTTTCCTGATTTTTTGCCAAGCCTGCCTGAACCAAAACAGTGTTCGTTTTATCATCTTCTTTAACAGCAATCATAGTTGCATCAGACGGGATTTCTTTCTTTTTCTTGCGGGAGACCACGATATAAGGATAGTGCTTGTCTTTCAGCCATAGGACATTTTCTTCCGAAGCGATCCCAGCATCGAATACGATCGTCGGCTTGATAAGGGAATCCTTAGAAATCTTCCCGTCAGCAAGGCCCCCAATTATCGTTTTCAGAGTTTTGGGCTCGCTGACATTACCCTCAAAGATTTGACTCTTCTTGGGAAATCCATCCGTATCCAAGACAAGCCCTAAAGTTACCAGAGGACAATCGCTACGTTTCTCTTTTGACC
>PQXE01000040.1 GCA_003194495.1 Deltaproteobacteria bacterium
TCTTACTCATGCTGTTCCTCCTTGGTGTCTGTGCACACCTCCCAGGGAGGAACATCATACTTCCTCATACGGTAGAACCAAGTTTACTGGACCACTACCAGAGGTAGTGGTTTATGTACTGAATTAAATAGAAAATGTGATTCTTCATTAATGGCCAGGGCTGCATAGTACCCCCACATGTGTCCAACCAGGGTGTTTATTATGGGAGCAAAACGTTCCTTTACCTCGGGCACACTGATCACTGCGTCAGCGTATGGATCAAATCGGCGCTCACCTTCTGTGGCAACCACGATGGGTACAGCCTGATGAGCCTTGAATATCGCAGTATCCTTAACAATGTCGCTTAAGACATCTTCCCTGTTGCCTGCTGCACACACAAAGATGAGAGGTTCTGCAGAAAGATCTATGTGCTTTTTATCTTCAACCACATCCGAAGAGATTGTCTTGTAGCATAGCTCGCTGAGTTTTATCCTTATCTCATCGGCGGATATTTTGTTCGGACCGCTTCCCACAATAGCCCAGTACCGCTTGGTAACGGCAAATTTTTTAGCAGAATTGCCTATCTCTTTGTGTCTTGCCAGCACTTTTTTCATGGAGTCAGGGAGTCTGAGAAGCTGTTCGATCTCGGCCAGGACAAAATCATCTGTTATGCTTCCGGTCAACTGGGCGAGCTTAAGGCCCAGGATGCTGCCTGCTGCAATCTGGGCATAGTAGGCTTTGGTTGAGGCCACGGACATTTCAATGTCTCTGCCGGTACTGGTATAAAGCACGCCATCCACTTTGAAGGTAATGTCAGAGTCTCGCCTGTTGACAATGGCTATGGTGTGTGCACCTTGCTCCCTTGCCATATCAATCGCACGATTCGTATCAGTGGTAGTTCCTGACTGGGTGATGGCAACGACCAGGGTGTCATCAAGGGTGTCATCAACCATGAACCCGCTGAATTCAGAGGCCTTGAAGGAAGCCCCCCGGATATTTTTGCCTTTCAGGTAGTAGCTTAGCAATTCAGCACACACTGAAGCCGCAACGCCTGCTGTACCCTGGCCTATGAAAAAGACATTGCGGATACTCTCTCCCATCAGGGCTTGTTCAAGGCGAGGGGATATGACTGAATCGTCCAGGAGAACCTGAGGGTACTTCTTACCGTCTTTTTCAACAATGGCCAGGCGACCCTGGATAGTCTGCTCCACGGAGCCTGGAGATTCTGAAATTTCTTTGAAGAAATAGTGAGGATAATTCTGGCGGTCGATATCTCTTGAAGTAATCTCCGTTTTTTTGACGTCCTTTTCAGAAAGGTCAACAGGAGTCCCATCATAGTACATAGCCCTGATGCTCTCAATGCCTCCGCTGCTATCCTGGTCCAATACAAATAATTGTCCCTGGGTACTGCCGGATATGCCTTCAACCACCCTATCACCAGCCATCTTAACGTAACGGGAAGTCTCCTCAACAAACCCATAGGTCTCAGAAGCCGGCACATAGTGATCTTCTGCCAGTCCCACAAACATCGCCTGCCCGCTCCCTTTCTGTGCGAGAAACAATTTTCCCGGCGCAAGATCAGTGTGCATGGCAATGGAATGGGAGCCGTCAAAATCATTCACCGCCATGAGGACCGATTCCTCAACTGTTTTGCCCGTATTGAGATATTTTTCTATCTGAAGAGGAATTATCTTTGTGTCCGTGGTAATCAGGCCGGCAATTGAGTTACCGGTCTCTCTTTCATAATCCCTTTTCAGGCTCATGTAATTATCAATGTCCCCATTAAGGCAAACATGAATGGTGCCTGATCCGAGATTTGACTCAGAGACGCCCACTTGGCCTTTCTCATGAGGGTCGTCTTGCTCAACGCCAAGATTGTCAACAGGGTGGCAGTTGGCTTCACTGATTTCACCGACCGATGCCCAGCGGGTGTGAGCTATTGTGGTCTGATACAGGTGAGGAAACCTGATCAGGTGCTGAAATACGGCATCTTCACGAACCTGCTTTCTCAGATATTGAACATTATCCCCAAGACTTCCTATCTCAGCAGCTAGTTTGTAAGTGAATGCCAATGATACCGTGGAGCCACGCCTATTGACCCTGATGTTGCAATTCACCAAAACCTGGCCTGCCTGTCTGGCCTCAAACTCATCAAGCAGCGATGCCTCTTGCAATGTCTTCTGAAACTGCGAAAACGAAGTGTCATCAAGCATAAAAAAGATAGAGATCCCAGCCGAATCTCTTCCCCTGACTTCGAGGCGATCCAGGTTATTGAAAACGAGGTTGATCCCCTTGAGTTGTCTGACCACAAGCGGGTTCTCGTCGTATTGTTCAAAGCTCCCAAGGGCCTTTATCTTCTCAATATTCTCCAGGACATCATGCTTCAGAGACCACACTATGTCTTTTAACCGAGTAAGCTCGTAATCTTCGGGTGCCAGACGCCCTGTTGTTTGGATGCGGGCCTTCTCTTCGGTCTCGATTAGCCTTTCGAGTTTTGGGTAAAGAGCAGAGACCCTATCCTTGCAGCCACTACTATTAGAAAAGCATTCATAGAAGCTGTCCTGAGCTTTGAGCTTGTCACAGAGACGTTTTATCTGGGCCAAAAGCTCTTTCCCGCCCGGATAGTGCTCTTTTTGCCTCAACCCTTTCTGTTCGAGCCTCTCCCAAGTGTATTCAAGCAAATCCTTTACCTTATGCTCAAACTCGTCAACCGGCAAATCCGCTGTCCGGGCAGATCGCTTCTTGAACGCCAGAATGCCCGTTATCCCGCAGTTTAAGATTCCAGGCTCATAAGGGAATAGTACAATCGAACCTTCCGGAACCGTTTTCAGGCTCCTTCCAAAGCAAAGGCCGGTCACCCCCTTTTTTCTCAGAAATGCCTTAATTTTCTTTAGGATCATGTCTTCTCCTCACGTAATGCGGGCAAGCCAAAATCAAAATACCGGGAAAGAATTTAGCTCTGCTTCGCTCCGCAATTAGAATGATGGAATATGGCTATTGAGTTAACCCAGTATAAGTTGTTGGAGGACACCCTAAGCAAGCAACCGGCAAACGATTAAAAAGCCGGCCTTCCCAAAATCTTCGGATAAAACGATAATAGAACTCATACAAATAGCCTTAAAAATGTTTCCGGTCAAGACCATGGAATGTACCACTAACAAATGATTTAGCGTTTGATATTATAGTCTCAAGTTTCCCAAAAATAATAGCAGGCAAAATTAACAAAACAAGCCAAAATAATTTGGCTCTGGTATCATAAAGCCCTTATGGGCAAGCAATTCGAGGTCTTTTTTAGTAATTATGTCCGGTTGATATCATGATAAGCGTTAAATATATTGTAACCGTTGTATACAATATATGATTCTGAGGGCCATGGCTCTTTATAAGAGGTATGGTCCCTATTTTTACAAGCGGCTTCTTCTATTGAAAAAATATGCCGGGCAAGGTAATAGTATTCCTCGCCTGAAAGGCAATCGCCGGCCTGAGACACCCTAGTCTAGATAAAGCCTTAAGGCAGGCCCTTGAGACCGGCAAATCTGTCCTGGGAATATGTCTGGGTGCGCAGATCATTTTGGATAAAAACGAAAAGAACAGTATCCCGGTGGAAATGGCCAGGTTCTATTATGGCGGTTTTTTCTTTGTGTCCTCTGTGTTCTCGAACAAGCGTAGCGAGTGGGCGGTGAATAAATGAAAGCCTTATTGGCCTTGGCAGATGGAACGGTATTCAAGGGTCGTTCCTTTACCGGCCGTTGTGAGACGACAGGTGAGGTAGTTTTCAACACCAGCATGTCCGGTTACCAGGAGATACTGACTGATCCCTCCTATTGTGGTCAGATGGTAACCATGACCTATCCCCTGATCGGCAGCTATGGCATTAATAACGAAGATGTCGAATCCGACAGAATCCAGGTAAAGGCCCTGCTGATAAAGGAATACCAGGAATATCCCAGTAACTGGAGGTCTCAGGGGAGCCTTGCCGGTTATCTGAAAGCGAGTGACATACCTGGAATTGAGGGGATCGATACCCGTGCCCTGACCAGATACATCAGACTTCAGGGTGCCATGAAAGCCGTGCTTTCAACAGAGGACCTGGACCCGGATTCCTTGGCTGAAAAGGCAAGGCAGTCCCCGGACATGGCCGGCAGCGACCTTGTCAAAGAGGTGACCTGCAAGCAACCCATGTTGTGGCAAGACGGGCGCCTTGTTGATCCGGGCATGGATCTTGATCAATTTCAGTGGCCCGACAGGCCTGGCTCACGGCGTGTGGTGGCCATGGATTTCGGAGTGAAGCTGAATATACTTCGATCCATGGAAGAGAGGAGATGCACAATCCTCCTTGTGCCTGCAGATGTGGACAGCAAGGCCATAGACAGGCTTGAGCCTGACGGGCTTTTCCTGAGCAACGGACCGGGAGACCCTGCGGCCGTTACCTATGCAGTGGAGACCATCAGGGATCAAATAGGCAAACGGCCGATATTCGGCATCTGTCTTGGCCACCAGTTGATTGGATTGGCCCTTGGAGGCAAGACCTTCAAGCTCAAGTTCGGGCACCGCGGGGCCAATCAACCTGTTAAGGATATTACAACCGGCAAGGTGGAAATCACCTCCCAGAACCATGGCTTCTGTGTGGACATGGAATCCCTGAAAGATCCTGCAATTGAGCTAAGCCATATCAATTTAAATGACATGACCGTGGAAGGTCTTATCCATAAAAAAATCCCTCTCTTCTCAGTTCAGTATCATCCCGAGGCATCTCCCGGTCCTCACGACGCATCCTATCTCTTTGACAGATTTGTTGAGATGATGAAAGGGTATTAACCGGTTAACGGTATTTTTAAAGCCTAGTTGCCACCATAACAGTAAAAAATAGGCATTAAGTCAAAGGTCCAGCCTAATAAAGAAATAACTTGCAATTTTTCCCTTTATAGCGGTAAAGTGGAGCTATCTAAATTCATAGTATGGGAATTTCCTTTTTTGAACACAGATGAACACAGATTTTCAAATTTATGAACAATAATATTATCTGTGTATATCTGCGAAAATCTGTGTCCTATTTAACTTAAGGATGGTTAAAATTGGAGCATCAACTCAACGAGATCGTGTTGTTTCATCGCAAACAAAGTGGCCTCACCCGAAACCAGCTGCCGATTTGGCCGGAGTAGGTAAGACTGTTATTTACGATATTGAAAAAGGAAAGGAGACCATTCGACTTTCCACACTGCAAAAGGTGCTTAGGGTTTTAAACGTCAAGATCTCTTTTACCAGTCCGCTAATGGAGGCTTTTGATGAGAAAAGCTGAAGTGCTCATGCATGGATTGTCGACCGGCGTTTTAGAGGAGCTGGAATACGGTAAACGCTATCGGTTTGCATACCTGGAAAATTATCAGGGACCGCCCATTTCATTGACCATGCCGGTAGACAAAAAAGGGTTTGTTTTTGAAGAATTTCCGCCGTTTTTCGATGGTCTGTTGCCGGAAGGCGTTCTTCTGGAGGGTCTGTTGAAACAGCGCAAAATTGATCGCCATGATTGTTTTAGCCAGATTGTGGCAGTGGGAAAAGACCTAGTGGGTGCTGTCACCGTGCAGGGAAAACAAGGATGAATCTGTGTCCGATTACATATGAGGAATGTGGCGATAATAAGTATTCGGAAAAAGGACTGAAAAAGCTTTCACCAAAACTGAAGACCTTAAACGACTTTGCCTATTCTGCAGAAGAGCAGCGAATGGAAGCCGTGGCCCGAGCCGCCAAAATGTCGATTCAAGGTGTGCAACCCAAATTGAGCGTCCGGTTGAATATCAAGAAAAAGGCTTTTGAAATCGTGGATACCGGCGGCTGCTATATTTTTAAACCGCAAACATTCAATTACAGGGAAGTTCCGGAAAACGAAGACATTACCATGCGGTTGGCCGAACTGATCGGAATCGAAGTTCCTTTACATGGTTTGGTGTATTCAAAAGATGGATCCATGACTTATTTTATTAGACGGTTTGATCGCAGCGGCAGGAATAAAAAGATACTGGTGGAAGACTTTGCTCAGCTTTGCGGAAGGAATCGAGAAACGAAGTATGATTCATCAATGGAAAAAGTTGTATCGGTGATTGACCGGTTTTGCACGTTTCCGGCACTTGAGAGGTTAAGGCTGTTTAATCTCAGCCTTTTCAACTACCTGGTCGGCAATGAAGATATGCATCTCAAAGCAAGCTTCAAATCGTGCTCCCGTTTCAGTTGCTCCATCTCCAGTCGATGGCGCTGTTCAAGTCGGGCTCGGAAATATGTCTTGATGACAAACATGAAGAGGGCAGAGACAGAACCAGCTGTGAGGATTGTCGTGATTAGGTCCGGGACTGACATGATAGGGGACCTCCAAGCAGACCTCGAAAGAATTCGCGCTGGAAGCGTACAGTCTCAATGTCTTTATTGAACACATCTGGGGGGACATCTAACCCCTGTTTTTCCTGGTAGCCGAACCGGACCTGGGGAAACTGCTCACGAGTCATTCGGATGGCTTCCAGCAGCGCACGCCTGTACCGGTGGAAGGCAATTCCTGTGTGTAGGAGCACAAAGTCGGGGTTACGATTTGCGATACGGACTCTCAAGTCTCGCGCGAAACTCGAAGCATGGAACTCCAATGATCCGTCTTCCTTTTCTGCGCAAGCATACAGATACTCGACGTGGATTCCTTGCATTCTTGGGCTCTCATTTATCATCCTGTCACGGCGTAGCGTGAGGTCGTCAGCAATGGACTCTATCACAAGCACTTTCTTGTTAGCCACGAGCGGAAGGGGAGAGCCGATCCTAGCCTCGGCGATCCGCACGGCACTCAGCGCGGCTTCTGCCGAATCAGCGAGAAGCAAACCGCGAAGTCCCTCTTCCTCTCCCAACACTCGGTATGCTTGACCTAAGTACGAGATGTGCGTCTGAACTGCATCCGCCGCCGTGACGAGTAGGAGAACAACGTATGCCCGGTCCCGCTCGATCCACTGAACACCATTCTTGTAGACACCCAGACAGAGAGAGACCAGAGGTCCGGCTTCGATCCTCGCGTGAGGAATCGCGATGCCATTTTCAAAGCAAGGCAAGTGTCGCTCGCGCAGGTGCACCTGCGCAAGAACAGCTTCAGCAGGAACGCCCGTCTGTTCTTCGTGAAGGGCAATGAGTGCCCTGAGTGCCTCCTCTTTCGAAACACGTGCGTCCGTGACGATTATGCAGTCCGGGGTCAGCACGTCGTGGAGTACAGGGTGTCGACTCCCATCCGAAACAACGCTGTCGCGGGGTTTCCGAATGCAATCGTCCACGAAACGCAGAACGCCCTCAATCATCTCCTCCTTGGTCTCGGCACGCACGCCCTCCGACCGGATCCAGTCGTCGACCACGGGGAGTAACCTGAGCACGTCAGCAACGTACCTCGCGCATGCCTGTGCTTCTGCGCCACTCGTTCGAATGGTGGCCCGTGTCCCGGCAGGCGGGGCATACGCCAGGATACTGAAGCGAGGCCACAGTCCCTGAGAGTTGCTCAAGTCGAAGACCAAATCCTCAGTTTCCCGATCGCACTGGAAACAGAGAACGAGAGCCGATTCGAAATGCTCAGCAACAAGGGGCAAAATTTCTACTATGGCGTTATGGAGGCGGTCTGCTATGACGGTGCTGGTCTCATACGATGTGGAGGATACCTCTGTCCTTGCTCCCTCGGCTTCAAGAAAATGCCTCCGGGCCTCGGCGTGCAGTCTCGTGGATGCGGAAGACTCGAAGCCTCCAAGAACTCCGCAAACGAGGTCGTACATTCTTGCTCCGAGTTGGGGTCTTGCCGCTCCGCTGTCCACAGCATCGTACAGCCAGTGCATGTTTTCCAGCCCCGCTTTGAGAACAAGTGCTGCCAGTTCGGCGTTATCGCCGGTTGTCTCGATGTAAAGCTCTTCGCCCTCCGCGAAACATGCCAAGAGCATTGTCACGAGGCTCTTCGGATTGGCCTGTTTCGCAGCCTCGGCAGATATAGGGTTGCAACGCTTTACCTGGAAATCAGTGTTCGGGAACAATGCGCACATCTTGCCGAGAACGGCTATAGGCCGCGCATGAAGAACATCCTCGCAGGATACGGTCGCGGCAATTCTCATAACTCCCTCCAAGGTCTCAGATAGGTTTCACCAGCACTTCCGTGGCATATCACGACATTAATCTTCCATAATGTGGGGCAATGGCACTCCGACCGGTACTCCGCTCGGCAGGTTTCCACCCTCCGTCCCACCAACTGTGTACCGACCAGCCTAACAAAGAGCGTTTTATCATTCGTCCCGCCTTGAAATACCCTCAGTATTCTGATATTGCAGGAACCGTGTCGATCTCTCATAATGTTGCCAGAAAGAGCGGGATGGATGATAAAATGTTGTTGGACTGAGCCGCGGGTTCCAGTGAAAAAAGTTGCTACTTCCTATGGGGTTTGTTTATAACCTACTGGAACTACGATGTAAAGTTTGAGTGTGGGATTGCTTCTGGAGCAGAAAACAAGAAAATAATGTCTTTTCGCTGAAAAAAATTGGGTGCGGCTCTTTTAGAACAACGATAGGTATCAATAAATTCAATCACTTGTGGATGATCAGACAATCAAAACGGGGCTCTCCGGACGACTTATGAGTTCGAGTCGTCCATAGGTACCAAGGTGATCAAGGGACATGCCACTCATCTGGCACAGACACAGTTTTTTAAGAAATGAAGCCCCGCAGAGAAAAAATCATAACATATCAGCAGGTTGTTGTGCCAATTCCCAAGAAGACAATTCTCGGAGATAGCTTCATGAATTTAGGGCATTGGTCAGCGAGCCTTGGCTATAACTCATTGATATTTAAGGATCTAAATGTCGTTCCAAAAGAGCCGCACCCAAATCAAGGGCATATCGTATTCAACAAAAAAACGGTTCAAATAAACCGAATGACTCAACGCCCTCAAATGATTTAGGAAAAGAGGAAATCAAAGAAATCAAACATGCAAAAAAAGGATTAGGGGCATAAAAATCTATTGCTACCCTTTTTTAGGGACTGAAAGAATTGTAGTAATCTACCAAAGCGCGAAGCATGCCAAAAAACGAATATAAGCCCCTGGACATGATGCCTACTATACCTTTGTGTGATTGAGATCAAATTAGAGTGCGTTTTGCCTTAAAAGACCTTATTTGCATTTAGTGTAAAGCAAGTAGACGGTTTTTTGTTCGCAAAGTATAACAATGACGGCTTCTTTTTTCAGGGATAGTTCTCTATCCATCTATTTCAGGAGGTTTACAGGTAATGGCGAATAAGAAAGCTGATCACGAAGCAACAGAGATTCGTTGATTTTTATGACGGGAACGCCACCGATGCCGCCCGGAAAGCGAGATACAAAGGAAAAACCCATACCCTGGAGCAAGTGAGTATGGAGTGAGGAAACCTGAGATCATCCGGTAAGAGCCTCAGAGCTTTTGGGCAAGTCCGAGGCTGATTTCACGGACGTACTCAAACATGGAGGTGATTTAAACGTCTATCAGGTCGAATACACCGAGGAAGAAAGAGAGACGTTGCTAAATCTGGCTATCCAAAAAGCCAAAGAAGAGCTTGCTAAATTGAGGAAAAAATTGAATTAGAAAATGCCGACTACAACAGGGAAAGAAAATCTTGAAAAACCCCATATTGTTGAGGCAAGTCTATGACCTGAAAAAACCTACTCCGCATATCCCCAATGAAGACCACCAGGTTAAGATCGTCCCTTTATATCACTCAGTGAAAATCAGTAAAAAAGCATTGTTCAAAATGGCATGTTTAAGGGGTCTTTACAAGGTCGATCTTCTCAATCTGTTCCCACCTAAAGTATAAAAATCCGGCATGGTGATACCCGCTCAGTGCCCGCATAAAAAAAGCACTCACAGCAAAAAGCCATAAGTGCTTGTTTTCATTGGTAGGCCGTCAGGGGCTCGAACCCCGAACCTACTGATTAAGAGTCAGTTGCTCTCCCAGTTGAGCTAACGGCCCATACGTGGGCAATTCTTTAACACACTTCAGAATGATGTCAAGCGTGTTTTGGCAAAGCCCCAAAACCGTCTTACCGGTAACACTTTTTTTAGATATTGACTACACAGGTAATATCTTTTAGATTCACTCCAATTTATTTATTCTAAGGAGAGTATTACCAATGGAATCTTTTTTCAAGAAAACCGGTCTTTATTTTTTTCTGATTGTCACCTTAACCTGGCTGGCTCCTGGTATCTGCCTGGCCCATTTCGGGGTGTTGTTACCATCTGATGATATTGTCGAAGGTAATGAATCCCGCCAGATCACCCTTTCGTGTCAATTTATGCACCCATTTGAGCAAGGATTCATGGAACTCGAAAAGCCCATGAATTTTGCAATGTTCGTAACAGGCAAGAATAAAGACCTTTTAAACAGCTTAAAAAAACAACCTGTAGACGGATGCACGACATGGGTTGGAACCGCGGATCTGGAGCGTCCTGGAGACCACATCTTCTATTTTGTCCCCCAGCCCTACTGGGAGCCTGCGGAAGACTGCTATATCCAACACTTTACCAAGGTAGTCGTAAATGCATTCGGACTGGAAGAAGGTTGGGATCAGCCGGTTGGTCTGAAGACTGAGATCATACCTCTGACTCGACCCTATGGCCTGTGGACAGGCAATATCTTTGTAGGACAGGTCCTCGTAGATGGAAAGCCGGCGCCGGACAGTGAGATTGAGATAGAATTTTATAACAAAGACAAAAAGGTTGAGGCCCCGGCAGACCCGTATATCACCCAGGTAGTACACACGGATTCCCAGGGCATCTTTTCCTATGTCATGCCGAAAGAGGGCTGGTGGGGATTTGCCGCACTCAATGAAGCAAGCGAAAAAATGAAACACGAGGGCAGAGAGGTAGCTGTTGAACTGGGCGCGGTTTTATGGTTATATGTGGCGGACATGAGGTAAAGCATGCACATTTCAGAAGGGGTCTTAACTGCCCCTGTTCTGCTGGCCGGGGGGGTTGGAACAATACTGGGCCTGACTATCGGGTTGCGCCGTATGAATGTCATGGAAATACCCAAGGTAGCCCTGCTTACTGCGGCATTTTTTGTGGCATCCCTTATACATGTTCCAATAGGCCCTTCCAACGCCCATCTGGTACTTAACGGAATCCTTGGAATCCTGTTAGGGTGGACCGCCTTTCCTGCAATCTTCATCGGCCTGTTTTTTCAGGCCGTGCTCTTTCAGTTTGGCGGCATTACCACTCTTGGTGTCAACACACTGAACATGGCTGTTCCTGCAGTAATAATGGGTGCCCTCGCAAGGCCTGCCTTACAGAGTAATTCAGGTCTATTTGCAATGGTGATGGCACCCATTGCCGGAGCAGGCGCTATTATCATGAGCGCGGTTATGGTGGCAGGCTCTCTGGCATTATCAGGAGAGTCGTTTATTGCCGTAAGCAAGCTCATTTTTGTGGCCCACATACCGATTGCCATTGCTGAAGGTGTACTTTCTGTTTTGATAATCTCCTTTCTCTTAAAGACAAAGCCTGAAGTAATAAAGGGTAATATGCATTCCAGAGCAGCCAAATTGGGGCTTGTTTCCATAATCATTATCCCGATTCTGATTGGGATTTGCAGCCAGGCCCATGCCCACAGGGTCAATCTGTTTGCCTGGTATGACGGCAAGATGATTCTGGCTGAAGGCTATTTTTCAGGCGGTAACAAGGCTATGGACTCTGACGTCCTGGTTTTTGATTCCGAGGGCAAAGAGGTCTATCATGGAATGACTGATAAAAAAGGGAAATTCTCCTTTAAGCCGCCGGGGAACGGAGAGTACCGCCTTGTCCTTGAAACAGGGATGGGGCACCGGGCTGAGGCACTTGTATCTATACAGGGCACGGAATCAGGGCCTGCCGCCCCGGAAGCCGGACAGGCAGACGGCTCGCAGACTGCCGAAAGTCCTGAACCAAAAGGAGCCTGGCAGGCGGCTGAAGATGCACATAAAGAGACTGTAGCCCTTACCAGTGCGGAATTTGAACAGATTCTTGACCGCAAGCTCAATCCCGTCAAGGAGCAATTGTTAAGATTGGCCGAACAGGATGATAGGGTTGGTTGCAGAGATGTGGTTGCAGGGCTTGGATATATTGCCGGACTGATGGGTTTAGCAATGTATCTTACTCAGAGAAAGCGCAAAAAGTGACCTGCGAACGTTTTGCCTCGGGGAAATCCATACTCCATTCTGCAGATCCCAGAGTAAAGATCCTGCTCGCCGTAGGCTATTCTGTTGTAACCGTGAGTCTTGGAAGTCTGGAAGGACAGATCTTTGCCATTTCAGGTGGTTTGCTCCTGGTAATAGCCGCTCGCCTTTCTTTTAAGGAAGTGTCTCATCGTGTGTTTGTGGTCAATCTCTTTATCCTGATGTTATGGCTCGTTCTCCCGTGGACAACACCCGGGACCGGCATTACCCGCTTGGGCCCCATTGTGATTACGGCAGAGGGCCTGGACCTCGCCCTGTCAATAAGTCTTAAATGTAATGCGATAATACTGGCAAACCTGGCCCTGCTTTCAACATCAGCCATATTTTCACTGACCCATGCCCTGGCGCACCTCCGAGTCCCAACTAAGATGGTGCAACTCATCTTTTTCTCCTGGAGGTATTTCCACGTTATTGACTCTGAATACCATCGCATGAAACAGGCCATCAAGGTCCGGGGATTTGAACCCGGGTCCAACCTGCATACCTATCGAACTTATGCCTATCTCATCGGGACATTGTTCATCAAAAGCCTTGAAAGGGGCGAGAGGGTGTACAAAGCAATGTTGTGTCGCGGTTTTGACGGTACCTTCTGGGTGCTTTCGCATTTTCACCTTCACGCACAGGATTTTTACCTGGCCGGCTTCACCTCTGCATATCTTTTTATCATCATTGGGGTTGATTGGATAAATCCATGTCGCTGATAGATATTGAAGGAATATCCTTTCAATACCCAAATGGAAATCAGGTGCTGGAAGGGCTCAGTTTACATCTGGAAGAGGGTGACAAAATCGGCCTCTTGGGAGAAAATGGTACAGGCAAAACGACTTTATTCCACATAATACTGGGCCTTCTCAAGCCTACTAAAGGGGAAATAACCATATTCGGCAAAAGGCGTGAAACAGAACAGGACTTTAAAAAAATCCGTCGCTCTATAGGCCTGCTCTTCCAGGATTCCGATGACCAGCTCTTTTGTCCGAGTGTGATAGAAGACGTGGCCTTTGGACCATTAAATATGGGAATGAACCATCATGAGGCAACAGAAAGGGCAGAGCAGACACTGGAGGAACTGGGGATATTGCGCTTCAGAGACCGTGTTCCATATCAACTCTCAGGCGGGGAAAAACGGCTTGTCTCAATGGCAACTATATTGTCTATGAGGCCTGAGATCCTTTTGCTGGATGAGCCCACAACCGGTCTTGACGAAAAGACTAAGAAACGCCTTATCTCAGTACTACAGAACTATCCGGCAAAAGCATGGATCATAATTTCACATGTTCAGTCCACAATAGAGGCAATGTCCAATAAGTATTACAAGTTGAATGAGGGAAGGATCGCTTAAGGAACGGGAGATAAATAAGTTGAACAAAAATTAATAAGAGCAATATTAATGAACAGGAAATCTTTGATGCTCTTGTAACTTCTCAATAAGTCCGGGCAGTCAATGATTTCAATAGGTTATGTACAGAAAATTGGGCCCCAAATGTTACTCTTAAAAATAGTGAATATGAGTAACTTATTGATATCACAGGATATCGTTATTTGACAGCATAGTGCAAAGTGATTTGCAAAGAAAAAAACTTCATTTTTACGTCCTGCAACTTGTTGATTTCATAGTATTTTTTAAATTGCCCGGACTTATTGAGAAGTTACATGCTCTTCCGCTAATACTTTGATTATGTTCTGATTTTCACTTCGGCCACTTTTGGTAAGTTGGGTTTCGGAAAGCAAAACCCAACGATATTAAGCTATTGTTGGGTTTCGGGGCTCCGTCTCTCAACCCAATCTACGTGATTAAGCGAATCAAGGGCCTATTTATAACCTATTGAAAATAAAGCATATTTCTAAATCAAAGTAATAGCGGAAGAGCATCAACCTGCCGCAGGATTTCAATAACCCTGTCTACGACTTGCTCCAGAGTTAAATCGTCTGTATCAATTTCATATTGAGCAGCGCTTTTGTATTTTGGAAGCCTTCGCTCCAAAACTTCTGTAACCTCCTCAGTAAAAGTTTTTCCAGCGGTCAAGGCTGGCCGTTCACTGTCTCCTTGAATTCGCGAGACGATCGTGTCCACTGAGGCCTTCAGCCAAAATATGCAGGAGTTTGTTTGGAGGGCCTCAATATTTTCAGGACGTTCAATAACCCCGCCACCGGTATCAATTACAACATTATCAAGCCCTGCCAATTTTCGGGCCTCTTCAGACTCTATATCTCGAAATTTCTGCCAAC
This sequence comes from Deltaproteobacteria bacterium, assembly GCA_003194495.1. Lineage (GTDB taxonomy): Bacteria > Desulfobacterota > Dissulfuribacteria > Dissulfuribacterales > UBA3076 > UBA3076. The sequence continues at coordinate 14,437 of PQXE01000040.1, forward strand.
CATACTTCTCCACAATTTCCGGAATTGACATACCCGCCCTTTTAACTATTTTCGCATCCATACCGATACGCTGCATCCGGAGACGCGCGGCAAGAAGTTCTCCCACTACACTTTTTCCGGTACCGCGATATCCTATCAGAACTATATTCATGATTCCAAATGCTCCATTACTACCCGGCGCATAATCCCGATAGGTGCATCAACGCCTGTAAAACGTTCAAATTGCAAGACCGCCTGGTTGATAAACATATCGACTCCTGAAATTACTTTAAGGCCGCGAGACTTGGCCTCGGTAAGCAGTTTGGTTTCAATGGGCGTATATACAACATCAAAGATAACCTGCTCAGGCCTAAAAAACCCGGCAGAAATCAGGGAAGCATCTTCGTTTGGATGCATGCCGACAGGCGTACAGTGAATGATTACATCAGCATTCTCCATCGCTGCGGCAAGTGATCTCTCGGTCAATAATTCTGATTTGATAATAGCATCGGTGCCGGCGCTTAAATCAGCCGTTAACTGCTGAATCATATTTTCACTAACATCCAAAATTGACAGTTCCCCCAGCTTGGCATTCCGGGCGAGGGTAAAGGAAATCGCCCGCGCCACACCGCCTGAGCCCAACATTAAGATGTTTTTACCATCAATTTCAACTCCGGCATCAACAATGGCCTTTAACGCACCCGGCCCATCTGTGCCCAACCCGACCAACTTGCCCTGTTCATTAATAACTGTATTAATTGAACCGATTGAACGATCTACTTCTGATATTTCATCCACATATTTCATTATTTCAATTTTATGCGGAATAGTGACGCTCATGCCTCGGAAGTTATTTAACGCCCGCATGCCTGCCAATGCATTTTTTGCATCCTCGACCCGATAAGCCACATAAACGAAATCTAGGTCAAGCTCCGCAAAAGCGGCATTGTGAATTGCCGGTGAAAGACTGTGCGCAATCGGATTACCAATAACAGCGCAAATTTGGGTACTTGGGCTGATTGATCTAATATCTTTCATTTCTTTCCCTTACCCGGATGACCTTTACTTTTGATGGTTTGGTGTTTAATCCTCTATAGTTGAACCACTGCTTAGCATAAACTACTAACCGAAGGCAAGGGCAATGCCTTGAGGTGCTGCCCAGACTTTTCGTAACTATTTAGTGTCTGAACGGCCTTTTCGTTCAGACACTAGTTACCATATTTCGGCATCCTTCATGGCAAGCCAAAAGTAGTTTACACTTTGTTCATCCTATATTTTGGCAGTGAAATTTGAAATTGGGAAAAACACAAAGATATAGATGCGTTACCTAATTTCGAATTTCCAGTTTCGACATCAGCACTCAATTCTATAATGCACCCTTTTGGGGAATAAGTGTAAACCGGCGAATGAAGGATGCCCATATTTCTTAAAAAAACTTCTGAATTTTTTAAAGTGTCAAATCAAATCACCCGATAAAGGAATACTGACAATATGAATCTGTGACAACAGGAACGCCGGCGATGTTGGCGAGGTGTCAGGTGGAGAAAGAATTCTGCCATCTTATTCAGGCTGAAAAGGGATTTTTTTGATACTGAACGTTCCCAATATAGCTGTAATTATTTTGGTACTTATAGCGGCCATAATAGATATCAGGTTTCGGAGGATACCCAACTATCTAACTCTGTCCGGCTGGGGAATTGGGCTTATGTATCACGTTGTTACAGGTGGTTTAGATGGTCTCATGTTCAGTTCTGCGGGCATAGTTTTAGGTATTTGTCTGCTACTTTTTTTTTACCTCTTAGGAGGCGTGGGGGCTGCTGATGTAAAGCTTATGGGGGCCATTGGCGCTTTCCTCGGCTGGAAAGGGGTCTTTCATGCCTTCTTGTTTTCAGCCGTAATAGGAGGACTTTATTCAGTGGCGGCCATGGCCGAGGCAGGCGTGCTCAGGAAGATACTAAAAAATATTCTGGAAACGTTTAAAGGCTTTATTCTTGCCAATTCTATTTCATATGAACCTGTAAATCGGAACTTAAAGATATGTTACGGCCTGCCTATTGCCTTGGGGACCATTCTTTCCCTGTGGTTGGGAGACCGGGTTTTTCAGTTCTGAGAAGTGAATTTTAGACAACCAATGGACTCAGTGAATTAACGAACCGGAGGCAATATGGAAAGATATAAAGGACCCATTATGCTAGTAGCTGCGTTGGTTCTGGCGGGTATCACCACGTTTGCGCTTTATAGCTGGATGCAAAAGCGCAAGCCGGCGCCGATTCAAAAGGTGACACAGGAGGTATTGCTGCCGGTGGTGGCAGCAGCTAATGACCTTCATTGGGGGGTTAAGCTCTCACCTGAAAATCTTGATGTAATTTATTTACCTGAAAAAAGCCTGCCCACCGGTCATTTCACCAGTATTGAAGAAATAAAGGATCGGGTACTGAAGACCAATGTAGTGATAAATGAACCTATTCTGGAATCAAAATTGGCCCCTGAAGGTTCAAAGGCCGGGCTCTATGGAGTGATTAAGGATGAAAAGCGCGCCATGAGCGTAAAGGTCGATCAGGTAATAGGTGTAGCAGGGTTTATCTACCCTGGTTCCAATGTAGATGTCCTGGTGACTATCAATCAGAAAAACAGGGGTAAAGGTCCTATCAGCAAGATAGTCCTTCAAGACATACCGGTATTGGCTGCGGGCACACAAATGGAGGTACAGGAGGGAGGGTCAGTCTCTGTCAAAGTTGTCACCCTTGAGGTAACTCCTGAACAGTCGGAAAAGCTGGCCATGGCCGCTACTAAAGGAAAGATTCGTCTGGCCCTCAGAAGGGCTGGTGATGCCAAGATTGCGGCTACAAAAGGCGTTACCACATCAGACCTTATTTCGCGCACCGTGCCCAAGAAAAGGACGCCCAAGAAAATTGGGGTGGTTATTAAGGGAAGTGATGTTTCCATCCGTAGTTTATAGCAGGAGTTATTATGATACCCAACTACAGAATTATATGCCTGTTTTTTATGGTTGTTCTTTTTGCTTTTGTGGGAAGAGATTTGTGCGAAGGGTGCGATTTTATAAATCTAAGCGTCGGTGAATCCACCGTCAGATCATGCAGCAGCGATACCTGGTTAGTCTCTATAGGTAAGCCTGATGTAGCCGATGTGCAACTTAAAAAGACGGGTACGAAAACGTATGTCCTTATTATAGGAAAGGTCCCTGGTTCAACCAATGTAGTTATATGTAGAGGTGACAAAGGATGTACAAATGCCTTCAATTTGAAGGTATGGAACTGCATCGACCCTTGTAATATGGTGAAACAAAAACTGAAAGAGGTCCTGCCTGGTGAAAATATTAATGTTATTGGAACCGGGGATTCCATCATCCTCTCAGGCGAGGTATCCAGCACAACCAATATATCCATCGCCATGGACCTGGCCGAATCTTTTGTCGCCGGACAAAAAAGTCACGGTGGGACCGGAAAAGAAGGAGTAGCACTGGCAAGAGAACAGTGGGAGATGGAGAAGCTATCAACGGTGGCCAAGGTAGTGAACCTCATGCAGGTAGGCGGAGTGCAGCAGGTGATGCTGGAGGTTCGTGTGGCCGAGATGGGGCGTAAGCTAATGAGGGAATTGGGCATCGATTGGAGCTATATTAGCACGGATTTAACGATTAGTTATTTTAACGAAATGACGAAGGGTACAACCGGCAGTTTTGCGTATTTCGGCAGCGGGAAAAGCTGGACAGGAGCTATTGATGCTCTGAACACAGAGGGTGTAATCAAGATACTGGCAAAGCCTACCCTTATTACCCTGAGTGGAGAGGAGGCTGAATTCCTGGCAGGTGGTGAATTCCCGGTGCCTGTGCCAAAGAATTGGAATGAGGTTACGATAGAATGGAAAAAATACGGTGTAGAACTTCAGTTTACTCCAAGGGTTCTCAGTAATAACAAAATCAGTCTAAAGGTACTGCCCGGTGTATCCGAACTTGATTATGAGCATGCCGTGGAGTTCTTGGGATATGTAATACCGGCGTTGACCACCCGGTATGCCTCCACCACTATTGAGCTGGATGATGGTCAGAGTTTTGCCATTGCCGGCCTGCTTAACGAGACGATTTACGAGAATATAGAAAAATTTCCCGGTCTGGGGGATATACCTGTCCTGGGGGCGCTGTTCAGGAGTTCGAATTTTAAGAAGCATGAGACCGAACTGGTTATTATCGTAACCCCCCATCTTGTAAAACCTCTGGATATGGCGAAGCAGACCCTCCCGACAGATGCGTATATAGAGCCGGATGACTTTGAGTTTTATCTACTGGGACTCACAGAAGGAGTCCCAAAGGGAGAAAAAAGATCCTCTGTGCTTTTTAGAGATGAAGGATTGGAAGGGAATTTTGGACATATAAGTCCGTGAGGAGAAACAAAATGTTAATTAAAAAAATCATCGCTCTTATGGGATTAGTTGGAATAATCATTGTTTTTTCAGGTTGTTTCGAAGCGCCTTCCAGGTTAGAGGCTAATTACGGTGAATCCGTGCGGCAGGCTAAGACCAGTCAGATCCTTGATCCTGATGCAGGTAAGAACCTTGAGCACTGTGAGGGATTGGACGGGCAGGCTGCTGCTATAGTGATGGATGAGTATAGGAAAGGTTTTAAAAAGGAAGAAAAGAAGAAATCAATCATATCAATATTAGGGGAATAAAATGATTTGTGTGCGTCTGGACATAAAGAGCGCCAAGTTACTTGAGAGGTTTCAGGAGATTGTCGATTCCCTGAAAGATTTATCAATAATTGAACCTCAGGGATCCGAGCTTCCTGATGTGGTTATTTTTGAAGTGGGACCTGATTCTGAAAAGGACCTTGAATCTGTGGAAGCCATGCAGCGTTCTCCGTCCTGCCCTGAAATTTTTATTACCTATGCATCTTACGAAATTATGAAGAAAGCCCTGAAAATGGGCATAAGGGAATTCTTTTCAGAGCCTATAAAAAAGGAAGAAGTTGAGATTGCCTTTGCCAGGTATAAGAAAAACCTTAAACACGGAAAACCCAAAAAGGGCAAGTATGGAAAAATATTGAGTGTGTTGGGAAGTAAGGGAGGAATGGGAACTACAACCGTAGCCGTAAATCTTGCTGAGGCCTTGACCCTGACGGGTGATTCGGTCCGCATAGGCCTTGTGGATTTAAACTTGGAGTTTGGTGATATTCCTCTTTTCTTGGATATAGAACCTACCCACACCATTGCTGATGTATTGCAAAATATCTTACGGCTGGACTCTGAATTCCTTTTGAGAGCGATGATCAAGCATGACTCGGGCATATACATCCTTGGCTCTCCAAACAACCCGGAAGAAGCAAAGATAATAACCCATGATGGCATAAAGCAGATATTCAATTTGATGCAGGGGATGTTTGATTACATAGTTGTTGATTCCAATCGTTCTCTTAATCAGGCCATCATGGTAAGCCTTGGACTCTCAGAGAAAGTCTTTGTTATTACTCAGTTGGATTTGGCATCATTAAAAAACGCGAAAAGATTTATAGATATGTGTATAACTATGGGTTTTGATGAGTCTAAATTCAGATTGGTTATTAATCGATATGATAAGAATGCAGATATCTCCCTGGATGAAGCGGAAGCGGTCTTCAAACAAAAGGCATCCTGGCTGATTCCCAGCGATTATGTCACGGTAGTTTCTTCCATAAACCAGGGTAAATCTTTTATCCATACAGCCGATAATTCCAGGATGACCAAGTCTTTCAAGAAGATGGCCCTGCGTATCCAGGGTAAGGAAACAAAAACGTCTCGATTGTGGGGTCTGATAAAATAGTTGATTGATAGACTCTATGTCATTGCGAGCATAGCGAAGCAATCTCAACAATGACTCAAACGTAACCGTTGACACTCCCTGGCAGTCGACAGGCTTTTGCAGGGTTTCAACCGCGGACCGGGTTGCACCAAAAGGCGTATTCTCAACGGATTGTGCTTTGAAACCCGAAAAAGGCTATTGGCTGTCAGGGGGGGGAAGTAAATAATTACATTCAAACAATTGACGAATTGACGACATAGCAGGGAAAGATATGGAAATGATGGATACAGATACTAATGCAAAACATGAAAATGGCTGGGGGTATCTGTCAAAAAATGAGTATCAGGAATTAAAAGGCAGAATCCATGATAAGTTACTGGATATGATGGATCTTTCCATGCTGGATTCTGTTGATAATTCTGTGCTGAAACGAGAGATCAGGGTCCTGGTTGACAGGATTCTGGCTACAGAATCTGTTCCTTTGAATTTGAGTGAAAAAAAGAAATTAATCAAAGAAGTTCAGGACGAGGTGTTGGGATTGGGTCCCCTGGAGCCCCTTCTCGAAGATCCTGCAATATCAGATATCCTCGTTAATGGCTATAATCATGTATATGTCGAGCGATTAGGTAAATTGGAGCCTACAGAGATTCGATTCAAAAACGATGATCATCTCTCGAGAATTATAGATAAAATCGCTTCCAATGTTGGGAGGAGAATTGATGAATCCGCCCCCATGCTGGATGCCCGGTTGCTTGATGGTTCCAGGGTCAATGCCATAATACCACCTTTGGCCCTGGATGGTCCCTCTCTTTCCATCAGGCGGTTTGCAGTGGAGCGTTTAAAATTGTCGACCCTGGTTCTGTTAAAAGCCTTGACCCAGGAGGTTGGAGAGCTGCTTAAAGGTATCGTCAAGGCCCGTTTGAATGTTTTGATTTCCGGTGGGACAGGAAGTGGTAAGACAACCCTTCTGAATGTCATGTCGGATTTTATTCCTGAGATCGAACGGATTGTTACAATCGAAGATGCGGCAGAACTTCTACTTCAGCATGAACACGTAGTCCGCCTGGAGACCAGACCTCCGAATATTGAGGGAAAAGGAGCGATTGTCCAGCGAGACCTGGTGATAAACTGCTTGAGAATGCGTCCTGACCGAATCGTTGTCGGCGAGGTAAGAGGGCCGGAGGCATTTGATATGCTTCAGGCCATGAACACCGGCCACGATGGTTGTCTGACCACCATCCATGCCAATAGTGCCAGGGATGCCTTGAGCCGGATCGAGACTATGGTTTCCATGACAGGTGTAGATATCCCCATTAAAAATTTGCGCTATTATATTTCCTCTGCCCTGGATGTGGTTATTCAGACGGCCCGTCTTATCGATGGCTCGCGAAAGGTCATGAGCATCCAGGAGATCGCGGGAATAGAAGATGACGTTATCGGCCTTCAAGAGATCTTTCGATTTGAACAAACAGGTCTGCATGAGGACGGCAAGATTAAAGGGAAATTCAGGGCTACCGGAATCAGACCCAGGTTTGTAGAAAGATTCAAAGTTTATGATATATCCATTCCCAGTGACATGTTTGATCCTGATAAGGTATATGAGGTTTGATTTCGATCTAAAAAAAGTCATTCACCGCCCGCTACGCCCAAGACGCAAAGGACACCCCGGTTAAATAGCCTTGCAGGATTGAACGGGGCAGGAAAAGAAATGACGGGGGCAGGAGAAAGACACTGCAGTGAACGATAACCTAATGAATCGGTAAAGACTATGGACACTACCATTATTATAATAGGGATACTGGCATTTTTTATCGCAATTTTATTAATCGCAGGAATTTATTATTCAATAGATTCATTCAAAAAGCGTGAGATCAGGAGGAGATTGAATACTGTTTCAGGGGAAAACGTATTGGAAGAAGAAGTAGTAAGTATAATTCGCACAAGGGTTTTAAGTTATGTTCCATGGCTGAATAAGTTTCTTTCCGCTGTTCCAGGATTTAAAAATATTGACGATATTATTAAAAAGGCCGGCGTCAGGCTTCCTCTTGGTTTTTTTGTTTTGCTTTCCCTTTTTCTTGGTTCTCTGGGTTTTCTGGGTGGTTTGATTATAGGAAAAAAACTTATTTTAGAGGTCCTGGGAGCAGGGCTTTTGGGGATACTCCCTTTTTTTTATATTTCGTTCAAAAAGAAGAAAAGGATGAAGCTTTTTCAGAAACAGCTTCCTGATGTCCTTGACTTATTAAGCCGGTCACTGAGGGCCGGTCATACATTTCCGGCAGGAATCAAACTGGTGGCCGATGAGTTTCCTGACCCAATAGGGACCGAGTTTAAAGAAGTTTCTTCCGAAATCTATTATGGATTGAGTCTTCATGATGCCTTGAAGAACCTTACCAAAAGGGTGGATTGCGAAGATCTGGGTTTTTTTATTACTTCGGTAATTATCCAGCGGGAAACCGGCGGTAATCTGGCGGAAATGATGGATAGTATAGCCCATGTTATTCGTGAAAGATTCAAACTTTTTGCAAAGGTCAAGGCCCTGGCGGCTGAAGGGGTCCTGTCTGCCTGGCTTCTGAGTCTGCTTCCATTTGGTGTGAGTGCTTTTATTTTCATGTCCAACCGGGAATATATATCAATGCTGTTTTATGACCCATTGGGTCGGAAAATGGTTATAGGTGCAGCAATTTGGTTTTTTCTGGGAATTCTTTTTATGAAAAAAATGGTCAATATAAAAATTTGAAGTGGAGAAGCAAGAAGCATGGAGCAAAAAGCAAAGAAAATTATAGTTTGTAGTTCGTAGTGATGAAGTGCAAGGAGCAGGTGGATGTGTTGTTTTGAGGTTTGAGTATTTTTTGGGGGTCGAAATGGCGGATTTAATAGTATTGGGCGCAGTATTTGTGGCGGTTTTCAACGCATTTTATGCGTTTATCTATTTTGCCTTTTCCAAAAATTCCCTCAAGGGACGACTGGAACATATCACTGGCATACATGAGCATAAGGAAAGGATATCCACAAAATTTAATTTTTTTACCAATATCATTAAATATCTTGGCCGGTTTAGCTTTACCAATAAGAAGAATGATAAGCTTTCCGGCACGAAGATGGCCCTTTCCAGGGCAGGATACAGAGGAGAGAATGCACAAGTCCTGTTTTTCGGCACAAGGACCTTTCTGACAATTCTTTTTCTTATAATGGTATTGGTAATTGCCTATTTTGTGATACTTACCAATGCTCGGGCCATATTATGTGCCGTGGTGGCTGCGGCTGCCGGTTTCTATTTGCCGACTCTGTGGATTTGGTGGAAGGCAAAAAAAAGGACAGAGCAAGCCAGGAATGGTTTCCCTGATCTGTTGGACCTCCTGGTTGTGTGTATGGGAGCAGGCCAAGCACTGGACGCCGCCTTGAATAGGGTAGGCAAAGAGATGGATAAGACAAAATCGGTCTTAGGCGAGGAGTTCGGGTTGTTAAATCTGGAAATCAGGGCAGGCAAGTCCAGGAAAGAGGCATTAAGTAACCTGGCCGACAGGATAGGTCTGGATGACATTTCCTCATTGGTAACGCTGATTAATCAGTCAGAGGAGCTGGGGGTCAGTGTCACCCAGACACTGCAGGCCCACTCTGACTCCATGAGGTCAAAGAGGCAAATAAGAGCGGAAACAATTGCCGCCAGGATACCGGTAAAACTGACAATACCTCTTATGCTTTTTATTTTTCCATGCCTTATGGTGATTATAATTGGCCCCGGCGTCATTTCAATAGCAAGAAATCTCATAGGAATGAAATAATGCGGCAACAACGGCTAAGTAGTACCTGTATAAATTTTATGTGCTTGTCTTTGTTTATATTATCAACCATCAGCCTTTTGGGTGGATGCTCTTCCAAGGACCATCCTTTTGCGAAATACTGGCCACCGAAACAGGGGAAATATAAAAGTATTCTGGACAGACAGAGGCAAGGGCTCCCAATAGAGGAAAGACCCAAAAAAGAGCCTGATTTGACGGCTGAAGAATATGAAAAGTTAGGAGACCGGTATCTTCAGCAAGGCAATATGGATGAGAGCTTTATTCAATATAATAAAACTTTGGAGCTTAACCCCGGACAGAACGGGGTCCGCTACAAGGTAGGTCTTTTATTTCTAAAAAGGGGATTGCCCGATGAGGCATTGAAGCAGTTTCAAAAGATATTAGAGAAGGATGCCGGCCATGCCCTGGCTTATGAAGGAATGGGGCAGGCATTTATGCAGAAGGGGAAATATGACAAAGCGGAAAAAAACTTTCAGAAGGCCCTTCAACTGAATTCGGACCTCTGGCTGTCTCATAACGGTTTAGGCATGATTTATGACCGCAAGTTACGCTTTGATCATGCAATTGCTCACTATAAAGCAGCTATCAATATCAAACCGGATCAGTACATCTTACTTAATAATTTAGGTATGTCTTATTATTTAAACGGGAAATACAAAAAATCTGCTGAGACACTTCTAAAGGCCATAGAAGCAGGGTCTGATCCCAAGAATGCAAAGGTTTACAACAATCTTGGTCTGGTGTTGGGGAAATTGGATAGATATGAAGAGGCGCTAGAGGCGTTCAAGAAAGGCGGTGACAGGCCGACAGCTTATAATAACCTGGGCTATTGCTATTTCCTGCAGGGAAAATACGAAGAGGCTATTGCAGTATTTAAAAAGGCCATTGAGATTAAACCATCATTTTATCCAAGTGCAAATAAAAACCTGAAGATGGCAAAAAAGGCACTGGAAATTGAAAATTGAAAATCATGCCTGCCTGTGCGTCGCACGCAGACAGGTAAATCTTATTTATCCTGTCAGAGACAGTCCTGCCGAAAGCGGCTAAGTTTTAAAATAATAAAAATCAAATGGTAGTCAGAAAACTCAGAAACAGTAAGGGCGCGTCAGCCGTTGAGTTTACTTTTGTGGTGCTCATATTTCTTATTTTTGTCTTTGGCATCATTGACTTTGGTTGGTTTTTTTTTGTCAAGCACACCATAAAGCTGGCGAACCATGAAGGGGCCGTCGTTGGTACGGTATCAGGCAACGACGACCGTGTGAGGCAAGTAATTAGGGATTATGCATCTATTGCGGTTGACCCTAATGATTTGTCTATAACTGTCTCTACATATTCTACGAATTCAACGGATACTGCGGATATTAGGGAGGTTACAACCCAACATACCCATAATTTCTTTTTCCCTATGATAGCTGCTTTTTTTCCTGATGGTGCTGATGGTAATACTATTGTTGAGGCTCGTCACACTTATAAGCTTGAACCACCGTCGCTTTATTATAGTACGGAATAAAGATATGTCATGTCACTTCAGACATAGAGTATTTGGTCTGCCCAGTGGCAGCGTGACAGTTGAATTCGCCATAATAGTCGCTTTTATTTTGCCTGTTCTGATATTTGGCATCATTGACTTGGGCAAATTTGTATGGGTCCGGCAGGTAACGACCGAAGTAAGCCGATTGGGTGGAGGTAAAATCTTCGCGAGGGAAAAGAAGTATGGATATATAGATATATACGACGCTAATGACACAAAAAACGAAATTCTGCTTAATTTGCTTGAGAACGCCGGCAGCCCTATTCTTAGAAATGACAACAAGGACAAGTGGAAAATAATCGTTTCCCAAATCACGGCGGAGAAAGGCTCGAATATTCCAAGCACTCCCTGGGATGATCAGAATATGTGTATTTCTAAGCAGATTCATCGAGGAGAACTTGATGTGAATAGTGCTATAGGTAGGCAAGGAGAAGAGCCAAACGAGGCGGCGTTGCCACATATTTATAACCACCTTAAATTTGATACAGTCAATAATCGGGCGGATAAAAGTGAACTCGGGGTGGTGGAGGTGTTTTATAAATATGAACCTATTACCCCACTTCCCAATTTTATTGAAGGTATTCTGCAAATGGATGGGAGCGGGGTTATTATAAGAAACTGCAAGGCTTTCTTTTAGGATTCCAGGTTCAGAAAAAATGAAAAAAAAGAGGATTCTCAATAATCCAAAAGGGGCCGTAGCGGTAATATTTGTACTCCTTCTGGTCGTGCTTATTGGATTCACTGCCCTAGGTTTTGATGCCGGCAGGTGGTATGCAGCAAAGGCAAAAGCACAGGAGGCATGCGATGCCGCAGTCCTGGCAGGGATGCAGGCATACGGGATTCCAAACTGGAAGTCATTGGCTGAAGATGTGGTAAGAGAGAACTTCCCTCAAGGATATTTGGGTTTTTACAGGGATACTAATGGGGTTGACATTGTGGACAAATCGTCACCAGGAATACCAAGGATTGAAGGCACTATTCGGGCTTCCGCTGAAACATTCTTTGGCGATTTCATCGGAATTAATACTGCCGATGTGTGCGTTTCCTGCGCAGCCGGGAGAGCACCGTTAGAAATCATGCTGATCCTGGACCGATCAGATTCCATTGGAACTAGTCTTAACAATCTTAAAAACGCTGCCATAAGCTTTGTCAATCATTTTGAAAAAACTCAAAAGGTGGATAAGATGGGCCTTATCATCTTCTCCACCGGTGTACAAGTACCTTTTGATCTTCAAAATAACTTTATTGATGAAGGAATATGCACCGCCATTAATGGCATCACGCTGGGCACCAATGGTAATGTGGATACCAATATGGAGGATGCCCTCGACCAGGCTGATGATGATAAAAAGAGAAATGGCGATGATACCACAACCTTTACAAAATATGCATGGGATGTTCCGCAAAGTAAGCGCGCTAAACAGTTTTTGATTTTTTTAACTGATGGACGGCCTTGTGCCTTTAGAGGCCCTTTCACTCGCAATGGCATAACGTATGATGGGGTAATTCCTGACCCTGTTAACTATTTGACTTGGGGCGAGTATGGCATGAACGAGGGGCAAGGACAAGTGGACGTTTGTCCGGGTCTTGATGGGAGCCCGTATTTTAGTCATGGGAACGAAGTGCGCAACAGGGGCTGGCTCCATGATCCGTATACGGGTGAAAACAAAGTTATGAATTACATAGACATAGATCCCTATACAGGTGAGAGAGTGTTTTACCCAGATGTGAATGGGACATTTGTGTGTTTTGGACCCACTGGGGATGGCCTACCAAAGGATGGCTTGCCAGAGGACGAATTGACACAGTGTAAATGGGACTGCAGTGCCACGAATGATCCTAATAATCCCGCGTATCATGTCACGGGTAAACCTGAGTATGAACTACATTACGAAAATACCAGGTGGCATGTGTTTGACCCTCTGTGGAATGATGAATACAGTGAATATGAAGATGATTATTCTATAGACGACTACTGTTCCTCCCCTGGGTGGTGTCTTGGCGGTCTTCCCCCCAATTGTTGTGATCCTCCTTACTGCGATATTAAGACATGGCAGTTAGGAGATTTTTATGTAGCGAATCGACACGATCCTTCCCTTGCAGTTGCAGGAAAAATGACCCTATACCACGCCAGAAAGCTAAAGGAGGAAGGTATAATAATTTATTGCATTGGTTTAGGTACTGTAAATAGTGGGTTCCTTAAAAAAATTCCCAACACAGATGACCAATATAAAGAGTGTCCGGACGACGACTTAACAACGATTTTTAACGAAATTGCCGACTCGATAAAAAAGCAAGTCAACCTTTTGTAGTTAAGAGTTAAGAGTCAAGTAAAGTGAGCTAAAGCGCCTAAAGCCAGACGGAGGCGATTACAGGTCAGTAAGGCCCTTGTCTCAGGATATAGGGGTCGTTTCTATAATGCCCAAGACCTCCGGCAGACCATACAACACCGAAGCTGCTCGGCTTGCTTGCCCGATATGACCTATTACTTATTGATGAGCTGGGATATTTGACCTTGAAGCCGGAACAGGCAAATGCCTTTTTCAAGCTCATGGATAGACGATACGGTCGAAAATCCACAATCATCACCACAAATTTAGACTATCCGGAATGATATGACCTCTTTCAGCGCAAATCCCTCCTGAACGCCCCCCCGGATCGCCTCAGACATCACTGCATTACCATCCGTATTGATGGACCCTCACTGCGAGTCACTGAACCCCCGTTCAAGACCAACACCAAAGACTGAGCCTTCCTGGTACCCTCCCTGATCTTCATCGGCTTTCTCAATTCCCCGAGTTCCACCAAGCTCCCCACAAAGAAACAGGTGCGCACGGGATGGGTTAATTTAAACTGAAGTTCCTGTAGAATTTTCCTAAAAAAAAGCCAAAAAGAGTTATTATTGCAATAGGTTATATGGCTTATCATCCTTTTTGGCGTGCAATTTTGTAGTCATGTAACTTACTCAAATTGGGAGGAATATCGCTCAAATTGGGGCCAAGAAAGATTGACTTAATAAAAAAATGTGTGTATTTCTAAATGTAACTTCTCAATAAGTCCGGGCAGTCAATGATTTCAATAGGTTATGTACAGAAAATTGGGCCCCAAATGTTACTCTGTAAAAATAGTGAATATGAGTAACTTATTGATATCACAGGATATCGTTATTTGACAGCATAGTGCAAAGTGATTTGCAAAGCAAAAAACTTCATTTTTACGTCCTGCAACTTGTTGATTTCATAGTATTTTTTAAATTGCCCGGACTTATTGAGAAGTTACTTCTAAATTAAATAACTTGCTGACAATATTGAGAAATTAAGTGTAGTCAGTAATTGCACACCAAGATTTTAAAAATTTATTTTGAAATCAATAGATTACTGT
>PQXE01000041.1 GCA_003194495.1 Deltaproteobacteria bacterium
ATGCTGAAAATGCCCTGAATCATTTATGGTCTGTTCTTGAAAGTTACATCTGTCAAGAAATGCTGGAGGCAGCATAGAAAGTTAAATTGCCGGAAAGCACGTCAAAACTTTTGGGACGCAGTACTAGGAAACTCGGGCTAGAGGACCCGTTATACTCCTCGCGCCTTGAATACAACAAAAAATCGTAACTTCTCAATAAGTCCGGGCAATTTAAAAAATACTATGAAATCAATAAGTTGCAGGACGTAAAAATGAAGTTTTTTTCTTTGCAAATCACTTTGCACTATGCTGTCAAATAACGATATCCTGTGATATCAATAAGTTACTCATATTCACTATTTTTAAGAGTAACATTTGGGGCCCAATTTTCTGTACATAACCTATTGAAATCATTGACTGCCCGGACTTATTGAGAAGTTACAAAAAATCCTGTTAATTTATATTCAACTTATTGGAATGTAAAACCGGACGTTTAAGATCCAATGATACCCGTTTAATACGGTCTTTAGCAAAAAAGTGGGGGGGGTCGCCCTTTTTAGTGATGGTTATATCTCGACTTTGGCCATTTTTCGATTATTATAAAACCAGAAAAATCAAGGAGTTAGCTGCACGATTTGGAAATTACAAGCACTCATACCCCGATTTTTTATGGGTAGATTTGATCCAATTCAAGCTAGATATAATAATTTCAGTAAGTTAGCCCAACAACCATGAATTAAAAATGGCCAAAGTCGAGTATATACGATGCATTCGATTTTTCAGATCCATCGATCCTGCGTGTGCCGACCTTTATGCTCAAAAAAATCCGCATCCAATCCCTGGTGATTAGATGTATTCAAGTGAAAGCCTAGATAACTTCTGCGTGATCCTTCACGAACCCCGCTATCCGGAAAATATTGGGGCTGCCGCCCGATGCTGCCGCAACATGGGTATCCCCAAGCTAATCGTTGTCCGCCCATATCGGTTTGACATGGAAAAGATGCTTAAGATGGCCACACATGAGGCGGCAGACCTAATAGAAACAATGCTCCTTTTTGACGATCTTGAGGAAGCCTTGGGCCCATTCCAGCATATCACGGGTACGACGGCCCGGACCGGCCGGCAACGCTTACCTACTCATACTCCCCGGGACATAGCAGAAAAACTGATTGACCTGGGTCCCAAAAATCGTATTGCCCTACTGTTTGGCTCAGAAAAATGTGGACTAACAAATTTCCACTTACGACTGTGCCAATCTCTTGTTAACATACCTACAACAGCTTTTTCATCTATCAATTTGGCCCAAAGTGTTATGATATTATGCTATGAACTATTTATAGCCAAAGGCTATGAGAAAAAGGTCCACCCAAAGCTCGCCACCACAAGGGAGCTTGAGGGTATGTATAAACATTTGAAAAAAGCATTTATGGCCGTTGAATTGACTAACCCTCAAAATCCGGAATACTGGACAGATAATGCGAGACGACTCTTGGGAAGGCAGGAACTCAGAGCCAGGGAAACAAAAATGATCAGGGGATTCTGTCAACAGATCCTCTGGGCAATTAAGAACAAGAAACATTTTAAGCAATGAAAAAAAACACCATAGTTCTCAGAAAAATTAAAGGGACTATCCTGGCATTTCTCTTGTGGTCAGTATTCCTGAGTCCGCTCCACGCAAAGGAGAATAACACAGATATAACAGTAATAGTTTCTTCGCAGATCAGACCTTATGTAACGGCCCTTGAAGGACTACGTTCCAGCTTCAGACAACCCTTAACAATATACTACCTGAATTCAAATCCGGAACTCATACACCATCATTTAATCCGGAAATACTATGACCTGCTGATAGCCATAGGGCCGGAAGCATCTATCCTCGTTTGGTCAACGTTAAATCCTGACGATAAAAAAATTGCCCTAATGGTCCTTGATCCCCAAAAACTACTGGCAGATTCCGAACCATGCGGAGTGGATCTGAGGATACCCATTAAGGATCAGATCTACCTGATAAAACAGCGACTCGGGGAAAGAAGAAAAGTTGGAATCCTTTACAATCCCGTGGAAAACAGGGAGTGGATCGAACAAGCGCAAAAAGAGGGCGATGATCTCGGGATCAGTATCATACCTTTACCTGTTCACAAGAGACATGAGATCACAAAGGTCCTTTCCTCAGCATATAAAAATATTGACACTTTGTTGTTCATTCCCGATTCTACTGTAATTTCAATGGCATTACTATCACATCTGGTTAAAGACGCTCTGCTCCATGGAATTGCAGTTGTAGGCTATAACCACTTCTTCATAGAAATAGGGGCGGTTCTGGCCTTTAACATAGATTATGAAAGAGTCGGGATTTTAGGTGCCGAACTGGCAAAAGATATCCTGTCCGGTTCTCAGTGCGGGCTTGCATCTCCTCCCTTTGAGGTAGAATGGAATGAAAAAGCATGGAAGACGATTATTGAATATGGGGCATCCAGGTCTGAAGAAGAAGTGCCATGAAGGCCTTAACTTTTCAGCAGAGGTTGTTACTGGGGGTATTGCTGTTACTCGGTGCTACAACAATTACCCTTGGCCTGGTTGGGGCCCACCTGGGTGAAGCCTTTTTACGTATTCGTTTTGAAGACCGCATGGCCTTTCTGGCCAGATATTTAGCCCTTAACTCTGAATTGGGCATGCTCATAGGTGATCAAAGGATGCTTGAGCGTCTGGCAAACAACCTCCTATCAGAAAAAGACGTCGTTCAAGTCCTGGTAGAAGATGCAAAAGGTAAAATTCTGGTAAAAGTGGAATCCGATCCTCACACTCACTTAAAAAAGGCTGTTGCCGAAATCCAACTTAGACAACAGGAAGAAAACCAGGCCTTTTGGGGCTCATCAGTACAAAATCAAATACTCGGTAAAGTACACGTAGTTTACACTACCTCAGGAATCGACGAACTGCTGGCAAAACTCAGGACAAGATACGCTGTGGCTATTCTTGGTCTGGCAGCCGTTGGGCTATTGGCCTTTTTCTTCTTCAGCCGTTCACTGGTAGCACCGCTGAAAGAACTTGTTAAGGCTTCAAGAATAGTAGCAAAAGGAGACTTAAACGCCCGTATTGAACCAGGCTCACTGCCGGAAACCAACGAACTTGCCGAGGCATTTAACCACATGTTGGTTTCTCTGGCCGAGAGTCGCAAAATCCTTGAAGAAACATACCAGGAGATGATTCAGCAAAAGGCCCTGGCCGAGGTAGGCCACTTTGCCCTTACAGTGGCTCACGAGGTCAAAAACCCTCTGGGAATCATTAAGGGGGCACTAGACATATTCAAAAAACAGGATATTGATAATGTGATTAAATCCACCATGATTGAATATGTGGACGAAGAAATAAAAAGGCTAAATCGGCTCATCCAGGATTTTCTGGACTTTTCCAGGCCTAGAAAACCCATATTCGAAAAAGTAGAATTAAACGTTTTGATAAAAGACTTGATACAACGGCTGAGGCTGGAATGGGAAGAAAAGGGTATTATTATTGATACTGATATTTCCGAAGAAAAATGCCTGTCACGAGCAGATCCTGACATGCTTTCTCAAGCCTTGTTCAATGTTATCAAAAATGCCTGCGAAGCAAGTGACACTGACGGGCATGTATTGGTAAAAAGCAGATTGTCTCATGGTAATTGGATTACTCAGATAGCAGATACCGGAAAGGGGATGGACCAGGAAACGCAAAAGAGAGCACTTGAACCTTTTTATACTACTAAGGCTCAAGGCACGGGTCTGGGGCTGGCCTATGCTGCCAGGGTCATCGAGATACATAGATGTGAAATGAGTTTCACGGAGAATCATCCCAAGGGGACGATCTTTGAAATACGACTTGAATGTAGAAAAACGTAAATATTTGGTGATTTAGTGATTGAAGGAGACGCTAAAGGAACTATGGCTTTAATATTGATAGTTGATGATGAATCCAAAATGCGACACATCCTGAAAATTATGCTGAGCCTTGAGGAACACAACGTGGAAGAAGCTCAAGACGGTGAATCAGCCCTGGCAATGCTTCGGGAAAAGGCCTACGATCTTGTTATTTCAGACATACGTATGCCAAGAATGGATGGATTCGCCCTGCTCGACCATATCCAGACAATGGAAGTCCCTTGTCCGGTCATCATCATCACTGCATACGCCACTATTGACTCCGCTGTTAAGGCTATGAAAAAAGGGGCTGTGGATTACATTACCAAACCCTTCGAGGAGTCACACATAATACTGACGGTAGAGAAGGCCCTGGGTGTATCAAAAATTCTGACGGAGAACAGAGAACTCAAAGAGGAACTGAATAGATCTATAGAAGATGCCGACCTAGTATGTGTGTCACAAGCTATGAAGCATCTTTTGGCGGCGGCCCAAAAAGTGGCTGCAAAGGCAGATACAACGGTCCTGATTACAGGCGAATCCGGTACAGGTAAAGAGATCGTAGCGAGATTCATCCACCAAAACAGCCCTAGGGCCCAAAGACGTTTCGTAACGGTCAACTGTGCGGCAATAACAGCAAGCCTGGTAGAAAGCATTTTGTTCGGCCATGAAAAAGGGGCCTTTACTGGGGCGGACAGACGCAAACAGGGGTTTTTTGAGTATACAAGTGGCGGGACCCTCTTTCTGGATGAGATAGGTGATCTTCCTCTAGAGGCCCAGGCAAAGCTCCTAAGGGCACTTCAGGAAAAAATTGTCCTGCGTGTTGGTGGGAATGAGCCGATTGAAGTGAATGTTAGAGTAGTTTGTGCTACAAATCAGGATCTCGATTCCCTGGTGAAACAGGGAAAATTCAGGTCGGATCTGTTTTATAGGATTGATGTTTTCCCACTACAGATCCTTCCATTAAGGGAAAGAATAGAGGCCATAGTACCATTGGCAGAGCATTTCATGCAGAAATTCCGGGAACGGCCTTCAGAAAAACCTCTCCTTACCCAGGGAGCTAAAAGGATTCTAATGGATCACACCTGGCCTGGAAATGTAAGGGAGCTGGCAAACGCCGTGGAGAGGGCCGTTATCCTGGCCGGAGAAGAACCTGTAACTACGGAACACTTGTCTTTTTTGAGAACCAACAAGGTACGGACCGGAATTGTTGAAGCCTGGAACCTTCCATCAGGCGGACTGGCCCTGGAAACATTGGAACGTGATCTTATACGTCAGGCCCTGGAAATGACCGGTAACAACCAAAGTGCTGCAGCAAGACTATTAGGCCTCACCCGCTCAAAGCTCAGGACCAGGGTAAAGCAACTGGAGGCACACAGTTGATAACCAACGGCCGGAACTCTCGCAAATTTCAAAACATGCCCGCGTTTCTGATGCAGGTCATCGTCATCCTGTCATTTCTCTTGGCCGGAATTCAAATCGCATGGGCTATAGATACATCTCTTCTCTTTGTAGGCGAAGACCTGTCAGTGCTTACTATTGCATCAAGGAGGGCGGAACCTGCGGACCAGGCACCTGCCGTGGCCCAGGTAATCACAAAGGAAGACCTTGAGCGTAATGGGGTCCGAACCCTTGGAGAGGCGCTGTCCATGCTGCCGGGATTTTATATGTCGCCCAGGGAATGGGGTACCCAGCCATATCTCAGGGGGATATCAAATAGTATCCTTTTCCTTTACGACTCGGTCCCCTTAACATCAGACAACACAAAAACCATCAATCCTCTGGACGAAGAGCTTTCATTAGGCCCTATAGAACGTATAGAGGTGATACGGGGGCCTGGTTCGGTTCTGTGGGGTCCGGATGCCTTTGCGGGAATAGTTAACATAGTTCCCAAACAAGGCAGAGATATTGATGGAATGGAATTAAATCTGCGCGGTGGAACTCCAAACCACAAAGCAGATTTCAATGTCAATTGGGGAAAAAATGCAGGGCTATGGGAGGCATTTTTGTCAATCAGTGCAACAAGGCTTAAGCCCATACAGAACAAGTACAATGTAGTTAGGTTCGAAGGAGACGAATCCGGCCCTGTTCCCCCCGGCGAACGGCTGGGACATTCAGAGGTGGATGATTCAAAATACTTGGAGGCCGTACTGAACTTCTCCTGGCAGGACTGGCTCCACATATCAGGCAGGTGGTCTGATGCAGAGCGTAATTATGTCATAAGGGAGCCCGAAAAGGATCTTAGCTGGGCGGGGAAACGGGAGTCGCCATTCAGGTTTGTGCGTATCGAGATGGAAAAGCCTATGGATCATTCAGACCTGAGATTTAATGCCTATTACAACGAACTGGACTACAAGGAAGAAGAAATAGACTTATCCTGGAACCCAAAAAGCCATGTATCATTCGGAGAACTCTTGTATGACAGGGAACTATGGGATACCAAGGGGCTTTTTACCGTGGGGGCGTCATACAGATACAATAAAATTACCGATGCCATAGTAAGAAAAGACACTCTTTCCGACTACCTTAAGCCCGGAAATACTCTCTTTACACCATCTATAGAGAAAGAGGATTTCGATACTTCGCTTTGGTCTGTTTTTAGCCAGGTCCGGCATCACTGGAACCATCTTGATGCCTGGCTGGGCCTTAGACTGGACGACCATAGCCAGTATAACCAGACAATAAGTCACAATATGGGAATCAGTTGGTTCCCAAGAACGTCATGGTATCTAAAGCTACTCTATGGCACCGCCTATCGGACACCATATAATCAGGAACTCGTAGGCCGGAAAGATCTTGACCCGGAACAAATACAAAATCTCAGCATGAACTTTACGTGCCATCCTTCTGCGTCATTGTCGTTTTCAGCCACAATTTTTTGGAATGAGCTTCGTCATCATATCCAGGAAGAACCCTATGGAGGTTTTTCAAAACCCGGGTCTGAAGACATCTATGGAACAGAACTCGATATCTCGTGGCAGTTATCCCGCAGCTTACGGTTTTGGGGCAATGCAACTTTCTTATTCCAGGATGGGGATGACGAGAAATATAAGGTCCTTGATCACTCTATTTGGACAGAGAGTACAAATTGGACAGACTACTACTCTTCTTGGGAAACGCCTTTTGACACTGGGCCAAAAAATCTGTTCAATGTCGGACTACTATGGAATCCTCTGGATCGATTAGATTTCTCTGCCCGTCTGCAATATGCGGATTCTATGACCTCTTATTACAAACAAGGTGAGCTACTTTATTCTACAACGCCTCAATGGCTTTTGGATACCACTATTACCGCCCGCGATGTCTTATTTCAAAACTTTGATATACAACTGGCGCTGAAGAATGTATTTAACAGGCATTACAAGGTGCCAGGCACATACAGCCCGATAGAGGCCGCTCCCTTTGAGGCTTACCTGGGACTCAAGTGGCGCTACTAAAGCTAAAAATCTACGAGATTTGTCGATTCTTTCCTGAGTACCATGGCGTTATTTATGTCCAAACCCGCAGCGTCTTTATCACCCAGGCGTTCATAGACCTCACTTCTCAGTGCGTAAGCAGGGGCATATGCAGGAGAAAGGTCGATTGCCTGTGTCAGGCACTTCAGTGCCTCATTCCAAAGCTCCGCCTTGAACAAAATACTCCCTTTGTGGTAGTAAAGGCGGGCATTCTCCGGTTCGCACTTTATTGCAGCGTCAATGTCCTTAATTGCCGCATCAGTATCATTTAACCTCAGACATGCTATGGCCCTTGCCTGATACACCTTGGCGCACTGAGGGTCCGCCTCCAACACATCTGTAAACACAGCAATGCATCCCTCAAAATCCTCATCCATGAATTTAAACTGCCCGTCAATAAAACGCTCTTCCAGATCCTGCCTCATATAGAGTCCTCCATAATCCTTATTCTCACTGAGCCGATTCGTCATATTACTTTATGCCATTGCCGCAAAACATCGATACTAAAAATCGGCAAAAGATCAAATAAAACAATATGAGAATTGTGCTGCTCAAAAAACATATTAAACATAAACATTCCGGTCTTAAAAAGCACCCAAAAAAAAGGCCGGGGACATACCCCGGCCGCAAGGATCAATATTTCCGAAAATTATGAGGCAAATGCCTTTTCCAGATTGGGAACCATCTGCTTTTTCCGGCTCATTACACCGGGGAGCCAGACGGTCCGGCCTTCGAGTGCCTTGCCAAAGGCCTTCTCAACAACACCGGGATCATCTGAAACAGCCATGAGATCCGTGGCTTCCTCCATGATATCAGTAAGCATGAGGAAAACGCTGTGACGGTTTCCTTCGGCCTTGACCTTCTCTATCTCTGCGTAGAGATCGTCTCTTATGTCAGCCACCAGGTCCAGCGACACCAGCTCAAGCTGGCCGATTCCCACATTATTGCCTGCCATATCGAAGTCTTTATAGTCACGGAAGACCAGGTCCCTTGCGGGCACGCCTTCCACTGCGCTCTTGGCCTTGGCCATCTCCATGCCCCAGGCCATTGGATCATCAATACCGGCTATCTTGGCAAGGTCCGCAACAGCCTCTTTGTCTTCAGGAGTACAGGTTACAGACTTGAAGAGTACTGTATCGCTCAGGATCGCCGACATCATGATACCGGCTATATTTGGCGGGATCTCCTTTTTGTAAACGTCCTTGTAAAGGACACGGAGAACAGTGCCAGTACACCCGACCGGCATGACACATGCAAAAATGGGATTGGGAGTGGTAATATCTCCTATCTTATGATGATCAACAATTGCCAGCAACTCCCCTTTGTCGCAGTTGTCCGGGGCCTGCTTGAGATCGCTGTGATCGACAAGCATAAACTTTTCGCCTGCTACATCCGTACGCAGTTCAGGGACATCAAAACCAAACTTATTGAGTATCAATTCTGTCTCAGGATTGAGTTCTCCCTGCCTGCATGGTACAGCATCAACTCCCAGCGTCTTCTGCAGCTCCGCCAAAGCGATAGCAGCGGTTACAGCATCTGTGTCCGGGCTCTTGTGTCCAAATACATAAACAGCCATTCTAACATCCTCCTTAAAAATTTTCGGTAAATTAAAAAACTATTGGGAAATTTTGGGGAATTCCAAAATAATACGCATTTAATAAAAATAATTCATACATTTTTTGAAATAATTACCCTAATCTAAAAAATACAACAATTGGACCTTTCATGTAGCACAATACCAATTCTTTGCCAAGGATTTTTAAGGCCATACCATAAAGATAACTGAATTGGGATTCAGTGAAAACCTGATGGATCGCGGGAACAAAGGGATTCCAACACCAACTCGCATTTTCAACTGAAAGACTCACCCCCCGGGATCGGAAGGATTTTATTCAAGTATCGGGAATGCCTGAGGACAAAGCCTTATGCTTGTCAGAATACGTTGACATCATAGAAAGATTGGTATAGTGGTCATTTTCAAAAAGGAGAGGTGGATCATATGGCTGAATTGAAAAACACTATTACTGTTCGAGTTAACGTAAAAATAACCCCTGAATCCCTTAAGACCATTGTTGAAAACGCAAAAAAAAGCGTTGGGCCGGACCAAAGCGGAGTTTATCGCGTTGATACCGCAGGTAAGGTCGATGAAATGATTTCCCAGTTTCTTTATGAAAAAGACTTTGAAAGTTATGTTAATAACCCAATAAATTACAAAAGTTTGCCCATCGAAAACAGAGAATTCCATTAAGGAATCGCAGAATTTACCCTAAGATGTTTCTTGAAGTGATTGAATCTCTGCCATGGTTTTTTCAGCGATTGTCTTTTCTCTATTATAATGTTTTATCCATCTCTTGAGACACTTTTGAGCTTCTTCAGGATTACCGAAATGGCTCGCGCACGCCTTCATAGACTTTTTAGTTCTTATTACGTTCGTTTCTATCTCAACCGGCACCGTTTCACTATCATGCCTTACGGCCTCTTCCGGACAGATATCATGACATATGGCACAGCGTATACACTCCTCCATATCAATATCCGCCTTTTCATCTATCATTGAGATAGCCCCAACAGGGCATTCCTCGATACAATCACCGCAACCGGTACAGTCCTCTTGTCTTACCCAAGGCATATTTAAACCTCCATATTAGGAATTGAGGAATTGAGGAATTAAAATCAACAAAACATCTTCAATTCTTAAACTCAGAACCCCCGAGATCTCCAGGATACCTCCAATCCCCACATCCCTCAATCCCTCAATCAACAATCCCCGCCTTGCCATCGAACAAAATCTTGAGTTTTGCAAGCGGTTCGTTATTATAAAGAAAAAGAACGAAAAGGAGTTATAAAAAAATGAAGTTTTTTATTGATACTGCCAACTTGGACGAAATTCGCAAAGCCGCAGATCTGGGCCTGGCGGATGGAGTAACCACAAACCCTTCTCTTATAGCCAAAGAAAATTGCGCCTTTGAAGACAGGATTAAAGAAATATGCAGTATTGTTGATGGCCCTGTGAGCGCTGAGGTGATTAGCACAGACGTTGACGGCATGGTGAAGGAAGCCGAAAAATTGGCTGAAATCGCTGCTAATGTCGTTGTCAAAATTCCCATGACCACCGATGGTCTGAGGGCCACAAAAAAATTGGCGGGTGAGGGTATAAAGACCAACGTAACCTTGGTATTCTCTCCGCTCCAGGCGTTACTGACAGCAAAGGGCGGAGCAAGCTATGTCAGCCCTTTTATAGGAAGGCTTGATGATATCTCTCATGAAGGCATGAACCTGGTAGAAGACATAATTCAAATTTTCGACAATTACGCCTTTGACACAGAAATCATAGTAGCAAGCATTAGACATCCCATACATGTATTGGAGGCTGCAAAAATTGGTGCTGACATAGCAACTATTCCCTATAAAGTAATAGCACAGCTAGCCCATCACCCTTTGACCGACATAGGCCTTGAAAAATTTTTAGCTGATTGGGAAAAAGTGCCGAAATAATGTTTAATGCAGACAACACACCTTAGATATTCAGCCTCAGCAATTCAACTGTTTGTGATTTGTGCACTCCTTGTTCTCTGCAACCCAGAAGTGACAAGTGCGGGGGGTATATATTCCTTCGTGGATAAGCGGGGTGCATGGCATTTCAGTAACGTGCCTACAGATCCGCGTTATGGTTCGGCAAGCCGATCCGGACATGTTTCCCAACATGTCCCAAGGAATTACTCGGAATTTGAGGAAATTATATCCGAGACAGCCACACGCCATGGTCTGGATCCTGACTTGATCAGGGCAATAATACAAATAGAGTCAGGATGGATTCCGGATGCCCGTTCCTCAAAGGGTGCCATTGGGCTCATGCAGTTGATGCCTGAGACATCCTCAAATCTGGCGGTGTCAAATCCTTTTGATCCCAAGGCAAACATCCGGGGCGGCACCAAGTACCTCAGCTGGTTGATTGAACGATTCAGAGGCAATTTGGTCCTGGCCCTGGCAGCTTATAACGCAGGGCCGGAAAAAGTCGAAAGATACAAAGGAATTCCGCCTTACCCTGAGACGAGGAAGTATGTGCGAAACGTCCTGAAACAATGGCAGAAATACAGATCTGATTGAAATCCTTCACCGGGGCCTTGGCCCTTTCTGAAACATGAAGCGCCTTGATCCTACATTGAGCAACAGCCCTACACCTATAAGCGTAGTAAACACCGAAGAGCCGCCATAGCTGACAAGTGGCAAAGGGATGCCTACCACAGGCATAAGTCCCATGACCATGCCTATATTTATCACTACCTGCCAGAAAAGCATGGCCGTCACTCCAAAGGCCAAAAAGGCCCCAAAACGTTCTTTGGATTGTGATGCTATCAAAAATCCACGGTACAGCATAAGGAAAAATATCCCCAATAGAATTACCGCCCCCACCCAACCCCATTCCTCAGCCCAGATAGAAAAGGCAAAATCAGTGTGGACCTCCGGTAGAAAGTTGAGGTGGGCCTGGCTCCCTTTCATGTAACCTTTGCCAAGGATCTGTCCTGAACCAATGGCAATTTTCGATTGTGATATGTGATATCCTGCACCGAGTGGGTCCCTCCCCGGGGAAATGAAGTCCATTATTCTACCCCTTTGATAGGGCTTAAGGAACTCCCATACAACAGGAAAAGCGGCAATCGCCGTGCCCAGCAGCAACAGGAAGGACGTCCACTGGAGACGAGCCATATACACTAAAGAAGCAAAAATCAGCACCAAAAACAGCGCTGTCCCTAAATCCGGCTGGTGATAAATCAGAAAAATCGGAACAAGCATCAAAAGGAAGGGCCGCCACAAATCCGTTAGGCCATACTGTGGTCTGTCGTCATGGTAAAAATAACTACTCAAAATAATAACCGTGGCGATTTTGGCCAGTTCGGAGGGCTGGATATTCATAAACCCCAAAGAGAGCCAGCGCTGTGATCCACCTACAGTCTTACCTATAAAAACTACCAGTATAAGCATAAAAACCATAATCAAGTAAATGTGTACGGAATAAATTGTAAGAAGACGATAATCAAAAAAGAGTACTAGGCTCAGCATCAAAACAATGCCTGCTATGTACCACTGAAGTTGTTTCCATTGAAAGGGATAGCCGGTAGCTGCACTGCCGCTGTTCAAGTTGACAAAACCTATAGCCATAAGCAGAAGAACAGCTAAAAAGAGCCACCAGTCAAAATGCTCCAGAAATCGCCTATCAAACATGGTCGTCTATATTGTTTACATTGAAAGCAGTCTTATGGGGCCTTAGTACAGGCAGAGGAGATTGAATTTGAAACCAGGTCTCGAAAACCTTACGGGCAACAGGTGCGGCAACGGAGCCGCCATGTCCGGTATGCTCGCACAATACTGCTACCGCAAGCTCAGGCTTTTCTGCCGGAGCATAGGCCACAAACCAGGCGTGATCTCTGTATTTCCAATCTAATTTTTGGTCCTGTCTGCGTTTTGCCTGTCCTACCACCTGCGCGGTACCGGTCTTGCCTGCCACAAGGATATCAGGCATCTTGCATTGTTTTCCTGTAGCCTTTTTATCATTTACCGCCCCCACCAAGGCCTTCCTGATTATCCTTAGATTTGATTTAGAAATCGGCAATTTATCCTTTGGAATACTCTCAAAAGATTTGACGATGTGGCCATCCGGTCCTGTCATCTTCTCCAGGTAAACCGGGCAATATAAGGTGCCGCCATTGGCTACGGCAGATGTCAGACAGGCCATCTGCAGAGGAGTTACAAGAGTAAAACCCTGGCCTATGGCTGTAATGAGGGTCTCCCCTTCCTGCCACGGCTCTTGATATCTTCCGAGCTTCCAGTCAGGCGTAGCAATAAAGCCTCTGCTCTCATTAGGAAGATCGATCCCTGTCTTTGATCCCAGCCCAAAGGCATTGGCGTACTTTTCTATTTTCTCAATCCCAAGCATAAGGCCGACCTGATAGAAATAGATATCGCAGGACTCAACCATGGCCTTATACAAATTGGTTTGGCCATGTCCACGCCAATCCCAACACCTGAAAAAACTTCTGCCTAAACGGAATTGACTCGTGCATTTGAATGACGTATTTTTAGTGACTATCCCCTCTTGTAAAGCCGCTGCAGCCATCACAATCTTGAAAGTCGAAGCAGGAGCATATCTGGCCTGAAGGGTCTTGTTTTGCAAAGGCCTTGAGACAGGATCATTCAATGCCTTCCATTCCTCATTATTGATGCCAGTGGCAAATGCTTCCGGATCAAAAGCAGGACTGCTCACCAAGGCAAGTATCCGTCCGGTCTGAGGGTCCATGGCAACAAGTGCCCCGACATATTCCTTCATGGCCTCCTCCGAGGCCTGCTGAAGATCCAAATCAATAGAAAGATACAGATCTTTCCCTGGAACAGGTGGTTTCTCGTCTATCACTCTTATCAGGCGTCCCCCGGCATCCACTTCTAACCTGCGTTGGCCTTTTATCCCTGCCAGATCATTTTCAAACCTTTCCTCAACCCCGCATTTCCCAACCATATCACCCGAACGCGCGCCTGTATAACGTTTTTTTACAATATCTTCCCGGCTGATTTCTCCGAGATAACCGAGCAAATGCGGGGCTATACTACCATAGGGATATTTCCTGGCAGGAGTCACCTCGATAAACACGCCAGGCAAGCTAAAAAGCCGGGACTCAATCCTGGAAAGTGTCTCCCAATCAGCCCCTCTCTTAATTACTATGGGTGCGTATTTGGGTCCTTTATGCTCTGAACCGAGATGGGTCCGAATCTCGGCCTCTGTCTCCCCCAGTAAGGGAGAAAGTTTGGCCAGGAGGGCTTCCATGTCCCCTACATCCTCCCTGACAAGACATACATTGAAGC
Organism: Deltaproteobacteria bacterium; assembly: GCA_003194495.1. Classification (GTDB taxonomy): domain Bacteria; phylum Desulfobacterota; class Dissulfuribacteria; order Dissulfuribacterales; family UBA3076; genus UBA3076. The sequence continues at coordinate 14,186 of PQXE01000041.1, forward strand.
AAGGCTTTACCCCTGCCAAAAGACGGCCTGTCCTATCAAGAATTTTCCCCCGGGGCGGCTGAAGACGCACAGATCTTATTCGATTCCGCTCAGATTGTTCCCTGAAATGCTCTCCCTGTACAATCTGCAAATGCCATAAACGGGCACAAAATGTAACTATACACAGAAACATGATCAGAATGGCAACATCACATCTCCATTTGTTTGCCTCCTGGTCCAACTGGTCAAAACGCTTGACACGCCAGATTGTCTTGACCTTAAACTTCACTGTGTTCTTTCACTCCAAACCACATATCCTCACTGGAAATAACTGAATTTGCTTTATCAAAAACAAAAAACCAGAAAGGGGCGAGAACACCGTTGAGCAGGGCCTGGGCAAATCCCCAAGGCCACAAAAGTTCGGCAGCGCCACTGCCGATCAAAAGGACCGCCACGACCTCAATACTCAAAAACGAAACCAGCATCATCTGTTGCCATGCCGCAGCACACACTATGTGGTTTAAGACATATCGGATCATCAAATATTCACCGGTATATGCCATAGCATAAAGGCCGGCAGGCATGGCTGACATCTGTTCGCTGAGGATACCCAACCCCAATACAGCGAGGATGCCACCGGGCAAGGAGTGCTGAAGCCCGTACCAGGCTACAAGAGGCACTAAACCGTCCAGTCGGATTTGTCCGAGCTGAAACGGGAAACCCAGGGCCGTTTCAATTAAAAGCAGAACGTATCCAAAAAAAATAACGACCAACGCTTTTTTGTAAGTGTTCATTGGATTGTTGATTGATCTATCGTTCTATTCTCATGATTTTTCCATTCAGAACTCACGAATCAACTGTTCTACGAACTATGAACAACGAACTGTATTCTCATGCCTGCTCCCTGCCCCTTGCTTTTTCAATGGCGTGACTCCACAAAGGGCTGATTTGTAACAAGAACAACCACTTCTTCTACTCTTTTGAGATCAACAGCCGGCGTCACGGTGATTTCCTGGAAAAGATCAGCAATAGAACCTTCAGTTACAGAAGAGACCTTTCCTATCAGAAGTCCCTTTGGAAAAATCCGGTCAGTGCCGGATGTAATAATTCTATCCCCAACCTCAACCACTTTTTCCACATAGGCCAGGTAACATCGTCCCTCCCCCGCGCCCTTTATAATGCCTCTGGCTCGATTCCGCTGTATAAGTGCGGCAACTGCGCTGTTATAGTCAGACAACAACAAAACCTTGCTGAAATGGAGGGAAGTTTCCATTGTCTGGCCTACAACACCCGCTCCGGACATGACTACCATACCCGGTTTTATCCCGTCTTTTCGACCTTGGTCCACGGTAATTGTAGCCAACCATGGAGCCAAATCTACTCCGACCACATTGGCCGTTATTACCGTAACGCCGACATTTTCTTTTATTCCCAATAGCCTCTTATAACGGGCATTGGCAATAAGGGCCTCACGGTACCGGCCGATTTCTTTTTGAAGTTGGACCACCTCTTGACGAAGGACCTTATTTTCTAACTCAACGTCCTGAAGGGCCAGGTATGATCTCCATATTTTTTTCCCCCATCTTGAGGGTCCGGAAAGGCCTTTTTGCAAATAGCCCGTAAAGTCCACAAAAAAATATTTGACTGGAGATACAACGGCCGGTGAACCAAGACGCAGGCCCACCACTACAAAGATCAAAAAGACCACAACGGCCAGGACTAAAAATACCGTCATGCGTTTTTTTGGATTTCCAGTGCGAAATGGCACAATCGATATGCAGTAGAAAAAATATAGCCGGCTGAATTAATGGATCATAACTTCTTTCAAGATATCAAGATTATCCAAGGCCATGCCTGAACCTAAAACCACGGAAGACAAAGGATCGTCGGTGATAATTATAGGAAGAACTGTTTCCTCTCTCAAGAGTTTATCCAAATTTCTCAGCAAGGCCACACCTCCTGTTAGAACAATTCCTTTATCGACGATATCAGCGGCCAATTCCGGTGGGGTCTGCTCAAGTACGCTTTTTACCGTATCGACTATTGAGTCTATCTGTTCTGTAATAGCTGAACGTACTTCTGACGAATCAATCTTTATGGTCTTGGGTACCCCTGACACCAGATCTCTGCCCTTTATCTCCATCTCTTTATAAGGTTCTTCAGGTATAACATCTCCCAGCTCTATCTTGATTTTTTCTGCCGAATGCTCACCAATCAGCAGATTGAATTTCCTCTTAATATACTGCAAAATCGCACTGTCCATCTTATCACCTGCTACACGAACAGACTTACTGTAGACGATCCCGGCTAAAGAAATGACAGCTACTTCGGTAGTACCTCCACCCATATCCACTATCATATTTGCAATCGGTTCGGTAATCGGTAACCCCGCACCAATAGCGGCTGCCATAGGCTCTTCAATCAGGTAAACTTCTCTTGCGCCTGCAGACTCGGCGGATTCCCGGACAGCTCGCTTTTCAACCTGTGTGATACCGGACGGCACACTTATGTTGATTCGAGGCCGAATCAGAGTCCGCCGATCGTGTATTTTCCGTATAAAATAACGCAGCATGGCCTCTGTAACTTCAAAATCAGCAATTACGCCATCCTTCATGGGTCGGATAGCTACAATATTTCCAGGTGTCCTCCCCAGCATATTTTTTGCGTCTCTGCCCACGGCCACGACTCTGTTTGCCTTGGCATCCTTGCGTACTGCGACCACAGATGGTTCACGCAGGACTATGCCCTTACCCTTCACATATACCAGTGTATTTGCAGTTCCCAAATCAATGGCCAGATCGCTTGAGAACCGCCCTAAAATAGAACCTAAAAACATGATTATTACCTTAATTTGTAACTATTCAGGCTGAAGGCTGAAGTATTTCAATCATCTCGCAACGATCGAACAGAGATGAATCCTCTAAACTAATACTGCAACCTCGTCAGCCAACTCAAATGCCAGTAGTTTTGTATGATCACTCACGATTTGTCCTTATTAGCCTTCTATAGGTTTTCAGATATTTAATTTCACAAGGCCAGAGGGAGGAAGGCGTATTGTAATACTCCGACGACCGATAACGCAGTGAAATTGAATATATGGAAATCTATACCTTCATTCTATTCACCTGAATAGTTACCTTATTTAATAGTAGAAATTTCCTTTTTTGGAAACAGATGAACATATAGCTAACCGCTAAAGGCTAATCGTTCATTTTACACTTTGTTGATCTTGTATTTTGGCAGTGAAATTTGAAATAAAGATATAGAGATGCGTTACCTAATTTCTAATTTCCAGTTTCGACATCGACATTCAATTCGATAATACATGCTTTTTCAGGAAAAGTGTAAACTGGTGAATGAAGGATGCCGAAAAATGCCTAAAAATTTTTTTTTTAACAGGATTGAACCCTACCAAAGGCATTTCAAGTTGGCAAGAAATGATAGCCGGATGAGCCTCTTGCAAAACTTCGGACCAACAACTTATCTTGACATATACTTAGCATGTGGGTATGAATTTGGAGCTTGTTGGGTATTTAGCTTAACAGAGTAAATTTTTCCTGAATTTTCTTAGTATATTGAATTTTTTGGATAAATTGTCTCTTTTGTTGTTCACAGTCCTGGCACATGCATTTATTTGTTAACAGTTTTGGCATAATATCGTCCGGATAATTTAGGAATTTGGATATAAGAGATAAAAAAACAGACCTAGAATAATAAGGCTGCTTGCTATAATCCTGCAGGAAATAGTCTGTTCAGAATTTGAAAATAAAAGCAAGCTGGCCTATCAGTAGGGAGCTAATTAATATGAAAAGGACTTTTCAGCCAAGCAATTTAAAAAGAAAGAGGACCCATGGATTTCGTAAACGTATGAGCACAAAGGCAGGCCGTAGAATACTGAACAGACGCAGAGCAAAAGGGAGACAAAGCTTATCAGCATAAAGGTTGTTGTGGAGGAAGCCTTCTGGACGTAAAACAAAAATACCTTACGATAAAATGAGGCAATCCTTACACACCGAATCTCTCTCAAAAAAGGAGAGATTGACTGGCGCAGAAAATTTTATCAGTGTTTATAAAAAGGGGAAACGATTAAAGCTGCCCGGCCTTACTATTATAATTACAAGGAATTATTTGTCCTACTGTAGAATCGGTATCAGTGCCGGCAGAAAAATTGGTGGAGCTACCAAGAGAAACAGGGCCAAAAGGCTGATCAGGGAATTATTTCGCACGAACAAGCGGATTTTTCCTGCTGGTCATGATCTGGTCTTTGTGCCATACAAAAAATTTTTCCACCTTGATTGGAATGAACTCAAGAGCAATCTTGTCAAGGCATTTGATGTCTCGAACAGGTGTGAATAATTGAATACTAAGACCATATTGAGCAAATTCATCATTTTTTTCATTAGAATATACAGGCTATTGTTTTCCCCTATTTTACCAAGGTCTTGCCGTTTCTATCCGAGCTGCTCTCGATACGCTGAGGAGGCTATTGTTAAACACGGTCCTATTACAGGTATTGTGTTGGCTACCAAACGACTCCTAAGGTGTCATCCCTGGACTCCGGGCGGATACGACCCTGTCCCCTGATTGCCGGTTTACGTTAAGAAAGTCTTTTACAACAAAAAAATGGTTGATTGATTAGTCATTTACAAAATTCCATTGGAAAGCCGGAGATGGAGTTTAGGAAACGGCTCTGATTATTAAGGTTTACTACGATGGATTCACGTACACTATTAGCGTTAGTTTTGTCTATAGCAGTATTGATTGGGTTTCAGTTCTTCTTTGGTGGCGATGTATCACAACCACCTAGTGAAGAAACCGGTGTTGAGAATGTCCCTACCACAGGTATCAGTGAGCAAGCCTCAGACCATGAATACGGAGAACGCATTCTCACTGATGGGGGCGCCGATGTTTCTTCCCTAAGCAGTATAAGAAAACCTGATATTCCGGTTGACACAAAGGCACCCCTTCGCAAGGCAAGAGACATCACTGTGGAAACAGATCTTTACCAACTCGTTTTCTCAGAAAGAGGGGGCACGGTTAAAAAATACCTTTTAAAGCAATACCTGACAACGCTTTCAGATGACGCTGCTCCTGTGAATTTGATCGATGTCTCTTCCTTGCATCTACCCCTTGGGCTTCAAATGGAATCTCAACCGCCGGTAGACCTGTCTTCCCAGTTCTTTGAGCCGGATAAGGAAGGCCTGAAGCTGACCCAGGCTGGAGAGGAAGCACAACTGAAGTTTACCTGCAACATGTCCAATGGCATTAAAATCACAAGGGCATACACATTCCACCAGGGAAGTTACTGGATAGATCTATCTGTTTATTTATCAGGGGCGGGGACCATCCCTGGCACGTTATGCCTGTACAATAAACCCGGCAAGGAAGGAAGTGGATTAAGTGGTTTCACATATAGTAAATTTACATTTACAGGTCCTTCCTATTATGCCAAAAATGAGTTGCATGAAATAAAACTGGACGACATCGGGGAAAAACATGCCTACACAGGTCCGGTTGACTGGATGAGTTACGGCGACGACTATTTCATGACAGCTTTGGTCCCGATAGTCAGCGAGGGCCCATGGAATGTATTGATTGAGAAAAAAGAGGCTGACGGTCTGACTGAGAGCCGGCTGACCGCACTCAAACCATCGCTTAAAGACGCAGGGCAAGGAGTTGAGGTCTTAAATCTGGGAGTATATTTCGGACCAAAAGATATCGACCGCTTGAACGCCCTGGGGCACAATCTTTCTAAAGCCATAAATTTTGGTTGGTTTGATCCAATTGCCAAGCCCCTTTTGTACTTTCTTAAATTCCTTTATCGATATATTCATAATTATGGCTTGGCCATAATTATTGTTACCATACTGATCAAGATTGCCTTCTGGCCCTTGGCGCAAAAAAGCGCCAAGTCCATGAAGACCATGCAAAAGCTGCAGCCAAAAATGGCTAAGCTTAAGGAAAAGTACGGGAAAGATAAAGAGAGAATGAACAAGGAACTCATGCAGCTCTATAAAACCTACAAGGTGAATCCTTTGAGCGGCTGTCTGCCCATGCTGCTTCAAATTCCGGTGTTTTTTGCCTTATACAAGGTATTGCTTCAATCAATAGAGGTGCGTCATGCCCCTTTCATGCTGTGGATAAACGACCTTTCAGCTCCTGACCGTCTAATGATACCCGGAGTAAACATTCCTTACCTGGGAGGCATACCGGTACTTACATTGCTCATGGGCCTTTCCATGTATTTACAGCAGAAGTTAAGCCCTTCTTCCCTTGACCCCATGCAGGCCCGCATGATGCAATTTCTACCTGTGATTTTTACCTGTATGTTTATAAATTTCCCCTCGGGATTAGTGCTCTACTGGTTGATTAACAACGTGCTTACTATTGCACAGCAACACTATGTGAACAAATTCACAGACTAATCTCCATGCCCGCCAAGCTGGCACAATAAAACGTGAGAATCTAAGACTTTCATATAGATACTAAGTGGAATAAAAGATAATGACACATAAGGAATCTTCCGCACCGACACAAGGATCAAAAGAATTTGACGACAAAACCGTAGACTATGCCATAGAAGCTGCGTGCAAATATTTTGAGGCAAAGCCTGACGATCTTGAAATCAATATACTTACCAGGGGGTCCACAGGTATCTTCGGACTGGGAGGACGCAAGGCCAAGATAAAGGCCGTGCTAAAAAAACTCACTCCTCCGGTTACAGAAAAAAAACCAGAAGAAGAAAATGTGCCGATAGAAACTGAAGCCAATCGTGTCACACCCGAAGTACTTGAATCCAAAGAGGCTGTGATCGAACCCGGCAAAGAGGCTCCGGAAAATCGGGATAAACATATCTCTCTGGCACTGGAGATCACTGAGGAACTTTTGAATAAGTCTGGTCTTGCGGGACAAGTAGAGATCAAGGCTGACGAAGAAGGACCGTATCTGGATATATCAGGAGAAGATCTTTCCCTGATTATAGGAAAAGAAGGCCAAAATCTTAATGCCTTAGAATATATAGTTAACCGTATTCTGCGACACAGGGTCGAAAGCCATACCAGGATCAAGCTGGAAGCACAGGGCTATCGGGAAAAAAGGGAAAAGAGTATCTCGCTTCTTGCGCACCGTATGGCAAAAAAGGCCCAAAAAACCGGACGTCCGGTAACACTTCAGCCATTGGGGGCAAGGGAGCGCAGACTGGTCCACTTGACCCTCAAAAATATTAAGGGCATACGTACCCACAGTGTAGGCGAAGGAATCATGCGCAAGGTCGTGATCAACCCCGGCAGGTCCAGGCAACGCAATACAAAAAATAATAGTGCCTGACATATCGAGAGAAGACGACACAATAGCTGCCCTGGCTACTCCCTCAGGACCAGGCGGGATAGGGATAGTTCGAGTAAGCGGTCCTCTTTCAGCACAACTTTTCAAATCCGTATTCCGGCCGGCAAAGCCGATTGAAGTAATACAATCCCATCGACTCTACTATGGCTGGGCCTGCGATCCACAGAATGACACAGTTATGGACGAGGTCCTGGCCGTACTGATGAAGGCCCCTCACAGCTATACAAAAGAAGACGTCCTGGAAATCCAATGTCACAGCGGTCCTGCAATCTTACGTCGTGTTCTTGAGACACTGATCGGACAGGGCGCACGTCTGGCAGATCCCGGCGAATTCACAAAAAGGGCTTTTCTGAATGGAAGGATCGACCTTGCCCAGGCAGAGGCTGTGCTCGACCTGTCTCTAGCCTGCGGGGACACCGCGGGGCAACTTGCGGTCAAACAATTGCAGGGACGTCTATCCAAAGGGATTAAGAAAATCCGCGACACTATCAAAGAATCTATAGCCATACTTGAAGTCGCCATAGACTATCCGGATGAAGATGTAGAAATTATCACAGAGACCCAGCTCAGAGAACTTCTGATAACAGGCGCTCAAAATCCCCTTAATGCCATGATCGATGCATTCGACAGGGGAAAGATCTATAAGGAAGGAGCGGAAGTCCTGATTGTCGGAAGGCCGAATGTCGGAAAATCCAGCCTGCTTAACGCTCTGGCCTGTGAGGACAGGGCCATTGTAACCTCCATCCCCGGAACTACCAGGGATACAATAGAGGCAGTTCTTAACATCGAAGGAATATTAGTTAGGTTGATTGATACGGCCGGCATTCGGCCGGACCCTGATCCAATAGAGACAATTGGTATTCAAAAAGTTCGGGAAAAGGCAAAATTCGCACAGGCTGCTCTCTGGATGCTGGATCTGAGCGAGCCTTTGTGCCCGGAAGATTTCGGGGCACTAGAGACACTGGATGTCCTTACAAAGCGAAAAAAAATTCTCATTTTATTTAATAAAATAGACAAGGTTCATTCCTGGGAATCCTTGGCCGGAAAGCAGGCAAGCAAGATCTCCAGCCGGATGCAAGAGATGACCGGCGGCGTTTGGGTAGGGATCTCTGCAATTACAGGAGATGGGCTTGAGAACCTGTCAAGGCTTCTGATAAATAAATTATTGGATGAAGCACCGGCAGAACCACCGGATATAGTTCCTAATCTAAGGCAAAAAGAGGCCCTTGAGACGGCCCGCAAGGCTGTGAACAGGGCAATTGACAGCATCTCTCAGAGCATCAGCCCTGATCTGGTTTCTATTGACTTAAGAGACGCAATGAATGTCCTGGGAGAAATCACAGGAGACAGCATTACTGACGAAGTGCTGAATCACATCTTTAGCCATTTCTGCCTTGGCAAATAGGTAAGCGTTTACAGGGCACCGCATCTGCTTTGTTGCCGGGCACTTGAAGTACAGGGAGTACGTCTGCGTACCCGTCGCCTCGCATCTGCAGCACCCTGCAAACGCTTACGGTTCGGTGGGTTGCGGTAAAACTGGCATTGTAATCCCGTGAACGGTTACAAATAGATTTTACTTATCAGTTGTAGGGGGTTTGCCGGCAATTTGCGCCCGTACGACCTTGACCCTTACCTTGTCTGCCACTTCTAAGGTAACCACGTTATCTGTAAGGCCTGTTATTTTGCCTATCAACCCGCCATTTGTTACAACTTCTTCCCCACGACTCAAGGAATCCAGAAAATTTCTTTGATCCTTTGCCCTTTTCTGCTGCGGTCTGATCAAAAGGAAATAAAAAATAGCGAAAATAATGATCAGGGGCAGAAAGGCCGTGAGCGGGTTTCCTCCTTCACTTCCGGAAGGAGGGGCCATGGCATAAGCTATTGACGGTATCATCATACGGTGCTCTCCCTTTTTGAATAAAACTCTTGTTTGAAGGCCTCGAACCTGTCCTTCTCTATGGCCTTCCGCATCTCTTTCATAAGATGCAAAAAATAATGCAAGTTGTGAATAGTATTAAGCCGATGGGCCAACAACTCCTTTGCAATAAAAAGGTGCCTCAAATAGGCACGGGAGTATTTCCTGCAGGTATAACACGTGCAGGAAGGGTCTATTGGCCTCGAATCCCTGACAAAACGAGAATTCTTTATAACAATGTGCCCGAAGGAAGTAAAGAGCATCCCGTTCCTGGCATTCCTGCTAGGCATCACGCAGTCGAACATATCAACCCCTCTTGCCACTCCCTCAACCAGGTCTTCCGGGTTACCAACCCCCATTACATAGACAGGATACCTGTCCGGAATCAAGGGCCTTGTAATATCGATCATCTCAAACATAAGTTCTTTTGGCTCACCGACACTGAGCCCACCGATGGCATATCCATCAAAACCAAATTCAAGAAGATCTGATGCGCTTCGTTGTCTCCACGCAGGGTCCATCCCCCCCTGTACAATGGAGAATAGTAAAAGATCCCGCCTTGTTCTCGTCTCCAGGGACCTCTTGGCCCATCGCGTGGTCAGTTCAGTAGCATTTTTTACATCTTCCTTACCGGCCGGGTAATGGATGCAGGAGTCGAGGCACATCATTATGTCCGACCCCAGGGCCTCCTGGATCTTTATAACAAGCTCCGGCGTGAGTTTGTGAAGAGACCCGTCTATATGGGAACGAAATGTAAGACCTTCTTCCTCTACCTTTCCGAGTGCTGCAAGACTGTAGATCTGAAAACCGCCGCTATCTGTCAGAATAGGACGGTCCCACCCCATGAACCGGTGCAGGCCGCCGAGTTCACTTATGATCTCATAACCAGGACGCAGATACAGATGATAAGCATTACTTAAAATTATCTGGGCCCCAAATTCCTTGAGGTCTTCAGGTGTCAATGCCTTTACAGTGGCCTGGGTCCCAACCGGCATAAATGCGGGCGTCTCCACCACCCCATGCGCGGTATGCAGACGGCCCCTCCTGGCAGGCCCCTTTGAACTCCTGCACAGCTCCTTAAATTTGGTGATTTGGTGATTTAGTGATTTGGTGATTTGGTGATTTTTGGACAGGGCGGATAACAGCCTTCCATGCAGGCTTTCAAAATCACCATTTGAGAGTATCACCACTACATCACCATCAGAACGGTTTGCCGTAAGGTCTTTAAGAATTGCGCCGGCATCAGGGAAGTACGCCGCATCAATGCCCCTGTCCTTGAGATCAGCTACCAGCTTTTTGGATGAAAACCTGTCTCCGGGCGGGGCCTTTTCCGGGTCGGGTACTTTCCGCACCAGCACTCGATCAGCAGGACTGAAAGAATAAGGATAAACTTCCTGGAAGACACCCCTTCTGCTGGTATTTGTCCTTGGCTCGAACACAGCTATGAGACGACGGCCGGAATACACGTACCTCAGGGCAGCGAGGGTCTCCTTGACCGCCCTTGGATGATGGGCAAAATCATCAATTACAGTAACTCCGGCCACCTCCCCCCTGATTTCCTGCCTCCTCTTTACTCCGGTACAAGAGCCCAGACCCTTAAGCGCGGCATCCTCATTCATCCCAAAATAACTGCACAGCGCGAGAGTACTCAAAGCATTCAAGGCATTGTGTCTGCCGGGAAGTTTTATTCGTACATCGCCACAAATTTTTCCATTGTGTATAGCCGTGAACCTTGTGCCGGTGGAATCAACAGAAAGATCAGCCAGCCGCCACTGACATCCTTGACTTTCACCGTATGTCACTACCTTGCACCTGGCCTGAGCACAAACCTCCATAACCGCGGGCCAGTCCGCACAGGCCACAAGGACCCCTTCCGGCGGAATCAAGGCAACCAATTTGGAAAACGCATGCTTTATTGCATCCAGGTCAGCATATATATCCGCGTGGTCAAACTCTATGCTGGTAAGAATGACACCGTGGGGACGATAGTGTAAGAACTTCGGCCTTTTGTCGAAAAAGGCCGTGTCATATTCGTCCCCTTCAAGCACAAACCATGGAGGCCGCCCCACGCGGAAACCTGATTTAAAGGCATTGAGCATTCCACCCACCATAAAACCTGGGTCTTCACCCAGGGCATCAAGGGCAGAGACCAGCAAAGCGGATGTGGTGGTCTTGCCGTGGGTGCCGGCCACTACTAAAGGCTTCATGTTCTCCAGAAACAGACGAGATAAGGCCTCTGGAAAAGAGAGATGGGGAATGCCCTTGGAGACCACATACATGGCCTCGGGATTATCGGCCCGGATTACATTTCCTATTATTACAAGGTCTGGAATTTGGTGATTTGGTGATTTGGTGATTTGGTGATTGGGATGGTTGGAAACCAGATTATCCGGATGGTATCCCAGGAATACAGGAATACCCAGTCCCTTGAGGACATCACTCATGGGTGGATAGGCCTGACTGTCAGATCCTTTTACCCTGTATCCCTTTTCCTTGAGCAAACCGGCAAGGGCAGCCATCCCTGTGCCGCAAATGCCGATCATGTGGATTTGGTGATTTGGTGATTTGGTGATTTGGTGATTTATATTTAACATATTCAAGGGCATCCTTCATATAGGCATAAAAGTAGTTTACACTTTTCGACGAAGGTTTTTAGGACAAACCTATAGAGTCAATCAAAGTGCCTTTTCTTTATGCGGATACTTTAAAGAAAAATTATTGGGTAGAAGCAAAAAAATAGGGATCTTTTTCCTCTACTACGTCAAAGAGGAGTTCGATCCAGTCCTTTTTTTGTTTCTTGCCCGTCAATATTTCCATAGGCGTCCGGCCTTTTCTTTTGCCATCCTTATAGCGCCGATGGTTGTGATAAAACATAATCAGGTTCAGAGTTTCCTGCGTGATATGGTTCTTTGATCCGTTTAAGTAAGGTCGAATTATTGAATTTATGCATTCGACCAAGGCTGAACTCTGAACAATCTGATCTAGTTCTTGATATACCTGCTCTTTGACAACATCATAATCTTCCTGAAGATAGGCCAATGCGATTTCAAGGTAATCCCGCTCATTCATGCCGCAGTATTTCCGCCCCTTGGTTTTTTTCGACTTGATAAGTCCCTTTTTCCACTGCCAAGCCAAACAAAGGGCCTGTAATGCCTCTTGATTAATAGGGAGGTTTGATAGATTGCCGACAACTGTTTTTGCAACATCAAAATAGTTAAGCAACCCCGGCATAGTGCGGCGCACCTTGTTGACAACTTTGGTTATTTTTGTATGTCCCAATTCTTCAACAAGGGATAGGCCTGCTTCA
>PQXE01000042.1 GCA_003194495.1 Deltaproteobacteria bacterium
ACGTAGGCAAGCTTGCTTGCCTGCGCGCGCAGTCGACTGCATTCGCTGGTTGTGAGGCGCGGAGCGCCTCGCAGCCGGCGGATGGCAATCCGCGGCGATTGTCGAGGACGCGCAGCGTCCTCGACAACGATAGAGTTAAGCTGCCAAAAACAATGCGTAGCACAGACCTTCGCAGGACCTAAACCTTAGCAGCGGGAGACGAACTATCCATTACCACCAAGCTGTTTTTGGTCAGCTTCAACGTTTGGTTGGACGGTCGGCTGCCTCTTCGCTATGGATATTGTATCACTGAATAATCGCCTGGTACAATTGATTTGTTTGAAATTTGGAAAGACTGGAGGATTGATCAAAGATATTTGGGATAAAAAAGGGACCAATTCTTGACTCACGGGGCCTCCTGACACCAAATTATCTGGAAAAAAGCGTTTTTCCCCTATAGAATAACTCATGATCATCTCTCATTATCATGCGGCTACGGGGATTCCGACCGGTTGAATTAGTTTCTCAAAATCTCGAAAACTTGCGGACTCTCCCTGACGCTTCCTCGGAATTACTCCTGAATACAATAATTGCTTGCCGCATATAGGACATCTCTCAGGATGTTTGTCGCTAACCTTTGCCAAGGCATCTTTCCAACCAAGAGGCTCTGGAATTTCAAGGTTATCTTGGCCTGATTGCTCACGACATTGGGCAAGCTCTGACCTCTTTGTGTTGGCGTAAATCCCATATGACCTCACATACTGCAAACCAGGCACAGGAACATGGAGAAGCAGTCTGCGTATAAAATCAGAAAGACTTAAGGGCATCACTTTATTTGTTGGCCTCTTATCCTCATCTAAATCCTTGTTGTCGGCATATCGAAAAAGCACACGGTCTTCCGTCACCTCTATCAGCCTGCTCTTTGAAATCGGACCACCACTTATATACCGCCCCAGATACATCAGAACCGGGCGCATTTACGCGTTGGGGGACCTAGGATTTTAGGCCGATTTGAGGGTTGGTCAGCTATCACAAAAGGCCGATTTGAGGGACCTACGTAAACCTCATCAGCTGACAAAATGGCGTTCAGAAGCCTCTCCCCCAACCTCTAGATGCGCCCATCAGAACCCCTGTCCCTTCAGGACATCTCTGCCGAATATGAACATTCCACTTCTTGCGGCCCAGCTTGTTTAGAAGGTTTTCCAACTGCTGGGGCCTCATGCCTGACGGAAGTGTAAATTTGCCATCACGTAGCGCCTTTCGAACAGCATAGATAAATTTTCCCCTGAATATCGGCATTACCACACGAATGGGGATCAAATATCCGTTATTTACTACCTTCCATTTACCGTCATTGGTCAAACCTCCTCCAGTAATCAGACAATGGATGTGAGGATGAAGAACCAAAGTCCTGCCCCAGGTATGCAATGTCGCTATTATTCCAGGAAGGACCCCAAGATACTTCTCGTCACCAAGTAATTCCAACAAAGTACGGGATGCCGCCCAAAACAATAAAGAGGCCATAAGCCTGACATTACACAGCCAAAGCGCATTTAATTCTTCAGGAATGGTGAAAATTACATGGTAGTGGTCGGTTGCCAAAAGACGGGACTTCCATCCGAGCAGCCATTTCTCAATACGCAGAAAAGCGCACTTCGGACAGAAACGATGGCCGCAGGAATTATACCAGACCCGGTGAAAGTGACCATCAGGGCATGATTCCATATGACCGCCTAAGGCTGCTGTCCGACACATGAGCATCAGCCTGACCGCGCTGCGGACATATCCAGGGAGGGGATTGGCCTTCTCAAATGCCACAAAGCCCAATCTTAATGCCTCAGTAATCATAATGAGATTGTAGCATAACAGCTAACTATTTGAAATACTTCCCTGTTTTTTTACAGTTTAGTCCAACAAGGCTATCCTGGAAGGTGCATTCGGCAAATTTGAACAGGAGGTAGGCCGCATCCATCTGGATGACAGCAGCGAGGAGGCTTTGAAGAAGAGTGCTGTTGCCGAAATTCTCCGGGCCTATACTGCGGGGAGCGATCACGCAGGACGTGTTGAGTTTGACGGCAAGAGCCGGCAGGAGGTCCTGCGCAATGCCTGCCCGGATCCTGACAGGGAGCAAAGATTTATTGAGCGACTGCATGCTGATCACAGCAAACCGCAACGCAAGGATTGCCTCCCAACCCGGGAAGTAGCTCGAAAACTCCTGGACAAAGGTTTTGCCCTTTTTGGAATCGAAGGTCTGGACCCGCAGGGTAAAATCCGAGAGTGGCTCAGTGTACGCTTTAGCCCGGAAGCCATTCGCCAGGGACTTGCGATCTTTGGCACCAAAAGGGATAAAGGACTCTTGCGTAACAACATGGCCCACCGCTATCTGGTAAAGGTGATCCAGAATTGCCAGCATGAGATCGATCTTCGCCGTCAGGAAGAGCTGTTACGGGAGTTTGCCGAGACCGAGCAAAATGCCTGGCTCCAGGATCTGATACCGGGCTACGAACTCCTGAAGGCCGAGTGCGATGGTTCCAGTCCCGAAAAAGATCTCGACTTTCGTGTTAGTGAGAATGCCATATTCGGCAGCCTGTTTTTACAACGGGCCTTCTGGGGAAACAAACTGAAGGCATTGCTTAAGGATCGACGTGACCGAATCGCTGCCGTCTGCAACCATGTACGGCGTCTGTTCGAAGCCACTTGGGAAGACCGTTTTCAACTGATAAGCAAGTTGATCGCCTGGGAATATCAGATTAGCGGATGAGCCTGGGAACAGTTGCTGTGGATAAATAAATATCCACTCAACCAAACAACGGACAGTAGTTTGAGAAAATATCTTATGGGTATTCAGAGTGATTCAATCTGATTTGTCCATAGTCTTGGCTCCTTCTGACAGTCAGTTGGAGTCAGACAATTCGAGGATAGACTGAAACTCTTTTGTATCTCTCAGTGTCAGGAATTTGTTGATGAAAGTGTTTGACAAGGACAGGTAACCCTGAAAGATAAACTCTGAACCTGGAGGCCTTGAACTCCGAATTTCTGAACCAGTGAACGGTTACAGATCAGATTTGGGATGAGCACCATATGCCTGACCTTAACAACAACCTGGAATTCCAGCCGCCCCTAAGAGGAAACGATGCCTTTTCATTAAAGACCTGGAGGCATCGATTTCCCCTGTACCAATTGGTTTTGTTCATCCATGACCTGACAGCCGTTATTCTTGCTTTTGTGGTTGGGGCCTGGATCAGTGGCTTGGATAGTTCGTTAAGTGGTGATTTGAACCAGATGCTCATTCTGGCCATTTTGTCGGTGGCGGGAATTGCCTTTTTCCGGAGACACAATGTCTATAGCTATCATCGTATATTCTTATCTAAGATACATTTGGCAAACATTCTTAAATCGTTTGGTTGGAGCCTGCTCTCCCTTGTTTGTGTCGTCTTAATGTACCATTTCTCTGATCTTTTTCAGGGGCAAGCATTGTTTGTGAATTGGTTTCTGGTTGGCGTTGGATTGATATTTTTAAGTAGGTACTTTTCTGATCACTTGCTAAACATCAGTAGTGCTATTGGGATTAGCTTCGTGTGCATTGGTCTGATCAGGATGACGTTGGAGGAAGGTGAAAGGGCTATTCTGCTGGAAGAATGGTATAATGTATTTTTTTGCTTTACCTTGAGCGCGGGCTTGGTTCTGATCAGCAGGTATGCACTGGTTCAATTCGTTTTCAAGGGTTTGATGCGTGAGAGATTCAGAAGACAGGTGGTTATCATTGGATCGAACGAGGAAGCAAAAAGAATTACGAAGTATGTGATCGAGCATAACGCCCCCTTCTGGATCTCGGGGTTTGTGGGGGCCGAAGGTGGATGCAGTCCGGAATTCAATGTTTGCAAGGATCACGTGTGTGAGCTAAAGGATTTGCCTGCCGTTGTTGAGGAGAGAAACATTAACGAAATCCTGGTAACCGATGAGAATATTGACAAGCGAACACTTATTTCACTGCTTGATTATTGTACCTCTGAAGGGCTCACCGTCTGGTTTCTGCCCAAGTTGATGCCGATCATTGATATGAAGCTATATATCGATGACTTCTGCAGCATCCCGATGATAAGGTTGTGTGCGCAGAATAACCATGGATGGATATTCAATAAAATGAAGCATACTGTCGATATTATCATAACATTGCCTGTAGTGGTGATGTTGTTACCGGTTTTTTTCGCGATTGCTACGGCGATCAAGCTGAATTCCCGTGGCTCGGTATTTTATTGTGCCAAGGCAGTAGGGCAAGACGGTAAAGAATTCTCTATGTACAAGTTCCGCTCCATGGTAGTCAACAGCGGTAATGAAATTCATAAAGACTTCGTGATCAAGCTGATCAAAGGAGAAATTCGCAAGGAGCAGCGGAAAGGCGGGGTTTTGAAAATCATGGACGACCAAAGGGTAACATCCGTTGGGAGGATTTTGAGAAAGTACAGTCTGGACGAGTTGCCGCAGCTGATCAATGTGCTGAAGGGAGATATGAGCTTAGTCGGGCCCAGACCCTGCCTTCCTTACGAGTACGAGATATATAAAGACTGGCACAAGAAGCGCCTAAGCATACTTCCCGGAATCACCTGTCTGTGGCAGGTTGTGGGAAGAAGTGACGTTTTGTTTGAAGATATGGTTTTGCTTGATCTCTATTATATCTATAATCGTGGTTTTTCGACGGATTTGCGTATCCTGTATGAGACGGCTTTCGTCGTGCTAGGAAAAAAGGGCGCATATTGAAAATTCTGTTTTGTCTTTAGCATGCAAGAAAAGGAACACAGCACACCTAAGTTGAGCGATTAGCTGTTAGCCATTAGCGTTTAGCTTTGAAAAATGGTTCATCACGGATTAGTGTGGTAATCCGTAATGAACAGCAATTAGCTTTTAGGTGTTAGTAACCTATTTGGAAAACAGCAGCAAATCAACCGCTAATCGCTAACAGCTAATACCTAAGTTTGTAATAGCAAAACATCCTGCTTGTCAGGGCGATAGACCGATAATCATTAAACTAATAGCTGACCGCTAAAGGCTAATCGCTCAATTTAGGTTATATAAGGTAACCCCTGAACCTGTGAACGTCTACTAAAGAGGATTATTAAATGATTACTAAAGCATCTCATACAATGAAAAAGATACTGGTTACCGGTGCTGCCGGATTCATAGGATATCACCTTTCCGGACGACTCCTGGAGGAGGGGAGAGAAGTCGTGGGCCTTGATAACATGAATGACTACTATGATCCGGCTATCAAGGAGGCACGCCTTTCCCGGCTTACACCACATGTTAATTTCAAATCATTGAGGAAGGACCTGTCGGACAGGGCTGCAATGGAAGAACTCTTTATGGCAGAGAAGTTTGATGGAGTGGTCAACCTGGCAGCCCAGGCAGGCGTGCGCTATTCTTTAATAAACCCTCATTCCTATGTGGATTCAAACCTGGTGGGCTTTATGAATGTCCTTGAGGGCTGCCGGCATAATAATGTCAAGCACCTGGTCTTTGCCTCGTCAAGTTCTGTATACGGGGCGAATACCAGAATGCCTTTCAGTGTCCATGACAATGTGGACCATCCGGTATCCATCTATGCCGCCACTAAAAAGGCCAACGAGCTAATGGCCCACACTTACAGCCATCTATATGGTCTGCACTGTACGGGACTTCGCTTTTTTACTGTTTACGGGCCGTGGGGAAGACCTGATATGGCCCTCTTTTTGTTCACAAATGCCATATTGGAAGATCGTCCCATAGATGTGTTCAACCACGGTAAAATGCGCCGGGATTTTACATACGTAGATGACATTGTCGAGGGGGTGGTAAGGGTCCTGGACAGACCTGCCGAACCCAATCCCGGTTGGACTGGTGATGCACCGGATCCGAGTTCAAGCTACGCACCATACAAGCTCTATAATATTGGGAACAATCAGCCGGTGGAGTTGTTGCGTTTTATTGAGATAATAGAAGAATGCCTGGGAAAGAAGGCACGGAAGAATCTGTTGCCCTTGCAGCCGGGGGATGTGCCGGCCACCTATGCAAATATTGATGACCTGATGAGAGACGTAGGGTTTAAGCCAAGAACCACCCTGGAGGAGGGAATTCCACGGTTCCTTGCATGGTATAAGGATTACTATAAAGTGGGTTGAGCGATTAGCTGTTAGCCATTAGCGTTTAGCTTTGAAAAATCAGGGCATTACATTAATTAGAAATAAATGTTTGTAATAGCAAAACATCCTGTAATCATTAAACTAACCGCTAAAGGCTAATCGCTCAACCAACATCTCAACAAGCTTGTCAATACCCTCTTTGGTTGCCGCAGAGATATAAACCGCTTCGGGATTGGAGGCAGGGGTATCTTCTTCCAACAGGTCTATTTTATTATAGACCAGTATCCTTGGAGTTATTAACAGGTCCATTTCTTTCAGAATCTGTTCGACTGCCATGATCTCCATTTTTTTATACGGGCTGGTTGCGTCAACCACGTGTAAGAAAAGATGCGCGTCTTCCAGTTCTTCCATGGTGGCCTTAAATGCCACACGGAGGTCTTTTGGCATATGTCGAATAAAGCCGACTGTATCTGCCAGCAATACATTTTTTGCCCCGGGGAGGACAACCCGTCGTGTTGTTGGATCAAGGGTTGCAAAGAGTCGGTTTTCAGCAAAGACTTTGCTGCCGGTGAGTTGATTGAGAAGGGTGGATTTGCCCGCATTGGTATAGCCTATAATTGAAATCACCGGGAAGCCTTCCTTGGTCCTGCGCTTTCTTCTTTCTCTTCTTCCCCTGGAAAGGCCCTTTAGTTCCCGCTCAAGAGAGCTGATTCGCTGCTTTACCCTCCTGCGATCCTCTTCCAGTTTGGTTTCACCCGGACCCCTTCCTCCAATGCCTCCCATAAGCCTTGACATGGCAGTCCCTCGACCCAGGAGTCTTGGGAGCAGATAGCGGAGTTGCGCCAGTTCTACTTGGATTTTTCCCTCTTTGCTTTGGGCCCTTCTCGCAAAGATGTCCAGTATCAGTTGAGTGCGATCTATGACTTTGAGATCTACCATCCCGGCAATGTTGTTCATCTGTATAGCCCTGAGGTCCTGGTCAAAAATCACCATGGTGGCCCCCAGATACAGGCCCTTCATCAGAATTTCCCTAAGCTTTCCATTGCCGAGCAGGTGTGCGGGATTATAGCGAGAAACACGCTGCCAGATCTTTTCCAGCACCTCTACATTGGATGAGCGGGCAAGTTCCGCGAGTTCTGCAAGAGATTGTTCTGCCTCAAAGCGAGGATGTCGGCTTGCATGTACCAGAATGGCACGCTCTTCCGTCTCCTTGGGGGACAGTCCTTCCCGGGACTTCTGTATTTCTGTCTCAAGTTCTTGAATAAATTCTGCAAAAGGCAGGTCAACAGCCCCGGGGTGCCGGAATGTAAGTATTTTCCATTGCCGGTTTTCTGGGTTGGGGGGCAGAAGGTGGGCCAAACATACTTGGCCCGGCAGGTTGTCTTTAACCTCAACAGTTACCATGGCATCCAATCTCAGCAGAGCGAGATCCGAGAGGTCCTCGGTATTTATTCCTCCATTTTTATTAAAATGGGTATGAATGCACCGCAAACCCTTTAAGCGGCCAAGCCCCCTGCGGTAAAAGCTTATATCCGGTATCAATATACTGTGATGATCACCAAGGATGACGTGGCGTATTATACCTTTTCGGTTTACTATGACACCGACCTGTCTGCCCATAGGGCCGGAGATCTCAGTCAAGGTCCTTGCTATTTCAGGGGTTAACAACTTGTCAGGTGGTATTTTTCTGCGGAAGAGGCGCTCAAGGCCCAGGCGCTCGGAATGTGTCAGGCCTTTTATGTTGCCGGAAATTTTTGCTATGGCTTAATCCTCCTGAATTCGATTATAGTATTAAGTTAAGCGATTAGCTGTTATAGATTTCCATATATTCAATTTCACTGCGTTATCGGTCGTCGGAGTATTACAATACGCCTTCCTCCCTCTGGCCTTGTGAAATTAAATATCTGAAAACCTATAGCCATTAGCGTTTAGTTTTGAAAAATAGTTCATCAAGCTAATAGCTAACCGCTAAAGGCTAATAGCTTAATTATAGTATAAAGTTAGTTTCATGCAAAAATAATGAAAAAATCAAAGTCACACAAGACCAAGATAATATGTATAGCCAACCAAAAGGGTGGCGTCGGCAAGACCACAACCGCGGTAAATCTGGCAGCAGGTCTGGCCATTCTCAAGAGGTCTATATTGCTTGTAGATTGCGATGCCCAGGGAAACGCTACCAGCGGCCTCGGAATTGCCCAAAAAGGGCTGGATAGACACCTCTACCACACCATACTTGGTTTGGCCGGCACGGCCGAAGTGATACAGCCCACATCTGTTGCCAATCTTTCCATTATTCCTTCAAATATGGATCTGGTGGGGATAGAGGTGGATCTGGCGGGACGCAATAACAGGGAGGGCGTACTGAAGGAACTTTTAGCTCCTTTAAGTTCCTTTGATTATATAATATTGGACTGTCCCCCCTCTCTGGGGCTGATAACCATAAATGCCCTGAGTGCTTCCAATTCCGCAATTATTCCCATGCAATGTGAATATTATGCCCTTGAGGGTTTGAGTCAGTTAATCAAGATTATAAGGCTCGTGAAACACAACTTCAATCCCACGCTCCACATTGAAGGCCTGTTGCTCACCATGTACGATTACCGCATTCGTCTTGCATTTCAGGTCGCACGTGAGGTGCGGACACATTTCAGGGACTTGGTTTACAAGACAACTATCCCAAGAAACATAAAATTAGGCGAGAGTCCGAGTCATGGAAAACCGATATTTTCATACGAACCGAGATCCAAGGGAGCAGAGAGTTACCTGGCCCTGGCCCGCGAGTTCCTGGGTTGCCAGAGGAGGTCATGATGAAGCGCAAGGGGGGATTAGGCAAAGGACTTGGGGCCCTTCTTTCTCAAGAAGACATATATGATTTAGAGAGTCCCGGATTTTTCCTCTGTCCCATAGAAAAGATACGGCCAAATCCCGATCAGCCACGAAAGCACATGGATCAAGATTCTCTTGAGGGCCTTGCCGGGTCCATTAAGGAGAAGGGTATCCTTCAGCCTTTAGTGGTCTGGGAAGTTGATGGTGTTTATGAGCTGATAGTCGGCGAAAGACGATGGAGAGCGGCCCAAAAGGCCGGGCTTAAGGCGGTCCCTGTTGTCATAAAGGACGTGAGCCCTGACGAGCTTCTTGAGCTGGCGCTGGTTGAGAATATCCAGAGAGAGGACCTGAATCCCCTGGAAGAGGCCATGGCCTATAGCAGGCTTATAGATGAGCTGGGGCTTACACAGTCCCAGGTGGCCTCAAGGGTGGGAAGGGAAAGGTCCACAGTGGCCAACTTTCTGAGGCTTCTCCAATTACCGGACTATGCTCAGGCCGACCTGCTTGATGGCCGGCTCAGTATGGGCCATGCCCGGGCCGTTTTGATGTTGGAAGATTCTGAAAGCCAAAAGGAGTTAAGAGACCAGATAATAAAAATAGATCTTTCCGTACGACAGGCAGAGGCCCTGGCCCGTCGATTAGCTAAAGGAAAAAGGCCGGGTGCGAGAGTGCAAAGGGAAGATCCTGACATCAGGAATCTTTGCGAAGACTTGACTCGCAGACTTGGTTCTAAAGTAAAAATAGTACAGACTAAAAGGGGCGGCAGGCTGGAGATACGCTATCGTTCCGCCCAGGACCTGGAACGGGTTATACAGTTGCTCAGGGCGGGGGTATCAAATTAATCCTGCTAAAAAAGCATCTGCAGACACAACACGAATTTTATTAATGAACCTGTCAACACCGCTTTTTTTTATAACCTGGTATGAATAGGGTATGTTGAGCTTGTTTTTGAAATAATGCAAATGAGGTGAAACACCGGCATCATTTGTTTTTGCTTCCACAGAAAACCACGGTTTTTTATCAATGGTGACTAAAAAATCGACCTCTTTTTTGTCCACAGTTCTTAAAAAATACAGTTCGGCTTTATATCCTTCATAATCCTGAAGAAAATAGACGAATTTTAATAAATGAGATCCAACGCAGTTTTCAAATCGAACAGACTCGTCACTGATTTCAGACCAGTCCCACAGATAGAGTTTGGGCTCTTTTTTTAACGAACGATAATTCTTTCCAACAAACGGATATATTCTAAAGCAGTAATAGAACGCTTCCAATATATTGAGCCAGTTAGATACAGCTCTATGGCTTACTTCCAGGTCCTCTCTCAGGGAGTTAACAGACAAAGGAGAACCTGCCCGTTCCGGGAGCATATCTCCAAGAAGCTGCATATTCATTATGTCCCTTACCGGTTCAATATCTCTGATATCCTCACGAAACAGCCTGTCATGTTTTTCCTGATGCCACTTCCTCAGCGTTCTTATATTCTGTTTAATAAAGGGTTCGGGAAATCCGCCGAACTTATCCAGAGACAAAAAAGCCTCTTTTTCTCCTGTTAAGCTGATGGGGATTTCTTTAAAGATAACAGGCACAACAAACCTTCCTGTTGCTTCGGCAACTGTAAAAGGATGTAATCGATAATAATGATACCTTCCCAGCATCGAATCACCGCCTTTTCTGTAAATATCCAGTGCTACCACCGGTCAAAAGCTGACCCACCCACCGATGAAAAGCTAACCCATTAAACCGGTATTCAGTAATCAAGTCAGCGCCGGTTTAGAGACCCACCCGTTTTTCTATCTTCCTTCATTTCAATCAATTTTTCTATAGGATTCGTTTTCTTCCATAACGAAATGGAGAAAGCGATGAAACAAATCAGAAGTAAAAAGCAGCCATGCCGCATCTGCCGGAAGTGGTTTAAACCAGATCCTCGTCTTGGTGATCGCCAAAAAACTTGTGGGGCCGATGAATGCAAAAGGCAGTGGCACATTAAGAAGTGTGCGGAGTGGAACAAGAAAAACCAGCAATATTTTCGGGAAATCTATTTGGCGGGCAAGTTATCCGGCCTCAAGCCGACTGAAAGTAAGCCCTTCACCTTGTCGGCGCCAAAGCTTGTCTCGTCTGACTTACCGGATTTGAGCAAACCTGTACTGGCCCCCAAGCCGCGCTTGAACCTGGGCCTTCCAAGACCGGAAGTTCAAGAGGTGATAGGAGCGCAATCGCTTGTAATCATAGAATATATAGCACAAGTAATCTTGAGACGTTTTCAAGAAGTGATACCTGCGCAACTATCTGAAATAATAAGAGATCAAGCACAACTACCCCCGACGGTGTTTTCAAGAGGCGATAGGCAAAATCAAGGGCCATAGGTATTTTTACTGTTGTACACAAACGAACATTGGGAGGCGAAGATGGCCTATCAGGAATCAGGCGCAGGGCATGAAATAGTGGAAATAGCCGTTGCGAGGATTGGCGAAAGGTATGGCCAGTTGAGGATCGTCGTTCCGAGTGCGGACAGGGCCATGGTTCGGTCCATGGAGAAGTATGGCCAGTTGACTCCGGTAGTCGTCAATATGGTGGAACAAAACAGCTATGAACTGCTGGACGGGTTCAAACGGTTGCGGGCGAGCCGTTCGCTTGGCCGTCAAAGTCTCAAGGCCAGGACAATGAATCTGGGTGTTCGGGCCGGCAAGGCGGCCATTATGCAACTGAACTGGGTCGGCAAGTCGATCAGCACTATGGAGGAGGCCATGGTGGTTCATTCTCTTTACCATGAGGATGGTTTGACCCAGGTGGAGATAGCCACCTTGCTGGGACGTCATAAGAGCTGGGTCTGCCGGCGGATATCCCTGATAGAACGGTTAAGCGGGGAGGTGCAGGACAATATCAGGCTTGGTCTTCTTTCGGTGAGTATCGGCACTGAGTTGGCCAGGTTGCGGCGCAGCAACCAAGAGAGGGTTTTACAGGCAATCCGCAAACACCATTTAACCTGGCGGGAGACCAGAAAGCTGGTTGCCACTCTGCTGTCACAGCCGGACTGGAATTATGAACCTATTCTGCGAAGCCCATGGGAGCTTTTTCCAGTTGGCTGGCAGCCCGTTGTTAGGGCCGGGGAAAAACCGGCAGGAAAATTGAGTGAACCCGCCCGCGTCTTGCAGCAAAAACTTCTATCTATGGAGAAGGCTTGTCTGGCGGTCACGGCATCCGTCACAGAGCTGGACAATGACGCCATGGTTTCCCTGGCCTGGCAGGTCATGGAGACGGCCAAACTGACAATCAAAAGACTGGATCAGACTTTTCCGCTTACCCAGCAAAACGGAAATCCATTTTAGGAAACGCCAATGGTCACTTTCATCAATAACCGCGAAGAACTGGAACATCTTCTGGTAACCATGCACGCGGATGGTTGGAGCATTCGGGGCCTGAGCCGTCATTTTAAGATCAGCCGGAATACGGTCCGGCCCATTTTGCGTAAGCATGAAGCACATCGCGATCAGGGCCACGATATACTTGCCAAACGCAAACGCATGGTTCGGGCAAGCAAGCTGGATCCCTTTATGGAACAGGTCAAGCAGTTGCTGGAGAAATTCCCGAAAATAACCGGACAACGGCTCTACGAAGAACTTCAGGATGCCGGTTATACCGGCGGCATCAGCATTCTCAGAGAACGGCTAAAAAAAATCCGGCCAAGGCCAAAACGCGAACCGATAATCCGGTTTGAGACAGAACCCGGCTTACAGGGACAAATGGACTGGAGTCCCTACATTATCCCATTTGTCAGAACCGGAAAGACCAAGGTGCTCTGCTTCTCTTATGTCCTGGGGTATTCCCGAAGACACTATATTGATTTTACCCCCCGCCGCGACTTCTTTACCCTGATTCGCCGCCACCAGGATGCCTTTCAGCATTTCAACGGTGCGCCAAAACATTGCCTGTATGATAGTGAAAAAACAGTGGTTCTGCGCTGGGAAGCCGGCAAACCTGTTTTCAATCCCTCATTTACCGCCTTTATCACCCACTATCGCTGCCGACCGATTATC
The DNA here is from genome assembly GCA_003194495.1 of Deltaproteobacteria bacterium. Taxonomy (GTDB): domain Bacteria; phylum Desulfobacterota; class Dissulfuribacteria; order Dissulfuribacterales; family UBA3076; genus UBA3076. Next base: position 12,959 of record PQXE01000042.1, read on the forward strand.
TGCAGAAGAGGCCGGCCTCAAACAAAAGGTAAAATCGAAGCGCCGTTTCAGTATGTGGAAAATAATCTGCTCAATGGCCGGGAATTTCAGGACCTGAATGACCTGAAGGCCTGCGCCAAATGGTGGCTGCGGAACCGGTCGGATATCCACATCCATGACACTACAAGCCGTCCGCCCCTTGAGCTATTTTTGGAACAGGAGCAGGACGCCCTAAGGCAACTGCCTTGTCATCCCTACGACTCAGCCGAGGTAGCGCTTAGAGTCTGCAATCTTGAAGGATATATCGAATTTGAGACCAATCGTTATCCAGTCCCCTATGAATATGTCGCCGATATCCTGAGTATGAAGGCAACAGAGCATGAAATCCTTATCTTTTCCCCGGATCTTGATCTAATCGTCCGCCATGAAAGACTGCCGGCCGGCGCGGTCAAAAAACTCGATATGCCGGAAATCCACGGCCCAAGAAAGGTCCGCTATGGCCTGGAACCTGTGCGGGAGCAGTTCATCGCCCTGGGAGAGGATGCTGCTCACTTCTTGCAAGGGCTCACGGAAAAACATCCCAGAAACTGCGGCTTCCATGCCAGATACATATTGCGCCTAAAGGAATCATACCACTGTGACGATATCAACAAGGCCCTTGAGCATGCCATAAGATATCATGCTTACGACTGCAAGGCTATTGAGCGCATCATCAAGGCAAAATCCCGGCCCAGGACACTGGAATCCATCCGCAATGAGAGGGCAGCTGCAGATCTGAGAAAAAAGCTGCCACAGATCAAACAGCGTCCTCTTGATGAATACGCCAGACTCTTCGAGGATCAACAAAATGAGCGGAAAAACAGAAATGAGACAGGACAGCATGAGCCGGATCAAGGGTTATCTCAAAACACTGAAGCTGACTCAAATAGCTCAAATCCTGGATGATGAACTCGCCAGGGCGGCAAAAGAAGCTCTGCCCTCAACCAGCTTGCTTGAGCGATTGCTGGCCATTGAGGCAAACGCGCTCACTGAAAGGCGTATCGAGAGACGAATCCGCCAGTCAAAATTGCCGGAGCGCAAGCTGCTGGCAGATTTTGACTTTGACTTCCAGAAAAGGCTGGACAAGCAACAAATCATGGAGCTGGCCAAGCTGGATTTTGTCCATCGCAAGCAGGGAATTATTATTGCCGGCAACTCAGGAACCGGTAAAAGCCATATCGCCAAAGCCTTGTTGCTGCTTGGCTGCCAGAAAAACTACCGCTGCCGCTACACCACCGCAGCTGGTATGCTGAGAGAGTTGTTGGCCAGCCGGGCGGATGACACCCTTCCAAAAAAACTAAAGCAATTTACTTCACCGGATATCCTGTTGATCGACGAAGTTGGATTCGACCGGCTTGAACAGGAAGATTCTCATAATGGTTTCCTCTTTCACAAAGTGATCGACGGCCGGTATTGCAAGGGGTCAACTATGATGACCAGCAATATAGATTTCAAGGAACTCGGCGACTACCTCGGCGATCCGGTAATCACCACCGCCATAGTGGATCGTATGGTGCATCACTCCATTATAGTCAATATCCAGGGACCTTCATGGCGACTGCACGAATCACAGCAGCTTAACGCCCCAACACAGCAAAAACGCAAATAGGCCAGGCCATAGTCCATGGCGATCTTCCCAAACAAACCGCCATATATCTTCCCTACTCTCTCACCGTAGGCCGCAAAAGCACTCTCTTTTCCGCCCTTATTACTCCGGGTCGCTAAACCGGTATTTTATCTCCTTGGGAATCAAAAGTCAGCAATTTCCGGATGGGTCTAATCCAACTCGTAAACCGGGGGCATTTTATGCCGGGGGTGGCAAATATCCAGACGGGCACTACCGGTAACTATAAATCGATACTTATCCTTAAGCGTGTCGTATTCACCCTTAACAAAAGATTTCCATTTTTTGTATTTATGAATCTCGTCGAGAATGATCAGTTCCGCACTTCCCGGCCAATCAGACTGCATAATCTTACGGCGATCAGTTCTGCTATCCCAGTTGTAATAGCCTGTTTTCTCGAATTGTTTGGCTACAAATTCCCTGGCAAGGGTTGTTTTGCCAACCTGTCGAGGGCCTCCGATGAACACCATTTTTTCAGAGAGGTCGTCAAGAACGTATTGAGTCAAATATCTGTTTTTTAGCATGATATTAAAATATCATTTTCATAAATTTTATCAACTATATTTGCCTATAAGCAAAAATTTTATCGAGTTTATTTGCTTACAGGCAAAATTGTGGGAATGTAGGGTATAGACTATTACATCGTTTCGTCCGAAACGATGATCATAGATTGTCGGTAAGTAATCATTCACTTCCCCACTTCCCCCCCTGACAGCTAACAGCCTTTTCGGGTTTCAAAGCACAGAATACGCCTTTTGGTGCAACCTTCCCTGCACCTGTCGGCTGCCAGGGAGTGTGAACGGTTACGCTCCAGGACATAACCTATACGGGATTTGCTGTTGTATGATTACAGAGGAAGATGTGTGCTGTCAATTATGTTCACATCATTCCCTTTATGTGTGTATAGTTAGTTTACATGTGATGTATTTTTTCCTTAATTACATAAAGTGTCAATTGAATCTATTCCAAACAATAATATATATAAATCAGTATATTATTAATTTATTTGGTAACTTCTCAATAAGTCCGGGCAGTCAATGATTTCAATAGGTTATGTACAGAAAATTGGGCCCCAAATGTTACTCTTAAAAATAGTGAATATGAGTAACTTATTGATATCACAGGATATCGTTATTTGACAGCATAGTGCAAAGTGATTTGCAAAGAAAAAAACTTCATTTTTACGTCCTGCAACTTGTTGATTTCATAGTATTTTTTAAATTGCCCGGACTTATTGAGAAGTTACTTTATTTGCAATGAATGAACATTTTTTGTTTTTAGGCACAATATTTGCGAAATGATATTTTTAAGAAAAAAATACGCAAATCCAATTTTTTCCTGCAGCAAGCTTCTGAGTATATCTGAGCGAGAGAGACATCCGGGAGTATATGAAAAAAGTGCAAAAGACGAATTCGACTCGTAGTGGTTCTGAACATCGCTGCCAGGACGCCTTTACGGTAACAGTACATGTAGCATTTTGCTGAAATTAACTACCAGGCTATAGGGAAAGGAGAAAAGGGTTATGAAGAAACAACTGCTTCTGTTGGTTTTATGTTTGGGTATTTCTTGGTCTCATTCCTCTTTTGCTTTGGAATTTTTGGATTCCGCAGGAGACGCCCAGGGACCGGATATCACCGCCATGTCCTATCAGGTGGTTGGCGATGCCCTGGAAATGAGATTGACCTTTGTTCAGCCTCTGGAAGGAAACGTGATCAATCAAGATATGCACGCCTTCATCGGATTCGATATAGACAGGTCTTTGATGACTGGTTTCACCAGTGGGACTGGGCTTCATTCTCAATTTGGGGTGGATTATGAAATAGAGCTTTTTCTTATGGGTTTTGGTCTTACATCAAACGAGGCTGTTCTCAAGTATTGGCAGCACAAGTCCAATCCGCCTTTTATTCAACTGGAGAAAGTGAGTATAGCCCTTGGGAACTCATTTTATCCCAACGGAAGTGTATTTGTTGTGGGGAAGGATTTGACTTATGGAACCAACAGCCATCAGATTTTTTTAAGAGTTCCTCTCAATCTCTTTAGCAATACATCCTTCCCCATGTGCAGCGTCCAAGGCCCCATGTGTATCAATAATTATCTGTTTCCGTGTCCTCTGGATCTTACCCATGACCCCACTAATGCATATGTTAACGTGATGGCTGTTCCCGTCTACTTCGGGGACAGCGTCGATATGCTTCCTGACAGCGGCATGCTCAACACAGCCACCGGAGCGGTGAAGGAGGATTATCCTATGGGACCGAAGGATCTAGTGATTGCCGTCACCGATTCTCCCCAGGATTGTTTTGGAGGGATCTGCAACAACGGGGAAGAACTGACTGAAGTCAAGGCCTTTGTACACGAAGGTGGAAACCTCACTTTTGAGTTGAAAATAGCTACCTACAGTTTTGAGGATACGGCAGTCTACCTGGTTTTGATGGATCTGGACAACAATCCTACCACAGGAGAACCTTATTTCAATGGAGGGGAATGCATAGGAATAGATCTCCTTGCGGAATATTACAACTTTAATAATCCGATAGGGGAAGCGAATCCTCTAGCAGGAAATCTCTATTTCCGGGTAGATGACGGTTACTGTCCCCTGCTTTATATTGATTACCTAGCCAATGTTTGGAGGAGTAGCCCAGGATATATTTGGATTACCATACCCGAAGAATTCCTTGCTCCCTATCTGGCTTCAAATCCCTCAGGTGTAATCACGGCCATGGTGGGTAGCTTTAGCCCTGATGCACTTTTTACCGGTTTTGCAGACACGGTTCCTGATCAGGGTTTCCTCAAGATTACGAACAAATGTAACTGATCATTGTGGGATGGTGCTCTTTGCTTTCAGCTCAAAGTCGCTTGAAACTGAGGCCACCATTCCCCTTTACAGCAATACAATTAGGTGCCCTGTGATTTGTTGTGAACAAATAGGCCGCAAGATAACCCTCGTTTCCCGCCCTTTCCTTTCTATGGGGAGAAAGGAGCCACGCTTATTTTAAGGAATGCGCTCCAATGCGGCTATGCTTTAACTGGATGAAAAAATGGTCTGAACCGGGATACTGTTCAACCGATCAGTGCACCGAGCAGGAAATACAAGGGTCATAGGCCCTGACAAGCATCTGAGAGAGATTCGCGATCTCTTCCTCGCCCTTTCCCTGTGCTACTAATTCTTCTACCAGCTTTTTGAGATCATAATAGATGTTGGCATTGTTCTGATTGGTAGGAATCACACAATCCGACTTTTCGATTTTTCCCTCTTTGTTGATCCGGTAACAATGATAGAGTATCCCCCTGGGCGCCTCAACGGCCCCCACGCCTTCACAGTCCTTTACAGTGTAAGGGCTTGAAAATTCAGAGATATCCGAGTCGATCAGCTCTGAGATCATGTCTTTTGACTCATACACAACGTGAATGCACTCCACAAGCTGTGCCGGATTGTAAAAGAATGGATTATGGACCCCTGGTCTTAAATTCAGTGCCCCGGCCGCTTCTTTTGCCTTTGGGTGTAACAGATCATAGTTGTTGTTAAACCTTGCCAATGCACCAACTGCAAAAGATTCCCTGCTGAGCCTTGTCATTTTTGCCGTAGAGAAATCGACAATATATTCGTTTGTCATGGCAATATATTCGTCTTCCTTTTTGGAAACACCATCGCTTGAAACAAGATCCCCTCCAATGAATGGATATTCCCCAGCCCCCTTGAGGGACACGAATTCAGTTTCTCTTACAAAATCAGGCAGGTTAAATTTCTTAAATAACTCAAGGGCCTTCCACAGATAAGGGATGGTGGCATCCAGGTCTTTGGCCAGTTCAGTCAACTGTATTTTGCGTGGGATCTGTGTCAGGCCGCCGATTTTTATTACCATTGGATGTGTGCTCCTGCCTACCAGGAGATCAGCGGCCCTGTTGGCAAATCCCTTGATTCTGGCCGCGGTCTCCACCACCTCCGGATGCGTCTGCATGAGCGGAATAGCGCTGGGTACATTAAGAAAGTCCGGTGCCACCAGGAAAAAGAGGTGGAGGCTATGGCTCTGCAGCGTCTCGGCATGCATGGCCAGGCGCCTTACCTTTTGTGCCGATTCCGGAATTTGGATCTTCAGTGCCTGTTCTATGGCCCTGGCACTTGCCAGGGAATGTGAAATGGAACATATACCGCAGATCCGGGCCGCAAGGATCGGAACCATTTCAATGGAAAGTCCCCTGAACATTACCTCGAAAAACCTGGGAGTCTCTACTACGGCCCAGGTACATTCAGCCAGCTTTCCGTCTTCTATCCTGATCCTGATATCCCCGTGCCCTTCGACCCGGCACAGATGCTTAATATCTATATTTAACGATTTTACTATCTTAACGGTCATTGTCTAAAATTCCACTAAAGGCATTGAAAAAGCTCATCCGTTCTGCAATATATGCTTCTGTAAATCCCTTTTCTCTGAGTATCTCCATGAGCGATTCAAGATTCGCTTCTTCCGAAGGCCCGCGACAGCCCCAACAACCAAGCCGGTTCCGTGGACATACGGCATTACAGCCGGCGCGCGTAACAGGTCCCAGGCACATCATTCCCATATCAAGCACACAGGAATTGAGCCGTTGTTTACATTCAACGCAGACAGGGTATCTGGGAAGCTGTGGCTTTATGCCGAGTACCAGGTGGCGCACCAGCCACTCGAATTCAGGTTTTGAAATGGGACATCCGGGCAGCTCTATGTCCACAGGGACTATTTCCGCCACCTTCCTGACCGGCCCGGTATCTATAGGATGTCCGTCATAAACCTCTTTTACCACATCCGGCAGGGGAAAACGGCTTCTCAGGTTGTTCACGCCGCCCAAGCAGGCACACGCCCCCATTGCCACCAGAGTCCCTGCCTGGTCACGGATCTTTTTGAGCCTTGCCACCTCACTGTCAGTGGTAATGCACCCGTCAATAAAAGCAATTTCATAGTCGTCACGCCTCTCAGAAGAGATCTCCCGGAAGTTTACTACCTCTACCAGGCCAAACAGGTCCTTCAGGTTCTCTTCCTTGTTGGCTATCTGGAGCTGGCATCCCTCGCACCCGGTAAAATCAAAGAATCCCACCTTCGGTCTTTTAATCGTAATCCCTAAGTATTTCATTATATTAACACCTAAAATAAGCTGTTAGCCTTTAGCTGTTAGCTATTAGTTTAATGATTACAGGATGTTCTGTTATTACAAGCTTTTTTTCAAAGCTAAACGCTAATGGCTAACAGCTAATAGCTCAATTCAGGTAATATAAATGAGCTATATAGCTTCCTTGAGATTCATCACTGTCCAGTAATCAAACACCGGCCCATCCAGACAGGTGAATGTGGAACCTACATTGCAGCGACAGCACTTCCCCATGCCGCAGTGCATCCTTCGCTCAAGGGAGACAAACATCCGCTGTCGCGGAATACCTATATTGCCGAGGTATGCACATACGAACTTAAACATTACAGGGGGTCCGCATACAATCGCAAAGGTGTTATCAGGATCAATCCGGATCTCTTTGAACAAATCAGTAATCAGCCCTACCCGACCCTTCCAATTATCATCGGGTTCCTGGATTATTGTAAGGAGTTTAAGGTTATAAATTTTTTGCCATTCCTCAAACTGGTAATCGAACAGAATCTGTCCGGGCTCCCTGGTACCATAAAGTATTGTAATGTCATTGTATTCGGACCGGTGTTCGTTCACCCAGTAAATGGGAGAGCGAAGCGGGGCAATACCCAATCCCCCTGCTATCAAAAGGACGTTGCGCCCTTTCATCCTTTGCATAGGGAAGTGTGTGCCAAAGGGGCCTCTGATCCCGACTATGGCCCCCGGCCCTAAACGGTCGATCATCCCCGTGACCTTGCCGGCCTTTCGTATGCAGAGTCCGATGAACTCCCTGTTTGATGAGGAACTTGAAATGGATATGGGGACCTCTCCGCATCCCGGCAGCTCCAGCATCACGAACTGTCCGGGGAGAAAGGTAAACTTTTCTCTTTCGCAAGAGTCTAATATCCTTATTTGAAAGAGCTTCTCCTGAGCTGTTAATTTGACAATATTGATGACCTCGGACTTAAAGCCCTTTTCTGTCTGCATCAGGACGGATTTGTTATTAAAATCCGGAGGCCCTGTCATGAAGGGCTCCAGATTTATGTCATATTCCGGGATCTTAATGTTCATTTTTCTCGGTCCTGATCAAATCATCAATTACTGCCTTGGGGTTGATCCCTGCCGGGCACGCCTTTCCGCACCGGTTGCATCCCACACATAGTGATTGATTAAAAGCCTCTACAAAACCCCTGAACTGGTGATAATATCGATATTTCAATCGAGTATGCGCATCCGGGCGGAAATTATGCCCCCCGGCCACAGCGGCAAAATCAAGCAGGTTACAGGAGTATAAAAACTTTCTCTTGGTAGCCTTGGAAAAACTCAGATCCGTGTCCTCTTCTATGCCATAGCAGTAACAGGTTGGACATACCATAGCGCAGCTTCCACAGCTCAGGCATTTATCCCCCCACTTTTTCCAGACTTCAGACTCGAATTCCAGGTCCATCAATTCAGGCAGGATGGTTATGTCAACCTGTGTCTTGAACTTGGATTCAATCTGCTTCTTTACGGTCTTGAAACGCTCCTGGTCTTCCTCTGTGACCTCTTTGGCATTGAATTTGTTCAAGATGATGTAAGCAGTATCTGAATTAATGGCTACAAAGTATCTGTCCCCAATGTCGGTCAAGAAGAGGTCAAAACCATGAAAGACCGTGTCTGTATTCATTGACCGGCAGAAACAATCTTCCAGGGGTTCATGGTCGAGCCCTATGATCATGGTGTTGCGCCTTCGCGCAAAATAATGCGGGTTGGGATAGACACTTTTCAACATCACCTGGTCAAGCTTTAACAGGGCATTAATATCGCATGCCCGCATTCCGATGATTACCCGCGGGTGAGTGGTATATTGGATTTCCTGCTCCCATCCTTTGTCATTAAAATGATAGGTGGCAATGTCTTCCTTAAAAGGCAGGAAATAATTCTTGGGCGAGGAGTAGGACCGTGTATAGTCCATCTCAAGCTCCTCAAAGGAGTTGATCTTCAGAAACCGGTAAATCTTGTTCCCTTCCGTGTTTTGATCTCTTGATTTCGGACCGATGACCTCGTTTTCCTCCAGCAAGGCCTCGACCATTTTTTTGAAGTTTTCTTTGGTAATTGTTTTAAACAGCATGTAATTACCTGATATCTAATAAGAAATAGCTTTCCGTCAAATTTATATTCAGGCCGTTGGATAGACGTGCTGCATGCCCGGCATTTCGCAGACGGCATTTATAGTTATTATCGGTATTTTTTACCCGGAACACAAGAAAAAGTATTTTTTATTTCAGGTGGCGCGAGAGAAATAAAATACCTTGCTGTGTAATTACTTTCCATTTTTTCATAGGTACTTATTTTCTGCAGGACTGCTCTTCCGGGTAAATGGGCGGTGGTTGTCTCAAGGCGATATTTATAACTAGCTGAAATCTTTTACAAATAAACAATTATTTTTTATTTTCCCCAGTTTTTAAGATGCTGGCACGGACCTTGTAGTAGGAAAGGCTGCGCGAGAAAAAATACATAGATTGGGAATTATGTTCCCAGAACTTAACTTAAGGGAAAAAATGAAAAAATACATTGTAATTATAGTATGTCTGATTGGTTTGCTTTTTAGTTTACTATCACAAGCAATTCTAACAGCACCAGTCCCCGAACCAGCCACCATACTTCTTCTCGGTTCAGGGCTAGTTGGTCTTGCAGGGTTTAGCAGGAAGAAAATGTTCAATAAATCATTCAAATAGAAAAGTTTTACATTAAACCATCTGTGATAAAAAACCGACATGCGAATTGCGTTTAAAGACATCAAAACATGAAAAAACCATAAGCAGAAAATGCCAAATCTATCATGAGGTAGAGACGGAAAGCCACGGATCTTAATTAAGACAGCCGGGTTGCTTCTTGTGTAAATGATGCAAACTATGAAGGGAAAAGCTAAATGCTTAATAGTTTCAATTTTCATTATATTTCTATTGATGTCTATACAAGGATGCGCTGCCACTTATCATTGCAGCAATCATAATAAGGATGGTGTTCAAAAGATTAGTGGGGCTGAAATTAAGTCGATATTGAAAGAGGCTTGGCCGGGAATTAATTCCAATAATATCAAGATTTCTGATACATGGTATATGATGCCGTCAGATAATGAATTATGGAAATTAGTTATGGATTCAGGAGTTAATTCTTTTGTGCACACATACCATATCCTGGACGATTACAGTCAGATGTTTGATTGTGATGATTTTGCCCTTCTTCTTCATTCTTTTGTTATCAAAGAACGATACAACCAGATGATAGAGCAAAAGCTATCAAAGGAAGAATGTTTGCCATGGGCATTTGGACAAGTATGGTGCAAAGGACCAAACAGCGAAAACCATGCTCTAAATATCTGCATAACAAAGGATAGAGGAATTCAGCTTATTCATCCCCAAACTAATGTAATTCAACAAATAAAAAGATGTTGTCCCGAAATATCCTTTGTGCGCATATAATAAATATAAGCCTTGATTACTCTTCAAGAAGTCAGAGTTGATCTAAAGCTATAATATAAGCATATTCGTAATATATAAATTACGTATATGAAACTTATATAGCTATCTCGATAACAGCACAAAAGCATGAAGGCCAAATTTCTAATTTGTAATTTCACCGTTCCGTGAACGGTTACGATATCTTTTTGTGGGAGTAGTGCTTTGTTATATTCTATCGAACTTACCTCGGCCTTTGGTTTTGCCCACCAGAAGGAACCTGAACCGTAATTTGCACTCCACAACAGGATTGCGCAACTGCCGTTCGCCATAGTTGTCCATCAAGATAGTCCACGAAGAGTGTCAGAATTTTTGTCGATACAAATATACTGATTTATGCCCATGGCCTGGATGTAGGTCTACGGCACGATATTGCCGCTTCTATTGACCCGTAACTCGCAACCCCTCACCCCGCAAGACACGGTTTACGCGCCGCGGTTACCTCATCCAGTCTCCTTACCTTGCAACTTCTTGGTGCGTCGTGCAGCAGGTCCGGATTTTGCCTCGCCTCACTCACGATTGCTTTGAATGCTTTAATAAATTGATCGATATCCTCTTTGGACTCTGTCTCGGTCGGCTCTATCATGACGGCTCCGTGCACGACCAGCGGGAAATAGACGGTAGGCGGATGAAATCCATACTCCATCAGTCGCTTGGCCATATCCAGGGTCGTTACTTGGTCTGCCTTTTGATGTTCATCCGAGAAAACGCATTCATGCATGCACGGTCTGTCATAGGGAAGATGCAAGGTCCCTTTTAGACTTTCCTTGATATAATTCGCACTTAACACGGCAAGTTGGCTGGCTTTTTTCAGATTTTCCGGCCCCATGCTGCGAATATAGCTATATGCCTTTATCATAACACCTACATTTCCGTGAAAGGCCTGTACCTTGCCGATAGATTCAGGATAATCTCCGGAAAGGACATATCTTTCCTTCTCCTTGACTACGCGGGGAACAGGGAGAAACGGCTCAAGCTCTCTTGTGACACACACAGGACCTGAGCCCGGCCCACCTCCCCCGTGAGGCGTGGAGAAAGTCTTGTGGAGGTTCAGGTGCATTACGTCAACCCCGATTTTGCCCATTTGCACTATCCCCATAACGGCATTCATATTTGCACCGTCACAATAGACCAATCCGCCTTTGGCGTGGATGATCTCTGCTATTTTTTGGCTGTTTTCTTCAAAAAGGCCCAGCGTGTTCGGGTTGGTGATCATAATACCGGCAGTGTCTTTGTCCATGACCTCTGCAATGGCCTCTACTGAAAGGATTCCCTGTTCATTTGATTTTACAGGCACGGAACGGTAACCGCACAGAGACACAGAGGCAGGGTTTGTGCCGTGGGCAGTATCAGGGACAATGATCTTTGAGCGCTGCGATCCCTTGCTTTTGTGAAAGGCGTGAATCAGAAGCATGCCGGTGAGTTCTCCATGGGCCCCTGCCGCAGGCTGAAGGGTAGTCGCATCCATGCCGGTAATTTCCGCAAGGTATTGCTCAAGTTCAAACATCATTCTTAGCATGCCCTGGGACAGGCTGGCCGGAAGCATGGGGTGGGCCCCGGCAAATCCCGGAAGGTTTGCCTGTCTTTCATTGGTCTTGGGACTGTATTTCATGGTACACGAACCCAGAGGGTACATGCCGGTATCTACACCGAAATTCCACTGGGACAGCCTGGTGTATGGCGTACCACGTCAACCTCACTCAGATCCGGAAATTCCGGTCCTTCGCCTCTTAATTCCTGGTCCAGGGGGACGGATTCAACATCACGCAGGGGAAGGGAAAATCCGCTCCTTCCCTTTCTCCCCTTTTCCCAAAGGAACGGCTTATTCAGTATCAGTCCTGTGGTTCCTACAGATTCTTTCATGACTGAACCTCCCTCACCAGAGCATCCATGTCGTCCCTGGACTTGGTTTCCGTGACACACAAAAGATAGTGGTCGGCAAGTTCAGGATAGTAGGGAGCCAGAGAAAGGCCTGGCACAATATTTTTTTTCATAAGTCGCTCGCAGGTGGCCTCAAAACCATTCGGGAACTCAACAACAAACTCATTGAATGTTGGGGTCTCAAAAGCGATTTTGCATCCTGCGTTTTTCAAGCCCTTTTTAAGATACTCGGCCTTGTCACGGTTGAGATCGGCAAGCTCTCTGAATCCCGTACCACCGAGAGAGGCCATATACATGACGGCCGTCAGGGCACAGAGGCTGTTGTTGGTGCAGATGTTGGAGGTTGCCTTTTCCCGGCGAATATGCTGCTCCCTGGTGGCAAGGGTAAGAACAAATCCCCTGTTTCCGTCAAGGTCTTTGGTTTTGCCCACCAGGCGACCAGGCAGGCTGCGCATGAATTTCTTTCTGCTTGCAAGCATCCCAAGGGCCGGTCCGCCAAAGGAACGGGGTATCCCCAGACTCTGACCTTCTCCACACACAATATCAGCGCCTTGCGCACCGGGGCTTTTCAAGAGGCCGTAAGCAAGGGCCTCAGTAAAGGAAGCAATAAAAAGAGCTTTATTATAATGGGTCTTTTCACCGGCGGCCTGCAGGTCCTCAATACATCCAAAAAAATTAGGTGACTGAATCGCAACGGCTGCAAGATCGTCCATGTTATCAAGCCCGGCAATGTCGGTTATACCATTTTTCAGATAGCCGAGCTCCACAATCTCAAAGTCGGTGGGTTCAAAATAGGTAACTTCTCAATAAGTCATGGCGATTCCGCCGATTCTATCACCTATTTTTTGTATACAGAGGATGCTCAGGTATATCAAGTGTTGCTGACCGTGCCTGAGGGAGATTATCTACATAGCAGCCTACGGTAGTTTCTGGTAAGTGGATAAATCCAGATGGTTTTCTTAGGAAGCAGGGTTTTGTGTTGTTTTTCCAGCTTTCCCCGGCCCTTTGTTTTGCCAAGGCAGATCCAATTGGCGGCCTTGTAAC
>PQXE01000043.1 GCA_003194495.1 Deltaproteobacteria bacterium
ATCTGATTGAGCAAAACCGCAGGTATAGCAGTGTTATGTCGAAGATGGGATGCAAAAGGCCAAGTTGTTTTTCCTTCGGCCCTTATACACCATTTTGGTCAAATACCAGGAAATTTGAATAGGATACGTAAAACGGACGTTGTAACCCCGTGAACGGTTAAAGAAATAATGTGCTCTGGAAACCGCTTGCAAAACATCAGTTTTTGGTCTCTGATATGGAGAAGGCATGAGAATAGAACAATAGAGCAATGATAAATCAACAATCCAATTAGGATTTTATAAACATGAAAACTAAATTTATTTTTATCACTGGAGGTGTACTCTCATCTCTGGGGAAAGGCCTGGCGGCAGCTTCCATAGGGGCATTGCTCGAAGCCAGGGGGCTCCGGATCACCATTCAGAAGCTGGACCCATACATCAACGTGGACCCGGGCACCATGAACCCTTTCCAGCACGGCGAGGTATTTGTGACAGATGATGGTGCCGAAACAGACTTGGACCTCGGGCATTACGAGCGTTATACCCATGCAAAGCTGGGACAGAGGCACAACTACACTTCAGGACGTATTTATTTTAGTGTTATCACAAAAGAACGAAGGGGAGACTACCTTGGAGGTACTGTCCAGGTCATACCTCACATAACTGACGAGATCAAGCAGGCGATTCTTCAATTAAATAGTGAAGTGGATATAGCCATTATAGAAATAGGGGGCACAGTAGGGGACATTGAAGGCCTGCCGTTTCTGGAAGCTATTAGACAGTTAAGGAGCGACCTTGGTACTGAAAATACCCTTTATATCCATTTGACCTATGTGCCCTATATCCAGGCAGCAGGTGAACTTAAAACAAAACCAACACAACATAGCGTAAAAGAACTGTTATCCATAGGAATTCAGCCGGACATCCTGCTTTGCCGCACCCAGATCGATCTTTCACCGGATATTAAGTCCAAGATATCATTATTCTGCAATGTAGAAGAAGACCGGGTTATTGCAGCCAAAGACGTAAAGTGTATCTATGAAGTGCCGATACGATTTCACGAGCAAGGGCTGGACGAACGAATCATCGAATCCCTTAACATGTGGACAAGGGCACCTGTGCTTACCGAATGGGAGGACCTTATTGCCAAGATTAAGGAACCACGGCACAAAGTGCGGATTGCCATGGTTGGTAAGTATGTAAACCTGAGGGAATCTTACAAAAGCCTGAATGAGGCCCTGTTCCACGGGGGTGTTGCAAACAGCTCCGAAATCGAAATAGACTTTGTGAACTCAGAGGAAGCAAAGGGCCAAGAGCTGGCAAACCGTCTTTCAGATGCCGATGGAATCTTGGTCCCTGGTGGATTTGGCTCAAGGGGAATACCTGGAAAACTTGAGGCCGTTACTTATGCCAGAGAAAACAAGGTGCCTTTTTTCGGAATCTGTCTGGGCATGCAGTTGGCAGTTATTGAATTTGCCCGAAATGTAGCCGGGCTGCTCTTGGCTGACAGCGCTGAATTTGATCTTACCACGCCTGATCCGGTGATCTACCTGATGAAGGAATGGTATGACTACCGCGCGGATAAAATACAAAAAAGAGATGAGAGCACTGATAAGGGAGGCACTATGCGCCTTGGCGCATATCCTTGCCGGTTGGCCCTGGACAGCAAGGCCTATGCCGCCTATGGAGTCGAGCAGATCTCCGAAAGGCACCGCCACAGATACGAGTTTAATAATTCCTATCGCAAGGCCCTTGAGGACGCTGGAATCAGGTTTGCCGGACTGAGTCCCAATAGTGAATTGGTGGAAATCATTGAAATACCGGAACATCCATGGTTCCTTGCCTGTCAGTTCCATCCCGAGTTCAAATCCAGGCCCCTTGATCCCCATCCCCTGTTTGCGGCATTTGTGCATGCAGCACTTGGTAAGCGTTCACAGGGCACCGCATCTGCTTTGTTGCCGGGCACTTGAAGTACAAGGGAGTACGTGTACCCGTACGCCTCGCATCTGCAGTACCCTGTAAACGCTTACAGTATTTGCAAGAAAGCTGAAAGCTAGACAATGAGTACAGAGGATATCCAAGTGACAAATGTACGTATAGCCGGAGTCAGTATCGGGTCAGGACAACCACCTTTACTTATTGCAGGACCCTGCGTGCTGGAAGACATTGAAACCGCCCTTTCCATCGGCGCTTTTATGGCTCAGGTAGCCGGAGATTACGGTTTTTCCTATCTATTCAAGGCATCCTTCGACAAGGCAAACAGGACATCTATAAAGTCATACAGAGGACCGGGACTGACTGAAGGCCTTGAAATGCTCTCTGCCGTCAAGAAGGAACTGAATGTGCCGGTGATCTCAGATGTTCACACTCCGGACCAGGCAGAGACAGCCGCAAAGGTCCTTGACTGTATACAGATACCGGCCTTTCTTTGCAGACAGACAGATCTTCTGGTGGCAGCAGCCCGAACCCGTCTTCCCATCAACATTAAAAAGGGGCAATTCATGGCCCCGTGGGACATGAGACACGCAGTTGCTAAGGTAAAAGAGAATGGAAATGACCAGATCATTCTCACTGAAAGGGGTACCTCTTTTGGCTACAATAACCTTGTGGTTGACATGCGTAGCCTGGCTATAATGAGAGAAATCGGATCTCCTGTGGTTTTTGACGCCACACACAGTGTTCAACTCCCTGGCGGTGGGGATGGATGCTCATCAGGCCAGAGGGAATTCGTGTCCATTCTTGCCAGGGCTGCAATGGCAGTAGGAGTGGATGGAATCTTCATGGAGGTCCATCCGAATCCGGATAAGGCCCTTTGCGACGGCCCAAACAGTCTCTTCCTTGAATCTGCAGCAGACCTGCTGAAGGTCCTTTCCAGGATCAGGCAGGCGGTAACTAAATTGTGAATGTTGAATGCTGAATGTTGAATTAAGGTATATGTCTTTTAAATCTTTTTCCACAATTCAGCATTTAGCATTCAACATTTAACATTGCATTTTCATATGGTACATATAGATAAAGAACTGCTCATGACAAAGGCCGGCAACATCCGTCTTCTTGCGCTGGATGTCGACGGGGTGCTGACCGACGGAAGTATTGTATATAACTCTCAAGGAGACCAGGTGCAGAGCTTTTATGTGCACGATGGCCTTGGCCTTAAGCTCCTTGGTCTGGCGGGAATCCATATAGCTATTCTCAGTTCCCGCTCTTCTCGTGCCCTTGCTGTCAGGGCCGAGGAATTAGGCATTAAGCTGGTATATCAAGGACTGCCTGATAAAATAGAAGTATACGAAAGAATAAAGGAGAATCTGGGGATAGAAGATAAGGAAGTTGCTTACATGGGAGACGACTGGGTAGATCTGCCCCTTCTTCAGAAGGCAGGTCTTGCCATAGTAGTTGCCGATGCCGCACAATCCATGGAAGACTATGCTGATTATGTTACACAACTACCAGGGGGAAGGGGTGCGGTTAGAGAGGTCTGCGAACTGATCCTCAAGGCCCAGAACAGGAGAAGCGAGTTCCTGAATCATTACCTTAATCCTTGATATCGTATTTGCTTTTTCCTCAGAACACAAACCGGGCTTGCCATTAATCCAGTCTCTGAATATCCTGTAAAACCGATGGTCAATGCATGAAACTTGAACAACGACATCTATTCTGGATACTTACCGGCATCCTTTTCTTGATAGCTCTCTGGAGGCCGTGGCAGCAAAGCAAGAGTACCAGTGATCTATGGATCACGGATCTCAAAGAAATGAAGGCTGATCTTACCTTTGAGGGTGTTCGTTACACGAGAAATATCGGCGAAAAGATCCAGTGGGTCCTAAAGGCAAATGTAGCCCGACTCTATGAGGACACAAACATCATGGACCTGGAAAGGATAAGAATAAAGTTTTTCCCTACTGGAGGAGGTCATGTTATTGTTACTGCTGATTCAGGCGTATACAAAATCGATAATGATGAAATGTCACTGAATGGCGATGTAAAAATACACTCTGAAGACGGCTCTACGCTATTTTCAGAAACTATGCGCTTCAGTCAGAAGAAAAAACTAATTTGGACCAGTGACAGAGTAGTTATCAAGGGAGACGGACTGGAAATGGAGGGAGACGGGCTTGAGTACGATCTTCAAGATGGTAAACTCACGGTAAAGAGACAGACAGCCGTTCTTCCAGAAGATGGTGGGCTGGAACTTTAAGAAAAATGTAACCGTTCGCGGCTTGAAACTTGAAATTGGAAAATAGAAATTTGGGAGAGATGAAACAAAAGTATGAAGGCCAAATTTCTATTTTCTAACTTCAACGTTCCGTGAACGCCCAAGAGGAATCATAATGAAGTGTCAAAATTTTGGTGTACACCGGCAAATGAGCAAAGTTAGAAATGTAGCCTCAGCTATCTGGTTTTGTATCCTTATTTTTATGCATTTTCAATGCTCAATGGCTATGGCCCAGTTGGACGCCCCGGACACTCCACCTGCCGTACCGGCAGGTGAGGGCAAGCTCCCAATAAATATAGAGAGTGACCTGATGGAGTCGATGGATAAATCCGGCATTGTGGTGTTCACCGGGCATGTGAAGGCCACAAGAGGTGATCTTACAATACACTCCGACAAACTTGAGGTCTTTTATGAAAAAAGAAAACAGGGGGGGGAAACAAAAAAGTCTGTTAAAAAAATCGTAGCCACAGGTCACGTACGTATAATCCAGGGTGAGCGTGTTGGTACTGGAGAACAGGCTATCTACGACAAACCTGCTGAAAAGATAACTATTACAGGTGCGGCCCAGGTTTTGGAAGGCCCCAACAGGGTGAGTGGAGAACGGATTATCTTTTTTATTAATGAAGATCGAAGTGTAGTCGAAGGAAGCAGTGAAACAAAGGTTGAGGCAGTTGTCTATCCGGCAGAGTGAGACTTTTAAACCACGAAGCTATTAGCCGTTAGCTTTTAGCTTAACAGCCCGTTTTTATACAAAGTTTTTACCTAATACCTAATGACTGGCATCCGTTCAAAGTATATGAGCAAACTGAAGGCAGAGAAACTGGTAAAGCGTTTTAGTGGCCAACTGGCGGTCAATGGCGTAAGCCTTGAGTTATCAGACCATAGCATAGTAGGTCTGCTGGGTCCAAATGGTGCCGGCAAGACCACTATATTCTATATGATCGCCGGTATCATCAGACCTGACGAAGGGAAAGTTTTGCTTGAAGGGGAAGATATAACCAATTCGCCTATGCACAAACGGGCTCGTAAAGGCATAACCTATCTACCCCAGGAGCCCTCGGTATTCAGGAAACTGTCAGTTGCTGATAACATCCGCCTTGTACTGGAAACAAGGGGGTTCTCCCACCAGGAAATAGAGAGCAAGACCCTTGAACTTTTAGATGACATGGGACTCTCCGTCCTTGCGGATCAACAGGCACAGTCGCTTTCAGGGGGAGAACGGAGACGTGTGGAAGTTATGCGGGCACTTGCTACCGACCCATCGTTTATTCTTCTTGACGAACCCTTTGCAGGTGTTGATCCCCTAGCTGTATCCGACCTGCAAAAGATAATACAGGACCTGAAGGCCAGGGGAATAGGAGTCTTCATTTCAGACCACAACGTCCGTGAAACCTTGACTGTATGTGATCGTGCCTATATTGTTAATTTAGGAATAATTAACGAAGAGGGTACTCCGGAACACATCGCCTCAAGCGATCTGGCACGGAGAATATATTTGGGAGAAAACTTTAAACTGTAAGCTGGTTAGGCTTCTCTAATTTTCTATGGCCTTAGATCTTCGCCAACAACTTAAGCTGACACAGCAACTGGTAATGACTCCCCAGTTGCAGCAAGCTATTAAACTGCTTCAGCTCTCCCAAATTGAACTAATCGAAACGATTGACCAGGAATTAGAAATTAATCCGGTCTTGGAGGAATCCGGATCGGAAGATATCCCATCCTCAAATGATACTGATCGCAGTAACTCTCTACAAGAAGAATCCGACTCGTACGAGACCCAACCTCCAACTTTGGCTTCCTCTGAACTTGAAAAAATTCCCTGGGAAGACAATGCAATTCAAGATATTAACTGGAAAGAGTTTTGGGACGAAGACAACAGGTCCTCACTTCCTGCATATTCCTTTGAAAAAAAGGATGCCCCAAACTATGACAATCTCTTTGCTCGCACCACCGATCTGAGTGAACATCTTACGTGGCAATTTCAGATGGCACACTTCAATGACATGGAGCGTCAAAATGCCTGTCTTATTATCGGCAATCTTGACCGAAACGGCTATCTCAAGACTACAATTGAGGAAATAGCTGAAGAAGTGGGAGGTACTCCGCAACAAGTAGAGGATGTGCTAAAAAAAATTCAGCTCTTCGACCCTGTTGGTGTGGCAGCCAGGGATCTTAAAGAATGCTTATTGGTCCAGATAAATCATCTGGGCATCAATGACCCGCTGGTCTTGGAGCTGGTAAGTGAGCACCTTAACCATATTGAACGACACAATTATCAAGCTATGGCCAAAGCTACCGGGCAGTCATTGGAGGAAATAGTCCAGGCAATTGAGATAATAACCAACCTGGAACCTTGTCCCGGGCGACCATTCAGCAGTGAGGAGATCCAATACATCGTTCCTGACATTTATGTCTATAAAGTAGACGATGAGTATGTAGTTTCCTTGAATGACGACGGAATGCCAAGACTGAGAATAAGTTCTTTTTACCGCGATGCCATTAAAAGCGGAATTGCCGGTTCCTCTGCCAAGGACTTTATCCAGGGCAAACTCAAATCTGCCCTATGGCTGATTCGCAGCATCCAACAGCGGCAAAAGACTATCTACAGAGTCACGAAGAGTATTGTAAAGTTCCAGGGGGAATTCCTGGACAAAGGGATAGCCTATCTCAAGCCTTTAATACTCAGAACCGTGGCAGATGACATCGAGATGCACGAATCCACCATAAGCAGAGTAACCACAAATAAATATGTCCACACACCACAGGGTATTTTTGAGCTAAAGTTTTTTTTCAGCGCGAGCCTGGGCCGGGATGACGGCTCTGATGTGGCATCTTATAGCGTAAAAGAACAGATTCGTCAGATGATCCAGGCAGAGGACCCGACTCAACCATACAGTGATAAGCAGATTGTGGAAATGTTGGCCAAGGATCATATACGTATTGCAAGACGAACTGTGGCAAAGTACAGGGATTTGATGGGTATTCTGCCCTCCAGTCGCCGCAAGCGACCTGCAATAAATAATTTAAAAAATAACGAATAGATAGATCCCCATTTGGAGGTATTATATGCAAATCAATGTGACATTTAGACGTCTGGATCCTTCGGATGCACTGCGCGAATACGCTGAAAACAGACTCCAAAAACTCAAAAAATATGCCGATGGCCCCATGGATGTAAATGTCGTTTTGTCAGTGGAGAAATTCAGGCAGACAGCAGAGGTTGTGCTTTCAGGAAATGGCGTAAGGGCAGCAGCCAAGGAAGAACAGAATGAAATGCGGGCGGCTATAGATCTGGTATCTGACAAAATCTATAAGCAGTTAAAGCGATATAAAGAAAAAATCCGCAGCAAGAGAGGACCCGGCTCAATAGCCGAACCGGCCCTTTTAGATATATCACCGTCTCCCGAAACAGAAAAAGAGAACTTGGGTATAATCACCACAAAAAAAATGGATGCCAAACCCATGGCTGTTGAGGAAGCAGCGGCTCAGTTCCAGTCACTTACTCAAAACTTTATGATGTTCACCAATGCTGAGACCAACGCAATAAACGTCCTTTACCGGCGTATGGATGGGACTTTGGGGTTAGTCGAACCGTAATGACTGTGAAGATACTCGATTTTCTTTGCAACAGATGTATCATCCCCGACCTTAATACCAAATCCAAAGAAGAGGCACTGGCCGGCCTGGCTAAAAGGGTAGCAGAAATAGAGCCCGCCTTGGATCAGGATGCCGTATTATCTGTCCTCAATGAGCGTGAACAACTGGGCAGTACAGGTATTGGGGGTGGAGTGGCAATTCCACACGGGAAACTCCCAGAACTGGGCCATATGCTCATATTAGTCGGCCGGAGCTTGGGTGGTATCCCCTTTGATGCAATGGATAACCGTCCGGTTCACATTATGTTTCTTTTGCTTGCACCCGACAACTCGGCAACCCCATATCTCAAACTATTAGCCCAGGTTTCAAGAGTGTTAAAGACCCAGGAAGTGCACAAGCGTATTATGGAAGCGCCGGATGCAAGTTCCATTAAAAAAGTAATAGAAGAAATAGACGATCAGGTCTAAGATCCATAGCGTTTTACACTAAAGAACGAGAAGTGACTGACAAATCCCTACAAACTCCGTTTCAAAAAGATGAGCCGGGGGTAATTTTAACACCTGATGATCCGGTCAAACTGGTCCAAACGGTAGTTATAACCGGCATGTCCGGATCCGGTAAGAGTACTGTACTCAAAGCCTTTGAAGACATGGACTATTACTGTGTGGACAATCTTCCGATAGCCCTCTTGCCGGAGTTTCTCTCCCTTACTGAAAATGTTTCCACAATGCCCACCCGTGTAGCCCTTGTGATGGATGTGCGGGAAAAGAGTTTCCTCGATCAATACCAGTCTATCTTTACACAGATTAAAGAAGAAGGATTCCACCTCGAAATCCTGTTTCTCGATGCAAAGGATGAGGTGTTAGTACGGAGATTCAGCCAAACCCGCCGCCGACATCCCTTGAAGCCTAAGGGCAGTATCCTTGAAGGAATACCTGTTGAGAGGGAATATCTAATGGGGCTGAGGGAATGTGCCGACAAATTATTTGATACTTCAGATTTCAATGTTCATCAGCTAAGGCAGGGTATTGTCAGGCTTTACTCCCCTAGAAAGCGTCTGGATCAACTTGTGATACATATACTGTCATTCGGCTTTAAGTACGGAGTCCCTGCCGATGCCAACCTGGTTCTGGATGTCAGGTTCTTGCCAAACCCATACTTCGAGCCGGATCTGCGCCCCTTAAGCGGCTGCGACCATGAAGTCCAAACCTATGTCTTGGGAAAAAAAGATACTATTGAATTTCTTAAACATGCCGAATGCCTTTTGAAATTCCTTGTTCCGGAATACAGAAATGAAGGTAAATCTTATCTTGTGATTGCCGTAGGATGCACAGGAGGTCTACACAGAAGTGTTGCCATTGTAGAGCATCTAAAAGAAATATTTACAGGGGCTGATGAGGAGGTTATCGTTACACACAGAGACCTGGAACTGGAGGGATAAATACATGGTAGGTGTGGTTGTGACATCCCACGGCCGTCTTGCTGATGAGCTGTTATTAACGACGGTTTTTATTGTAGGCAAGGCAGAACAGATGGTCGCCCTTTCTATAGATCCGTCAAGGCCTATAGATAAATTACAGTTCGACATCAGCAAGGCAATTAAGGAAGTAGATACGGGTGACGGTGTACTGATACTTACAGACATGTTCGGTGGAACTCCGGCCAACATGACCCTTACCTTCCTGGAGGACAACAAGGTTGAGGTCATAACAGGGGTAAATCTTCCTATGTTGATCAAATTGTGCCAGTGCAGGAATAAGGATCAGACCCTGCATGAAGTGGCAGACGAAGTAGTAGATTATAGTAGAAAAAGCATCAATCAGGCTACTGCAATTCTGAAGAAGTAACCAATATGAGCCTTGGTGCCTAAAGTTTGAGGTGCCAAGATACATCATCTATTCACTCCTTGTGCCAAGGAGTGTAAACTTTTACATCCTGAATATTAGCTGCTAGGAGGTTTAGACATGACTATTAAGGTCGGCATCAACGGTTTCGGACGCATTGGAAGGAGCATTTTCAGGGCTTCTAAACAATATAAAGAATTTGAAGCCGTTGAAATTGAGGCCATAAATGACCTGACAAGCACCCAGACGCTGGCTCACATGTTAAAGTATGATTCTGTAATGAGAACATTCCCCCTTGATGTGCAGGGCACAGATCAGGGAATAATTGTGGACGGCAAAGATATACGGATAACCGCCATCAAGGAACCATCCCAGTTGCCATGGCAGGAAATGGGTGTGGAATACGTAATCGAAGCTACAGGACGGTTTAGTGATGCGGATCTCGCACGCGGG
The DNA here is from genome assembly GCA_003194495.1 of Deltaproteobacteria bacterium. Classification (GTDB taxonomy): domain Bacteria; phylum Desulfobacterota; class Dissulfuribacteria; order Dissulfuribacterales; family UBA3076; genus UBA3076. The sequence goes on from PQXE01000043.1 coordinate 10,087, forward strand.
CATCTGGAGGCCGGGGCGCAAAAGGTCATAATCACCGCCCCTGCAAAGCATGAGGACGTCACGATTGTGATGGGGGTCAATGAAGACGACTATGATCCAGCCAATCACCACATCGTATCCAACGCCTCCTGCACCACCAACTGTCTCGCCCCTGTGGCCAAAGTAATACTGGACAGATTTGGTATAGTCTCCGGGCTGATTACTACTGTACACGCCTATACAAACGATCAGAGATTGCTTGATTTTCCCCACAGCGACCTCAGACGAGCCAGGGCCGCTGCCGTCAACATGATACCCACCAAGACCGGTGCCGCAGCAGCAGTGAGCAAAGTCATTCCTGAGCTTACAGGCAAATTTGACGGCCTGGCAGTCCGTGTGCCCACCCCTAACGTCTCCATAGTGGATCTTGTGGCCCAGGTGGAAAAACGTGCCACAGTAGCCGAAATAAACGAGGCCATTAAGGCGGCTGCCAACCGCTTCCTCGGATATACAGACGAACCCCTGGTCTCCACGGACTTCATGGGAGACCCAAGGTCCTCTATCGTTGACGGCGCGTGCACCAAAGTTATCGGGGACAAGTTGATCAAGGTCATGTCATGGTATGATAATGAATGGGGGTACTCCAACAGGATATTGGATCTGATCCTTCACATGAACGCTCACAAGGCCCTTTAGTGATATCTAATGAGCGATTAGCTGTTAGCCGTTAGGATTTAGCTTTGGAAAATGGTTTATCACGGATTAGTATAGCAAAACTTGCTATAATATTAAACTAATAGCTAACCGCTAAAGGCTAATCGCTCAATTTAGGTGGCAGAAACATGATAGCATCGGAAGCCCTCCGTGCAAATCTTGAGACCACAGCCGTCCGGGAAGTAAAGTATGACTCCCGCTACCAGGTTCTCCTGGACGCAGTTAAGGATTATCAAGGCATAATTAAGGCTGTTGATAGCCTCCTCTTTGAGCTGCACCATCCATTTCGAAACTGGGAAATCATAATTGGAGATCTGAGGTCATTTGCCCTTAAGAATCTTGCTACTTACAGCCGTTCGTCTCAGGGACCCGAGGCCATCAGAGTGCTTTTGGACACCTTCTCTGATGTCATCTCCCAGGCCCCTGAAAATGACCGGAAGACCGAAGCAGTAAACGGACTCCTGGCCTTTCTGGAAAAGATCATTCAAAAAGTAGATACTGAAAAGCTTCTGACAATATTGCCTGATATTGAACACGCCTTTCACAGGCTTAAAGAATCCAATGCGCATGTGATTAAGTCTGTTGCCAGGAGCTATCACCCTGTATCACACCTGATACGGAATCTTTCCAAACGTTTAGAGGGACAAAAGACCTCTCCTGGATTATGGGATGAAGCCGGCAGACTTCTTGTTGAAGTTCAGAAAGCTACATCTCAGTACTGGCTTGAGCAAGAAGACCCTGTTAACTGGCTCAACAGCGCTATTGAACAGTTCTCCATGGAACTGGATTCTGAAGACCAGGAAAAGACGATGGGACTTATCGATCCGGTCTCGCATAGACAGCTCAAATCCTCTCTGGAAGGCCTGGAAATCGAAAGGAAAGCGCCTCTCAAAGAAAAAGACGTCTTGGAGCTGGCCAGACGCCCAGGCTATCTGGATATAGTGAATCAGTACAGAAAGATTGTCCAGGGTCTGGGCCGGCTATCGTGTCAAATCCCGCCCGTATCATCAAAAGAGCTAGCTTCCCGCAATCAAGGGGCCGGATTATACCTTCTTCTGCCATTCCATCTTATCGAAATAGAAGGTCTGTCCACGATCCACGAGGAAATCCTTCGAGAGATCAACCGCAGCCTTTTGTATTTTATACGCACTGCAGACCTGGAGCAGCTTCAAGAGATCCTTTCTAGAAGTTTTGCGCTGCTAAAGCAGCAACTAGGACATTTTCCAAGGACTGCTCTTCAGTGCATCGAGGCCCTGGGTTCAGAAATAGTCCGCAGGGACGACACAAGGCTTATGGAGCTTTTTCTCAATCAGGTAGTCCAGTTTGGCTTCAAACCCCCGGGGATTAAGGGCGTAGATGCCGAATGGCATATCTTGAGCGATCCTGCTCACCTGCAGAATATTCGTGTCTGGTTAAAATTTGTAGAACAGAGAACCAGTGTCTGCGGCACCCTGTTGTCAGCCCTTATAATAAATCTTAAATTGGCAGGCACATGCATCCGGGATACAGACCTGTTCCAGAAAGACGTCAGCAGATTATTGAACTGTAACATAGAGCCGATTTACAATCTGATCAAACAGTTGACCAAGATCCTGCCGGTTTATTTCAATGAAATAGGAGCAGAGGGTCTCCTGAGGGATGTATCAACAGAGCTTGATGAGATATCTCACCGCAAGGATATACTTATTCATTTCCTGAGAAAACAGAGCCATGTTGAGAGCAACAACCGCATTGTCGATTTTATTGAAGCCATTCTGTGCTTCTGGTTCAGCAGACAAAACAAAGGGCTGGCCCCTTTCCTGCCCCCAGAAATCCTGGAGCAGGTTCCTGACCATGGCCCTTACGTGGATCATGTCCACAGACTCATACAGCATCTGGCAAATGTGCTGGATCTCAAACGATTTACCCACAGTGTAGACAGCCTGCTGAATTTGGAAAAGGACCGGCTCTCACAGATACTGTGTCAAGTTCAGGATATCCCCCATCAAGAGAGAAGACGTGTTGAACTTCTTATCCAGATGTACAGGCTTGAGGCCCATAAGTACAAGCTCGGCACCCAGGAAATCCGTCATCATTTGGAGGAAGCCAAAAATCTGGGTTTTGAGGGACTGGATAAGGTACTTGAAATCCTGGATGTGGACAACGATCCGGAGCGGTGTCTTGAGGTAATCCTGGACCAGCTTGATGTCCTTAAGGATATTATTCTCAGCAAGGAGCAGTTTGAAATCAGGGAGGACATATACCACAAGCGGCATATAACAGTGGATATTCCTTCAATGTATGGCCGTTACCATGAGCGCAAGTTTGACGCCCTTAGCCTCAGTTTCCGCCTGGAGAACCTGGCCAATATTCATTTCGAACAACTGGTAACTGAGATAGATTCAACCTTTATCTCAAGGTCTATTTTTGCGCGCATCCTGAGGTATCTCCGCCTCTTCTGTAGAGCCGTACAGTTGGACGGAGTGTATTCCAGGAAGTTCGCCACTTATCTCGGATTGCTGGAAAAATCCCTCGATGTCCGGCGATTTGCCTTTTCCCAGTACCTGGACGTAGTGAGAGGACTGTCCGAGGGGGTTAAAGATATTATCCATGTTTATTACATAAGCCCCCATCAAGACAATATCTCTCTTACTATTCGCCAGTTGGGCAAACACAACCTTCTTCCAAAATACAAGACTGCTATAAAAGAAGCTGAAAACGAGACCCAACTGATTCATCAGATAACAGAATGGTTCCTGAGAGACCTTATCTCCGGCACCTTCGGTCTTCAATATCTGGACAATTTTATCGCCCGGGTATACCAGGTGCTTGGAGAGCAGAAAGAAAGACTGGATCACAAGGAACTTGACTTAATGTTGAGCTATGATCCGAATCAAATCTTGTGTACCATACACAGTCCTGAACAACAGACAAAAAACCTCATACACCTTGGTAACAAGGGCTTTAACTTAGTCCTCCTGGCACAGAAGGGAGTACCTGTTCCACCAGGAGTAATAGTCACAACCGAGGTCTTCAGGTGTTACCCGATTATCCAAAAACTGCCCAGTGTATACAGAGAATTCAAGTCACAGCTTCAGAAAGCCATTGGGGAAATGGAGCGCCAGACCGGGCGCAGGTTTGGCGATCCGTCAAATCCCTTGCTCTTATCGGTAAGGAGCGGAGCGGCCATTTCCATGCCGGGGATGATGTCAACAATCATAAATGTGGGCAGTAATCTTGAAATTATAGAAGGCCTGGCTAAAAAAACCGGTAATGCCTGGTTTGCCTGGGACAATTACCGCAGATTTGTTCAATCATGGGCCATGTCCTTTGATCTGGACCGTGAGATGTTCACAGAACTCATTAGTAATCACAAACGCCGGTATGGAGTAAAGCAGAAAAGGGAATTTACCGGAGACCAGATGAAAGAGTTAGCCCTGGCTTACCGTCAAGCCACGCTGGACCACGGTCTGGAGTTGGAAGTTGATCCTTTTGAGCAACTCCTTGTGGCCATACGGCTAACTCTTACGTCCTGGGAGTCTGAAAAAGCAAAGAACTACAGGGAAATAATGGAAATGTCCGATTACTGGGGCACGGCTGTGATAGTACAGGCCATGGCCTATGGAAACCTTGCTGAGACATCCGGTACCGGCGTGGCCTTTACGCCAATCCATACTGACCATATAGACAGTATCAGCCTGTGGGGCGACTTCACTACCGGCAATCAGGGGGATGATATTGTAAGTGGTCTGGTCACCACATATCCAATTTCAATAAAGCAGCAAAAAACCATGGGGCTTGATTCTGAAATGACTCTGGAGAAAAATTTCCCTGAGATTTACAATACTTTGTTATCCATGACCAGAGAGCTCATCTACGAAAAAAGATGGGATCCACAGGAGATAGAATTTACCTTTGAAGGTCCAGAGAGCAACCAGCTTTTTATACTCCAGAGCCGAAATATGACCACAAAGAGGCGATACATCGTTCAGGTTTTCGTGCACTCGGCAGAATTAGAGGCCGGCTACCTGGGCAGAGGCATCGGCGTGAGCGGAGGGGCCATGACAGGGAAGGCCGTGTTAACCCTCTCTGAGATTAAATCCTTCCGCGAGAAGGAGCCCAAAACCCCATTGATCCTGATCCGTTCAGACACTGTCCCGGACGATATCAAGGAAATTACTCTAACAGACGGCCTGCTCACAGCAAAGGGAGGGCAGACATCTCATGCAGCCATTATTGCATTCCGTCTGGACAAGAACTGCATTGTGGGCTGCAAGCAACTGCAGGTCTTTGAAAATCTGGGTTTTGCGCGGTTACACGACCGCATTATTCGTTCCGGCGACTTTCTGAGTATTGACGGCAGAAACGGCTCGATATACATGGGAAAGCATGCCACTCAGATAGAGGAAGAGATGTCTCTGGTTTGAAAATTATATATAGAATTTTGCAGGGGGAGATACGGTCGTGATCAATTACATAGATGAGATTCCACTGAAAGGCCAAAGGGTCCTGATGAGGACGGACTTCAATATCCCCCTGGACGATTCCGGCAATATTACAGACGACAACCGTATCAGGGCCGCCCTGCCAGGCATACGTCACGCCATAGAGGCTGGAGCACGACTGATACTTTGCTCGCATCTTGGCCGTCCGAAGGGGCAGAGAATAGAAAAATTCAGCCTGAGACCAGTGGCCAGGCGTCTTGGAGAGCTGATAGACAGGGAGGTATCTCTGGCCCCGGACTGCATTGGAGATGAAGTGGAGAACCAGGTCAACTCCATGTCAGAAGGAGAAGTGCTGCTACTTGAAAATCTCAGATATCATCAAGGAGAAACAAAAAACGACCCTGGCTTTGTAGAAGCCTTGGCCAAAATGGCCGATATATATATAAATGACGCCTTTGCAGTATCACACCGGGCCCATGCCTCAGTGACCGGAGTGCCTGGCCTGGTTAAAGAGTGCGCAGCAGGTTTACTTATAAAGCAGGAGCTTTTATACTTTAAAAAGGCCATGGAAGAACCTGCCAGGCCTTTGGTGGCCATTCTGGGCGGGGCCAAGATATCCGGCAAGCTGGAGGCCATCAAGAATATATTGAACCGGGTGGATAAGTTGATAGTCGGCGGGGCAATGGCCAATACGTTTTTGACGGCGCAAGGCATTGATATAGGAAAATCCCTTACTGAGAAAGAGCTGGTAGGCACGGCCAGGGCATTAATTGATCAGGCAAAAGATAAAGGCATTAAATTCTACCTTCCTGTTGACTGCGTCATAGCACAGGATCTTGACACAAACGCAGAGACCAGGATCGTCCCGACCCAGGGAATTCCTGATGATTGGATGGTATTGGACATAGGGCCTGCAACGTCAGCCCTTTTCAGTGAAGCCCTTTCCAATGCCGAAACCATAGTGTGGAATGGCCCAATGGGGGCCTTTGAGTTCTATCCCTTCAGCCATGGTACAATGGCCCTGGCGCATGCAGTCGGCAGCAGTCAGGCCCTCAGCATTGTAGGCGGAGGAGATACTGATCTGGCCGTCCACAGGGCAGGTGAAGTGGAAAACATATCTTACATGTCCACAGGTGGTGGTGCGTTTCTCAACCTTTTGGAAGGAAAAAAACTGCCGGGCATAACGGCACTTGAGGAGTGTAGCAAAAAATGAATTCTTCAAAGAGAAGACCTGTTTTAGCAGCTAACTGGAAGATGTATAAAACCGTGGCCGAGACCCGTGATTTCCTTAAAGTTTTTTTGCCCCTGGTGAATTACCTGACGGAAAGAGAGATAGTGATTGCGCCTCCGTTTACCGCGCTTTCAGCAGCCGGTGAAATCATTAAGGAAAGTGAACTTGTGTCCCTTGCAGCTCAGAACATGTATTTTGAGCAAAAGGGTGGCTTCACTGGTGAAATATCATCTATCATGCTCAAGGAATTCGGAGTTAAATGGGTAATCCTCGGGCATTCGGAGCGTAGGCACATTTTTGGAGAAGAAAACAGCCTTATTTCCTTAAAGGTCAAGTCTGCCCTGGAAAATGATTTACTTCCAATCTTATGCATTGGAGAAAAGTTAGAGGAAAGAGAAGCCGGGCTTACGAATGAGATACTTGAAAAACAGTTATCAGCAGGCTTTTCAGAGGTGGGTAGCGAAGCGGCAGACAAAGTAATAGTTGCCTATGAACCTGTATGGGCAATCGGCACGGGTAAGACAGCTACACCGGAGCAGGCACAGGATGCCCACATCAATATCCGGTCATGGCTTACAGATCATTTCGATTCCGGTATTGCAGGGCAAATTCGAATATTGTATGGTGGCTCGGTTAAACCGGAAAATGTTAATGAGTTAATGGCGCTCCCTGATGTAGATGGAGCTCTTGTCGGCGGTGCATCTCTTAAACCCGGGAGTTTTGCTCAGATTGCCGGTTGCCGGGTCGGTTAATTAAAGGTTTTCTTTTGTACACTATCTTAATTGTAGTCTATGTTATTGTATGTATCTTCTTGGTTTTTACTGTCTTGCTCCAGCAGGGCAAAGGGGCTGCAATAGGCGCTGTGTTCGGGTCCAGTGATACCATTTTTGGCAGCGCGGGACCAGCTTCCATTCTGCATAAGATCACTTCCGGGCTGGCAGTGCTCTATATGGTTTTGGCCCTTGTTCTCTGCTATTTGTCAGCTCACAGGGTTGAGGATTCGATAATGCAGGACGTGGAGGTAACTACCGGTCCTGTTACTACCGAACCGGTTGAACTTGCTGAAATTCCAGAACCTGTTGAGACTGTAATTCCAGAGACCGTTGAAACTGCTCCTGCACCAGTAGCCGGAGTTGAGGAACCTATACAAGGCTCAGATGAAAAGACAGATGCCTTGGCTGATGATAGCCGGCCGAGTGGAAATCAGCCTGAAAATATTGTACCATCAACGACTCAACCGGAGGAGGCCTCTAAATAGATCGTAACCGTAACCTACCGAGCCGAAGTGGTGGAATAGGTAGACACGCCATCTTGAGGGGGTGGTGGGCAAAACCCGTGGGGGTTCGACTCCCCCCTTCGGCACCATATTTATCCTATGTGGGGATTTGCAATTCCTAATTGCACGACCGGCTTATCCGGATTCTCTAACGTCTCTTTTTTTAGCGGAATGGTGAAACGGAATTGACTTCCTTTGCCATATTCACTCGTGACCCAGATCATTCCATTGTGCAAAGCGATCAGTCCTCTCGCGATACTGAGCCCAAGGCCGGTCCCTTCATAACGGCGCGAAGCAGATATGTCAGCCTGCATAAACTTTTTAAAAATTTTATCAAGATCTTCATCTTTAATCCCGATGCCTGTATCCTCTACGCAGACCTCTGCAAATATGGGCGATTCGCCATGTTGAATACCATGATCGGATATCTTGGCACTAATGGTTATGCCTCCCTCATGGGTAAATTTGATCGCATTGTTTAACAGGTTTATTAAAACATGCTTGATCTTATCCTCATCGCCATAGACTAAAGGCAAATTCTCATCAATATCAATATCAAGGGTTAGCCCCTTTTTGGTTATCATCCCCTTAAAAAAGGGAACTACTGAATCAATAAGTCCTTTGAGATTGAAATAAACTGCTTCTATCTCAATTTTCCCTGATTCTATCTTGGAGAGCTCGAGAAGATTGTTTATCAATTGTAAAAGGTGTTTTGCATTATCGGTGATTTTGCCCAGACTTTTATTCTGTTCTTCGTTGATTGGTCCGTCAACTCCGTCTAATAGTAAATCTGAGTATCCGATAATGGAATTCATTGGTGTCCTGAGCTCATGAGATATGTTCGCCAAGAATGCTGATTTAAGCCTGTCAAGTTCTCTAAGTTGGATATTTGCTTCTCCCAATTGTGCTATTAGTTTTGCCTTCTCGTTTAACAAGCTGATTTTTTTCAGCATACTTTCTTTTACTCTATCTCTTTCCCGTCGCACTTCCGCCTCAGAACGTTTCAAGCTGGTGATATCGCGGGCGGCGGCAAAGACACCCATTACCCGCCCTGCCTGATCTCTATAGAGCGAGGCATTATAGGCAACAATGGTCTCAGTTCCATCTTTGGCCTTCATGACCAGCTCGTAATCCCGGACCTCCCCTGTCTCAAAAACCAACATAGCCCCTTTATAAGCCCTTTCCGGATCTGTAAAATAATCAGCAAATGGGGTCCCTATCAGTTCCTCTCTAGTCCTGCCGGTAGCTCGGATTGTAGCCTCGTTCACATCCAGAATAATCCCATTCTGATCAAAGGTTACCAGGGGATCAAGGCTTGTCTCGATCAATCCGCGGTTGTAGCGCTGAAGATTTTGTATTTCCTGCTCTGCCTGCTTTCGCTCTGTAATATCACGGGCGGCGGCAAAGACACCCATTACCTGCCCTGCCTGATCTCTATAGAGCGAGGCATTGTAGGCAACAATGGTTTCGGTTCCATCTTTGGCCTTCATGACCAGCTCGTAATCCCGGACTTCCTCTGTCTCAAAAACCAACATCGCCCCTTTATAGGCCCTTTCCGGATCTGTAAAATAATCAGCAAATGGGGTCCCTATCAATTCCTCTCTAGTCCTGCCGGTAGCTCGGATTGTTGCCTCGTTCACATCCAGAATAATTCCATTCTGATCAAAGGTTACCAGGGGGTCAAGGCTTGTCTCGATCAATCCGCGGTTGTAGCGCTGAAGATTCTGTATTTTCTGCTCTGCCTGCTTTCGCTCTGTCCGGTCAACGTCAGACTGCCAATAAGCATTGTTGACCGCTTCAATAAAACCTTGCCACTCTTTGGGAATGGACTCCAGGCTGTCGAAATACTGCCTGAGCTGGTCTTTCAATAAGCCATGGATATCCTTCATTGCCCGTTTTACCGCAATCCACCGATCATCGGAATCACTTACCACTTCTTTTCACAGGTAATATAATCGTAAAGGTAGATCCCTCGCCTGGTTCGCTTTCCACTGAGATCGTGCCCCTGTGGGCCTGAATGATCTTGAGTGCATAAGTAAGGCCGAGCCCGGCGTGGATCTTTGAAGTAAAAAAAGGGTCCAGAACATTTTTGAGTTTGTCTTTTGGGATACCGACCCCTGTATCGGATATCTTGATCTCAATATATCCCTCGCTGACACGGCTGCTGATATTTAGTACGCGCGTCTTGTTTCGCATTGCTTCAATTGCGTTTTCAATAAGATGGGCAAACGCCACCTTAATCTGTTCTCTATCAACAGAAATATCAGGAAGATTTTTCATTAACTCGGTTTTGATATCTATGTGATTTTCTTCAAGTGCAGGTCTGTATTCTTCAATCGCTTCGGCAATAATCTCATTAATATCTGCCGGCTCTCTATAAGATATTACAGTGGTCTTCAGCTCAATGAGCTTTTTTATCATATGTTCCAGGGTCTCAACATTTTGTACAATCAATTCCAGATATTTTCTGTTTGGATCACTTTCAGAAAGGGATTCAGAGATCCTCCGCGCAAAGCCTCCTATAGTAACAAGAGGATTCCTTATCTCATGCGCTACTTGATCCATCATTTTTTCTAATGCTTCTGTCTTTTCCGCCTCCAGCGACTTCTTGCGTTCTTCTTTCATGCTGAGCAATGATCGTATTCTTGCAACAAGCTCTTTATAATCAAAGGGCTTGGCCAGATAATCATCCCCGCCGACATCGAGACCTTTGACAGTGCTGTCAACGTCGCCCTTGGCAGTGAGGATGATGACAGGTATGTGTCGGGTGTTTTCATCTTCCTTGAGTCTCTTGCATACCTCAAACCCATCCATTTTAGGCATCATAATATCCAGCACAACCAGATCCGGCTCGTATTCAGCGAATCTCTCGAGGCCTTCTTCGCCGTCGTATGCCTCAGCGGTATCGTATCCATCAGCACGGAGCCTCTTCCTCAAGAGGTCTACGGTATCTATATTATCCTCTACAATCAGGATCTTGTTCTTGTCCACCTGAATAACCTATTTTATTTTTTTCACGTAGCTTTCTATCTGCTTCGGCAACTCGCGGACATTTATCGGTTTTGAAATATATCCACTGAATCCGCCATGCAAAGCCTTTTCCTCGTCTCCCTTCATTGCATGTGCGGTCAATGCAATTATCGGGGTATGCTTAAATTCTTCTCGAAGCCTCAAATTTTCCGCAACCTCATAACCTCCCATTTTCGGAAGAGAGATATCCAAAAGAATAATATCCGGCTGTTCTGCAATTGCCTTTTCCTGGCCATCTTCTCCATCAACAGCTTCAATTAGCTGATAATCCCGGTTACTTAAGACCTTGATTACCAGCTCCCGGCTATCCTGGTTGTCCTCAACTATCAGCAATTTTTTCTTCAAAACTTTCTCTGTTTCTTTCATGTCATTTCCTTTTATCAGGTACTTTTTATTTCATCAATTCTATGTTTGAGTTCTTGTAAGAGATCTTCTTCTTTAAGTGCACCCTTGTTTAATATACCCCGCAACCTGCCGTCCAGAGCGTTTTTCTCCTTTTCGCTCAAGTCTCTCTTCGTAATAAGAATAAGGGGGATATCCCTGACTTTTTCATCTGTTTTAATGTACTCGATTACATCAAAACCATTTACCTTGGGCATTGTCAGGTTGAGGATGATCAGGTGAGGTATGAAACTTTTTACCAACTCGATCGCATCCTGGCTGTTATAGGCTGTCTTTACCTCACATCCGACGTCTTGCAGGGTATGTTCGATCAGCGACACTGTATCTGTTTCACTATCTACTACAAGTACCTGTTGTATTTTGCCCGTTTTTTCCAGATCTCTTATTTTTTTAAGCAAAAAATTCTTATCCAGCGGCTTCACCATATATTCCGCAGCACCCAGACTGAATCCCAGTTTTTTATTATCCACAATTGAAAGGACAATGACCGGAATATTTTGGGTCTCCGGCGTACTTTTAAGCTCCCGCAGTACCTGCCATCCATCCTTATGCGGCATCATGATATCCAGGGTAATGGCTACCGGTCTAATCTCTATGGCCTTTTTAACTGCCTTCTCCCCGCTGAGAAGGCCCACCACCCTGTAGTCCTCTCCCAGGGATTTCCTAATAATATCAATGGTATCATAATTATCATCTATTGCCAGGACAGTCTTTTGCTTAATGTTCTCTTTGGTCGACAGTTCTGCCCCAGCGGTCTTGGAAGTCTCCGACTCGAGCACTAGTTTCTGTACTACCTCACAATTCTTGCAAAAATCAACCTTCTCCGGATAGGCACCGATTTTCAGGCCGGTGCAATGTGTCCCAAGAATGAGCCAGCAACGTTTTTCTTCATTTTCATAGGCCGGGCAGCTCGGCTGTCCACAATGGACATATTCATAGCATTTTACCGGTTCGCCGGCATATTCGGGGTCCTTCAGAAAGGTCTCAACAGGCACATTGAAGTAGTCGGCCAGGGCATCAGCCATTCGTAATTCTATGATCGGCCTAGCTCTAGAATCGAGTGTCTCTTGTTTGAGCGGAATTGTGAAATAGAATTGACTTCCCTTGCCATACTTGCTCGTGGCCCAGATCATACCGTTGTGCAATGCGATCAGCCCTCTCGCAATACTGAGCCCCAGGCCGGTCCCGTCATATTGGCGGACAGTAGAAAGGTCGGCCTGCACAAATTTGTCAAAAATTTTACCGAGGTCCTCATCCTTTATCCCGATGCCTGTATCTTCTACGCAGACCTCTGCAAATATGGGCGACTCGCCAGGCTGAATCCCGCGACCCGACATCCCGGCACGGATGGTTATGCCCCCCTTATCAGTAAACTTGATCGCATTAGACAACAGATTCATTAGAACATGCTGGATCTTATTCCTATCGCCGTAGACCAATGGCAGATTTTCATCAATATCAAAATCAAGGGAAAGACCCTTTTGGGTTATCATTCCTTCAAACATGGGAACTACTGAATCAATGAGTCCTTTGAGGTTGAACTGTTCCGCCTCTATCTCGGTTTTTCCCGCTTCTATCTTGGAAAGATCGAGAAGATCATTTAACAATTGCAAGAGGTGCCTGGCATTATTGGAAATTCTGTTGAGGCTCTTTTCCTGTTCCTCGTTGATTGGTCCATCAATCCCGTCTATTAGTAAATCCGAATAACCGATAATAGAATTCATTGGTGTCCTGAGCTCATGAGACATGTTTGCCAGGAACGTGGATTTTAGTCTGTCAAGTTCCCTGAGCTGGGTATTTGCCTTTTCCAATAGTGCTATAAGATTGGTCCTTTCGCCCAACAGGTCGGTTTTTTTCGCAACCTCTTGTTCCAGTTTTTTACTAAATGAAGACGCCCTTTGAACCATATAGTTAAATGCATTGCCCAGTAAGCCTATTTCATCCTCTGAAACCACATCTACCGAAACAGACATATTGCCCTCTGCAAATCTCTTTGCCTTGTCGGCCAGATCCTCCACAGGGCGCCTGATGAATCTGGTCACCATTAAATAAATTATGCCTATAATTATTGATATTCCAATAAAACTTATCAATATAGTCCTGTTTCTGGCAGCAGCGACCGTCATATAAGCATGCTGCACATCCGTTCCTATTATCATGCCACCGAGGACTCTCCTTGAAGAACCATGGCAGTGATAACAGTCTTCCTGATTCAGAATAGGCTGGATGGTAATAAGGGTTTTTCTCCCGGCAAGTTCTACCTCAAATGCTTTCCCTGGTGTCACTCCTGAACTCAATGTCTTGCTTAAGGCCGCCAATGCCTCCTTATTATGAATAGAATCCGCCACCAAGGTGTTTATGTTTTCCTCGTGTGTGGACCAGATTATTTCTTGATCAAAATCGCATATACATGCCCTGATACCCTCCATCTTTGTCCGAACGTCGGACAAGACCTTCTTGACCGCCTCATTGTTTCCAACAGACATGGGATACTTAATACCAGCATAGATCGATTCGGACAGGTCTACATTAAGAGTTGTTACTAACCCAATTCTGTCTTTTGTACCAAAATATATTCTCAAGACAATTTCAGCCACCATAACCAGAGCTATGCTGATTATTACAGTAGCCAATATCTTGTTGGCAAAATTCTTTCTTATAAAGCCAAACATCCTGTCCCCAACAACGCGGTGCCTATTGGAACCGCTAATGCGCGCCTCCGTGAATCAAGGGCTTGTACCTGAAAGCCTTGACCCTTTCTGAAATATGACACTCCTCACAATCTTTCATGGTCAGACTTCTCTTGATATACTTAGGATTTTTTTTCTTTACGTGGAATTCACCAGGGCCATGGCATACTTCACAGCCTGCGTTTTTCAAGTGAGGGGTCTCTTCAAGACTGACAAAGCCGCTCGGCTTGCCATATCCTGTTGTATGACAGAAATAACACTTTTTAATTTCTTCCTCGGTAAGGCCCTTTTTCACCCTTTGAATGCTCTCGAACGAAATGCTCTTCTTTGCATATTTGATGAAACTCCTATATTCTTTTTGGTGACATGTCTTGCATGCTTCTGAGCCAAGGTATTTTGGTGTTTCGGTGTTATTCCCACCTCTAACTTTTTCAGGAATAAAGATGATGATCGTTAATATTGCAGTGACAACGGCAAGGAAGTATCTCATTGTGCCCCAACTTTAATGGCCATTTTAATCAATACCTATACACCCCATTTCCCGCAGGTATGAAATTGGATTTTTGCGGAATTTCTGCAGTCTAAGTTCGTGAAAAAAGGAAAGTTATGGTCATTATAGATTTGTGAAGATTTAATTTTTTTGTAACTGACTGAAAACTTAGGAACGGGAGATAAATAAGTTGAACAAAAATTAACAGGATTTTTTGTTGTATTCAAGGCGCTGAGGAGCGAGCATAATGGGTTATGTGATCGACGGACGGCAAAAAAGACATTAATTTGTCCAAATTATTTATTGTACGTTTCTTATGTTACAATTTACAAGAGCTGTGTTGCAAAGTCAAAAAATTTCGACCTTGTGCGGTTACATATCGGTAAACCTGTTCCATGTTCCGGCCATCGTGTGTCGTTTTTGTAGGGGCAGACCTGCGTGTCTGCCCAAACAACGGGTTTATCGAATATTTACAGGACATATTGGTTTATGGTTTTTTAACCGCACAGAAAAAAAGACTCCCCAGCCATCATTCTGCCCAGCCCCCTGAGAACGCCGCCCTTTCCACTTGTTTCCATCTCAACATTCGATGACATCCAAGCCATCCCTCCTGATTCTGTATAGACCGACTCTCCTGCCTCTTGCCATACATCCACTGTCTGCATTGTCGTCCCACGAATGTTATGTTCCATTCCATTCCTTTCCTTTCCTCCTTTCTATCTCTCCGGATGCCCAACGATATGCGGGGCAGAGCATTCCAAGTTTAACGGAACGGGGCAGCGGTCTGCTGGAGCGACTGGTTGGCCTTTTGGTGCGAGCCGGAAATGCATTGGCACTTCGTTAAGTGCACCCAAGTCAAGTTCACGACGTAACGCGTCTCTGAGTGACAAGAGCAGCGGCCCCGCACTTGCTTCCGGTTGACATTCGGCAATAGCCGCCGCCAACTCCTTTGCCATTCGGGCTTGGTTGTCCGTTCCAAATAGTTGTATGTCCGCTATCGCTGATTCAAACTCGTTACCGATTTTCGTTCCATGAATTGGGCCACGGCATGTACCAGCTTCCAGTTGTCGGTAAGCCTCAATCAGGTATTGAACCCTAATTTCACGCCGTTTATTCTGGCGGTCACGGGATGTATGGAGCGTATGACCTACCAACCACCCAAGAACAGCTACGCCTGTTGTGATCAATAGTGGAATTAGCAATTGCCAGTTCATTGAATTCATTCCTCAGACCAACGGGCCGGGGTGAGCCGCGGCGCAACCTGCGAATGGCGTTGTGTGCCGATTCGCAGGTGAGCACGCTGCTCCACCCCATTGTTGTCGAGGACGCTGCGCGTCCTCGACAATCGCCGCGGATTGCCATCCGCCGGCTGCGAGGCGCTCCGCGCCTCACAACCAGCGAATGCAGTCGACTGCGCGCGCAGGCAAGCAAGCTTGCCTACGTGCTCGCGACTGATCCGCGGCGATTATCA
>PQXE01000044.1 GCA_003194495.1 Deltaproteobacteria bacterium
AAGAAAATACAAAAACTTGAAGCGCAGGCTAAGAAGATTATAAAAAAGCTAGGGTGCGTAAGCCCGAAAACCCGCTCCGTTTACAACGGCATGGCTGGTATGCTGATTAACTGGCAGGAGTTCAAGGACAACTTGGAATAGGTGAGTCAGCGCTTATGCTCATTTGGGATAGTGATATCCAGTGTCAACTATCCCGCTGTCACCTTTTTTATCTGTTCTTGTGGTGCTGTTTCCCAGGCCGAGTTTAGTGGCGGTATTGCTACCCGCATCCACGCAGGGGCTATTGGAATCTTGCCCTGAAGTCTGTTGACTCAAGAAATAACTCCTGTTTTTTTCTGAAGCAACAGAGATAAATTGAGGGTCCTGGGAGAAATCTTTATCACCATTGGTCAAACCAACATAGTCTTTTGTATTATTCCACACATTGTTGTAGTTGTTGTTGATGATTGCTCCCCGTGTCGGAAAATTTTCAGTTCCGGTATGGTTTATAATCCCACCGATCATATTATTGGTCACTATGTTATTTTCCACAACAGCGGTAAATGAGCCTGGATAAGGCCAACCAAAGACCAATCCTCCGCCTCTGTCTTTATGGGCATACTGATGATTATTCGAATCTATGGTATTGTTTGAAATTATTACCTTGCTGAGATTTAGGGAGGTTATACTCACTCCACATTGATGATTGTTAAAGATCAGGTTGTTTTTGATGACAATGTCTTCACCGACAAATCTTTTGATGGTGGAAATCGGGCTTATCGCAATACCGCAAACATTGTCAAAGATATGGTTTCCCTTAATACGAGGAAAGGCTACTTCTCGACACCCGACTCCAATATGATTTCCATAGATATAGTTTCCATCAATCACAGGTGCCGCAAGTCCTCTGGAGCCCACTCCCACAATACGGTTATTATGTATGTGATTATTATATATGTGAGCCCTGCTGCTTCTCCCATTACCAATCCCTATGGTGTTATCGTAAATATCATTATTGTATATTTTTGTTTTACGAGTAAGCATTCCATTGCCATGTATGCCTATGCCATTATGCTGATTGCCGGTGATTTTATTGTTGACAAGAGTAGGAGCGGAATCCCAAATATCGATTCCATGGCCCATGGATCCTTTCCCGCCTCCTTTAATCATAAATCCTTCAACCCTTCCGGCCCTATCACCCAAATAAGGAATTATCATGGTATTGATATCCCCTTCTTTGCTTCCTCCGTCTATTGTAGGCCACCCCACGCCTATCAGGTTTACCGCCTTATCAATTACTATGTTCTCTTTGTAGGTACCATTCTGAACTATAATATCATCCCCTGGGTCGGCTGCATCGATAGCTGTCTGTATAGTAGGATATTCGCCAGGTACGTTTCTTTTCCCATCTATGGCATTATGCTTGATGTTCACATACACCATGTCTGGAATACTATTTTTCTTTCCGTCATTGACCACCAGCCGGGCTACATAACAACCTAATGCATCTACCACGAAATTGGGATTGACGGCATGGGGATCAGAAAGGACGGCATGGCTTGCAGAGGGCCTGAAGGTGAGTTCCCACTGGTAAGTCAGGGAATCACCATCAATGTCTTTACTGGCACCGCCAAAAAACCTCACCGTATCACCTAAATACGCGTGAGAGATAACCTCTCCGGCATTTGCTATAGGGGGATGATTCGAAAGCGTACTTGTTTGTACCTTTTGAGGATCGCTCGATTTGCCCTTTTGATCTTTCACTATAAGCTGCGCAGTATAATTGCCGGGGACATCTGCTTTAAATGTGGCATTGACTGCCTTTGGATCAGAAAGCTTGGCTGTGCTTGCCTCTGGTCTGGAAATGAGCTTCCAATAATAAGATATGGGATCTCCATTTGGATCACTGCTGCCACTGCCATCCAAGATCACTTTATCTCCCACATATACCTGTTGTGAAGGACCTGCGTGGGCTTGAGGAGGATCATTGGATTTTCTTTTTTCAGGAATTGTAAAAGGGCCTCCGTAGGCCCCCATATCATTAATAGATAAGCCCATGGAGGGAGGAAAATTCATGTCGTGGAATTTGGAATCAGGATCTCCTGCATCAATGGCCGGGGATGTGGGTTGCAGATGATAATCATGATGGACCGCATCCACATACAACGGATCGGCAATGATATCATTATGTTCCAGGAAACTCTGTTCATCTTCATAAGTCCCATATTGACGCCGGATGCACCAAAGGTAGTCAGTGTTACAGTTATCAGTCATATTATTAGAAGCGAGCAAATTATAAGAGTATCCTTTGCCTGCGGCCCTGATGCCTGAATCAACATTATGGGTAATAATGTTGTTTTTTATTAAAGGCCTTAGAGAAGGGTCGTCCACGGCAATGCCTGCCTGGCCGTTGGCCACTATGGTATTATTGACTATATCCGGCGGCATGTTCTCACATCTTATACCGGCATCTTTGTTTTTATAGATAATATTATTGAAAATAGTTCCGGTGGCTGATTTGGCATGAATGCCAGCCAAAGCATTGTTGTTTATAATGTTGTTTCGGACATCAAACAGGGATGTTGCATTGCCTCCGGTGCCGATCCCGGCATTCTTATTGTTCCTGATGGTGTTCTCTTTTATCTTCAGAGAGCATCCGTTTTCCAAATAGATCCCTGCTTCTTCATTGTTGGATATGACATTATTCATAATAACGGCGGAGCTGCCGCTACAGTAGATACCTGAAGGCTCATTGGCCTTGATGACGTTATTAATTATTGTAGGAGACGTTGACAGGCAGTATATCCCTGAGCCTATTGTGGAATTCTCAAGCTCAATAGCCTTTCCATTGATAATAGTAAATCCATCCAGAGTGGCCTTGTTGGCACCCGATACGACCCAACCTCCCTTTTTCCCTCCATCTATGGTGGTCGTATAGGAAGAAATGTCTCTTTGTGAAAAATTTTTGTTCCATCCACCTTCTAAAGTTACACCTTTTTTCATGGTGATATTTTCATAATATGTCCCCTGGGATACCCGTACCTTATCCCCGTTCCCGGCGGCATCAACGGCTTTTTGAATCGTAGAATAATCCCTTGGAACACAGATGGTTGCGGCCACGCTTTTTCCCGCAAGGCTTAATCCAACAATCAATATCACAAAAAAATAACATGCCGTTAAGGCTGAAGGCTGATGTTTTTTTTTCATTTCATTCTTCATAGTTTAGTATGCTTTGAGACCCCCGTAAGCACCCATATCGTTTGTTGATCCGTCAGGATCATAATAAATTGGATCCGGATTTCCGGCATCTATACAGGGTGAATCAAGCTTTAAGTGAAAATCACCTCTTTCTTGATCAATAAACAGGGGATCAGCAGAGATGTTTCCGTTTAGTCCTTGAAAATCGCCATCCCCGATATTTGAATGATTCGGTCTTGAAGCAGGGCTTAATGATACAGAGTACAGGTCATCTTTATTATTCCAGAGAATGATGTTGATCATTCTCATAGAGCCGCCATTAAAATATACGCCTCCACCATAGACAGACGTATTTTCCGTAATCGTATCATTGATGATCGAACAGGAAGATCGGTCGCACGAGATTCCACCGCCGGACTTTGCCCTGTTTTTCCATATAATATTATTTGCAATACGAGTAGTATCTCTGCCGCAGAATATCCCGCCACCGGAATTAGATGCCTCATTATCTACTATGATGTTTTGAGCAATGTTGGAGCCGGCTCTGTAAGAAAAAATTCCTCCTCCGAATTTAATAGCATTGTTTTTAGAGATAACATTGTTGGCTATGTTGGGAGAAGATAAATGATCACAATAGATGCCACCGCCGAAAACCGCATTGTTCCCGGTAATTATATTATTAATTATAGTAGAAAAGGAGGACGGAGCACAATAAATACCTCCTCCCTTAAGAGTGGTATCTATGTCATTAACGCTGGTGATGGTAAATCCATCAATTACAGAGCAAGAATTTTCAGTAAATGTAATTACAGGACTATTGCTTCTTCCCTCAACAATTGTCTTTTTGGCCCCATCCGCGCCTTTCAATGTTATGGATTTTTTATAAATAGTAATATTCCCAGGATGTAATTTATATATGCCTGATGCTACCATGATGGTATCACCGGGCTTAGAGTCATCTATGGCCTCTTGAATTGTTGAGTAACTACCGGGAACATGAAGAGTTTCAGCTAATGTGCTATTTGCAAACGTCAAGAAATATATAATAGCCGGGAAAATAATCTTAACGGTTTTATGAAATGTCCGAACCATTACCGTTCCCACCCAATAAAATCTATACCCGCCGTAACGTTACGATAGATGTGGTTGCGTCTAACTGTGGCGGAAGGGACATCCAATAGCCTTATACCCGCGGTCAAATTTCCGCAGATATCATTATCCTCAATGATTGCTTTATCAATATTAAATAGGGCCAGACCTGATCTTGAGTTATCGAAGATAGTGTTGTGCGTCACCTCGACCTCATCTATCTTTGATAATCTTATACCGGTTTTCAGGTTTCCATATACCCTGTTATTTTTAATTACCGTTTTGACATTGGCCTTTACATCACCAATAGCCTTTAAACCAATTCCTGCAAGCCTGTTATTATAAAGAATATTATTCCTGATTATCAATTTTTCGTCATGGGAAACTAAATTTAACCCGCCCACGCCCGCGCCATTTCTGTAACACACGTTGTTTTCTATAACCGGTCTGGCATATTCTCTCACCCCTATACCAGGGGCATCCTTATCTTTATCTGCAGCATGAGGAAACTGATTATCAAATATCTCATTATCTACGATTAAGGCAGCGGAATTAGCACCATTGGATATGCCGGGGCCATAATTGTCATATATAACATTGTTTCGAATAATGGGCTTTGCAACTGTTTCAAGGGGTGGTCCCATGCCTATCCCCAGACCGGTAGATAGTACGCCGCCCCAGTTTCGATTCCCGGCCAGGATGTTGTTAACAAATTCAGGAGAGCAGCCTCGGATTTCCACCAGAAAAAGATTCAATCCTGAAACATATTTCGGCATATTTATAATCGTAAATCCATCCATTCTCATGGGCGCGGTAGTATCTTTGGGAAAGCTTACCAAATACCCCGGGGCATCAATCCCGGTCCCGTCAATTATTGTCTTCACCGCCCTTTTCAGCACCTTCTTATTCCCAGGACCATTCACCGGATCATTACCATCAGAGCCGGCAAAGCTGACCAGATTCACCCCTTCCTTCATTTTGATACGCTCGTTATATGTCCCCGGCAGCACATATACCGTGTCCCCAAAACCGGCCGCGTTGATGGCTTCTCCAATAGTGGTGTAATCATCCGGCACCCGGATGTCTTCGGCCATGGCCACATGACAGGCCACCACAGTCAGAATCAGAAATAAATAACCGATTTTCAAGCGCACAACAGACAGGACCCCCCCCTTATTGGATTGTTGATTGTTGATTTATCATTGCTCTATTGGTCGTTCATAGGATTGCAACGCCCGCTTTACCGCAACCCACCGAACTGTAAGCGTTTACAGGGTGCTGCAGCCCTTGCCCCTTTGAACCCGTGAACGGTTACTTATTTTATAATATATTTTAAGGATCTAGGCAAAATTTTCCGGATTTTTATTCCGCACTTGCATTATTATATAAAAAACCAGTAAAAGGGAGAGACAGGAAATAAGACCCAGTACGGCAAATACATCGGCTACTCCTACGTTATCAGTAATATACCCACCCATAGAGGCTGCCAGTGAACCCACGCCCATAATTAATAAGAAATTGACTCCATAACTGAGCCCATGGGCTGACTGCACGGCATACTTGGCAATCAGGGTATTTTGGATAGGTTGCCATGCAAAGAAAAACGGAGCAAACAGCAAGCTGACGGCAAAAAGCCCCCAGTCCCTGAGCAGCCATATGGCGAAGAACAGAGGGGTGGAAAACAGAAAAACCAATAAGTAGGCATATTCCGCCCTTTTCAGCCTGTCACACAGAATACCTCCCAGCAACTGTCCCACCATACCCGCCATGGTAACCATGGCTACAAGAGTACCTGCCCTGGCCACGTCATCTAAGGCAAAATGGATGTTATGTAAAAAGAGCTTTGGGAAATACATCATTGACCCTCTATAACATAATCCATACAGCATTGAGTTAACATATATTAAAAGAAGGATCAGGGGAATGGATAAGAACCCTGACTTCCCTGCACTGCTCTTATCCCTTTGCTTCCGGGCCTTTATTTCATCTCCCAGCTTTAATTTGATGACCATAATGCCCAGGATAAATCCAAAAACAGCAAATACGATAAAGGCGGAACGCCAACCCCACAGGGCTGCGGCAGATCCGGAGAGAAGAGGACCCAATGCCAGTCCCACATTACCTCCAGCGCCATGATAGCCCATTGCCCTTCCTCTTTTTTCCACATTTCTGGAGATAAATGAAAGACCTGCCGGATGATATATAGAGGCGGCTGAACCCAGGAATAGCATAGATACAATAAACAGATATATTGAAAATGAGAGGCCTGCCAGCAGAGAGGCCAAGGCACTGGCAAAGACACATATTCCAAGCATTTTTTGGGAGCCGTATTTGTCGGCCAGAATGCCGGAAGGGATCGCTCCTATGCCGAAAAGTCCATAGCACGCAGTCCCTATGACACCCAGTTTGAAATACCCCTTTATTCCCATAAGAGGGTCATTAGCTATCAATACCAATACTGTGGGGAATATCATCATGTAGGCGTGGGTCAACATATGGGCCGATGTTGCTATAAACACCACCTTGTTTTCCTGCCTCTTTTTTTGTAATTCAACACTGTTCATGAAAACCGGCTCAAATCCTTTTCGGTAACCGTAACCCACCGAACTGTAAGCGTGCTGCAGATACGAGGCGACGGGTACGCAGACGTACTCCCCGTACTTCAAGTGCCCGGCAACAAAGCAGATGCGGTGCCCTGTAAACGCTTACATCCTTCTTCGTAAGGTCATAGCAATAACCAATGTAAAGAGCAGGCCTGTTAACACCATGATCTTTCCTTCAAATGTAGGACCGGCAGAGGTGCTCCTGATTACCCATAAATACACTAGAGCACCACCACAAAGCATGCCAAGGGTGGTTATGCCGGCATCTACGTCGCCTTCCCCGGCCTTTATCAACTGTCTGAAAGGACATCCATCAATCAATATAGAAGCAAGGCCTACGAGTACCATAGCCAAAAAAGTCCACCCATGACTCAAATGGGATGCCGGTTGGGCATTCATCCCCCATCTAAACTGACCCAGGAGGGCATTGAGCACCAGAGCGACTAAAAAAGCGGTAATAACCCCGTATAACAGGGTCCTCTCCCTGGCCAGAAAAAAATTGCGTATCCCTCCGGTAATGCACAGTCCTGATCTTTGAGCAAATGCCCCGACAGCAAGCCCTGCCAATAGCGATACATACAAGGGGGCGTGCCAGGCCGCCGGCCCTTTCTGGCCTGCCCTGATAAAAGAAGGGCTGATCACCGGGAGAACAAGAAGCAGGACTGCAAATAAAGGAATAATAAAACCATTTATCCAGGGGAGTTCCTTTTTTTGGTCTAAGACAAAACCACCCTTGACATATTTAACACCCAGCCAGACACCAAATATAAGCCCCAGCGTGGCTGCGACTGCGGTCAGGTCACCAGCGGACAGACGAAGAATCATCTTGATGGGACAGCCGATAAAAACCGCGCAACCTGCAATCATAAAAAAGCCCAGGAGAAAATGAATAACAGGCGAGGAGCCTCCTTTGACCTGAAACCGCCCGGTCTGTGTGGCAACAAGGAAAGATCCCAGTATAAACCCTGCGAGTTCCGGACGAATGTAGCTCATACGGATATCATTATGAAGTTGCAAGGCCCCGGCGATGTTTTCCAAAAAACAGGACACACAGATTCCGGAGTTTACCGGATTGCCAAAATAGGCCAGAAGCACACCGGCAATGCCCAACACTGCTCCGGCCACGATGGAAACATCAATCATTTTGAGTAATTTCAACTACTCACATCCTCCGGCCAATCTACTCTGGAGATAGTATATATCATCAATAGTCTTCCTGACTTCCTTGTCTTTGGGTCTTAAAGTCTTTTCTCGCCCAAACTTCTTTCTGCCTTCAGTGACCAGTTTCTTGATCTTGTCTCCGATGAACAGGGGTGTCCTGTCATCCACATAGTCCGGCTCCATCTCCACCGCTTGACGATAATTATGGATGCTGTCTCCCATATCCCCCTGTTTAAGGTACAACTGGGCCATATATACATAGGACAGAGATTTCTCAGGATATTTTTTCATAATTTTTTTCAGTTCAGCCATTGCCTCTGGATAAAGCTCTTGTTCCTTATAGGAAATGACCTCCTTGTATAGCTTTTTATCCATCTCCATCTGCAAGGCATAAGAACTCTTTTCCTGCTCGGCCTCTACACCCGAATTTTCCTGCTGCCTTTTTATTATCTCCCGGTCTGCCACCATACCTATGGTTATGATGGTAATGGCTACTATGGCAGCTATGCTTAATCTGTCCAGCCAATCCATTATTCCAGATTATCCATCATGGTATTCCCGCCTCTTTGACAGGAATATCCGTAAAGTCAGAAAAATCCAATTTGCCTAAAGTTTCATCCTCATCCTTATCCCAGATCAAGTCCCTGATTTTTTTTTCGTCCGTGGTGCCCCACCAGTTACGACGGGCATCCACATCCGATATCTGACCTTCCAGGAGAGAAATGTTATAGTCCTCATTGTCGGATATATTATTCTCACTAAGCCGGAATCCCTCCATGGCATAAAGTGCGACACCTTTACCGTTATGCACAATATCGTTATATCTCACATGAGAGGAGGTCCCCTTTTTTCCAAAAATGCCAAACAATTTATTGTGACTGATCTGATTGTGACTGATTGTGGGATTTGTCCCATTACCGAACAGGATGCCTCCGCCATTGCCTGTGATACGATTATAGAGTATAGCCGCCATGCATCTTGTATTGAATTGCTTAACGTTCTTTTGGCCGATAGCTACACCATTATCATGGAAATAGCAGTTAGCCACGGTAACCTGGCCTCCATGGCAGTGGACGCCGGTGTGAGCATAGCTGATCTCACAAAATTCTATGATATTATCACGAGTGTCCAAGAAATTGATTGCTCCCCAGGCTGCCGGACTGGGAGATTGCTTGGCAGATGTAAAGACAATCATCTTGTCCTTGGTCCCCTGGGCAAGTATTTTGCCTCTGATGATCAATTCCGCCCGGGGGAAATGATTATCTTTGCTTTCATAGAGCTTGGCAGGGCTGTTTTCCTCAATTTTTGCGAACTTAATAACAGTCCCGGGCATTACAATCAGTGTTGCACCTTTAGCTATCTCTACATCACCTTTTATAATTACCTCTTTCTCCCAGATGGAATCATGCTTAATTACGCCCTTTTCTATGATAAGTGGCTTTCCTAAGACCGGACTAATTAAGCAAACAGATAAGGCTATTCCCAAAAGGGATAATACGACATTTTTTTTGAGAACCAGACAAAGTGCAGATCTCTTCAACCTGGGGCCTCTATTCTTAGAGAATATTGTTATTACACCTAAATTAAGCTATTAGCTATTAGTTAGCGATTAACTATTAGTTTAATGATTACAGGATGTTTTGCTATTACAAAATTAGTTATTAGCGGTTAGATTTTAGCCTAATATTACGTTTTTGCACAAAGTTTTTACCTAATGACCAATGACCAGCATCCGTATATAAAATTTAATACGTCTTATATGGGGCCATATTACATTTTTTTAGACGCTCCCGGATAGTATCGTATTCTATATCCTTTGCTTCTACGAATCCGTCTATCCAGGCACTATCCAAAATCCTCAGCACTTCGCCATTGACCAACACTGTCTCATCCTTTTTAAGATTAAGAAGGATCTCCTTTACCTCTTGGGACAAGCCTGAATCCACATGGGGCATAACCCCGATAGTGCAGTAAGGCATAGGGATGCTTTCAGCTATTATATTAAAGTCGTCTATATTGATTTTGCCCTCTTGGGCCATATGATCTAAGTCCAAACGAGGTGCCGCTCCCACATCATAGGCCCCGAAGAGAACAGCGTATACGACCTTCTCATGTTTGAAAGAACCCCATGGGATGACGTAAAAAGCTAGGTCTTCTTCCGGGTCAAATCCGTTGGCTAACATAAGGTTGTACTGTGCCATATAACCGAATGGAGCAAGAGCAGGACCAAATATCATGGTCTTTCCCCGCATATCGTCAAAACTTTTGATGCCGCTTTCTTTGAGCGTGATAATGGTACCTGTATCCCGGTAGCCGTACCTTCCCCTTTTTTCGACTGCTATAAGCTCTAACCCATACTCCTTCTTGAAAATAATCGGAAGTATTGAGTTGGTATGGGTAAAGTCCACTTTCTTATCCCGCACCAGGTCTTCAAAATCAAAGGTATTGACATATATTGATTCAAATTTTCGTCCGGTCTTTTCGCTAAGATAGGCAGTTATCGGCTCGAACCTGGCCGTGGTCTCCGGCAGACTATTACAGATCATGTAGGCGATTTTTATGGGTTTATCTTCCTTGCCTGATACAATACCTTCTTTTTCCTGGCAGCCAAAAAGCAAGGATAATGTAATAAATAGCATGAAAAAAGGATATTTCCTCTTCATAGATCTCTCACCTTCCGTTACCGTTCACTATTTTCAGTTCTTTCTCTATGTTTTCAAATTCAACGGGTTGCGATGTAAGGGACCGGGCCTTGTCCAATTCACTCTTGGCCCTCTCAGGCAACCCTGTCTTTTGATAAAGAACAGACAAGTGGACATGCACCATTACATCCTCTTCATTGATCTCTACTGCCTTTTCAAGGCATTGTAGGGCCTCTTGATATCTTCCCGCCTTAATAAGCACAATCCCCAATCCATCTTGGGCATCAAAATTCAGGGAATCCCTTTCGATTATGTATCTAAGTTCCTTCTCAGCTTCCTCAAGTTCGTTGGTTCGGTAAAGGGCCATGGCCAGGCTATTACGAGATGTCAGATCGTCCGGGTCCATATATATCAGCAGTCTATATTGCATAATCTGCACTGAATCAGGAAGTTTTGAAATATCCCCATGGGCCCAGGCTAACTCCACCCAAACCAGGCAGATAACAAACATTAGCGAGCCGTTTGCAAAACCCAATCTTATGTCCGGTTTTAAATTCAACATTCAACATTCAAAATTGTGTCTGAACGGCCTTTTTGTTCAGACACTAAATAAGGTGCCTTATAGAATTAATCAGAGTTGCTGCCCCTATTAATGTTATAAGCCCGGCGCTGGCAATAGCAATTTTGTTGGCGAATTGTTTGGCATCCAGGAATCGGCCGGCGAATTTGCCTGCACTTACGACAGTAATTCCTATGGCTATTAAAACAGAGGCCAGGCCCAGGCTAAACAGTAGTATATAGATAAGTCCCTCTCCTAATCGCCCGGTACCTAACGAAGCCAGCAAAATTGCTATGGCCGCCGGACATGGGACCAGCCCTCCAGATACACCCAACAGGAAAAGCTGCCAGTAGCCCTCCTTCTTTTCCCTGTGCACATGACCATGCTCATGGTTATGATTATGCTGAATATCATGTCCGTGGTCATGGTCATGGTTGTGATGATGTGAATGACTGTGTCCATGATGGTGGAAAGGATCCTCGCCTCTTATTCTCTGCACTAGCATCCATATCCCTACGGCAAGTATTAAAAGACCGGCTACCAGGCCTATGTATCCGTGCAAGGATTCATCTGTCAGCGTCATTTTGGTGGAGGCGACCTTGGCTGCGATGGCCAGAAGGATGACACTAAAAGTATGCGTTAGAGTAACGACCAGCCCAAGAACGACGGCGTCAATTTTTTTCCCTTTAGTACCTATAAGATAGGCAGCGACCACTGTCTTTCCGTGGCCGGGCTCAAGTGCATGCATGCCACCTAATAATGTGGCTGTTAAATAGTAGATAATATTGATTTGCATAAAAAAATCCCGTTACTTTTTGGTCATCAGTCATTGCCATGAGCCGAAGGTTCTTGATGCCGATACTACACGACACAGCAGCGCCGGTATGCGATTTTTGCCGGGGAG
Organism: Deltaproteobacteria bacterium; assembly: GCA_003194495.1. GTDB lineage: Bacteria > Desulfobacterota > Dissulfuribacteria > Dissulfuribacterales > UBA3076 > UBA3076. The sequence continues at coordinate 12,136 of PQXE01000044.1, forward strand.
AAATGACTGTAGGCCGATAATATTCAGGCTATATTAGATTCTGTGCTTTTAGAAACTCCCTTACGGTTTTTTTGACGTCCTGGTTTTCTGTCTTTTTCCTCAGTTCTTCCATGATATTGTTATCTATCCTGTTTCCAAGTTTGTTTATCACTCTGTCTAAAACAGGAAACTTTCTTAACGTATCTTTGGTGGCTATTGGTGTGGCCAGGGTACCATGGTCTTTCCTGGAATGTGCCTCATTGGTCAACGGTCCCTGGAACCCAAAGGGCTTTAGCCAAACCATATCAAATTTTTCCAAAAAGGATTGGCTGACCAATGTGTAGGATTTTTGAGGATCATTTACAACATCCGACCCTCCCATGTCGGCCTGCGCCTTTCCTATATAACTGATATATATGCAGGCCTTTCCCTTTATTACTGCTTCATGGCAGGCCTTCAAATCGCCAGGCTGGATGATGTTAACCGTAGTTCCAGTCCTTTCATTAATCAGTACGGACATCATTTCCCCCATGATAATCTGGTCCGGAGAATTACTCACGGCAACAACAAGAAGGCGTCCTACACAACTATGCAGTGTATTGGCCGGTAAAAGTAAAAATATAAAACCTAATATGAAGACAAAAAACTTTCTTTTCACAGGAACCCTTCCCCTCTTTATAGACTTTAGCCATATTTCAATCATGTCGTGGCCTGAGAAAGCGAAATTTAGCAATATGCTCCATAAATTACAAGCATCATATCTGTACTTTTGGCCGACAAATGTATACTTAAGTTAAGCAATTAGCTGTTAGCCATTAGCGTTTAGCTTTGAAAAATCAGGGCATTACGTTAATTAGAAATAACACCCAACGGTGAAAATTTGTAATAGTAAAACATCCTGCTTGTCAGGACGGCAGACCGACAATTATTGAACTAATAGCTAAACGCTAACAGCTAATGGCTCAACTTAGTTTGTGTCATTCATATCTACGTGGTACTTTTATCAACAGAATAAACCATTTGGCCAATTTGGAGAAAATAGTGAATAATACCAGTAAAATTGTGCTTGATTCAAAGGATATGGACCGGGCCCTTACAAGAATAGCCCACGAAATCATAGAAAGGAATAAGGGGATAGAGGATCTTGCCCTTATTGGCATAAGAACAGGCGGAGTGCCGTTATCCGAACGTCTGCAGCAGCGAATCGCTGCCATAGAGGGGACTATGGTCTCAACCGGGATTCTGGACATTACTCTCTATCGGGATGACTGGAGTACCCTGAGCCAGCATCCAATAGTTAGAAAGACTGATATTTCATTCTCTGTTGACAACAAAAATATAATACTGGTGGACGACGTCCTTTACACCGGACGTACCATCAGGGCCGCTCTGGACGCCTTGACCGACTTGGGCAGACCACGGAAGATACAGCTCGCTGTCCTCGTGGACAGGGGAAGACGGGAGCTTCCTATCAAGCCTGATTTTGTAGGGCTTTCTCTCCAGACTTCAGCCAATGAGCATGTAAATGTCTTTTTGAATGAAATTGCAAGGAGAGACGAGGTTGTCCTGGAGGAAAAAGCCGGACAAGATATATGAAGGAAATATCTCAATCACCAAATCACCAAATCACCAAATCACTCAATCCTCTCGGCCTTACCATGGGCTGTCCGGCAGGAATCGGTCCTGAAATCATAATAAAGGCATTTGCTGGCAATCCTGAATGGTTACTGTCTCCTCCGGCAGTCGTCATAGGGGATATGAATATACTTAAAAGGGCATCAAACGCACTTGATATCAACATTCCCATTAAGTCCTGGATGCCCGGCGACCCCCTTTCCGGCAGTGCCATACATGTAATTACCAGGACCCACCTAAACATTGAGGATGTTCCTTGGGGTAAACCGAACTCAGCTACAGGAAAGGCCTCTTTTGAGTATATCACCGAGGGCATCAGACTCTGCCGGGAAGAAAGGCTCTCCGGCCTTGTGACTGCTCCTATCAGCAAAATGGGCCTTAAGCTTGTCGGCATCGACTACCCCGGGCATACGGAGATCCTGGCTGACAGGACCAACACAGAAAGATACGCTATGATGTTGGCAGGCGACAGACTTCGGGTAGTCCTTGTGACCATACACTGCCCTTTAAAGGAGGTGGCAGACAGCATCAGCACGGAAAAGATTTTTCAAATAATTTCCCTTACGGATCTTTCCTTAAAAAATGAATTTGGTCTAAAAGAACCAAAGATTGCCGTGGCCGGGCTGAATCCGCATGGAGGCGAGTCAGGGATGTTTGGTAATGAGGAGAAACGGGTCATAACCCCCGCTATAGAAATGGCCAGGGAAAAAGGCATAGCAGCCAAAGGACCCTATCCCCCGGACACAGTATTTTATCAGGCTATCAATGGAAAATTCGACGCTGTAGTCTGCCAGTACCATGACCAGGGGCTGATCCCTTTTAAGCTTATTCATTTTCGGGACGGGGTCAACCTGACCTTAGGTCTCCCGATAATCAGGACTTCAGTAGATCACGGGACCGCATATGATATAGCCGGTACAGGAAAGGCGGATTGCACCAGCCTTGAGGCGGCAATCAGGCTCGCATCGAAGATAGTGGTGAATCGAAGGAATGCATCTCGGGCTTTTTGAGCTAACAGCTAATCGCCTAATTTAGGTTTGAAAGACTTGCTTCTATAGCTCGTGAGTCAAGCCATTCAAGCGGGTCTTCTTGTTGTTCTCCATGCCTTATTTCGAAATATATTCCCTCCTGAATCCATGGACCTCCACCGGTCAGACCTATAATATCCCCCTCTGTGACCTCCTGTCCAACGGTCTTAAAGAACTGTGCACCTTGACTTACCAGACTAAAATATTCGTTTCCGTGATCGATTATCAAGACCTTTCCATAACCAGGTACGATATCTTTGTATTGAACTGTGCCGTCAAAAATTGCCCTGATTTCACTGCCCCAAGGTGTTGAAAAAATTATACCATGGCATTCCTTATCATTCCTCCAGCCATCAGCACCGGTTCCTGATAGCCGTCCTACTACAGGTGGGCTTAGATTGCCTTTCTGTAACTTAAACTCATACATGTCCGGTAAAACCGGACCTGAAATGAGTCCCCCTGCACTTTTGCTGCTAAGACAATTTATAATATCCTGAAGCGATTGCTCAGCAGACTCAAGCTCTTTTAACATTACCTCATAAAGCTTTCCCTGTTGTTTAAGTTCGTCCCAAAATGCATATTTTTCCTGTTTCCGTTCTTCAAAAAGCATGGCCTGGGTCTCAATTTCATCAGCAGCCGCCTTAAGAGCTTCTCTCTGTTGTTCCAGTTTGGTTTCATTCCCGGCAAGCTTCTTGATACGTAGTTTGTAAAGGTATCTCTGCTCTCTGTCATGATCCAGTATAAGCCTGAAATAGGTCTTTCTTGATAAAAGTTCAGGCAGGGTCTCTGCAGCGAACAATATGTTTAAACTACCCACTTCACCCATTTCTCTGAGTGCCCTGAGCCTGCTTTCTACCTGGAATTTCAGTGCCTGAAGAGCCTGCTTCTGGCTGGTATGATCCTTTTGGTTCTCAATAAGTGCGAGTTCTTTTATTGTCCACTCCTGACGAGTTTTTTGAAGACTTTCCCACTCCTGAGCTATTTTTTCATCCAGTTCTGTTAGTTCTATGAGTAATGAACGTTTACTCGATTCTATGTCAGATGCTTTTTCCTGGTGGGTTGTTATCTCTTTTTGTAGGGACTTGAGCCTTTGCTGTTGGGCTTCAAGTTCATTTTTGACTAAATCTTCTTCGCCAAATGCGTAAGCGTGTATTGATAATATTATCAGAGCAATAAGCCACAACCGGTTTCGCTTTATCACAAACGCAAGGACCTCCGCATGGCCAAGGCAGTACCCAGTACACAGAGCAATACGCTACTTGCTATTATTGCGACGGTATATTGCCAAGGAATAAAACAGATGTTCACACCCCTGAGCAGCTCGGACTTGGCCTCAATTCCCTGAAAGAACCTGAAACACGCAAAAACGACTCCTAACGCAAGGCTTGAGCCCATAAGACCCTGCAAAAAGGCCTCGACAAGGAAAGGACCTTGAATGAAAATATTTGTCGCTCCAACGAGACGGATTATCTTCAGCTCTTCTTGTCTGGCATAAACAGTGAGTTTTATGGTGTTTGTAACCACAAAAGCAGCGGTAAACAATAAAAGGAGTCCGATTATTGCCACAATAGTTCGAACAAGACCTGAAAAGACATACAGTCTGTCTATCCACTCCTGCCCGAACTGGACCTTGGATACTTCAGGCCACTTGTCTATTTCTCCAGCCAGTTGCTTAATTCTCTTCAACTGGAACATAGCCCTGTTGACCTGGATTTCAAAAGAAGGGGGCAGGAACCGGGGATCAACTCCCTCAAGCACTTCTTTCTCATCCTTTAGAAATTTTTCCAGCCTTCCAAAGGCTTCTTCAGAAGATATGTAAGTTACTTTCTCCACTTCTGACAGTCCTGTAAGCTTTTGATAGAGAGATGGAATCCGGTCTTTTGGTGTATCTTCAGAGAGGAAGACCACCAAGCCGAGTTCTGCACCAAGTCTATCAACAAAGTGCTGGAGGTTAAAGTAGAGCAAGGTAAAAAAGGCAAAAATCAGGATGGAAAGGCTGACCACCATCGTAGTTATAAGCTGCGCACAAAAATTTTGTCTAAGGTCGGAAAAAGCCCTACGACAAAGGATAGCCAAAGTCATTGTTAGATCCTGATCCTTCCGTTAAAGAGTCTTATCACTCTGCGATGGGTATTTTCAAATAGTCTGTCATCGTGGGTTGCAAAAATAATAGTTGCCCCCCTGGCATTTAGTTCTTCCATAAGCATTATTACTTCTTCAGTCCGTTGCAGGTCCAGGTTTCCTGTGGGTTCGTCAGCGAGAATTATGGAAGGTCTATTCACCACGGCCCTGGCAATAGCTACACGCTGTTGCTCACCTCCTGACAACTGCAACGGATAGTGACTCGTTTTTCCTGCAAGCCCGACCCCTTCCAATATTTGCATTATTCTTTGTTCCGCCTGTTTTTTTCCCAAGCCGATTACTTCCAGACTCAGGGCAACATTATCAAATATGGTGTAATTTGAAAGGAGCTTGAAGTCTTGAAAAATAACACCAATTTTTCTCCGCAGGTATGGCACCTGGGCATTTGAAAGGGATGAAAGTGTCACGCCGTCCACCCAGACCTCTCCTGATGTAGGCCGTTCAGCACAAAAAAGGATGCGTAGCATAGTGCTTTTCCCTGCACCGCTGGGACCGGTCAGAAAAACAAATTCACCCTTTTCAATCTCCAGATCAATGCCGGAAAAGACAACATTGTCCGTGGAATACTTTTTGGAAACATCTTTAAGTAGAATAATGGATGATTCAATAGAGATCATATTGTTGATTTTGTATTTTGGCAGTGAAACTTGAAATTGGAAATTGAAAAAAATACAAACACGTAGATGCGTTGCCTAATTTCTAATTTCCAGTTTCGATAAAGGCAGTATAGCTTCCAAGGGACAGACGATCAAGAGTTACCTTTCATTTAAGTCTTTTAACACATTTTGCCGATAAAGTAGCCATATAAATATACTTTGGTGTGTTACCAGGAGGTACACTTGTTACTATGGCCAAGATAGACGCTTTTTTTAAATTGCTGAATGAACAAGGGGGGTCGGACCTCCATCTGGCATCGGGTTCTCCGCCCATTCTTCGCATTAGAGGCAACCTTCAACGTGTAAAATACAATATGTTGGAAAATGATGAATTAAAGGCAATGCTCTATGAAATTGCCCCTGAGAATAAGATCAAGGCCTTTGAAGAAACCGGAGACGTTGACTTTGGATATGAAATTCCAGGTCTTGCCAGGTACAGGGCCAACTTTTTTATGCAAAAAAACGGGGTCGGTGCTGTATTCAGGGAAATTCCAAGTAAGATCCTGACCGCTGAACAGCTAGGACTCCCGGATATCATGACAAAGCTGTCGATGCTTCCCAGGGGTCTGGTCCTGGTCACAGGGCCTACTGGAAGCGGGAAATCCACCACCCTTGCTGCAATTCTGGATTATGCAAATGCAAATCGTAAGGACCACATTATTACTGTAGAGGACCCTATTGAGTTTGTTCACCAAAGCAAAGGATGTCTTGTAAATCACAGGGAAGTGGGTTCCCATACCAATTCCTTTAGTGCAGCCTTGAAAGGGGCACTTCGTGAAGACCCGGACATAATTCTGGTGGGTGAAATGAGAGATCTGGAAACAATTTCTCTGGCCATTGAGGCGGCAATGACAGGTCACCTGGTTATGGGCACTTTGCATACCATCAGTGCGGCAAAGACTGTTGACAGAATCATTGAGATATTTCCTACCAACCAGCAGCCCCAAATCAGGGCGACCCTTGCTGATGCCTTGAGAGCTGTGATATCGCAGACCATGTTCAAGCGGATTGATGTAAAGGGGAGATGTGTTGCATTTGAGATCTTAGTTGCCACTCCGGCTGTGAGAAATCTTATCCGCGAGGGAAAGACCTATCAGATCCCGTCATCCATGCAGACAGGCAAGAAATTCGGCATGCAGACATTGGACGATGCCATAATGGAACTGATGCAAAAGGGATGGATAGACCCGGACGAGGCCTATAACAAGTGCGTTGACAAGGCGAAGTTTAAACCTTTTGCCAAAAAAGCGCCTGCAGACTTCACAGAGGTTAGTTGATATGAAACGGGCAGACCTGGTTCGAATTCTAACCGGTATGCTTGGTGCCCATACAAGGATATCTGATTTGAATTTTACAGTAGGCAGGCCGTGTCAAGTAGCAGCAGATGGTAAGCTTCAGCCTGTTGTAATGGATTTTGCCACCAGTCATCTAATCCCCTTTCAGACAGAGCAGCTCGCCCTAGGTTTAATAAATGATGACAGGCGCCTTTTGGCAGACCTGTTTCGTCATGGCTCATGCGACTTTTCCTTTGCTTTGCGTGGCGGTCCGAGGTTTCGTGTGAATGTATTTTCCCAACAAGGGGTCTATAGCATTATAATGCGCAAACTGGAGAGCAAAGTCCCTACTGTTGAAGATCTCAAATTGCCGGATTGCTTCAAGGCAATGGCCAGAGAAAAAAACGGGATAATATTCTTTACCGGCGCTACCGGCACCGGCAAGACCACGTCACTTGCCGCCATTTTGGATGAGGTTAACAGGACAGAACAACTCCATGTGATTACCCTGGAGGACCCTATTGAATTTGTCCATCATCATAAAAAGGGCACTTTTAATCAGAGGGAGCTCGGCAAAGACTTTGATGCATTCGCCGGCGGATTAAGAGCGGCCCTGCGCCAGGCACCACACGTAATACTGGTTGGAGAAATCCGTGACAGGGAGACTGTGGATGTAGCCCTCAACGCAGCAGAGACAGGTCATCTTGTATTCAGTACTCTCCACACGACAAACGCCGGCCACACCATCAATCGTATTCTGGGAATGTACTCAACAGAGGAAGAACGCCAGGTCAGGTCCCGCTTGGCGGATTCTTTGCGCTGGGTGGTTGGGCAGAGACTGTTGCCCAAAACAAAGGGAGGAAGGGTGGCCATCTTTGAAATCATGCAGAATAACATCCGTGTTAAGGACTCTATTATAAATGGAGAAAGCGAGGGAAAAACATTTTACGAGATCATAGAAAATGGTCAGGCGTATAATATGCAGACCTTTGACCAGCATATTGTTCAACTCTTTGAACAAGGCATTATCGACGAAAAGACGTCATTGGCATATGCCAGCAGTCGGGCAAGCGTGCGCCATGGAATAGATCAGGTCAAGAGCAGAAGAGGTGAGAAGACATCTGATATCGATGGATTGAGCATAGATTCTGATTGGGAAGAAAAACCCAAGGATCTTTTTTGAGCATAGGAGATCGTAAGGTGGATGTAATTTGTACCGGCTGTAGCAGGCATTACAAAATAGCTGAAGAAAAGTTGCCATCAGATGGTGTGGCGTATTTTACATGTCCGAACTGTAAAGAGCGAATAGAGATCCGGGCCCCTTCCAAGGTAATTTCGCTGTCTGCACATGAAAGGACAGTTACTACCGAATCGCAAGGCCTTGAATCTTTTGAGCCAGGCACCAAGACAGCGCTTATCTATTGTCCTGAGTCCCAGGCAAGGGAATTGTTGCAGAAAGAACTGTCCGGCCTGGGGTATGAGGTGAGGCTGATCAATCAAATGGATGACATCAGGTCCAGGCTGAGATATCACATATATGACCTGATTATTTTGTATCAAAATGGGCCTGAGCCGGAAGACTACCTTTCTAATATACAGAAATATATAAGCTCTCTTCTGATGGACATGCGTAGAAAGATCTTCGTGATCCATGTCTATCCGAAAGGCAATCGCCTTGACTCCATGCAGGCATTTTCAATGGGAGCGGATTTAACAATAAGTCCTTCTGACCTCAAAGGTCTTTCCGAAATTCTCTTCAAGGCTTTTGACGCCAAGGAAATGGCTTACAAGGTCTTTTTTGAATGCAAGGCCAAGGTTGAGGAGGAGGTGCTTTAGGCACTTGAAATACCTGCTCTTGAATTTGTGGCTTCTTCAGGTAAACTAATTGGCATCCTTAATTTTGTAGTTTACACTTTTTCAACACAGACGGATGCCAGCCGTTAGCTATTAGGTAAAAACTTTGTATAAAAACGGGTTGTTAAGCTAAAAGCTAAGCGCTAATAGCTGTTCAAGTGGATTACCCCGGTAATCCGCGATGAACCAATTATAATACTGTAGTAAAAGGTACATAATGGACGAACCGAACCTTGACCGTCGTAGCTTTTTACAGGGATTAGCCGGTGCCGCTGTCATGGTAACCGGCCTTTCAGAAGCCGCAGCCGAAGGGCCGTCAGCGGTAATAGCAAAGGCCGGGCAAAAAACAGCTATTCCCGATATCCAAAAATACAGGGATTTGATCGGAGCACTTGATGGATTCTCGGCAACGATTATTCGGGAACATCTGGCCCTTCTTGAAAGATATCGCCAGGAATTGTCGGAAGTGGAATCACAGAATCGGACAATTGATCTTGCTTTGGCAGATCCCCTTGCCGGCAAATGGCGCAATCATGTCCTGGCCTGGATCGAGTTACATAACGCAGTCAGATTTCATGAATTGTATTTTGACGCATTGACACCAAAGAGCATTAAACCCAGCCAAAAAATCGGTAAGGCCCTGGAGGAATCATTTGGTTCTTTTGATCAGTGGTGGGTAAAATTCAGGGCCACTGCTATGGCAGTGAGGGCTTGGGGCGTACTTGCGTGGGATAATAAATCAAAACGACTGGTGATTTTTGGTCTGGACAATGACTCAGAATGGCCATTGGGGTTTGAACCCCTGCTGGTTGTGGATATGGCTGAGCATGCATACGTACTGGATTTTATAGGGCAACCTCTGGCCTATCTGGATGCGTGGCTGGCAAGAGTTAACTGGGTGGTTGTGGATTCCAGGCTGGCCATGGCCTCAAAAAAATAACAGAGGGAGAATAATGATGAAGATTAGAAAAGCTGTGGTCCCGGTAGCGGGCCTTGGAACAAGATTTCTACCTGCCACAAAGGCTATTCCCAAAGAAATGCTGACAGTAGTGGACCGGCCAACCATTCAGTACATTGTGGAAGAGATAGTTGCATCCGGCATAAAAGAGGTGGTCCTGGTAACTGCCTCCGGGAAGTCAGCTATTGAAGACCATTTTGACTACTCCTATGAACTTGAGATTTTTTTGGCCCAGAAGGGTAAGCTGGACCTTCTCCAGGAGGTTCGTCACATATCCGATCTCATCGAGGTAGTTTCGGTCCGTCAGAAAGAGCCTCTGGGCCTTGGACACGCTGTAAAGGTCACAGAGCCTGTAGTCTGCAATGAGCCATTTGTAGTTGTGCTCGGCGACGACATGGTAGATGCCAAGGTCCCGTGTGTTTTTCAGATGCTAAAGGTCTTTGAAGAATTCCAGCAATCCGTTGTCGCCGTACAAAAGGTCCCTTTGGATGAAGCTCATAGATACGGGATCATAGAGGGTAAAAAAGTGGCGGAAGGGGTCTACAAGGTAGAGAGGCTTATTGAAAAACCTGCGCCCGGTACTTCCAAATCCGATCTTGCCATAATCGGCCGGTATGTATTAAGGCCTGAGATATATGGTTGCCTTCACAAGACACTTCCAGGGGTAGGCGGTGAAATCCAGCTAACAGACGCCCTGGACTGTCTCCGAAAAGAACAGGGACTCTATGCCTATGAGTTTAAGGGCAGCAGATATGACGCCGGAGACAAAATGGGATACCTTCAGGCTACTGTGAATTATGCCCTTGCACATCCGGATCTTGGTGGAAAATTTAAGGAATACCTGAAGAAACTGGTCGCTGATCTGGATGATTGAGGAATGTTCTTCTCAGGCGAGGAACAAAACACCTGTTGAGCTTAATTCCCCCGGCTGCAATCAACTGATAGATGTTGTAGTACCCCTGCCCATATACACGGCCCTTACCTATATCTTGTCAGGACATGCTTTTTCCCCTGCTAAAGGTTCCAGGGTCCTGGTTCCTGTAGGTCGCAGAAACATGGTCGGGGTGGCATGGGGAACCCCTACAAAAAAGCCGCCCTTTGTGGATTTGAAAAAAGTCAAAAAGATACTTGACCAAGCACCTCTCTTACCTGAATCCCTTATCAGTTTTCTTGAATGGACCTCATCATATTATTTCTATCCCATAGGACAGGTAATGGCAGAGGCCCTGCCACCGGGGCTTTTATCCGCCCGGAATCGACGCATATCCCAAATTAGTAACGGTTTGCCAAAGAGCAGGGACTGCCGGCCGGAGTTTCCGCCATGGTCAACCGAGGTTCCCTTGCAACTCACAGAAGAGCAGGAAATAGTATTTAATACCATTTGTGATGCCCTTGCTACCAGGGCCTATCACCCCATACTTGTGCACGGAGTGACCGGCAGCGGAAAGACAGAGGTCTATCTTCGGGCCGCCAAAGAGTGTATCAAACAAGACCGCAACGCGTTGGTGCTGGTGCCTGAGATTGCCATGACCACCCAGGCCGTGGGCTGGTTCGTTTCCAGGTTCGGTGAGGAAGTGACAGTGCTTCACAGCGGCCTGACAGAAACCCAGAGGCGTAATCAGTGGTTCAGGATAAAAGAGGGAAAGAGCAAAATAGTTATTGGGACCCGATCCGCCATTTTTGCCCCATTATCTGATATTGGTCTTATTGTAGTGGACGAGGAACACGATCCATCGTACAAGCAGTCTGAGAAATTCCGGTACCAGGCAAGGGATATGGCCCTTTTACGTGGCCGGATGTCAGAGGCAACAGTGATTCTGGGATCCGCCACTCCGTCCGTATCAAGTTTTAAGAACTCCCTTTCGGGCAAATATCAGTTGGTTGCTATGGAAAAACGAGTGGCCGAACGGTCTCTTCCCGAGGTAGTGGTCGTAGATCGCAGAAAAAAGGAGAAAAAGGATCAACATCATAAATTGGAGTCAACAAGACCTGAATGGCTCTCCAAAGAACTTGAAAAGGCAACAAGGGACACATTAGCAAGAGGAGAGCAGGTCCTACTGTTTCTTAACAGGCGGGGTTTTGCAACCTATATTTTTTGCCCTGATTGCGGACATGTATTCAGGTGCCCCCACTGTGAGGTCACGCTTACATGGCATCGTGGAGATAAAAGGTCGAAAAGCAAAAAAGACGGAGTGCTTCGCTGCCACTACTGCGGGATGGAATCGGTTGCCCTGCCTGTCTGCCCGCAATGCAAGGGGCAGGCGGTCAAGACCTTTGGTTATGGCACTGAAAGAATTGCAGCCGACCTTGAGGAGATCTTCCCCGGTGCCGGGATCGCACGGCTGGACAGGGATACAGTACGAACCCGAAGGCATCTGGAAGATGTTATCCTTAATTTCCGGGAAGGGCGTCTTGATATACTTGTGGGTACCCAGATGATCACCAAAGGTCATGACTTTCCCGGCCTTACCCTGGTAGGCATATTATGCGCGGATTTATCCCTGAATTTCCCCGAATATCATGCAACAGAGAGGACTTTCCAGCTCCTTGCCCAGGTAGCGGGCCGGGCCGGACGCGGAGAACGGCCCGGCCGGGTCTTAATTCAGACATGGTTGCCTGATCACTATGTCCTGGACTGCGCGACTACCCATGACTTTAATGCCTTTTATGAAAAGGAATCAAAGTTTAGAAAGGCCTTGGGATATCCGCCTTTTGGACGATTGATTAATCTTCGCTTCTCAGGCCGGAAAAAAACCCAAGTCTGCGACACTACGGGCAATGTGGCAAGATTGGCAAAAAACCTCGCAAAAGGTATCAAAAATACCGGTGGACCTCAAGTTGAAGTCCTGGGGCCCGCTCCGGCACCCAGAGCAAAAATCAAAGACCGTTATCGGTGGCAGATACTCTTAAAGTCCTCATCGCTTTCAAATCTAAGGGCACTTTGCACCGGTCTTCTATCAAGGAAAGCAGACATGCTACCATCCGGTGTAAGGATGGAAGTGGATGTGGATCCGTATAGTCTGCTTTGATTATCCGTGCCATACCTGAACTCCGGTGCTTTTTCCGCTATTTTTACTCCTTGATATAATTGTAAATATTTAAATACTGGAGTAATCATCACGACAGAAGGTATTCGTGAGTGGCAGCGCTGGCGATGATCTCTATCTTTCCAAGCTCCTGCACCGGGGCATCCCTCTTTGGATTGAGGATTGTTGATTGAGGAAAACTCAACCGGGATGGTCTCCGACTTTTGATTTCTGTCCTCTTCTTCAATATTCAATTTTCAATTCAAAAGCCTCAAAACAGATTCGCTCAAACCCAAGCGATGCCACTACGAACCGTTTGAGGCGCAAATTGCCGTATTTTTTCTCCAGCCGGTCCCCATAGGAAAGCGCCTGGTCCCGGCCTGTTTCGAGGGCCTTTTGCATCTGAGGCAATTCCCGCAGCGCTGTCTCCGACAGCTTACGAGCCTTTTTGCCATCCAACCCTGCCTCCTTGAGGGTCACAAACTTGAATTCGATCAGCACATCGAACACCTTTCCATGCCGCTTGTCCGGCCGGATGATCATGGTCACCAATCTCCAGGTGACCGAAAAGCGCGTCAAACTCATCCTTTTTAGCCACGTCGTAGTAATTTTCCAGCATGGACAGCAACAGGCTCTTTCCGAACCGGCGGGGGCGGATGAAAAGTTGAAAATAGTTCTTTTCCAGGATCGGGATGCGTCCGGTCCGATCACAATAAAAATACCCTTTTCTGCTGATTTTTCTAAAATCGCAAATGCCGTATGGAAATTTCATTGGATGACCTCCCTGTCCTCTGACCAATCTATTCGTGCCCATTCGTGTCATTCATGGCTTCCATGCGACACCAGGACGTCGATGGTCAAGGGTCAGGCTTTAGTATTAGTAAGGTGGACCCAATTGTCAAGACAATTTTTTTAAAATATTAAGTTACACTTTGGAGTGTTTTTTATGCCTCTTCGCTATTTTGTATGGGTAGCCTTCACTTCCCAAGAATCATCCAATCCAAGTGC
>PQXE01000045.1 GCA_003194495.1 Deltaproteobacteria bacterium
TCGACAATCGCCGCGGATTGCCATCCGCCGGCTGCGAGGCGCTCCGCGCCTCACAACCAGCGAATGCAGTCGACTGCGCGCGCAGGCAAGCAAGCTTGCCTACGTGCTCGCGACTGATCCGCGGCGATTATACATCTGTCTGACCAAGCAAAGAGCGTGCTTTGTGGTACTGTCTGATTTCCCTGCTTTTTGCATGGATTTTTTTAGCCGTTCAAGATCAAGAGGGGATATTTCTGAAAGGGATTTCTTTCCTAGGCTACGCTTTAACCATTTCCGGTACATATAAAAATCGTCCCGGCTCCGTATCTTGTTTTCTTTCGCCCACGGAAGATAGAATTTTTCAAAAAGCTCACCCAAAATCATTGCATCCTGTTTACGCCTTTTTTTGGATTTATAGGCCCCCGTCTGTACTTTCTCTAAAAGCTCATATCTTTTTCTCTGTGCCTTTTCAGGGGTCCAGCCCTCACTTGTCCAACCGCATCGTTCCTTGTGGATTTTTCTTGTTTCAGGTTCTTTAAAAACGATCCAATAACATCTGTCTGGACGCTCTCTCCACTTCTTCGAAGCAGATTCCCTGAAATATACGCCGGTAAATTTTTTCAACGCCTTTAAGCTTGCTTTTTTTGCCATGCTATCAATTTCTCCAAGCGGGTACTGAGCGGGTACCACCATGTGGTATTATTTAACCCCGTCTGACCTTTAAGATATAGTCCTAACACTCTGATGTCAAGAGATATTTTTCTGCTTTAGTACCCGTTTGTCATTTTCTGGTAAGTCTATAATAACTGACTCTTAATCAGTAGATTCGGGGGTCGAGCCCCTGACGGCCTACCAATGAATACAAGCACTTACGGCTTTTTTGCTGTAAGTGCTTTTTTATTTCTATTATTGTGCCACTCCTGTGCCACTTTGTGCGGGAACATAAGGGGAAAAACGGGCAATTACTCAACCACTCAACATCATTTCACCTGTCAGGTAGGTTAACCATTCTCTCTCCAGAATATTCTGTTTGGATTTTCGGTTACCCTGAACCCCCACAAAATTCTCATTCCGGCAGCCGCAAATCCTCTATATTTTGTATGCTGTTGGTCTCCATGTAGTTTTTGATACCGGCCAGTACATCCCCTGCGGTGCTTGGCCGTATGAGTGTCGCCGTACCGATTTCAACCGCCCTTGCACCGGCCATCAGGAATTCGAGCGCGTCATCCGGGGTACTGATACCACCGATACCGATTACAGGAATATCCACAGCCCGGACTACCTGCCAGACCATGCGCAGGGCGATGGGTTTGATCGCCGGGCCTGAGAGTCCTCCAAATACGTTTGCCAGGGCCGGACGCCTGGATTTTATATCTATGGCCATTCCCAGGAGGGTATTTATGAGAGAAACGGCATCCGCCCCTGCGGATGCAACCTTCCGGGCAACTTCGGTGATATCAGTCACATTTGGTGTGAGCTTTATTATTACAGGAAGGCCTGTGGCTTTCTTAACCGCACGAGTTACATTTGCCGCAGCTTCAGGGTCTGTACCGAATGCAATGCCTCCTGCCTTTACATTCGGGCATGAGATGTTTACTTCAATGGCCTTGACACCCTTTGCTCCGTCGAGCTTTTTTGCTATTTCAGAATATTCTTCAACTGAGTTTCCTAGGATGTTGACAATCAAAGATGTCTTTACATCCCTGAGCCAGGGGAGCTTGTCCTTGAGGAAAGACTCTATTCCTACGTTTTCAAGCCCTATGGAGTTCAAGAGGCCGCACGGGGTCTCCACCAGGCGGGGAGGAGGGTTCCCCGGACGTGGACTGCTGGAAATACCTTTTATTATAATTCCACCTACCTGGTCCAAATCAAGAAGACCGTCTAATTCCGTTCCATAACCACAGGTCCCTGAGGCGAGCAAGACTGGATTTTTGAGTACCAGGGAACCAATTTTGATTGAGAGATTTGGTGATTTGGTGATTTGGTGATTTGGTGATTTAGTGATTGGATTTTTTTGATGGATCACTGGGTGTACTCCCAATTGACTTGATCTGCGTCAAATACCGGTCCTTCCTTGCACACGTGGAGAAATTCCCGGCTATCTGATTTCGGAACGGCACAGCCCAGGCACAGGCCTATGCCGCAAGCCATAGTGGCCTCCAGAGATACCTGGCAGGGGATGTTTTTTTTGCAGGCCATATGATAGACAGCCTTCATCATAGGCCACGGACCACAGGTATAGATCTGCGCCATGCCTGTGATTTCCTGGAGCGTTTGAGCCAACAGGTCTGTTACCATTCCCCTTTGGCCGAGGCTTCCGTCCTCGGTTGCAATATGAAAATGTCGGGTGAGTCTTGAGAAGTCTTCAATGGTCGGAATTTCCGAAACATTTCCAGCCCCAATCAAGATGATAAGTTTGCCGGATTGGTTAATCCTCTCTGCCGGAAGGAGTAAAGGGGCGATTCCGAGCCCTCCGCCCACCAGTATGCATGGACGATCATGGATTAACCTGAAGCCCTGTCCCAGCGGTCCCAGCACCCTGACTATCTCTCCGGGGCGCCGTTTCGAGAGCAGGCGGGTGCCTTTGCCGACTTCTTTATAAAGAAAGCTTATCTGACCGTTTGTCCGGGTTTTGTAAATGGATAGGGGGCGGCGAAGCATAGGGTCCCTGCTATTATTGTATTTAACCTCAAGCATGCAAAACTGGCCGGGGTTGGCTGAATTTTGAATTGCAGGGGCCTCGACTGTAAGCAGGAAAATACCATGAGCAAGTTGTGTCTGTTCTACAATTTTGGCAGGTATGTCGAATTTAGGCATCAGACCTTCCAGATAAGTGAAATGGCTGTTGCGGTAAACAGGATTATGCTTATGGCCCCGTTAAAGGTGAAAAAGGCCATATTCATTCGGGAAAGGTCCTTGGGGTTTACCACCAGCCTTTGCATTACCAGGAGTGCAAAGGTGGCTAGTAAGCCGCAGTAGTATATCCAGTTGAGATGTGCCAGAAGGCCCACTGAAACAAGGGCGATAAAGGCCACAAAGTGGAATATGCCTGAAATCCGGAAGGCCTTCTTTATTCCCCACCTTGCCGGTATTGAGTGCAGGCCTTGTTTTCTGTCAAAATCATAGTCCAGGCAGGCATATAGAACGTCGAATCCCGCAACCCAGAAAAGTACGCCCGTGCTGAGGATCAAAGGAAGAAATTCCACATTTCCTTTTACTGCAATCCATCCGGCCGTAGGGGCCAGGCTCAGGGCCAGGCCCAAAAAGAGGTGGCACAGTGAGGTGAACCTCTTGGTATATGAGTAGCTTAGCACAACAGCCAGGAAAACCGGGGAGACTATGAATGCCAGTCGATTCAGTTCAAAGGCTGCCAGGAAGTAAATTCCAGAAGCAACTATTACCATGATCCAGGCGTCCCTTGCCTTTACAGTCCCTTTGGGAAGTGCCCTCTCCTTTGTGCGGGGATTCTTTGAATCAAAGGGGATGTCAACTATACGGTTAAAAGCCATTGCAGCCGTCCTGGCTCCAATCATAGCAACAAGAATCCACAGGGAAGTCCACAGGTCAGGCGGTCCTTCAGCAGCCAAAAAGGCCCCAAGGTATGCAAAGGGCAGGGCAAGAATAGTGTGCTCGAATTTTATCATTTCAAGCAATATCCAAACCTTTGAATTTGGTGATTTGGTGATTTGGTGATTTGGTGATTGCATGTGGCTCCTAATCAATTCCATGCCACCTCTTAAGGCCTTCTACCTCAAGACCAATGAATTCCGCCAACCTGCCGGCAAAGAATGATGCCATTTCATCAATATTTCCCGGTTGATAGTAGAAGCTGGGCATTGCAGGATATATTACGGCCCCAGCCTCTTCTGCCAACAGCATATTTTGTAAATGGATTCGATTCAAGGGGGTCTCTCTGGGAACCAGGATAAGTGGCCTGCGTTCTTTCAGAAAACAGTCAGCCGCCCTATGGATCAGATTTTGGCTGAATCCGTGAGCTATGGATGCCATGGTCCCCATTGTACAAGGGATGATTATCATTGCTTTCCACCTGCTTGAACCACTTGCAGGGGCAGCGGCCAGGTTATCCGGGCTGTAAACTGTGTGTGCCGCCCGGATCAGGGCCTGAAAGCCGTGTTCCTTGATCTCGATCCTGGAGACCTGTTCCCCTGTTCTGGATACGATGAGATGGACCTCCTGGCCCAGGTCTTTTAGGATTTCGATTAATTTAAGGCTGTAGATAGACCCACTGGCCCCGGTGATTGCAAGAAGGATTGGCTCCCGGCCTTTATCCTTCATCATGTCTTCAGTCCCAGCTTTGGCCACAGCTTGTCAACCTTTTTGATGATTTCGTTTTCCATTGCTATTACATCCGGCCACTGTCTTGTGAATCCTTCTTCCGGCCATTTTCTGGTGCAGTCTATACCCATCTTGCTACCATAAAGGGGGAGTGGCGCTGCATGATCAAGGGCATCTACAGGCCCATCCGCGAACACAATATCTCTTCTGGGATCTATGTTGTTACCCATGCGCCATAGTACCTGGGACAGATCCTGCACGTCCACCTCGCTGTCAAAGATAAGGATTATTTTGCAAAACATCATCTGACCAAGGCCCCAGAGGGCATGCATTACTTTGCGGGCATGGCCGGGATAGCGCTTGTCAATGGATATAAAGGCCAGATTGTGGAATACGCCTTCAAGAGGGAGATTCATGTCCACAATTTCAGGCAAAGTCTTTTTTATCATGGGAAGAAAGAGGCGTTCAGTGGCCTTTGCCATGTAGCAGTCTTCCTGTGGAGGTCGGCCGACAATGGTGGCCGGATAGATGGCGTCTTTTCTGAGGGTCATGCAGGTTACATGAAAGACCGGGTATTGGTCAGCCAGGGAGTAATATCCGGTATGGTCGCCAAAAGGACCCTCGATTCGCCGTTCCTCGGGTTCGACATATCCTTCAAGAACTATCTGAGATGAGGCCGGGACCTCCAGGTCCACAGTAAGGCATTTTACAAGCTCGACCGGCTCTTCTCTTAAAAATCCTGCAAAGACGCATTCGTCCACGTCGTCAGGAAGCGGAGCGGTTGCCGCATAGGTCATGGCCGGGTCAGGCCCTATGGAGACGGCAACTTCCAGGCGCTGTCCCATGCGCTCGGCAACCCTGTAATGATGGGCTCCGCCCTTGTGGGTATGCCAGTGCATGCCGGTTGTATTTTTATCAAAGACCTGCATGCGGTACATGCCGACGTTTCTGATTCCGGTCTCCGGATGGCGGGTAAAGACCAGGGGTAGGGTTATGAAAGGACCTCCGTCCCCGGGCCAGCAGTGAAGCACCGGAAGGCGGGTCAGATCGACGTCCTCACCTTTGCAGACTATCTTTTGACAGGGAGCCTTTTGGACAGTTCTTGGAAAGGCGTTTTTCAGGCGTTTGAGCTTGGGTATTACTTTCAATTTTTTTAATAGGGTGTCAGGGGCCTCTGATTCGATAAAATCCAGGATTTCATCGCCAAGAGAGTCGAGGTTGGGCACTTCCAGGGCCATGGACATTCGCCTGTAGGATCCAAAGGCATTCATAAGCACAGGCATATCGAATCCAGGGACGTTTTCAAAGAGAAGGGCCGGTCCAAACAGTTTGCAGACCCTGTCAGTGATCTCTGTTATCTCAAGGACCGGACTCACAGGTTCTTTGATCCCGACAAGTTCTCCATGTTTCTCAAGCTTCTTGATAAAATCCTGAAGATCCCAATACGCCATGGCTTTTACCTGCCTTTCATTTTCTGTAACCAATCTCATCATACCCTTCTTGACGCTATCAGGCCAGTATGTTAATAAATTTTCAACCGTTCACGGGATTGGGATTACAATACCCCGTTTTACCGCAATCCACCGAACTGTAAGCGTTTACAGGGTGCTGCAGATGCGAGGCGGAGGGTATGCAGGCGTACTCCCTGTACTTCAAGTGCCCGACAACAAAGCAGATGCGGTGCCCTGTGAACACAATCCACCGAACTGTAAGCGTTTACAGGGTGCTGCAGATGCGAGGCGTACGGGTACGCAGACGTACTCCCTGTACTTCAAGTACCCGGCAACAAAGCAGATGCGGTGCCCTGTGAACGCTTACATAAATTTTCGCCTGCGGGGCTGTAGCTCAGATGGGAGAGCGCTTGAATGGCATTCAAGAGGCCGGCGGTTCGATCCCGCCCAGCTCCACCAATTTGAAAGATTACTATAACCGTTCAGGGTTGAAAGGTTCAGGGGTTCAGGGTTCACGGAAAATTTAAGCCGTTGATTCATAAGTTCTGAATGGAGGTTGAATTTCAAGAAAGATAACCTTGAACGGTGAACCTATGAACCCATACATACTATAGGGAGGGCCTTTCCGGGTTTTTCTTAATAAGTAAGGGCTCCTGCTAATGAGAAATTGGCCTTCTTCTGCAGCAGGGGCCTTATTGTTTATACCTAAATTGAGCGGTTAGCTGTTAGCCATTAGGGTTTAGCTTTGAAAAATCAAGGCATTACATTAATTAGGAATAAAACACCCAACGGGTAAAAGTTTGTAATAGCAAAACATCCTGTAATCATTAAACTAATAGCTAAAGGCTAATCGCTCAATTTAATTTATAGCCCATGGAACGGCGGGAAAATGTCTGACTCTAAACACAAGAATAAAAACCAGGGCCGAGATCTTAAGCTCCGCGAAGAGGAGATGATACTCAAGGTCACAAAGGAAATAGTAGTAAAATTTATAGAAATGGGAAGGGTCACACCTACCTCCTTTGAAGAGATTTTTGAGCTTGTATACCGGACAGTTGCATCTGCTCAATCAAGGCATAGCAGGTGACCAAAGACTTATTGGATTGATGATTGATGATTGTTTTTGCAATACCTCTCGGGCCATACCACAATATCCCCGAATTTAGGGAAGTATGACATATGCTTTCCTCGTTTTTTTTTCATGCCTTCTCTATTCAAAACTCACGAATCAACGGTTCAA
Organism: Deltaproteobacteria bacterium; assembly: GCA_003194495.1. GTDB lineage: Bacteria > Desulfobacterota > Dissulfuribacteria > Dissulfuribacterales > UBA3076 > UBA3076. The sequence goes on from PQXE01000045.1 coordinate 6,967, forward strand.
ATTCTTGGTAAATCCCGAAACTCTTAACCCTTGACCCCTTGACCCCTTGACCCCTTGACCCCCTGAACCCATAATAGCGCTCAAGTTCACTGAGTGAGGATTCATTTTTTGTCTTGACAGCCGGGTTCTCTTGTGATAGTTCAATCCACCAAAGTCGGTGATGTTAAACATGGACAAGGGCTAAAAACAGTACCTTGACTTTGAATGTGGAAAAGAATATACATTGACACCAATAATACTTGAACAATTTTTTTCTTATTAATGGCGCTGAAGCTGAAGTGTGATTCAGCGATTTTTACACCATTAACGGTTTGGGATCTACTTTGAGAGGAGGGCTATTGACATGATGAGCGGTTTTGAGACCATTGTCATGTATCTTGGCATGTCGCTGCTGGTGGTGATCCTCATGCTTGGCGGAGCTTATATCCTTGGGCCTTCTCGTCCATACGCCGCCAAACACAGTACTTATGAATGCGGTGTGCCGCTCCTGGACCCCAGCCGTACCCGTTATGATGTCAAATACTTCCTTGTTGCAATACTCTTTCTGGTATTCGATTTGGAAACAATCTTGATCTATCCCTTGGCTGTCAGATATCGTGAATTGGCTGCAATTGGGTGGGGCGCTTTTTTTGAGATATTCATCTTTGTAGGGGTCTTGTTGGCCGGTCTAGTTTATGCGATTAAAAAAGGCGCTATAGAGTGGGATTAGGGGGATAAGGCGTATGGCAACCGAGGCATACAATGGTGGTGGATGGATAGCCACCAAGCTGGAGTGGTTGATTAACTGGGGACGGAAAAGATCACCGTGGCCTCTCCCTTATGGTACTGCCTGTTGTGGTATCGAGATGATGTGCGCTCTGGCCGCAGGTTACGATATGGCAAGATTCGGGGCGGAGCGACCCAGCTTTTCTCCGCGTCAGGCAGACGTACTGATACAGGCAGGGACCATAACCTTGAAGATGGCCCCTGCTTTCAAGAGGATATATGACCAGATGGCTGAACCCAGATGTGTTATTTCCATGGGTGCCTGTGCTTGCAGTGGAGGCGTTTTCAGGACCTATCCCACGCTTCAGGGTATTGACAAGCTTGTACCTGTTGATATTTACATTCCAGGGTGTCCTCCCAGGCCTGAGGCCCTGTTGCAGGCCTTATTGATGTTTATCGAAAAGACTGAGAAGAGTCAGCCTATCACACATAAGAAGTACTCTGACTTATTGGTGGGTACCTAACCATGGATCTCAAGAAGAGAGTGGAACAGTGTCTCGGGCCTGAAAATTTTGTTGTGGCCATGATTGAATGTCAAGGCGATCTCAGTGTGGAAGTTCCAAAGAGGAGCGTGGTTGACGTGATGCGCCTTTTGCGGGATACACCCGACCTCGGTTTTAATTTTTTGAGTGACTTGTTCGGGGTGGATAATCTCGACCTGAATAAGCCTAAGAAAAAGCCCAAGAAGAAAACAGAAGAAGGTGAGGGTGCTGAGGCAGAAGAAGAACCAAAAGAGAAAGGGCCGCTTCCACCCCGCTATGAAGTAGTTTACCTGCTGCTTTGCCTTGAACGAAATGAGCGTCTGCAGGTGAAGGTACGTGTGGACGAGAATGATATGGAGGTGGACACCCTCACTCCCGTGTGGAAGGCCGCAGATTGGCCTGAACGTGAGGTATTTGACATGTATGGCATACGCTTTAAGGGCCATCCCAATCTTAAGAGACTCCTGATGTGGGACGACTTTCCGGCACATCCCCTTCGCAAGGACTACCCCTTGGAAGGGCAGGGGGAAGAACGTCACCTGATATACGACGATTAGGAGAAATGAAGGTGAATCAGAATCCCACTCCTCAGACCGGTCACGATACAGGTGACTACGTAACTGTAAATATCGGCCCTTCTCATCCGGCCATGCACGGCACTCTCCGGGTGGTCGCCTTGACCGACGGAGAATCCCTGAAAAAAGTCGACCCTGAGATAGGATATCTTCACCGGGGCGTGGAGAAGCTGGGTGAGAGTCTTACATACCATCAGTTCATTCCTATTACGGACAGGCTTAACTACTGTTCCGCTATTCCCAACAATGTTTCATATGAGATGGCCGTTGAGAAGTTGATGGGTATTGAGGTCCCTGAGAAGGCCCAGCTCATCCGGGTCATTATGATGGAACTTGCCAGGATAGCAGATCACCAGGTCTGTATAGGGATACTTGGCGTGGACCTTGGGGCCTTTACGCCCTTCTTCTATCTTATCATACAGCGTGAGGAAATCTACGAGATATTCGAGTGGTTCAATGGAGCAAGGCTGACCAATACTTTTGGTCGTATTGGCGGAGTGGATGCCGACCTGCCTGATGACTTCGATGAGAGGTGGGAGGAGCTCAAGCCCAATGTGCGAAAGGCCAATGAAGAAACTGAAAAGCTCCTCACTCACAACCGTATCTGGATGGATCGTACCATAGGCGTCAGTGCCTTTTCGGCAGAGGACGCCCTGAACTGGGGCTTTACAGGTCCTTGCCTGAGGGCATGCGGGGTCAAGAGGGACTTGAGAATCGATGAACCCTACTGCATGTATGACAAATTCAAGTTCGAAGTGCCGGTTGGGAAAAATGGAGACGTATTTGATCGTTACATCGTGCGTATGATCGAGATGGAGGAGTCGATTAAGATCATTGATCAGGCATACAAGCTATATAAGGAGATGCCGGCCGATGCCCCTCTGATGGCAAGGGTGCCCAAGGTCATCAAACCCCCGGCAGGCGAAGTGTATAGTGCTCTTGAGTCTCCTAACGGGGAATTGGGCTTCTTTGTAAAGAGCGATGGTTCCGCCAACCCTTATAGAATAAGGATAAGGCCCCCGTGCTATATGATCTATCAGGCCTTTCCTGAGTTGGTCGAGGGGGAACTGATAGCCGACTTGGTTGCCTGTCTCAGTAGTCTTAACGTTATTGCCGGCGAGTTGGATCGGTAAGGAGGCTGATGCCCATGGATGACTGGCTAATCGCAATTATTAAGGTCGTTTGCATCTGGGTATGGGTTTTGCTCATAGCCGTGGTCATGACCTGGGTGGAAAGGCGAGGTGCAGCTTTGATACAGGACAGGCCGGGTCCGAACCGCGCCGGTCCTTGGGGACTGTTCCAGCCCTTGGCGGATGGAATCAAGCTCTTTACCAAGGAAGAGATAATACCTACAAAGGCCCAGAAGTTTCTGTATATCATGGGTCCTTTGCTTTTTTCTCTTCCGGCCTTTTCAGCCTATGCGGTCGTGCCTTTTGGAGACAAGATCATTCTCGGAGGCAAGGAGATAATACTCCAGGTCTCTGATGTTAATATAGGGTTTCTCTACATATTAGCCATTGGTTCCATGGGAGTGTATGGAGTAATACTGGGCGGTTGGGGTTCCACCAACAAGTATTCGGTCCTGGGAGGTCTGAGATCTACCGCCCAGATGGTTTCATACGAAGTGCCGCTGGGGCTGGCTCTGCTGGCTATTGTGTTCGTATATGGCACCTTCAGCCTTAGAGATATATCTCTTGCCCAGCAGGGGACTTTTTTGGGATTTTTACCAAACTGGGGGATATTCAAGCAGCCCTTGGGATTTATCCTGTTCATTGTGGCTGCATATGCAGAGGCCAATCGTGTGCCGTTTGACTTGCCTGAGGCGGAAAGTGAAATTGTTTCGGGCTATCATACAGAGTACGGTTCAATGCGATTGGGGCTTTATCTCTTCGGGGAGTATGTAAACCTGGTAACAATATCCGGTATTATTGTCGCCCTGTATTTTGGTTCCTGGCATATGCCATATATTGATTTAGGCGCTTATCTCGGACCCATATCATGGGGGGTAGTATCTTTCTGTATATTCTTCTTAAAGGTATCGTTCTTCCTGTGGCTGTTTGTGTGGGTCAGGTGGACTTTGCCCCGGTTCAGGTATGATCAGATTATGGGTCTTGGGTGGCGAGGGCTGATTCCTCTTGCCCTGTTTAATATCTTCATTACTGCGCTGTTTATTCAGCTTACGGTCTAGTCGGAGCACATTATGGCCAAGCCGGTTGTCAAAAAGGAATATACCCTGAGTGAACGGATTTACCTGTGGGAGATCCTTAAGGGTATGAAGCTCACGTGGGGACACTTCTGGTTCAATTTTAAGGCCTGCTGGAGGCCCGGGCCCCATACGATTCCAACATGCTGGCAGTACCCGGAAGATCGCACCAGGGAAATATCTCCTATCTTTCGCGGTGAACATATGCTGCAGCGGGACGAAAAGGGCAGGGAGACGTGTATTGCGTGTGGTATGTGCGCAAAGATCTGCCCGGCCAAGTGTATCACGATAAAGAAGGCCAAGCGCAAGGAAGGCGATGAAGAGAAGTATGCTGCAAAGACATATGCCGCATCCTTTGAAGTAGACCTCCTGCGGTGCATCTTTTGCGGTTTTTGTGAAGATGCATGTCCCAAGAATGCACTTGTATTAGGACAAGAATACGAGTTTGCCAGGTATACAAAAGAAGAGTGTATTCTGGATAAACGAAAATTACTTATGAATTATCGTAAGGCCAAGGAAGATGGCAAGCTCAAACCTCCAAGGAAGCGTGTTCCGGTTGTCCCTGCGCCGCCTAAGCCGGAAAAGGCTGAGAAGGCCGAGGGTGCTGAGGGCAAAAAGGCCAAGGTTGCTGGCGCTAAAGGTAAAAAGAAGCCGGTTGTAAAGAAAAAGGCCGCGGAGAAGGCCGAAAGCACTGAGAAGAAAGAGGCCGCGGAGAAGGAAGGATAAACCAGGTGTTGAGAAAAACTGTTAGAGGAATCGGGTGATTGATATGGATCTATATTTCTGGGTATTTGCCAGCATGTCGGTTCTGGCCGGGCTATTTACCATAGCCGCAAAGGACGCATTGCCCAGTGCCATGGGACTGCTCACGGTTTTTATTGCTCTTGCCGCCCTGTATCTACATTTGCATGCCCCGTTGATAGCTATTTTCCAGGTAGCCATTTATGCCGGGGCCATCCTGATCCTGGTTGTGTTTGTTATCATGCTTCTCATGGCGCCAGGTGAAAGGTTGGCGGCTATCCAGGCCAATGTTTCATACAGGGGCTTTGGAGCTCTACTCGGGTTGTGTTTAATTGGTCTCGTAGTAGTCGGGATAAAGGGCGTGTCTGACATAGTGTCTATGAAGGCACTTCCCGAAGGATTCGGAGCCCCATCGATGTTTGGTGACTTGTTTTTCCGGGACTTTTTGCTTCATTTTGAAGTTGTATCCGTACTCCTGCTTGTAGCATTGATCGGCGGGATATATCTATGCAAGAAGAAACTTTAAGAGAGGGCTGAATGGCATCGCTCACACACTATATAGTTTTGTCATCAATACTCTTTGGCTTGGGGACCATCGGCTTTTGTACAAGGAGAAATGCCCTGATCCTGTTCATGTCTATTGAGCTTATGCTCAATGCAGTAAATCTCATGCTGGTGGCCTTTTCCAATTTTATGGGCGATATGGCAGGGCAGGTTATGGTCCTTTTTATTTTTGCAGTGGCTGCGGCTGAGGTTGCTGTTGGCCTTGCGATATTAATAGCGCTCTTCCGGCATGTGCGGGAGGTGGATATAACCAGGTTTAATGTATTGAAATGGTAAGGAATACGTATTCAGCTAATTATGCTTTTTGGTGTATAAACACCCTGTTTATGTAGGGAGCTATTCATGGAAGGTTATCTGTTTCTCATACCACTACTGCCTTTTATAGGATTTCTGATTAATGGCCTGTTGGGGCAAAAGATCGGAAAATCCGGTGTTTTCTGCATTGGCTGTTCGGCTATAGGCTTGGCGTTTCTATTTTCCATTCTGGCCGTGTACCAACTGGCATGCAGCCCGGCTGAAGACAGGTTGCTCGTGCAGGTCCTATGGACGTGGATGACCGTAGGTAATCTTAATATTGATATTGCGTTGATGATTGATCCGCTTTCCGCTGTGATGATCCTGGTGGTTACGGGCGTGAGTTTTGTTATTCATATATACAGTACAGGTTACATGGCACATGATGAGGCAGCCTGGAGGTTCTTTGCCTACCTCAACATGTTTGTGTTTTTCATGATAATGCTGGTGCTGGGTTCCAACTATGTAGTGATGTTTGTCGGCTGGGAGGGTGTAGGTCTTGCGTCCTATCTGCTGATCGGTTTCTGGTACAAAGAGAATGTGAATGCAGATGCGGGTAAAAAGGCCTTTATTGTTAACCGGATTGGAGACTTTGGCTTTCTCCTCGGCATGTTCCTGATTTTTATTACGTTCGGTTCCCTGTCTTATCTTGATGTATTTCCAAAGGCGGCTCACATGTATGAGCATGGGATGCTGGCCATGAATTCACCGGTAATGATAGCCATATGCCTTTTGCTTTTCCTCGGAGCAACCGGAAAATCAGCACAGATCCCCTTGTTTGTCTGGCTCCCGGACGCCATGGCCGGCCCGACCCCGGTTTCAGCACTCATTCATGCTGCCACAATGGTGACTGCCGGTGTGTATATGGTAGCAAGGACAAATGTTCTTTTCACCCTGGCTCCTACTGCTTTGATGGTTTTGGTATTAATGTCCGCGGCTACCGCCTTTATAGCGGCAACCATTGGTATCCTGCAAAACGATATCAAGAGGGTCCTTGCATACTCTACTGTAAGTCAGTTGGGATATATGTTCATAGGTGTGAGCGTGGCTGCATACGGGGCAGGCATATTTCATCTCATGACCCACGCCTTTTTCAAGGCATGCTTGTTCCTTTGCGCCGGTTCTGTAATTCACGCCATGGGCGGGGACCAGGATATGAGGAGCATGGGCGGCCTTTGGAAAAAGATACCCATCACATATATCACCATGCTTTTTGCAACTATAGCGATTGCAGGTATTCCTCCTTTTGCAGGGTTCTTCAGTAAGGACGAGATCCTATGGAAGGCCTTCACGTTCCCGTATTATCCTGTTGTAGGTAAGATAGTCTGGTTTATCGGCGTTCTTGCCGCGGGAATAACGGCCTTCTATATGTTCAGGCTTATTTTCATGACCTTCCATGGCAAGTTCCGCGGTACGGAAGAACAGGCCCATCACTTACATGAATCGCCATTAAGCATGACAGGTCCCCTCATGATCCTGGCTTTTCTCTCAGTATTTGGGGGCTGGTTAGGCATACCGCATGTAATCGGCAACCTCTTTGGACATGTACCCAATGTCATGGAAAATTTCTTTGAGCCGGTATTTGCCAACTCACATGAAATAATTGCTGCCTACGTTGGTGTGCAGCATCATTCCACTGTTGTAGAGTGGGTGCTTATGGCCGGGTCGGTGGCTGTTGCCATTGGTGGTATTTCCCTGGCTTATCATATCTATATTCGTCGTGTTGACGTACTTCCGGAAAAGCTTGCGGAGACCTATTCCATATATCACAAGCTTGTCTATAACAAATACTTTGTTGATGAAATATACTACTATGTGGTTGTCCTTCCGTTTTATTATCTCTCAATGTTCTTCTGGAAAGTGGTGGACGCGTTCATCATCGACGACGTAGGAGCGAATGGACAGGCATGGTGGGTACAAAGGGGATCAGGTGCGTTAAGGCTGGTGCATAATGGTTATGTGCAGACCTACGGGGCATTTATGGTCCTTGGACTTGTTGTAATGCTCTGGTTTTTCATTGTGTAAAAACGGCTGGATTTTATTTTATGGAACAGGGCCTGGAAAGAGCAGTTATGGAGTGTAACAAAACAAAAGGATCGAAGGGTAGATTATGAATGCTCCCATATTAACCTATGTAACCTTCTTACCCCTGTTGGGAGTGTTGGCTATTCTCTTTATCCCACAGCGGAGTGAATCAGGGAAGAATGCCATCCGCTGGGTATCAATGGTAATATCCACATTGGTGTTTATTGTTTCGCTGAGATTGTACTTTGATTTCGATCCGGACGTGGCAGGGTTCCAATTCCTAGAGCAATATACATGGATCCCCAGCTATGGCATTACCTATTTTATGGGTTTGGATGGTCTTGCATTCTGGCTTGTGCTTTTGACCACCTTTCTTACTCCGATTACGATCCTCTCCACCTGGACGGCCATTACAAAAAGGGTCAAGGAGTTCCAGATCGCGATGCTGGTCCTTGAGACGGCAATGCTCGGGACATTTGTATCTCTGGATCTCTTTCTGTTCTATGTATTCTGGGAAATTATGCTCATTCCCATGTGGCTGATCATAGGTGTATGGGGCGGGGAACGAAGAATCTATGCTGCAATCAAATTCTTCCTGTTCACTGCAGTCGGTTCTTTCCTCATGCTGGTGTGTATCATCGGTCTTGTTTACTTTCATCATCAGGAAACCGGTGAGCTCACATTCAACCTGCTTTCTCTATACGATACGAATCTGGCAAGGACGTATGAAATACTCTTCTTCGCAGCCTTTGCCCTGGCATTTGCAATCAAGGTCCCGATGTTTCCATTCCATACATGGTTGCCGGATGCCCACGTTGAAGCACCAACTGCCGGGTCAGTGATTCTGGCAGGTATACTCCTGAAGATGGGCACGTATGGATTTTTCCGGTTTGCAATGCCCCTTTTCCCTGATGGCTCGGCCTTCTTTACCCCGCTTATTATTGTCCTTTCGGTTATAGGCATTATTTACGGGGCAATGGTGGCCATGGTCCAGCCGGATATCAAGAAACTGGTGGCTTATTCATCCGTATCCCACCTTGGTTACTGTATGATAGGGCTTTTTGTTTTAAACCGTCATGGAGTTGAGGGCTCGATCCTCCAGATGATCAACCACGGCATTTCAACCGGTGCTTTGTTCCTCTTGGTAGGTGTAGTCTATGAAAGACGCCATACCCGTATGATTGCGGAATATGGAGGGATTTGCAGGCCCATGCCTATTTATGCCTCTATCTTCTTCCTTATAACCCTGTCAAGTGTGGGATTTCCCACTACCAACGGGTTTATTGGTGAATTTCTTATCCTGCTAGGGGTCTTTGAAGTGAATAAGGCTTATGCCGTATTGGCAGCTACCGGTGTGGTCCTTGGGGCAATATATATGTTGTGGATGTTTCAGAGGGTCTTTTACGGTAAGGTATCAAACCCCAAGAACGAAAAACTTAAAGACTTGAATCGCAGGGAATTGGCTTATCTCCTACCTCTGGTTGCACTGGTATTCTGGATAGGCCTGTATCCGAATTTCTTCCTGAGCAAGATGCATGCCTCAGTTGACCATTTTATCAGTCAGGTCAAGATCTCTGAACCTGCGTCCCCATGTGCGGCTGTAGAGCATCATGCCTTTGTTGATGACAAGACGCCTTTAGATGTGAGTTCGGCTAAGGAGTAGTGAATATGAGCGATCTTGGTTTTTCCTTTAGCCTGAGTCAGCTATGGCAGGTAGCTGGTGGACAGATAATCCTCCTTATTGCCGGGCTAGTGCTTATTTTTGTTGATCTTTGGCTTTCAACAGATGAGAAACCGGACCATGTAGCAACAATGGGTTGGCTTACTGCTCTGAGCTTTTTGGTCGCGTTGAAGTATATGACTTGCACCGGGTGGACACTCAATGAAATAGTCCTGGTGGATGTCTTCTCTACGGAGAAGTTTGCCATATTCGTGTCGGCCATAGTCCTGATGGCAGGTATATTCGCGAGCCTGATGAGTATAGGCTATATGCGCAACAATAAACTGGTTAGATCAGAATATTTTATACTGCTTTTGTTTGCGGTTTATGGCACTATAGCCATGGTCCAGTCGGTTGATCTGCTCATGATGTTTATTGCTCTTGAGGTGATGTCCCTTTCGGTATATGTCCTGGCTGCATTCCTGAAGAATGACAGGAAGTCACAGGAGGGGGCCCTTAAGTATTTCCTTCTTGGGAGCTTTGGGTCTGCGTTTTTCCTCTTCGGGGTTGCACTGATGTATGGTTTGACCGGCACTGTGAATATCACAAAGATCGCTCAGGTGCTGTCCTCTGGTCCTCTTCTTGAGAACCCGGGAGTGCTTGTTGCTATGGCTATGCTGATGTCAGGGCTGTTTTTTAAAATGGCTCTTGTGCCTTTCCATATGTGGACCCCTGATGTGTATGAGGGTAGTCCTGCGATTATAACCGGTTTTATGGCGACAGCGGTGAAGGCAGGGGCCTTTGGGATATTTATCAAGCTACTGAGTGTTACTTTTACTCCGATTCTTGCGCATAGCGGGCAACCTGAGTTTCAATCCACGGTTAACCTGGCAGCCTTGGCAGCCTATTGGAAACCCTTGCTGTGGTGGTTGGCACTCATTACCATGTTTGTTGGCAACTTAGTTGCGGTGTCCCAACAGAATGTGAAACGCATGCTGGCCTATTCCTCTATAGCCCATGCCGGATACATGATCTTGGGGATTCTTGCTGCAAATGATGAAGGCCGCATGGGTGTGCTGTTCTATCTCTTTGCGTATACCTTGATGAATATGGGGGCCTTTGGCGTGCTCTATCTGTTGGATGGTCAGGAAGGAAAGGCCCAGACCCTGGACGATTACAAAGGGTTGGGGTTCAAGTATCCTGCTCTCAGTTTCCTGATGGCCCTGTTCCTGGTTTCCATGGCAGGACTTCCTCCCACCGCCGGTTTTATCGGTAAGTTCTACTTGTTCGCAGCGGCCATAAAAGAAGGGTATTTCGTGCTTGCAGCTCTGGGTATTTTGACCTGTGTTATCGGGGCGTATTACTATCTGCGGGTGATATGGATGCTGTATATGGTTGAGCCGTCCAGGGAGGTAGTGGCTGGCGGAGTCGGCGTTCCTTCAATGATCGCACTGATTGCCGCTGCTCTGGGGATTATGTATTTTGGAATATTACCCGAAGGGCTTGCACAAGTGGCTAATGTTGCCCAGCAAGGCCTTGCCATGGTCTTTTAGCTTTAGGCAACAGTCACAGCGAGCGGGTGGCGAAATGCCCCCGCGCCATCGTAAGCAAACATCACCAACCATTGCCGAGTGTCGGCCATTGCAACCATGGTCACATACGGTATTCCTTTATATCAATAACGGTAAATTCTGCTGGCTTCATCTTTCAACACGGTTAAAATTATGCGTTCATAATCTTCAAGTGTAGCTGTTGATGGTAAATGTCCCCGCTGTTTACGTTTACGCAGGTGACGCTCTGTGCGCTGTTATGTTTCCAGCGCACCTGTGAGCGTACTGTCTTGATAGCTTCGAGTATCTGGGGATACTTGGACATCGTCTTAAAATTCCCTTGAAGTCGTTTCTATGTTTAGACATTTTAAAACTGTAATCGCTTTCATTCTGCACAGAATTAGTGAAATTGGCAATAGTAGAACGTAGCAAGCTCAAATGTATGTTTCGATTAGATTCATGGTTCGCTATAGGTGAGAGTTCCGCCCCCAAAACACTCTCAAGGAGAACGAAAGAGTAAATCAATCTAGTCCATTACGTCCCCAATTTTCGCAATTTTCCATGATTTAATATATAACACCGTTTCTGAGTGAACTTGACGGCTGGAATAATTGGGCATAAGGTGATTTTCACTTTGAATAACTTCGTAATGTGGCTTGGGATTGAAAGGAGAAAAGATCCTGAAGCTTATTCGGATAGGCATTCTACTATAAAGTTAGGCCACCATACGTTGCAAGCGGCACGGCAAGTAAGAGTAAAACAGGACTTTGAAAATATAGAAATGCTCAGGGCTGACACAAAGCCTGGGTATAGAAATGTATGAAAGGGAGCGTTTGGTCATGTCATCTACAGCCATTACCACATTAACGAAAATGATGGAGTCCTTGCCTGAAAGTGCACAACACCAAGTAGTAGAACATCTGCGCGACTATGTCGAAAACCTGCAGGACGAGATTCAGTGGGGTGTCACGTTTAAGAAAATACAATCGCAACTTGTTGCCGCTGCCCAGCGTGCCAGACAGGAAATTGCCGAAGGACATGCGAAGCCGATGGACTATAACCGGCTATGAAATCCGCAACTCTACCGTCATTTTGGACTGCATACGCATCTCTTGACAAAGTAATAAAACTCAGAGCCAGAAAAGCCTATCGCTTGTGGGCAAAAAATCCCTTTCATCCATCTCTGCATTTCAAATGTATCAACCACGAGGAAGATATTTGGTCGGTAAGAATAACACGCGGCTATCGTGCCATAGGAATTTTTGATGGTGATACAGTCACGTGGTTTTGGATCGGCAACCACGATCATTACGAACGCTTTTTTTCATAGCACAATTGTATCAATTGATACAGGATTATGGAATCCCCTGGCAGAAGTAGCTTGACATGGGCGCATTCACATATTGGGGGACCTAGAATTTAGTAATGAACATCGAACATCGAACGTCCAACATCGAATGTTGAATGGGAAAAGATGAAGAAACAGAAATAGCTGTTGAATGTTCGGTATCGGGTGTTTGTTTTTTTATTCGATGTTGGACGTTCGATGTTCGATGTTCATTTTTCAAAACAACCACGTATGGATTTCCTCCCCCAACGTGTGAATGCGCCCGCTTGACAGTTCGGAGTTTCTATGTCTGCTATCTCCAAGGCAATTACAAGGAGAACGAAAGAGTAAATCAAGCTGGTAGTCCATTACGTCCCGTCCCCAGTTTTCCCGTTTTCTTAGCTTATTCCGTGTCTATGAAAGTCGTCATTGACTATGATAATGACTATGGTTATTTTTAGGTAATAAAAGTGAAAGGGGCTATCCGGTTCGCTTCCCCTGCTTTTAATGAAAAAAACAGAAGCACAAGGAGAGCAAAGTGGATACCCCGGCAAAATGAATACATCTGAGGAGTGTAACATGCAAACAATTAAAGCATCAGAATTCAAAGCAAAATGCCTGCACTTAATGGATGAGGTAAACCGGACAGGGGAAGAAATTGCGATCACAAAAAACGGGAAACCTGTTTCTATCTTGAAGGCGTATCGCACAGTGCCGAAAACACTTTTTGGCCTGCATAAAGGAAAGATACAGAGCAAAGATGATTTGATCGTCCCCTTGGATATTGAATGGGATGCCATTTAATGCTGGTACTTGATACACACGTTCTCGTATGGCTGGATGAAGGAAATCCACGATTAGGAACAAATGCATTACAAACAATTAACAGGGCGCTGGCATCCGGTCAACTTGGCGTGGCCTCTATCAGTTTTTGGGAAATTGCCATGCTGGTCAGAAAAAAACGACTGGATATCCGGATAGAGCTTGATGTCTGGCGTATTGAACTGCTGCAAAACGGTTTGCTGGAAATTCCACTACAGGGCTCAACTGCTCTCCGTGCCGGTCAGTTGCAGGCTTTTCACGGCGATCCTGCAGACCGCATGATCGTTGCCACGGCGCTCGAAAACTCCGCAATCCTTATAACGGCTGACAAAAAAATTCTTGATTGGGACAAACTCCACCAAAAAATTGACGCCTCTCTCTGAGGGGTTGCTCAAGTGTCAAGATGATCTTCATCCCCGCCTGCCTGAGTTCGCGATGGCGGGCAGGCGTCCGGGACCTCTATCAATCCAAAGGAACTTCGAGTGGGCAGTTGCAGCGTTTTTATCTTACAGTCAGGCCGCATATAGTGTATCAACTGGTACAGGATTATGGAATCCCCTTGGCAGAAGTAGCCCGACAGATCGGAGTTTCTATGTCTGCTATCTCCAAGGTAATTACAAGGAGAACGAAAGGGTAAGTCAAGATAGTCCATTACGTCCCCAATTTTTCCAATTTTTCACCCTACAGCAGTGTGTTCTGTATGGCCGCCTACACGCACCTTAATAGTAGCTTCTGCCTGTGTAGGTTCATTGTCTTTGAACTTCTGGTCTATGACCCTGAAGGCAAGGAGATCAAAGTACTTGCGCCGGGTGCCAATGGCCTTTCTCATGAGCAACTCAAAGGAGGCTTCCGCACCTTCGAACTGGAAGCCCTGGGATTCCAGTTCCTTTAGCTGGGCCACAATCTCCAGCACAACAGGGTCATGGCTCTCCAGGTCAAGGCCAAACTGCTTGGCCTTGGCAAGGATGTTGCTTTTTCCGGAAAGATCTGAGATCAGGATACGCTGAATATTCCCCACAAGTGTCAGGTCTTATGTGTTCATATGATTAGGGATTGCGCTGGACAGCACTGACATGGATACCCCCCTTGTGGGCAAAGGCACTTTCCTCCACATACGGTTGGTACTTATTGTGGGACAGGTTTGCGATTTCACTAACAAACCTTGACGCACTGGTGAGCTTATCGAGATTATTGCCTGCTGTGCATTCATACCCCATTTTGAGCACCAGGCCTGGAATTACAGAACAGAGGTTGGCATTTCCGCATCTCTCACCAAAACCATTCATGGTACCCTGGATTTGTGTCACTCCGGCCCTGACCGCCGTCAGGGAGTTGGCCACGGCAACTTCGGCATCATTGTGGCAGTGGATACCCAGTTGAACTCCGTTTTTCGAACGTCCCCCTTTTGTCCCCCTTTCCTTTTCTACAACTCAATCAACAATGTCTCCCCGTTTTCCTGTTATCTGGCAAATAATTTTGTCTGTCAGTATTTCGAAAAAGGAAAATCGAATAGGTTTTAAAGATGACGGCCAATCTTGCCGATGACTGAATTATGCGGCTGTTTGCTATTTTGTGTGGCTATCATTCGGGATTGCTGGGGGTGAGTTTTACCACCGAAAAAATGAATATAGAGGAGATCCCTTGGCAGCAAGTGGACTCGGTACATTATCCAGCAAACAGTCAATACCTGGATCTCGGATATCCGTGCCTGGCAGAAAACAAGCAGAAACACCGTTATTCTTCGTTTGAGCCGCCTTGGATGGACACAGGAAAATATCATCACTATTGCAAGGGACGTGTAGCCACTCAATTCTGTTCATTTCTCCAAAAGAAGAGCGGTAAGAAGAGCGAATGGATACTACACATGGAGAAGTCTCTTCGATTCTTTTCGGAAGTTATGCGACGCGACAGACTATTTTGCTAATCGTCACTTCAAAAGCCGGAAATTCGCAGACAGTGAACCTATGAATATTGAATTCTATTACCCTATCCTATTTCGTCGACATGGGGTTGTCAGGCAGTCCATAGACAGAATATTTCAAGAGGCATGTACCGTGACCAAAGCCGAGGAGATCCGAATCGCCATGGACTTCGAGCAATAGTGGTCTAACTTCAGATGCAGCCGATAGCGCTACAGCTTAGCCGAACCGCTACGGCTAAGCTTCACGTTCGCACGTTAAGGTGGATGAATACAGTTTAGAAAAAGGATAAACACAGCCTATGGCAGGAGAAAGGATAGAATACGATAATCAGTTTACGACAGCTTTTGAACTGCTCGAGTCTTACCGCGACATTCTCAGAACCGCACTCTCACGAGCTGGCCTTTCCTGTGACTCCGTCGATTATGTGTCCAAGCGGTTTTGTGCCGACAAAGGCCTCATATTTTCCCTGCAGCCAGCATATCAACCCAGCAATCTGCCTTTCCACGAATTCTGCCGAAAGGTTGGGTTCGCAGAGCACATAATGTCCGCTATGCGCGAGCGATTCTGGCGCAACTTCCATCTCTTTCGTCACCAGGAAGAGGCGATTTCAGCCATTCTGGATGGTATTCCGACAGTTTTGGCGACTGGAACCGGAAGCGGCAAGACTGAATCGTTTCTGCTGCCAATTCTAAATCATTGCCTGAAGACCAACGCACCTGGCATCAAGAGTATTCTCCTCTATCCGATGAATGCCTTGGCAAATGACCAGATAGACCGCTTGTCTCGCTATGCCAGTAATTCGAAGATTACTTTCGGCATTCTGACTGGTGCTACCCCAGAAGACCCGCCAGAAGATGCTGAGTATCCGGAGAACCATATTATCTCCCGGCGCGAAATGCGCGAAACACCTCCTGATATCCTGCTGACGAACTACGTCATGTTGGAGCGTTTGCTCACGGCCCGTAAATGGCGCCCTATCATAGACGGCTGTCGAGATTCGCTGGCTTACTTAGTGCTGGATGAGCTTCACACCTACCGTGGTACTAAAGCCACACACCTTATGTTTCTCCTTAAGAGACTTCGTGAACAGACTGAGACCTGCCCGTTACTCATAGGTGCCAGTGCCACGCTGGCTCAGGAAGGTGGGTATATCAGCGGAACAACGTTTGATCAAGATGCGCTCGACGATTTTCTTCGGAGTGTCCTCGACGTGGAAGAATACCGACTTGTCACACCTGACTACGAGGTAGAGCAAACAGAACCTATGGCGTGGCCAACTATAAGCAGTATTCCAGACCACGAGATTCGAGATTCGGCTGATTCGCTCGAGAAGTGTCGATTGCTCGGGGATCTCCTGGGCGAAAGGGTTCCTGTGTCATTCTGGCTTTCCGACGAACCTTTCTGGACAAGCGATATAGGTGGCAGACTGAACCGACACCCGTTCCTGGTTGAACTGACGCATTCACTTCAAGAAAGCGGCGCGAAGACATTCGCTGAGATTACAAATCTTTACAAAGAACTGTGTCCCAGGGAGATATCCGGCGAGCAAGCCGCACTCACCGTAAAGGCATGGTTGAATGCTCTAAGCATTATTGCGACAGATTTCTCAGACGAAAGGCCAGCGCTTGATCTCCGGTTGCATGTATTCCTCCGGGGGCTGACGGGATTTCTTCATCGTTGCCTCTCATGCGGGTCCTTTCATCCTGATGGGTCGGATATCTGCCCAGAATGCGGGTCGCCTCTCTTCTTAGTTGATCGAGAAGATGTCCATGCCTGTGTTGCCAAAGTCAGAGAGCGGGCTCTTTCTGCGGTGTTGGACCACGAGGAGGACGATGGTCCTGATACATTCTTCGTCAAAGTATGGCATCTCAAGCATGCCGAGAACTCAGACACACCTAATGGAATACGATGTACGCAGGCAGTCGGTATAGGTGCTGAAAGCATACCGCGAGAGAATGTTATTCTTCCTTTTACCCATGCGCTTGAAGGGGAGCTTCAGCTTGCCAAGCATGATATTCAGAGTTTCCAGGAGATTAAAAAAAGACGGATATTCCTTGCAGATCCAATTCACCCGCGCGAGCACCTCAGGAATCTGGTTCTGGCCATTCTGCAACAGCTACCCCAGAAGGAACGTCGGCTTCTCGGATTCATCGACGATAGAGAGAGGGCGTCGCACGACTCCATGGCAATAAGTGATGAACTCGTGAGTCGTTTTTTTGAAGTCATCCTTGCTTCAATTGCTCCGGAGATCGGCCCAAGATTGAGCATCGATCAGGCACTGGATGCGATAAAAGCCTATGTTATTGATTTAGTAGAGGAGGACATGCTGGATGATGTGGGAAAAAACGTTTTCGAAGAGATCGAGTTGTGGTTCTTCAGGTTAATAGGTGAACCAGTGAGATTTGCGCCCAGCAGATCCGGGCTGTTGGCCGTTAGAGATCTGGACGAGTACGCAGAGCTGGAACAGCAGGTTCTGGAGCTGTTTCTCCGTGAGCGAGCTATTAATTTTAGATGTCAAAACCCGATGTCCGAAAGTCGATACATCAAATTCCAGAAGCATTGGGCCCTAAACAAGCGGCAGATCTACTGTGATCCTGCCGCACGGCCTGAGACGCAGAAAGAAACAAAGTGTATTTCGCTCTCCCCCAATTCGAAAGAGTACATTGAGTTCATCCTGCAGGTTGGAGAGAAATGTGAAGATTTTGAGGACCCTGAGCTAGCAAGTGAGCAGGAAATTAAGCGTCTGCAGAAGAAAGCAGGGTCGGATGCAATTCTGCGTGCCATTGAGAGTCTGGCGGAGAAAGGTGTAATCTACAGAACATCTGAGACCGCACCATGTCGCTACTCATTAAACCCGGAACACGTTCTTCTGTGTATTTCAGAAGATAGTGAAGAAATGCCGGATCGGCATCCTTCATATAGGCATAAAAGTAGTTTACACTTTTCGACGAAGGTTTTTAGGACAAACCTATAGAGTCAATCAAAGTGCCTTTTCTTTATGCGGATACTTTAAAGAAAAATTATTGGGTAGAAGCAAAAAAATAGGGATCTTTTTCCTCTACTACGTCAAAGAGGAGTTCGATCCAGTCCTTTTTTTGTTTCTTGCCCGTCAATATTTCCATAGGCGTCCGGCCTTTTCTTTTGCCATCCTTATAGCGCCGATGGTTGTGATAAAACATAATCAGGTTCAGAGTTTCCTGCGTGATATGGTTCTTTGATCCGTTTAAGTAAGGTCGAATTATTGAATTTATGCATTCGACCAAGGCTGAACTCTGAACAATCTGATCTAGTTCTTGATATACCTGCTCTTTGACAACATCATAATCTTCCTGAAGATAGGCCAATGCGATTTCAAGGTAATCCCGCTCATTCATGCCGCAGTATTTCCGCCCCTTGGTTTTTTTCGACTTGATAAGTCCCTTTTTCCACTGCCAAGCCAAACAAAGGGCCTGTAATGCCTCTTGATTAATAGGGAGGTTTGATAGATTGCCGACAACTGTTTTTGCAACATCAAAATAGTTAAGCAACCCCGGCATAGTGCGGCGCACCTTGTTGACAACTTTGGTTATTTTTGTATGTCCCAATTCTTCAACAAGGGATAGGCCTGCTTCA
>PQXE01000046.1 GCA_003194495.1 Deltaproteobacteria bacterium
GATCAGTTTATTGATCGCCTAACCGTGAAACTGGATAACCTGCTGTTTTAATATGATAATTGCCCATATCGTACCATTTGCCAAATAAGCCTGTATTTTCAGTAGGATGGATCAACTCGCAACATAACGGTCGCCGGAGGGATGATTGTGGGCAAAAATAACAGCCGCGGCCCTGTCTGATATGACATCCGCATAGACTTCACGTGGATGAACCGGACTACGGTCAACCAGCCCAATTGTAACAATCCTCTTTTCAATCACTTCATGAGCGCCATTAAGGGAAAAGCAAACAAAATGCTCTTGCTTTTTGTCGACAATATCGGCCAAAAGAGGTATCATATCTTGTGCTCCGGTTACCTTTACAGCATCCTTAATCAGATACCGTCTTGCCAGTTCAAAAGCCGACAGGATCTGGGCGGCCTTTGCCAGGCCCATTCCACGCACCGCCGTGAGGTGTTCAATAGTGAGATTTTTCCTGTGGTTGCGGATCAATTTAGCAACACTGCGGGATATCGTTCTGAGATCATGGCCTTTTACACCTCTCCCCAGAATTGCGGCCACCAGTTCCTCATCATTTAAGGCGGATGCACCCCTTTCCTTAAGTTTTTCCCTGGGGCGATTATGAGCAGGCAGGTCTTTGATATTTTTCATGGTTATACGTAGGGACGAACCTATGCGTTCGGCCCTGTTTGCCCAAAATTGGCATCGGGCCATTTATTCCGATTGTATTACATTCAACCTATTATAAACTTTAAGCAACATCCATTCTTTCACAACATCACCAAAGGACTTGTCATCCATAATTTTTGTAAATATATCCTGGTTACTGTCCATTCTCTCGATCAATTTATTGAGGAACTTATCCTCAAATCCAAACTTAAAATTAATATTGTTCGGCATAGTATTTGCTTTTGTAAGGGAAAATCATAACTAGTTGATATGATACGAAATATTTACTATAGACAAACGCTGTCATATCAGTGTATCCAGAAAACTAGCGATTTCATTCCGCGGACAACCGTAAACTGACTCAAGAACCCAGACTGTCTCAATTAGAACCTCGCTCAGGATCAAGACCTGCCGGGAGTTGGCTTCCGCATGACTTACGACCGCCAGGACAACTCTCGCCTGGTCTGGATTATCCTCGATCTAACCAGGGTGTTCGTGTCGAGCGCGATCACGCCTTGCTTCTCCTGATCTGTCGATTCTTGATAGCAAATTCCATCTCGTCAATTGAAACAGGCCGTTCGAGTTTCCGGTGCTTGAGTATGCCAAAAACGTCCGAAGCCGACCTGTTGGCGCTCGTAATCAAGGCCTTTCCTTTGCCAAGCGGTGTAAAAACGACCTTGTCAGACGGTCCTACCCTGAGAACTTTCCGAATTTCTTTCGGAATGGTCACCTGACCCTTTGATGATACCGTTCCTGCCAACATAATCCCGTTCCTTACTATTCATTTTTTTCTTTACTTAATGTTAATAAGTAGGACGTGCATGGACAAATGTCAAGCACGTCCTATCACAATTAGGATAGGGATTTCGTGTGCCCAAAGGATCGTTGTTTTTCAAAAATCTAGGGGGTTGACCTTTCTATGACAGGGGTGGTAATTGACTCAGAATTTAGAATTCAAAATTGTGTCTGAACGGCTTTTTCGTTTAGACACTGGGTAGTGCAGGCATAAGCAGAGTGGTTGTGAATGGACTCGAAGTTTTCCGCCTCAACTGCAAACCATGTAACTCCGGACAACGCTTTAAGACCCTGGCATACGGTCCTTACCACGTCCTCAACAAACATCGGCCTTTCATAGGCCCTTTCCGTGACGAATTTTTCATCAGGTCTTTTGAGTACGGAATAGACTTCTGAAGAAGATGCCTTTTCCACTTCTGTAATCACGTCCTCAAGCCATAAAAAACGATCAAACCTGACCCACGCCCTCACCTCTCCTCTCTGGTTGTGCGCACCGTAATCAGATATCTCTTTTGAGCACGGACACACAGTAGTAATGGGAACCCTGACCACCAACATCATATCAAATTGATCAGTCATGGTGCCATGGAGACCGCAGCCGTATTCCATGAGCCCAAGGGTCTTGGTCACTGGTGCCTGCTTTTCTATGAAATAGGGGAAATCCACTTCAAGGTGGGCCTCCTGTGAGTCCAGGCGGTTCTTCATTTCAGTGAGAATTTTGGCAAAGGTCTTGACATTAATTTCCCTGCGATATTCATTCAGGATTTCAACAAAACGGCTCATGTGTGTCCCCTTGAATTGGTGGGGTAAATTCACATACATATTGACACTGGCCACTGTCTGTTGGGTGCCTTTTGCCTTGTCAAGGACAGTTATTGGGTAACGGATATTCTTTATGCCCACCTTTCGCAGAGGAATTTGCCGATTGTCAGGCATGTTTTGCACATCCGCAAGTGGAGGAAATGTATTGATCATGTCATCTGCTCCAGTATGTCTAAGAGATCCTGGGCTGATTTTCCAAATGTGGAGCCGGCCTCATAGATCGGCACACCTGCCCTTTCAGCCTCCCTGACCTCGTCCGAGACAAGAAAGATACCTATGGGCTCGACGCCTAAGTTCTCCTGTATGTAGTTCATGTCTTCCCGGCCATGTACCTGATTGGCCACTATTTCAAGATGATTCATCTTCAAATCTTTTCCCATGGCCAGTATTTTGCTCGCGGTCTCAAGACTTCCTCTATAGGGCTGAATTACTACCAATAGGTGGTCAACACCGGCAATCGTGCCCCGGCCCAGATGTTCAACTCCTGCTTCCATATCAATGACTATGTCCTCATCCTTAGAAAGTAGCAAGGTGTTCAAAAGGGTCCTGAGCACTGCATTCTCAGCACATGCGCATCCTGCCCCTCCCTGTTGAATGGCCCCGAGCACCATGAGCTTGATGTTTCCCTTCTGTCTCATAAAACGCTCAGGGAGATCGCTTACCCTTGGATTTAATCTGTAAAAAGAGCCTTCTCTCTCGGATCTTTCCTGAATAAGCTCTCGCATCTCCGCTATCGGGCGGATATCCTCTGCCTGCGGGAAATTAAGGGCTCTCGCAAGATGTGGACTTGGGTCCGAATCAATGGCAAGCACCTGCCTACCTCTGTCTGCCAGAGCCTGAACAAGAAAGGCGCTGATGGTGGTTTTCCCTACGCCGCCTTTGCCGCTTACTGCTATTTTCACAGAATATTCTCCTATCTATATCTCAAAAAGTCTATTTTAAACCACAGTACTAAATGCTGGAAAAATCTCCAAGCATATCTATCAGTAAATTACTCTTTGGGCGAAAAGGGCTGCTTTCTATTAACCATAAGAACCATTTGAGCCTTTCCAGTCATTTGTCGTTATAGTATTATGTGTACGAAAGTATTGAAACATCGTAAGCGTTCACAGGACACCGCATCTGCTTTGTTGTCGGGCACTTGAAGTACAGGAAGTACGTCTGCGTACCCTCCGCCTCGCATCTGCAGCACCCTGTAAACGCTTACAGTTCGGTGGGTTTAAGAATGTCCAATAAAACCAAAACAAGGGCCAAAAATAATAATTCAGACCAGAAAGGGGCCTTACTCCAGGAAATACTGGGACTTTTTCTCCTGGCAGGTGCTATATTCGCCTGCGCTTCCTTACTGAGCTATTCCCCTGAGGACCCTTCCCTTAACCATTATGCACTTAAAGGTTCCAGCAACTGGATGGGGCCTGTGGGGGCCAATTTCGCAGCCTTTCTTATGGAAATACTAGGGCTTGCTTCATGGTGGATACCGGTAATCCTTACTGCTATGGCATGGTCTCTCTTCTGTTCAAAAAAAGATCAACTCCCTGCTTTCCCATTGTTGATCTTTGGCTGGATGGCCATGCTTCTGGCAACAAGCATGGCCTTTGCCCTATCGTCTACGACCGGCGAAGGCCCGGCTGTCACACCCACTGCCGTGAGCGGGGGGATTGTAGGTCTCAGTATTACTAATTTTTTTGTTAACTGGATCGGAGAATGGGGAACCATATTGTCCGGAGTGGTCCTGTTCATAACCGGCCTATTGGCTGCAACCACCTTTTCCCTGACAAATATCTGGCCTGCTATCTCTTCAATCAGAATTCGTGGTCTTTTTCAACGAACCAAGGTTCAAAAACCCCTTAGTCAGAACACAAAAAAGGCCTCAGCAAAAGACGCCCATCTTGAAGGCCCTGTACTGGATATCCCCAAAATTACCGAATCTCGGAAAAATTCAGGCAAAAAGGAACAAGATGCTAAAGGGCAGGAGCAATCAAAGTTTCAAATAAACCCGGTCGCAGGGGACTTTTCTCTGCCGTCCTTGACCTTACTGAATGACCCGCCGGAAGAAAATGTGGAAATAGACAAAGAGGTCTATCTCTCTAATGCCCGGTTACTTGAGAAAAAACTCCTGGACTTTGGAGTTGCCGGAAACGTTGTGGAGATATGTCCCGGACCGGTTGTTACAATGTACGAATATTCGCCTGCTCCAGGGATTAAGATCAACAAAGTGGCCTCCCTTGCTGATGACTTGGCCCTGGCCCTCAGGACCCACAGCGTCCGGATAGTTGCCCCGATTCCCGGCAAGGCGGTTATCGGTATCGAGCTGGCAAACACAACCAGGCATATAATCTATTTAAAGGAGATCCTTTCGAGCAATATTTTTCAAAAAACCGTGGGAAGGCTTCCTTTGACTCTTGGCCAGGACATTGTGGGTCAGCCTGTGGTTACAGACCTCACAAAAATGCCACATCTGCTGATCGCAGGTGCCACAGGTACTGGAAAAAGTGTGGGGCTTAATGCCATGATCTGCTCTCTTCTCTATGGCCATCACCCGGACAAGCTGAGGTTTCTTATGATAGATCCCAAAAGGATAGAGCTTTCCCTCTACGATGGGATTCCTCACCTTTTACATCCGGTTGTAAGTGAGCCCAAAGAGGCCACAAGGGCCTTGAGGTGGGCGGTGATGGAGATGGAACGTCGCTATCAGCTCCTTGAAGAGGCCCAGGCAAGAAACCTCCAGGGATACAACAAAACCGCCGAAGAGCCCCTTCCCTACCTGATAATCATCATAGACGAGCTGGCAGACCTGATGATAGTCTCCTCCAAGGAAGTGGAGTCGGCAATCACACGTCTTGCCCAGATGGCAAGAGCCGCGGGAATTCATCTCATCGTGGCCACTCAAAGGCCGTCAGTTGATGTACTTACAGGCCTTATAAAGGCAAACTTCCCTGCCAGGATCTCCTTTAAGGTCTCATCCAAGGTGGATTCCCGGACCATACTGGACATTATGGGAGCTGAAAGGCTCCTTGGAATGGGGGACATGCTCTTTCTGCCTCCGGGGTCTTCCGCCCTGGAGCGCATCCACGGGGCCTATGTGTCTGAAAAGGAAATAGTCCGGGTAGTGGAGTTCCTTAAGGCCCAGGGTGAGCCCGACTATGACCAGACGGTGATTGAGCCCATACCCGGAGAAGAGGATTCTGAGACATCAGGCCCCGGCGGGGAGTCGGTTGACGATAAATATGACGAGGCCGTTGAGATGGTCACCCAGACCGGCCAGGCATCCATATCCATGCTCCAGCGCAGGCTGCGTGTGGGCTACAACCGGGCAGCCAGAATGATAGAACAGATGGAGCATGCCGGGGTGGTGAGCCCCACAGACAACATGGGACGCAGGCACGTCCTTGTCCGCAAGTACGAATAATCTTATGAATGCCGAACTCATCATCAATGTCACCCACTGGGAAACCAGAGTCGCCTTATTAGAAAACGGCTCTGTTGTGGAATTCCACGTGGAGCGGGTAGCCGAGCGGGGATATGTGGGAAATATCTACAAAGGACGTGTTGTAAGGGTCCTTCCCGGGATGCAGGCCGCCTTTGTAAACATTGGGCTCGAACGTACGGCTTTTTTATATGTGACGGATGTCTACGACCACCTTTCTGAATTTGAATTGATGCTTGGTAGGAGCGAGGACGAGGAAAACCAATTAGAACATTTTACCGCTGAGGAAGATCATCCACTGCACTACATACCGCCATCTTTCAGGATAGAGGATCTGCTTCACGAAGGTCAGGAAATCCTGGTCCAGGTAGCCAAGGACCCACTGGGAAGCAAGGGCGCCAGGGTCACTTCCCACATCTCATTCCCAGGAAGACACCTGGTGCTCATGCCGACTATGAACCACATGGGGATCTCTCGAAGGATTGAAGACGAGTCTGAGCGTAAACGTCTAAAAGAAATGATAGATTCACTGCGTCCAAATGGTTTTGGATTTATAGCCAGAACAGCAAGTGAAGGCGCTACTGCGGAAAACATCCAGGCCGAGATGGAATTTCTCCTTCACCTCTGGACAAATATCCAAAAAAGGGCTGAATGCCTTCACTGCCCGAGTCTTGTCTATGAAGACCTGGATATCACCCTCAGGGTAGTAAGGGACCTGTTTACGTGTGATGTAAAACGGCTGGTGGTTGACTCAAGACCCGCCCATGAGCGTATTCTGGCCTTTATTGAGACCTTTGCCCTTCACCTCCGGCCCAGTGTTGAACTCTACGAGCAATCAATGCCTATCTTTGATGCCTTTGGCATTGAAGTAGAATTGTCAAAGGCCCTTCGTAAAAAGGTGTGGCTGAAATCCGGCGGATACATACTCATAGAGACCACTGAGGCACTCATAGCCATAGATGTCAACACAGGAAAATATATAGGAAAACGCCACCTTGAGGACACTATTCTTAAGACAAATCTTGAAGCGGCCAAGGAGATCGCCTATCAGCTCCGCCTCAGAAACATGGGCGGTCTGATCATAATCGACTTTATAGACATGGAAAATGCCGCAAACAGAGAAGATGTGTTTAAGACCCTTCAAGAGGCCATTAAAAAGGACAGGAGCAAGACCAACATCCTGCGAATATCAGAAATCGGCCTCATCCAGATGACCAGAAAGCGAAACAGGGAAAACCTGCACCATGTACTCTGCGAACCCTGCTTCTACTGTGATGGGACCGGCGAACTCAAATCCAAAAGGACCCTGTGCTACGGAATTTTCTACCGAATACAGCGAGAGACAATACATGATAACAGCACCGGCATACATGTCCTTGTACATCCCAAGATAGGAGAAATGCTCTTTAAGGAAGAAGCCCACAATGTGGAACTATTGGAAAAATCCCTTGAGAGGGAAATCACCATTGTCTCAAAACCTGAGTTCCATCTGGAACAGTATACAATAAAATACCTATGAACTAAATTGAGCGATTAGCCTTTAGCGGTTAGCTATTAGTTTAATGATTACAGGATGTTTTGCTATTACAAATATTTACCCGTTGGGTGTTATTTCTAATTAATGTAATGCCTTGATTTTTTAAAGCTAAACCCTAATGGCTAACAGCTAACAGCTCAACTTAGGTGTGAGGAAAAAAATGGCCCTTAAACCCAATGCATTACCAACACTGATTGGAAGTCTGCCCCTCTCGGACCACCAGGAAGCCACCAGGCTTATCCTGGAGTACATGCCTGAAATTCCGCTCTGGGCCCAGCTACCCGGGTATCCGGAGGAAAGGCTCCTTTCCCAGTTTACAGAAGGTCTTCCCGGAATCCGGGGAGAAGGAGATTCCCTCCATTTTGATACAGAAGATCCGGCCTTTGAGCAGGAACTCCTCTCCTTTTATGAACAGTATCTGGGGATCACTGAGGCAGGGCTGCCTCTGAAACAATCCATCTTTGCCTTTTCCGACAAAACCGGACGCGGTTTCAAGGCATTTCTTGAAGCGATCCCACAGGCCGGCTCCAAGCCCATGGCCCTCAAAGGCCAGATCACAGGTCCCTTTACCATGCTGAGCGGCCTTAAGGACAAGTCCGGTCGCCTGGCCTTCTTCAATCCTCAACTCCGTGATGTGATAGTCAAGGCCATCGCCCTCAGGGCCAGATACCAGGTAGAAGAGATGAAGGCCCTGGGCCATGAGGTAATCCTGTTTCTGGATGAACCGGCGCTTGCCGGATTCGGGTCCTCTGCCATGGTCGGCGTCACAAAGGAAGATGTAATTTCTGACCTGACCGAGGTAATTGATACAGTACAACAGGCAGGCGGCATCTCAGGTATCCACGTATGCGCAAACACGGATTGGTCTGTAATCCTGGAAACCCCGGTGGATATCCTGAGTTTCGATGCCTATGGCTTTTTTGACCGCATAGTCCTGTATAAAGAACAACTGTCGGATTTCCTGAAAAAAGGAAAGATAATCGCATGGGGCCTTGTTCCTACATTAAACGAAGAAGACCTGAAAAAAGAAGATGTTTCAAGTCTAAAGACCCTGTGGGACGAGGATGTAAAACAGTTAGGCGCAGATCCGGATATGGTGAAGAGACAGGCGCTCATCACTCCGAGTTGTGGCACAGGTCTCCTGTCTCGTGAACTCTCTATCCGTGTCCTGACGCTTACAAGGGATCTTTCAAGGGCCATAAGGGGGTAAGCGTTCACAGGGCACCGCATCTGCTTTGTTGTCGGGCACTTGAAGTACAGGGAGTACGTCTGCGTACCCGTACGCCTCGCATATGCAGCACCCTGTAAACGCTTACAGGTTGAATGTTGAATGGTAAATTGAGGTAAATTAAACAGTTAGCCTTTAGCGGTTAGCTATTAGCTTAATGATTACAGGATGTTCTGCTATTACATTTTTCAAAGCTAAACGCTAATTGCTAACAGCTAATCGCTCACATCAGGCTCAGGAAAGGATAATAAACAGTGAAGGTCATTGCCGGAGACATTGGGGTACTAATGCCCGCTTTGCCATTATAGAAGGGGATAAAATTCCTTTTGAGAAGCACTATCCATCAAAATGATAAGGCGACATTATCGAGGTTGCCCTGTGGCTGGAATCTACATTTCAATGACGATTTTGTCTCCGAAAAGGGCCTTTTGAAGTGGTCCTTTAGCGCCAAATTCTGTCCTGTTTCAGACCTGTCCCTCGACATCGCATAGCTTTGTGGTTTGCTGTTGACCATAACTACCTATTTTGGTATGAATTTTCGGAGGCCGTAGAGTTTCATGTCATAACTACTGTAGGGAAGAAAGTTATCTGTGGCAGGGAAACATAATGAAGCGGAACGTGCATATTTTGGAGAGATGTGGGCTTTCTCATATCTTCCGACCATCAGCGGAACCGGCACGGCATCCGGGAGTCTATCAATGTGCCCAGAATTCCAACGGAGAAATTTGAAAAACTGCGGTAGGGCATGTATAAGAGAAAGTTATGAAGGCTGCTAAAGAACAACTTGAAGAAAATCAGGAAAATGCTGAAGACATAAAGCCATTCCGCACTGCAAGCATCATGGTAAACAGGGTCTGCAACCTGAAGTGCCGACACTGTGACATTCCTGAGAAATACAAGGCTGGAGGCAGGATGCTCTCAGCCGACCAGTGGGTTGAGGTAATCCGCAAACTGGATGAAATGCTGGACCTGGAACTGATTGCAGTGTCTGCCAGAGAGCCGCTGATGCCGGGTGCAACCAGGGAAAAGACCCTCAAAATAGTTCAGGCCTCAAAAGAGTTGGGGAAAATCGCCGGGATTGTGACAAATGGGACCTACTTGAAAAATGCCCTGCCTGAATTCAGCACCTCCGGACTTGTGCTGGATTACCTTGATGTCTCGCTCGAAGGTCCGAAGGAAATTGACGAGAAAATCCGGGGAGACGGGCATTTTGAGAGGGTAATGGCCGCAATAAATGATGACCGGCTGTTAGAGGTGACAGAGAAATTCTTCATTTCCCTCACACTGAATGCATGGAATTGCCCTGTGGATGTGATGCGCAAATTTATTGACTGGATGCTTGGGGCATTTGATGAGCCAAGGCTTGCAGTGCTTATACTGTATCCTAACGTGAACGTGCCGAAAGACCTGTGGCTCACGGACGAGCAGTTCCTGCGCTCCCTTGAGGTATTGCTGTCGGCATCTGACAAGTTTGCTGATATCTTCATTGATGTATTTCCAGGCAGTATTCCCGGACTTCGGGATATTATTGAAAAAGGATACTTGCCGGGAAGTGATGAACTGCTCAGAGACAGGACAGGCATGCTTTGGGGCCTTGTTGGAGAGAATCTCTACGTGAGGTATGAGAATGTGCGGGATCTGATGCGCTTTCAGGTTCGAGTCACCCCTGGGGGCAGGTTGATTATGCCAAGGGACCTGGAAAAAGTGGACTACGGACGTTATACAAAGTCTGCTGTCCTGTCGGATGGGTTTGAAGACACACTAAATCAGGTCCTCCGGGAAGTGGATGCCTTTGACAGGCAGATTGATCCCAGATGTATGGGGCAGAGATGCTTTCCCCTCTGCAGGGGGGACAACTTCAGATGCAGTTTTTTAAGGAGGGAGCAATGAAGGGCGTAACAAAATGGATACTTCTTGCGATTCTGGTCCTGGCCGTAGTTGTGGCCTTTGTGTCTTATAAAAAGCAAACCAAAACTGCCGAGCCCAAAGCAAAATCCCAGATAGCCCAGGCTGTAGAAACCTCAAAGGCATGGGTGCTCAGGGACTCTGCCATGTCAAATATGACGAGCTTTGACCCTGTGAAGATTGTGGATGCGTTCAGCGTAAACGTGCTTTCAAACGTCTATGAAGGGCTTGTGAATGTATCGCCTGAAGGCGGGCCTGTGCCCGGTCTTGCAGAATCCTGGGAACATTCTCCTGACGGCAAGGTGTGGACCTTTCATCTCAAAAAGGGTGTAAAATTCCATCCTGTAACCGGATGTGATTTTAAGGTCCCGGAAGAAGTCACTGCAAAGGATGTACTCTATTCCTTTAAAAGGGCCCTTTCAGCACCAGGTGCGGTTACCAGTTGGATTTTTACGGATATCCTGGAGGGGGCTTTGGAGTTTGCCAAAGGAGAGTCCAAAGACATCAAGGGCATAGAGATTGTGGATCCATACACAATAAAGATTCACCTGAAAAGGCCCTATTTTCTGGTGACAAGGCTCACGTTCAATGGAACCTGGATCTATCCCGCCGGTATCGTTGAGGCCTGCGGGGAGGACTATCTTTCATCCCACGAGGTGGGCACCGGGCCGTATATGCTTGAAGAATTCGTGCCTGACGACAGGATAGTGCTGACAAGATTTAAGGCCTACAGGCAGAATCACGAAAAGGCACCTGCAAGGGTCGTGATCCGTATATTCAGCGATCCGTTAGCGGCCATAGAATCCTTTGCAGCAGGAGATCTCGATATTGTTGAGGCAGGGATAAGCACCTTGCCAAGGGCAAAAGGCCTTGCCGAAGAAGGCAACAACCTCGTCAGCGTGCCTGCAAATTATCTGGACTATATCGTCATGAACAACAAAAAAGCCCCTTTTGACGACATCAGGGTGCGCAGGACGTTGAACATGGTGATCGATAGAGAGGCGCTTGCTCATCAGGTATTAAAGGGCTTTGGAACGTCGGCCTACGGCTTTATCCCACCATTTTCTCCTGCATTCAGGGGATTTGACCGGATAAAACAGCAGGGGTTTGAATTCAATCCAGCCGAGGCAAAATTGTTCATAGAGACTTATCTTAAAGATAAGGGTAAACAGACCCTGGAGCTTGAGCTTGTAATCGATTCAGGCGAAGTGCCGGAGACAATAGGGCAATTTGTCAAGGCCCAGGTGGAAAACAATCTGCCCAATGTACATGTAAGTCTTAAAAAAATCACGTGGCCTGCAATGCTCCAGATGGCCTTTGGTGGCGAGGGCGTGTTTTACAGGTTTTGGTGGAATATTGTGACTCCGGGTGAGGACCTGTATTTCCTGTTCTACTTCCCAGGCCAGGACCCGCCCCACGGATTTAACCTGTCTTGCTACGATTCCAAAGAGTTTCTCACAGAATATGAAACTGCCATGGCGGGTCTTGATGCAAATAGCCGTTACCAGGGGGTACAGCAACTCGAAGATATAATGATCAGGAATGCGGTTGCAATTCCTCTTTTACATAAGACATTTTATTTCCTTGAGAAAAAGGGCATCACTTGTCCTGTAAACGGCCTGCTCAAAAAACCATATATATATGCGACCAGCAGCAAAAATTGAGGGGCAATGCTAACCTACGCATTAAGGTCGGTCTTTGTAGTGATCCTTGGGATTCTGTTTTCCTTTGCCCTGTTCTATGTGCTGCCTGATCCGGCTTACAGAGTTGCTGGTGGTTTTGCAGATAAGGCCACAGTTGCATCCATAAGAAAGAACCTTCACCTTGATGAGCCTATAACAAAGCGGTTTGTCACATTGGCCTCTGACACAGTCAGCGGCAGGCTCAAGAGTTTTTACACAAATCGGCCGGTCATTGGCCTTGCCATAGACAAACTGAAGGTGAGCCTTGCTGTGGCCGGTTGGGGATTGGTCTTTATCTTTGTCCTGGGTGGATTTCTGGTGGCAGGCCAGGGAATGTCACAAAGGCTCAAAAGCTGGGTAGAGATGCTCTCAAATACCGCTGCAGTCGTGCCTGTATTCATCTCGGCAATCCTGTTGCTTTTTGCATCAACTAAATGGGGACTGCCAAAAGATGCGTGTGCCGGACTTGCACTTGCAATATTCCCTTCGATCTTGCTCAGCAGCAATATTGTCTTGCGGCTTGAAGAGGCAAAACAGGCCCCGCATACCTTGGTTGCAAGGGCATTCGGGCTTGGAATGTTTGTGATGTTTCGCCGCATGATCCACGAACTCGCGCCATCATTCATAATCATCAGCAATGCCCTGATCTTCTTTCTGATAGCAGGTCTTGCCGTGGTCGAAGAAATCTTTGGGATCCCGGGGATCGGTCACTGGTTCCTGCAGTCAGCCCTGAGGCTTGACCTCCCTGTCCTGTTTGCTGTTTCAGTGTTGCTTTCCCTTGGTATGGTGAGGCAAGGACGAATCTGGTAGGTCACCTACGAACCTTAGCGTGGTTTGCGGTGGGCCTTGCCTTGTGCTTTCTGGTGTTTCATGATCCTTTGAAGGTAACTCCTGAAACAGCCTTAAAGCCTCCCTCGTTCACATTTCCCGGCGGCACGGACAGGCTTGGCCGGGATGTGCTGGCAAGGGCATCGTCAGGCTTCAAGGCAAGTCTTGGAGTTGCAGGCACTGCAGAGATGATTTCCCTTGGTGCCTCCCTTTTTGCAAACCTCCTCCTTCTGCTACTGGCAAAGGTCAGGCTCAAGGCACTGCTTTCAGTGCCGTTGCTTGCCTTGCGCACCGTCCCACCTTTTCTTACAGGCCTTGCACTCGCTGCATTGCTCGGTGCCACAAATTGGGGTTTGATTATTGCCCTTGCTATGATATCATTTCCATTTGAGGTAGCAGTTGTAGAAGAAGAGATTAACGCAAGCATTGAGATGCCCCACATCGAGGGTGCAAGGGCCATTGGTTTGCCCTTTTACATGATCCTGTTCCGGCATGTGGGCACGATTGCCGCCCCCAGGATCATGCGCTATGCGTTGCTGGATTTTGTGGGGCTTGTGGCTTTTGAGGCCTTGCTCGGCTTTGTGGGCATGACAAGGCCCCCGGCCCCGTCGATCGGCGCCGAGATATATAATGCAGGGCCGTATGTTGCTACTTATCCATGGTTGTTTTTGGTCCCCGGACTGTTACTTGCAGCGGGGTTAATTGTTTTTAATGCAGGTTTTGCAAGGCTGGTAAAAGGAAGGTAAGAAGATGCTATTTGAAGATAGTGATAGAAATTTTTTAAATGCAAAGATAGAAGATATTAAAAAGACGTTCGCGAATGAGATGAGACCTCTATCAGAAATTTCAAAATGTTTTAATGAAGTCAAGGAAAAATTCGAGAAATCAAAAGATGAAGATTCACTTGCTAGAGACAGAGAAACTCTAGCAATAACTTCCAAACGTCTTGATGAAGTCAAGGAGAAGCTCGAGGCAGGTCAACTAAAGGCTAAGGAATCAGAAATGATAGCTATTGAACATAAACTGTTGAGAGAAAGTTACGAGGAGTTGGTTGAAAAATTGTTAAAAAAATCGCTAAACAAACCCAAACCCTAATGTGGCTACGGCTATAGGGAAAACTCTGCTTGAAATACTGAATACTTGCTGCTACGGGAGTGACAGAAGCATATGACTCACAGTCATCCCCACGGAAGCGTGGATCTAATAGACCAGTTTCCATTGCTATCAAAAGGAGCCGGCGCCTATTTATTGAGCTGATACCCGACAACTCCGACGACAACTCTATATGATGAATGAGCTGTATTTAGAGTTGCGGCACCATGACGATAGAATTGAAGCGACAACTCACATGGGATGTTTTGAGCGCAATCAATAATTAGCCTGATTAGCGTCAAGTTGATTGATCACCCGCTTTTCATCTTTAGCTTTGAACGAGGAGGATATTGATATGTGTTCTGGTGCTGGAAGCAAGGGAGCTTTTGTTGTAGATGATAGTGGTAGAAAGAGACTTGTGAAATTAAGACGGGAACATGGTCATGTTTTATCCTCAGAAGCCAATGGCATGAATCCCAGCAATAAAGTGTGTGAAGACAGAGCTCGAAAAACGAGCCATAACAGCCATGAGGTAAAACCTTCACCAACCAAGAGAAAGAACACTAAATGAGATCAAATAACCAGGGGGGAAAATACTATCTTACAGTATTCTGGCCTCTGTGGCCCTTTCGCCTGGTACAAAACGAGGCTGTATCCTTGGTCAACATGGTTGATAAGGATAGACAAGATCTCACTCGGTTCAGGCTTAATGATTATCCATCCTTGCCTATCCCGAAGAATTATTTTCAGAATAGCTGTGATTTTGCAGGATTCAGACGTTTTGTACTTTTGTTTAAACAACTTAAATTTGAGAATAACAATTATGAACCTTGCAAGTTTTTAACCAGTATCTCAATTGATTCTTTTCCTAAGGCTTCTCGGGAGCTGAATGATAGGTTTGAACGTTCTCCTGTCCAATGCCATCAACCTGTTAAGACATGTAAGCAATGTATTGAATCTTTGTATCCAATAATACCACAGAAACTTGATGCTAAAGGACTGCTTGTCAGTGAATTCTTAACTAGCCTAAGGAATAAGAAAGGGAAGCTTCAGGGATATATTTGTAACGGAGACAACACTATCTGTACAAAGGTCCTACGTTTCCCGAGTTGGGAAAAGAGCTGTTTATTGTGGATAGCCGGAGAAAGTCTGTTTCAGGCAGACAAAATATGGTGGGGGAAGTTTGGAATAGATATCCTTAAAGAGGGGGGGCTGAATGCCCCTGTGGGAAGAGATACGACAGTTGTCCTCGGGCCAATATCCTTTTTCTATGACGAAATTCCTGACCTTGTATATGCGTTTTTTATCGATCATCAATCGTCCACCGAGCGAGCCAAACACCTCTTTGGCCTCACATACGCGATGAACGAGGCTCGTAAGGCATGGCTCTTTGACTGGGCCGGAAGGCTTGCAGACACCATTATGAAAATGGAGACGATCAAGGATTTCTCATTTCTGAAAGAATATAGTCATTTAAAAGACTCATATGAAGATTTCGAAAAGCTGTCCTCGGAATCCCTGGACAGGGCAAAGAAACTGCTTCGGGTGACTTATGCAAGAGAGGCCCTGGAATGGATGGCAAGGGTGCTCGCATTTTGTGAGGCATCCCCTGGAAATGCTTTGGACCAACATGTATCGACCTTTTTGGACTATAATACCGATGATTCCATTAAAATTTCACAAGTCCTCAGGAAAATAGACACAGAACAGGGCAAAATAACGATCTGGCAGCCTTTTCTGACCGAGAAAGATCCTCAAGGTGTTAACTTTCAGCGGTCCGTGGCCAGGCTTCGGTTTATACGGAAATTCCTTGAGCAGTCAGCGGATACAATTAATTCTGCACTGGATGTAAAGGGTGTTGTCAAAATCAAGGGGAGCAAGGCCGCAAAACTAATGGCCGATCTGGTGCGGCACGTACGCTTGAATCCTCTGACCGGCAAAATCCTGCTCCTGGGGGCACCGGGTGGAGGAAAGGGTTTAACCGCAAAGAGATATCACGAACTTGCAATCGAGGAGATCACAAAAAGTGAGCACTTACGTAAAAAAACAATAGAAGGGATATGGAAAAGGCTTGTCAATATCTTAATGTTGCCAAAGGCGCGGGAGGTCATGGATGACCAGAAGATCGAGACTGAGACCAAACGCAAAAAAGAAAAACTTCTTGATTTTGTGAAGGCTCAGGTCCAGAGCACCAAATGGTGGCAATGGAACATTCCGAGAGTTTCTGATGGAAGAGACAATTCTTCTAAATGGCCCTGTATGGACGAAGCTTTATGCACAAAAATTTCGGTAAATAATGAGAATAACGCACTGGAACTGGGGGATGATCTTTGCAAGACATGTCCACTCAAACCCTATCTCAATGACCTTGTTCAATCTATTTTGCCAAATATTGCTTCAAAGCCAGACACAATAGAGACCTCTATGCAATTCATGGCCCATTATCTGGCAAGGCTGCTATATGCTGTCTATGGACTAAAAAATGAAGCGAGACCAAAAATGTCGGAAAACCTCATCCAGATTTTATGCGGGGTTCTTGCGGAGCAGGGACCGGAATTCATTTCCTCCATGAGGAGACTTTTTGGCACGGCAGAAAGTGTTGAGATGCCGCTTCCAGGGTTATTTCAGACAGCGAGCTATATGGGAGGTACTGTTTTTCTGGACGAGATCGCTGATGCTCCTGTAAAGATCCAGGATAATCTGCTCGGCCCTCTTGAAGAGAAAAAGGTAAGCAGGCTTGGCTGGGAATCGATAGAAGAGGATGTTGGCAATATCAGGATCGTTGCAGCAACCCACAAAGACCTCAGAGCTCGTGTAAAGCTTTATGGAGAAACCTTAGACAGTCAGAAGCCCCAGGGATTCAGACCGGACCTGTTCAGCAGGCTTATTATATTTCCTCCTGTGTATCCATCCTCTGTAACAGAATATTTTCTTTATGAAAATGATGAGGAGCGAAGGGTAAACCAGATGGATTTCATATCCATTATGCTGGAAATTCTTGACTCAAAAGAAAAGGATGCAGGGGTAAAATATCTGGATGATGACCACAGAAGAAGATTTTTAGAAAATCTCTTTGACACAATAGATGCCTATTTCAAGAGAACCATCGGGATGATGGATTTTCCAAAGTCAAAGTTACCCGCTGTTAAGAAAAGCTTGGTGGAACAGATCACAACAAGGCTCTTTGTCGGAATCCTTGAGGAAGTCGCGCTTGCAGAAAGGCAGGCAGAACACTTTGCTGAAGCCCAAAATCTGGAGCCAGACGAGCATAAACAGGATACCAAAAAAGTGCAGGGTCACAAAAACCAAAAACCTGATTTTACCGGGATTGTCCGGGAGGTCTTTAAACCACAGCAAAGGGACCTCTATCCATTGTCTCTTGAAAAGGCACTGAGCAATTTCTATAAGCAGACCGAGAACCAGATCACAAAAACCCTCAAAGACCTCAATATTCCTTTCGACAAGCAAGCAAATTTCAAAAAGGATCTGCTCAATGCCTACAACAAAACCCTTGAGATGATGAAAAAACCCGCTGACCTCCCAGAGCCAAGCCAGGCATTCCTTAACGCAAGGTTAAGCGACATACTTGCCATAAACCTGCCCAAGCTCCTAAACTACATCGTTAATCCAGAGGTCTGATTTGCTGGCTGTAACGGGCCTCAGGGTATCCTTACCTACTGAAAACCATAGTACATTTATATTAAGAGACCTCTCCCTCAACGTTCAAAAGGGCAAGGTCACCGCTCTGGTGGGCCAGAGCGGAAGCGGCAAGACTACAGCAGCGCTCGCAATGCTCGGGCTCGTAAACTTTTATATACAGGGGGCCACAGTACAGGGAGAGGTGCTCTTTGAGGGCAGGGATATCCTCAGGATGAGCCGTGGCGAACGTAGAGAGATCCTGGGTACTAATATTACGTTCATTCCACAATCTGCGTATGCCGGTCTCAATCCCTTTCTCTCCATACGCAGACAGTTCCTTGAAGTTGCTGCAAGGACAGGCATATCGCCAAAAGATACGCTTGCCCGTTTCAAGGCCCTGCTTGGTTTACTTGATCTTGCAAATACCAAGGCAGTGCTTGATTCCTATCCCCATCAACTTTCAGGGGGAATGCGGCAGAGGGTATTGATCGCAATGGCCTTGCTGAACAATCCAAGGCTATTGATCGCTGACGAACCCACAACGGCGGTTGACCGCACCAGACAGGTAAGGGTCCTGGACCTTGTTAGATCCCTTTGCGATGAAGAAGGACTTGGTGTGCTCCTTGTGACACACGATATGGGTGTAGCTGCAAGGACCGCTGACTATGTGACAGTGTTGCTTTCCGGCCTTGTAATGGAGTCAGGAAACGTTGACACGGTCCTGAAAACCCCTCGCCATCCATATACAATGAGCCTACTCCATTCGCTTTACCATGTGGAGGAGCCAAATCCTGAAAACCAGGACGTTTTTAAGAAAACCCATTCAGGCTGTCCTTTTGCGAACAGATGCGACTTCGCTGTTGATACTTGCTGGACAAAATTGCCCGAAGCCACCCTGGTAGCGGATAACGTCTTGGTGAGGTGTCACCTGTCAGGCGAGATACCCGTGATTAGCCATCAATTAAGTGAAAATATAGTACCCTTGCCACTGGAAAACAGTGTCCCAATAATAGAGATTCAGGACCTGTCAGTGTCATATAAATCAGGGCTTTCCTTCAGGGACCTGTTTCGCAAATGCAAAAGGAATCCTGCGGTACAGCATGTATCCTTTAATGTCCTGCCTGGGCAGTGCCTGGGGATCGTGGGTGAAAGCGCGGCTGGAAAGACTACTGCAATGAAGGCGGCAATTCGTTTGATCCCCATGGAAAACGGCAGAATCGTATTCGAGAACACAGATATCACAAATATGAAATATGGCGCTCTGAGGCATTACAGGGCACTGATGCAGGTGGTATTTCAAAATCCTGATGCAAGCCTGAACCCCAAAATGCATGTTGCAGACATTGTTCTGGAGCCCGCCATACTTCACAATACTTATCCGGATAAAGTGCAGGCAAAGGCTGCGGCGGACGAATTGTTTGCACAGCTTGACCTCGAACCCGAGTTTTTAGACAGGTATCCAACTGAGCTGAGCCACGGCCAGAAACAGAGGGTTGCCATTGCCAGGGCCTTAATAACAAGACCAAGGCTCCTATTTGCAGATGAGCCTGTAAGTGCAGTTGATTCACACGTTCAAGGATCCTCGGGCTATTCAGGCAAAAACAGAAAGAGCCGATGGCCCTCGTATTGATCTCCCATGACCTGGAGATCGTGAGGCTAATGAGCTCTGTCACTGTGGTTATGTACAAAGGCAAGGTTGTGGAATTCGGGCCATCTGAAGAGATATACAAGCGCCCCATTCACCCCTACACAGAGTTGCTCATGTCCGCTGTTCTCACCACAGACCCTGAAATAGAGCGCGGTCGCCGCACAAAACCTTCCGCTACGAAAGAAATGGAGCAGGCATCTTCAATGTGCCCGTTTTATCCATACTGCCTAATCAGAAAAGACCTGTGCAGGACGAACCAACCCCAATTGGCAGAAATTAAATTCGGCCATTGGGTCGCATGTATAGATGAGGGAAAACGAACAAAGCCATGAAGGAGAACAAAATAAAGCAACAAGCAAATGCTGACAAAAAGACAGGGACAACTCAGACGGAATTCCCTAAGTTGTCAGTCCTGGTGGACCACAGAGGGTTTCTATCAATTGAAAGAGGTCTTAATATCCGAGATTTTAGTAACGCCTTCTCTGATAGGAAGCTTATCCATCTGTTGGGAGCGTTTCTTTTGTCAGATTAGATAACCATGGCCGCTCCGCGCACAGAACTAGAAAGCGTTTCTGAGGATCTGGAACGGGTATTGGACCTGCTTGATAGCGTGACCCGGAAAACAACCGTTATGGATTCTATTAGGACCTTCGATTTTCTTGACCCACAATATCATGATTTTCTTCAAAGAGGCCTTGTCGAGGCAGCCAACAAGATGGCTGCTGAACTGGAATTCTTTGTGAATGCTGACCCAAAAGGACTCAGTAAACTCATAGCTTGTCATCTTGATGTAGGTGGAATACTCCCCGACAGCGTAAAAAAATACAATGTGCCCTGTTACAAGGCATTCAAGAAATACGCAAGGGAAAATCTGGATGATCTGCGGAAAATTTGGGAAACTCAAGACAGAAATCTGCTATGGGCCCACGTTTACATGATTCAGCAAGAACCTTTGTATAGTACTGTAGTTAATCTGTTCAAGCAGCTTAATGTTGGAGACAAATCAAAAATCAATGAATTCCTTCATGCTTACTTTAGAAAAGCCATTAATGAGCTTTTGTCAAACATGGCCTCGTCACAATTTTACTCTCCAACATATCATCGCAGCCGTCTTTATCTTCAAAGACAAAAAATGGTGTTTGCATCGAAGACGGCTGTTTCAAATAACAGTGAAGATCCAGGACCTTCACAGAAGTTACCGTTTGGGATTTTGAGCCCATCATTGAATTTGATGGGTCTGTGGGCCATTTCGAATGCACGAAGCAAAGGGATAAAAGAACCCAACAGAGCTATAAAGGAAATCCTTGAAGAAAGCTCAAGTCATGATTCAAATAACGACGTGATGCAAAAAATAAAAGATTTTCGGAAAGCACTGACTGATTATATCTATGCATCGCAATCCCTAAAATCAGAAACTCAAAAAAATGAGTTTTCAAACAAGCACAAAAAAATTCGCGGCAAAGTTCACAACCTTGTAGAAGGAATCAGAAAAGATTCGTCTTTCAAGATGGCTGCAAAATGTTTGAGCAGGGATATAAGCCATAATCCCATTTCCATGGGAGACATTGTGAGCATTCTTGCTACCTCAGCCTTAATCGACCCAACTATGGGCCTATTTGCCTCACTGAGGCCTACTACAGACAAGCTGATCATGCCAGCTATCAGAAACGTGTCCGCAACCTATTGCATACGCAGAAATCTTCGGTCAATTCTGGACGATATGGATTTGGCTGATAAAACGATTCAAGGCATTTTTGAGTAAAATGTACCAGGCTATGTGGGCTCGACATACCTGCTCTTCGCCATAATATTTTTTTAGTCTTTATAATCACAGCTTGGGTTTAGGGATGGAGTCCTGAAACCCAACAATTGCTTAGAACTGTTGGGTTTCACTATGAAGACTGTTCAAAACAAAGAAGAAGTATTCAGGACATTTGAGACCTATAGGGAAGAAATATATTCCTTCCCCTGGCACCACAATAAAAGGCAGGTCCAAAATGACCCCGCCTCTGTTTTTCTTTTAGCTTGACAACCTTCATTGGAAAAGTAATACTTTTAGTAATACATTAAAGAACAATAAAAAATGCCAAAAGTAACTCAAAAAGGCCAGGTAACCATTCCTCAACAGATAAGGATTATGCTGGATATCAAAACCGGCGATCAAGTTAATTTTGAGGTCGACGCGGGAACAGTTTATCTCAGGAAAAAACAGGCTTCAGTAGAAAATCTTAAAGGATATATAGGCTATCTTTCACATCTAAAAGGTAAAGAACCTGAAGATATCATAGATGAATTGAGGGATACCGCAGATGATTTTGGCCGTTGATACCAACATATTACTTGATATCTTGATCCCGAATACAAAATACGTTCATTCTTCTCTGAACTGCTTATTGAGTCTTGGTATCAGCAATAAGCTTATTATCAGTGAAATCGTGTTTGCCGAATTGGCTGCCCAGTTTCTATCCTTTCAGGATTTGAAGCAATTCTTAGATGATACTGGTATTACACATGTCCCTTCAAACGAGACATCACTATACGAAGCCAGCCGGGCCTGGAAAAAATATTCATCCCGAAAAAAGGGGCTCCTTATTTGCCCGGCCTGTGCGAAAAGGCAAAAAGCTTTCTGTCAATACTGTAAGGAAGTTATACCGCTTAGGCAGCATGTTCTGGCTGACTTCCTAATCGGTGCCCATGCGAAAATTCAGGCTGACATGCTCATAACAAGGGATAGAGGCTTTTATCGTACTTATTTTAAGGGCTTGTTGATCAAGAAACCGAAATAGCTTATTGGCCTCATCGGCAAGATTACTGAGAGACAGAGGGTTTCAAAAAAAACTGTGAAGAAGAAACTCAAGTTCGACTGGGAAGGGAAATTTATAAGAAGTTTCTGAATAATAATATCGGAAATCTCAACATGACGGATCTTTCTTAGCACTCTATTGGGATAATCCCCTGAACCCTGAACCTGTGAACGCCTATGTATTCAAGAAAGGACAATAAACAGTGAAGGTCATTGCCGGAGACATCGGGGGCACTAATGCCCGCTTTGCCATTATAGATGGGAATACGATCCTTTTTGAGAAGCACTATTCATCAAAGGATTTTAATAAATTCGAAGATGTCTTTGCGGTTTTTGTAAAGGACGTGCCTGGGCAAGCCCCCCATTGTGCCTGCTTGGCTGTTGCCGGGGTAGTGGAGGGAAACAGGGTTGAGGCCACGAATATTCCATGGACTATTGATGGTCACGACCTGAAAGAGCGCTTCGGCCTGGAAACACTTTACCTTATAAATGACTTTGAGGCGGCTGCATGGGGTATTATTGTCTTGCATAGAGACAATCTGGTTCAAATCGGTGGAGGAAAGCCGATATCAAACGGTCCCAAGGCCATACTGGGCGCAGGTACAGGACTCGGCCAAGCCATACTGGCACCCTGCAATAAAGGCTACATAGTCTTGCCTTCAGAGGGTGGACACGTGGACTTTGCTCCAAGAAACGAAGAAGAGATGCGCCTGTTAAGATACCTGATGAAAAAATTCCCCCATGTCAGTGTAGAAAGGATCCTCTCAGGGCCGGGTTTGGTCCATATTTACGAATTCCTACTGGAAGAGCGAGGTTCCGAAGAAAGCGTATTTTCCAGGCAATCCGTAAAGGAAAAAGACCATGCAGCTCACATTACCAGGCATACCCTGCAAGGAACAGACGAGCTGTGCCGACAGGCAGTCAGGATGTTCTGCAGCATATACGGGGCAGAGGCAGGAAATCTCGCTCTTAAGTGCCTTGCCACCGGAGGAGCCTATGTCGCCGGAGGAATTGCTAAAAAAATACTCCCAATACTCAGCGAAGGCGGCTTCAGACAGGCATTTGAGGCCAAAGGCCGCATGGAAAAAGTATTGAAACACATCCCGACTTATGTGGTGACATCTCCCCAACTGGGGCTTTTGGGAGCAGCCCTTATAGCCCGGCAGTGATAACGACGTTGGCGTCAAGGACTGTCTTCACGAAATGGCCTTAAAAACGTCCTCGTCCGTCAAAAATCCTTGAGCCTCGGCAAAAGGCAAAACCTTTCTCCTGAGTGCTCGGAATCTCTCCACAGCGATGTATCGGCGAATAGATTCTCGCACGACGTCGCTAACGGGTTTGTTCTGCTCCCTACTTATCTTCTGCAGGTTAACCCTTAGGAGTCAACAATAAATAACTTCGCAATTATATGTTTAATGCAGACGTGAAATATAATAAAAATTCGGTTTAAGGAAGTCTGTTAATAGCCTATATTAAAGGATTTATAGATATTTAGCTTGACAGGCAATTGCTGATTTTATAATGTTCTAATTATACAAATTTATCAACTCAAAGGTATAATTGTGACATTATGAAAAAAGAACGATATCACTCCAATGATCTGAAGAGGCTGATTTTAAAGAATAAAATATCCAGCATGGTAGAGATGAAAGAAGTAATGGGCACAAATGTGGATGCTACGATTTTCAGGAAGCTTCGAGAGTTGCACTATTTGCGCAGTTATTCACACAGGGGAAAGTATTATACCATTCCCGAGATTGCCAGATTCGATACGAAAGGATTATGGTCATGTCGCGACGTTCATTTTTCAAAGCAAGGTTCTTTACTCAACGCAATTGCGCATCATGTTGATCGTTCTGTAGCCGGTTATTTTGAATATGAGATAGAGAGCCTGTTACACGTAACCGTCAGAGTGGCGGTTTTAAAACTTTTGAAGGAAGAGCCTTTTGCAAAACTCGGAGTGCAGGAGAACTGAAATTGCGAATGAATTTCAGTTACCTAATAATTATGGACACATATTGAAAATAGAGCACTATTTTACCTAAAATGCGCTAAATTGCCAAATTTTAGACAAAAC